>DASPJA010000037.1:0-79686 GCA_035628835.1 Allosphingosinicella sp.
CGGCGGCTTCGGGCCGGGGCCCTCCACACTCTCCCGCGCGCACCCCGGCTTGGCGGCCGGCGGCAAGGGCGCTGTGGAGGGTGGCGGGCGGATAGTCAACGCCGACCAAATTCCTCGCCGAGATTTCTCGGGGAGGGGGAGCGCGCGAGGTGCGGTGGAGGGGTTCTTCAGGCTCAGCAAGGCCCCTCCACCAGGCTTCGCCTGGTCCCCCTCCCCTGCAAATGCAGGGCAGGGTTGTAGATTCGCGCCTCCGCCACGCCCCTCAGGCGTACAGGCCCTTACCTCCCACCGCTCCGCGCCCCCTCCTGTCCCGCAAAATGAGGGAGAGGCGCCGGACGGCAGATTGACCCGCGAAAGATTTTCCCGGGGAGGGCGCCGGTCGCCCTTCCCGCGAAGCGGCAACCGATCCCTTTTCTACGTCGTGCCTTCGCGCCTTTGCGCCTTCTCTCGAAACAGGGTTCCGAGGCGCCCGCCCCGCAATGGCAAGGCCCGACCGGGTGCAAGGGACAAGGAAGCTCCGATGCCTCCAGCGGCTTTAGTTCGAGCGACGTGCCGAACTTTTTTGAGAGAAGACACGAAGGCACAACGTAAATAAGTTCGGAAAGCGGGGCTGTCCGGTACAGATATCAATCTTCGTAAAATCCGTCCTCATCCAAGGACTTATAAGAATTGACTATCCGAAGGTGCGGAATAATTTCGCCGATCCATTCTTCAGAACGGCGGTCAACCTGCCGTTGCGAGATTTCAAGAGCGGAATAAAATTGATCCGCATCGACGAGCTCGATGGGCCAGCCGCGACGAGCGGACAATTCGGCCGCGCTGGTAGCGCCAGAGCGAAAACTGGAAGTGCTGATGAAGATGCCCTTCGTCATTCCCCCTATGACCAAAGCGCCGAGCAGCGAGCGGATTTCTTCAGCTTCGATCGCGTCCTTGTATCTTTTCACCTGTACGCCAATCCGTGCGGTGCCATCGGTTAAGATCACGTCGACCCCGCCGTCACCGGAATATGCGGTGACCTCCACTGAAAAGCCATGGTCGGCAAATACACTTCCCACCGTTTCCTCAAACAGGCGTGGATTGACTTCGAATCGCCTTTCGTACTTGGCCGTAAGGTAATCACGCACTTCTTGCAGCGGCGTATTGATGTCCCTTAAATCCAGGTTCTTTAAAACGCCGTACGAGCCCCGCTCATATATCTGGGTATGGAACCTGTCTATTCTCTCTTGCACGTCCTGCTGAATGTTCCACCACCCGCACAATTGGCAAGTTCCAAGGTAGATTTCAGACCGGCTATGGTAGAAAGTGATCAGCGGAGCTGACACAGCTGACCGGTGCAATCGCACACAGCAAAACGGGCACTCACTGATGGCGCAAAAGTCGGCAACTGTGTCGGTTGGAGTATGGGCGTAGTCCCAGATCGACATCACTTCGATTTCCCGCCAACTCAGCAGCGCCCGATTCGCGCCGCAAGAACGTTATCTGCCGCCCGCCGGTGCAGGTATCTTTTTTTGACACCCTCCTGAGGAGGTTCGGCGCCTTCGTGCCTTCGTGCCTTCTCTCGCCCCGGGTGCCGAGGCGCCCGGCTCGCAGGCGTCAAAGCCCGGCCGAGTGCACGGCGCAGGTGAGAATCCGATGCCTCCAGAGCTTTGCGTTGGAGCGACGTGCCGGAACTTTCCTGAGAGAAGGCACGAGGCACAAGTCGGAAAAGAGGCGGTGGTGGGTGGAGGCGAACCTCAAGTCCTCGCCAGGACTCCCCGGGACGGGGGACCATGCGGAGCACGGTGGAGGGGCCTTTCCGACTCCCGAAGAACCCCTCCACGAGCCTGCGGCTGGTCCCCTCCCCAGCAAGCGCGGGGGAGGAATTGGATCAGCGGGTCGCGTTATAGGCGAGCTGGTCCTGGGTGAGCTGGAAGCCGACCAGCATCTCGAAGCTCGCCCTCCGAACCGCCTCGCGCACCGCGGGATCGGCCAGCGGGTCGATCGCGGCCGAGGGATCTCCGGGCTTGCGACGGCGGGTGATCTGCTCGCGAATGTCGGCCGGCAGGGTCACCGCGGCCCGGGTGACCGAGCCGGTCGCCTGGGCGGAGGTGCTGGCGCGGAGCGCGCCGTCGGCGAACCTCAGGCCGACCCGGCTCGTGCTCTTGGCCTGGACGTTGGTGCCGCCCTGGACGGCGACGATGAAATAGGGGAGCACCACCTCGCGGGCGCCGCGGCCGTCGCGGCGCTGGGCGTGGACGTCGAATGTCACCCGGGTGACGATATTGTCGCCGCTCTCGTCGCAGGTCGAGCGCAGGTTGGTGATGTTGGCGACGACGTCGATGGCGCTGGCGTCGCGGCTCCCCTCGGGGTTGAACAGGGTGATGTCGCCGGTCGCCGCCGGGATCGCCACCGCCGGGCAGGCCGAGCGGGTGGCGGTGATGCCGGTGTCGGTGATCTGGCCGTTCGGCGTGGAGCAGGCGGCGAGGCTTACAGGGATCAGCGCGGCAAGGGCCGCCTTGGACTTGAACACAGGGTGGGAATCCTCACCTTTGGACGGGACGCGGGGATCATAGGAACCGGGTTCCGTCTAAGCAAGCGATCCGGTAGAGCTCTCGTCACATGGCCTCCAAGCCCGCCCTCACCCTGCTGATCGCCGCCCCGCGCGGCTTCTGCGCCGGAGTCGACCGGGCGATCCGGATCGTCGAGCTCGCGCTCGAGCGCTATGGAGCGCCGGTCTACGTCCGCCACGAGATCGTCCACAACAAGTTCGTCGTCGACAGCCTCAAGGCCAAGGGCGCGGTGTTCGTGCCGGAGCTGGACCAGGTGCCGGACGGGGTGCCGGTGGTCTTCTCCGCCCACGGCGTGCCCAAGGCGGTGCCGGCCAGGGCCGAGGAACGCGGGCTCGACTTCCTCGACGCCACCTGCCCGCTCGTCTCCAAGGTCCACCGCCAGGCGGAGCGGCTGGTCGAGAACGGCCGCCACATCCTCTTCATCGGCCATGCCGGCCATCCCGAGGTGATCGGAACGTTCGGCCAGGTGCCCGACGGCCAGATGACCCTGATCGAGAGCGTCGAGGAGGCCGAGCGCGTCGATCCCGCCGACCCGGCGAGCCTCGCCTACCTCACCCAGACCACTTTGTCGGTCGACGACACCGCCGAGATCGTCGCCGTGCTCGAGCGCCGCTTCCCCGGCATCCGCGGTCCCAAGGGCGAGGACATCTGCTACGCGACATCCAACCGGCAGTCGGCGGTAAAGGACATCGCCCGCGCCTGCGAGGCGATGCTGGTGATCGGATCCCCCAAGAGCTCCAATTCGGTGCGCCTGGTCGAGGTCGCCGAGCGCGAGGGCACGCGGGCCCGGCTGATCGGCCGGGCGAGCGAGATCGAGCTGGGCTGGCTCGACGGCGTGAGCACGCTCGGAATCACCGCCGGAGCCTCGGCGCCGGAGACCCTGGTGCGCGAGGTGGTGGACTTCCTCGGCCTCCATTACGACGTCACCGAGGTCGAGGGCGAAGGCGTCGTCGAGCGGATGGTGTTCAAATTGCCGCGCGGGCTCGAGGCGGCTTGAGCCTTCCCGCGGTCGATATCTTCACCGACGGCGCGTGCAAGGGCAATCCCGGGCCCGGCGGCTGGGGCGCCGTGATCCGGTCCGGCCCGCACGAGAAGGAGATCAGCGGCGGCGAGCCCCTGACCACCAACAACCGGATGGAGCTGCTGGCGGCGATCCGCGCCCTGGAGGCGCTGAAGCGGCCCTGCGAGGTGACGCTCTGGACCGACAGCATCTACGTCCGCGACGGCATCAGCAAATGGATCCACGGCTGGCGCCGCAACGGCTGGAAGACGGCGGATCGGAAGCCGGTCAAGAATGCCGAGCTGTGGCAGGAGCTTCTCGACGCGGCGGCGCCGCACAAGATCGACTGGCGCTGGGTCAAGGGTCATGCCGGCCACCCGCAGAACGAGCGGGCGGACCGCCTCGCCTGCGACGCGGCGATTCAATTTTCGAGGCGCTGAGCTCGCTTCAGGCCCTGGGCGGCGAGGGCCGCTCGATCCGGCCGATGAAGAGGAGGGTGCCCGTTCGGTTGTCGCGGATAAGGAAGAAGAAGGGGCGGTCGGCGTGGAATTCGCGCGGCATGCTGACGATCTCGCCGATCCCGGCGGTGACCGCGGCCGCTTCCGTCCCCTTCTCGTCGACCCGAAGGAAGGTCTGGTGGATGACCTCGCTCAGATGCAGGCGGGCGTCGGCCATGCCCTGAAGCTGCGCCATCTGGGTGAAGGCGCGCCGCATCCCCAGCGCCTGAAGCTGCGGAACGAGCGAGGCCCGGGTCTCGAGCCCGATCTTGGGGACGACCAGCTCGAGGTCGCGGCGCTCGCTCGTCCTCAGCTGGTCGATCCAGCCGCTCAGCGCCTTGCCGTCCAGGCCCTGCTCGAACTGCCTGAGGCTGCTGCTCTCCTTGGGGAGGAAGAGCATCATCGACAGCTCCTCGCCCTTATAGGGCATCTCCACCGCCTCGAAGGCCGGGGCCTCGAGGAGCCTGAACATGGAGCGCTGGCGCATCATCGGCACCGACAGAGTGCCGCCGCCGCTGAGCCGGAACGGGCGGGGCCGGGTCTGCGCGGCCTGGAAGGGGAGCAGCCAGTCGGCCTTGAACCAGACGGCGTTGGTCAGCACCAGCCGGGTGCGGTCGGTGATGTTCTCGCGCTGAAGGATGCCCTTGATCCGCCCTGCCGTATTCTCCTCCGCCCAGCGGTTGACCGAATCGATCGCCGCGGCCGGAGCGCCGACGAAATCCACCGGCCGTGCCCCGCCGCCATATTGAAGCCGGACCCGCTCGAGAAAAGCGGGCTTCAGCTGAAAGTCCTGCTGGACCCAGAGCGCGTTGGCGATGCTGAGCCGCCGTCCCTCCGAGTCGATCGGAAGGCGCCGGAGCAAGGCGCCCATCCCCTCGTGAACGCCGGCATCCGGATAGCGGAGCGCCCGGGCCATCTCCGCGGCCGTTTCACCTTCGGCGCCGGCATAGACCATGCCGAGCGCCATCGAGATGCTGGCCGGCGAAATGAAGATGTTGCCGGCCTCTTCCCCCAGCCGCCGGTAGAGGTCGAGCCCGAACTCGGCCTGGCCCGCCGTCAGGGTCTCGGGAGGCGGCAGGTCCGCCAGCGGCGATTCCGGCTGAGCCTGCTTCGGGGCAGGCGCCTGGGGCTGGGGCTCGGGCGCAGCGCAGGACATCAGCAGCAGCGCGCTCGCGGCAATCATGGATCGGAACGACACGGCGATCTCCAGCCCGGAACAAGCGGGCGCCCGAATGATACACTATATCCGGAAAGGGCTCAACGTCCGGGATTCAGGCGGAAAACCGGCCGGGATCGTAGGGGCGGGGATCGAGCTCCGGCGTCTTGCCCAGAAGCAGGGCCGCCGCCAGCCTCGCCGCGGCCGGAGCGGTCTGGATTCCGAAGCCGCCCTGCCCCGCGCACCAGAAGAAGCCGGGGACGGCGGGATCGAAGCCGTAGACGGGGCGGCGGTCGGGAGCGAAGCTGCGCAGGCCGGCCCAGCTCCGCTCCACCCGCTCGACCTTCCAGTCCACCGCCCCTTCCAGCCGGTCGATGGCGACGGCGACGTCGAGCTCCTCGGGAGCGCAGTCGCACGGCTCGCAGGGTGTCTCGTCATGAGGGCTGAGCCAGAGGCGCCCGCCCGCTTCCGGCTTGAAGTAGAAGCGCTCGAGCGCGTCCATCACGAGCGGGAGATCCGCCCGCGCCGGCGGATCGACCCGCAATTGCGAGAGCGTCCGCCGATAGGGTTGCAGCCCCACCGGCGCCGCGCCCGCCATGGCCGCGACCCGATCCGCCCAGGCGCCGGCCGCGTTGACGAGCAGGCCGGCGCTGAAGCGGCCCGCGCCGGTCTCCACCGACCAGCCCCGCCCCTGCCGCCGCAAGCTTCGGACCTCGGCGCCGGTCGCCAGCTTCGCCCCGTTCCGCCGCGCCTGCGCCAGGTAGAAGCCGTGCAGGCCCGCCACGTCGATGTCGGTGCAGCTCGGTTCGAGCAGCCCCGCCACCCAGGCCGGGCGGAGGCCCGGCAGCAGCGCCTCGAGCGCGGCCCGATCCAGCCGCTCGAAGCCGACCCGCTCGCCGAATTCCGCCTCGAGCCCCGCCAGCGCCTCGAGCCCGGCGGAATCGGCGATATGCAGACCGCCCCGCGGCGAGAGGAAACCCCGCGCTTCCAGGAACGGACCCGAGGCGGTGGTGAGGGGCTGGACGAAGGGCCCGCCATAGCTTTCGGCCCAGAAGGCGGCGGAGCGGCCGGTGCTGTGATAGCCCGGCTGGTCCTCCGCTTCGAGCAGCAGGACCGAGGCCTCCCCGGCGACCGCCGCCGCGAGGCTCGCCCCCGCCATTCCGGCGCCGACGATGGCGATGTCCGCGTCGAAGCTCATCGCCCGGCGTGGCGATCGAGGAAGTCGTCGATCCGCGCCAGAGCCTTCAGCCGGACCTCGTCGCGCTCGCGCAATATCTCGTGCGCGCTGTCCTCGAACATCATCAGCTCGGCCTTGGGCAGCCGGGCCGAGGCGCGGCGGATGGCCGCCGGGCTGACCAGCCGGTCGCGTTCGGTGCCGATCAGAAGCACCGGAGTCGCCACCGCCGCCAGCCTTGCGGGAGTCAGCGCCGCGCAGGAAGCGTAGGCCGCCTTCAGCCAGCCCCAGCTCGGTGCGCCGAGGTTGAATCGGGGCTGCTTCTCCCACCACCAGAGCTCGTCCTCGTAACGGTCCTGGCAGCCGGTGAGGCAGGCCTGACGAAGCGAGCCCGGCGGCTGCGGCCGCGAAGGCTGCTGCCAGGCCGGCTGCCCGCTCCAGCCGAACAGCGAGGCGCTCGAGGCGAGCCACTCGGCGGCGAAAGGCGGCAGCGGCGCGCTGTTGATCATCAGCATCGGAGCGATCAGCACCGCGGCGTCGATCGGCGGCTTCCGGTCGGCGAGAGTGCGCAGGAGGACATGGCCGCCCATCGAATGGGCGATCACGGCGTGAGGGCCGGGAGTGGCGGCCGTCCAGGAGCCGATCAGGCCGGCGAGATCCCCGATAAGCGTTTCGAAGCTGTCGAGGTGGCCGCCGGGCCGGTCGCCCTGCGAGGCGCCCTGCCCCCGCCAGTCGAACGCGTCGACGTTCCAGCCGGAGCGGTGCCAGTGATCCTGGGCCTCGAGATATTTTTCGATGAAGTCGCCCCGGCCTCCGGCGAAGAGGAGGCTGCCGCGCGCCCGCGCCCCCTCACGCTGCCGCCACTCCAGCGTCCGGTAGGTCCAGCCGTCGGCCGCCTTCCAGTCGCGGAAAGCGGCGTCGGAGGGGATCGATCGGCGGTCGAACGCTAGGCTGGGCATGGTGCCGGTTACGGTTTCGAAAGCTGTTCCGTCTAGTGCCTGGTCCTCATGCAAGGGGGCCTTTCCTGGTTTTTCATCGCTTTGCTCGCCGCGGCCATGCTGCTGGCGGCGATCGGCGACTGGCGCACCCGGACGATCCCCAACTGGCTGAACGGCTTGATCGCCCTGCTCGCAATACCTTTCTGGTGGAGCATCGGCCTCAGCCTGTGGCCGGGGGTGGCGCTGCAGATCGGGCTGGCCCTGGCGGTGTTCAGCCTGTTCGCGATCGCCTTCCGGTTCGGGGCGATGGGCGGCGGCGACGTCAAGATGGCGGCGGCGCTCGCCTTGTGGCTGCCGTTCGCCGGCGTGGTGAAGTTGCTCGCCGTGATGTCGATCGCGGGCGGCGTGCTGACGCTGGCGATGGTGGCCGCTCACCGGATGGCGAAAGCCTCCGGCCAACCGGAAATTCCGTACGGCATCGCCATCGCATTTGGCGGTTTCTGGCTGATTGGCGAACGGATTCTTAACCAATTTGTCTGATGTGGGAGCCTGCAATTTGAAGCGGGCGAGGAGGCGACTGGCGTCATGGATGTGAAAAAGATCGTGCTGCTGATCGGAGCGCTGATCATCGCGGCGGTAACCGCGGTGACCGCCAAGAACATGTTCAGCGGAGCCGGAGCGCCTTCCGCCTCGGCCAGGCCCGCCGTTCCGGCCGGCCCCGAAGTGCTGGTCGCGACCCGCGCCCTTCCCGTCGGCACCATCATCGATGCGGAGGCGTTCCGCTTCCAGCGCTGGCCCGAAGGCCTCGTCCAGCCCGCTTACTACATCAAGGGCAAGCCCGGCGTCCGTTCGGCCGATCTCGTCGGCACGGTCGTTCGCAACGAGATCACGGCCGGCCAGCCCTTCACCCAGGGTTCGCTGATCAAGCCGGGCGAGCGGGGCTTCCTCGCCGCCGCGCTCGGGCCGGGGATGCGCGCGGTCACCGTGCCCGTCTCCGCGACCAGCGGCGTCGCCGGCTTCATCTTCCCGGGGGACCGGGTCGACATCGTCCTCACCCAGGAAGTCGAAGGCGGCGGCGACGGCAATCCGCTCAAGGTTTCCGAGACGGTGATGCGCAACGTCCGGGTGCTCGCCACCGACCAGCGCATGTCCGCCCAGGGCGAAGACGGCAAGGCCGTCGTCCAGCGCTTCACGATGGTCACCCTCGAGGCGACCCCCAAGCTCGCCGAGAAGATCGCCGTGGCCCAGAAGATCGGCGACCTGTCGCTGTCGCTGCGCTCCATCGCCGACAATACGGCCGAGCTGGAGCGCGCCATCGCCTCCGGCGAGGTGGCGGTTCCGGCCAACGGCGACGCCAAGGCCGAGCGGCGGATGCTGATGGGTGTCGCCAACCAGCCGTCCGACGGCACCCCCACCTACACCACGGGCTCGGATGTCTCGCGCTTCCAGCGCAGCACCGTCCCCGGCAGCGGCAAAGGGAAGCCAACGGCCGACGACAAGATCGCCGACGCTCTCAGCGCCATGGCGCTCGCCGCCGCGGGCAAGGCCCCGGCCGGCGCCGCCGCAGCCCCCACGGGTCCCACCGTTCGGGTCGCCCGCGGCAACAGTGTCACCCTCGTTCCGGTCGGAGCCAAATAAGATGACAAAGCTGAACATCATGCGCCGAGCGACGGTCGGCACAGCGATCGCCGCCGTACTCACCGCCAGCCTGACGGCCGGTGTCCAGGCGCCCGCCTTCGCCCAGCCCACGGCGGTCCGCCCCACCGACGACCTCAACCTGTCGGTCGGCTCCGGCCAGATGGTGCGCCTCGACGGCCAGATGACCGACCTGTTCGTCGCCGACGACAAGATCGCCGACGTCCAGGTGCGCTCCGCCAACCAGATCTACGTGTTCGGCAAGACGCCCGGCGAAACCACCGTGTTCGCGACCGACAAGTCGGGACGCACGGTCTACTCGGCCAATGTCCGGGTCGGCAACAAGCTGGGCTCGGTCGACGAGCTGCTTCGCCTCGCCATGCCGGACGCCCAGATCCAGGCCAGGCCGATCAACGGCATGGTGCTTCTGACCGGCACCGTCGCCGCCCCGGCCGACGTCGAGGAGGCCAGCCGCCTCGTCCAGGCCTATGTCGGCGAAGGCA
The DNA here is from genome assembly GCA_035628835.1 of Allosphingosinicella sp. GTDB lineage: Bacteria > Pseudomonadota > Alphaproteobacteria > Sphingomonadales > Sphingomonadaceae > Allosphingosinicella. The sequence continues at coordinate 9,453 of DASPJA010000037.1, forward strand.
CCCAGGTGCTCAGCCGCCTCAAGAGCGCGACCCCTCTGCAGGTGATGCTCAAGGTCACCGTCGCCGAGGTGAGCCGGACCCTGGTGAAGGAGATTGGGGTCAACCTGCTCAACCGCGACAATGACGGAAGCAGCGGCAACGGCTTCATCTTCGGGGTCGGCCAGGGCAATGCCGGCACGATCACCGACACGCCCCTCGGCATCACCAACCCCGCCACCGGCCTGCCGTTCACCGCCACCAACTACAAGTTCGCCCAGGGTCCCGGAACCACGCTCGGCTTCGCCGGCCACGTCCTCGGCATGGACCTGCTCTCGACCCTCAAGCTCAACGAGCAGGTCGGCGCCGTCCATACCCTGGCCGAGCCCAATCTGACCGCGCTTTCGGGCGAGACCGCCAGCTTCCTCGCCGGCGGCGAGTTCCCGGTCCCGCTCGCGAGCGGAATCAACGGCACCTCGATCGAGTGGAAGCAATATGGCGTCAGCCTCGCTTTCACCCCGACCGTGCTCGCCGACGGCCGGATCTCGATGCGGGTCCGTCCGGAGGTTTCGGAGCTGTCCGACGCCGGCGCCATCCAGATCAACGGGTTCAGCATCCGCGGCCTGACCACCCGGCGGGCGGAGACGACCGTCGAGCTCGGCTCCGGCCAGAGCTTCATGATCGGCGGCCTGCTTCGCAACAGCAACGGCAACAATACCGACAAGGCGCCGCTTCTCGGCAGCCTGCCGATCATCGGCGCTCTGTTCCGCTCGAACAGCTTCAAGCGCAACGAGACCGAGCTCGTCATCGTCGTCACGCCCTATCTCGTGCGGCCGGTCAACGCCTCGCAGATCGCGCTTCCGACCGACGGCTTCCGCGCCGGCAACGGGATGGAGCGGGTGTTCCTCGACAGGGGCGAATATAACCGCCCGGGCGCGACCCGGCCGATGCCGACCATGGTTCAGCCGCGGCCGCAGGGCCCCGGCGTGGGCAGCGCCGCCGCCCTCCCCGCCCCGGCGGCTCCGCCGCAGCGGCAGGCGCAAAAGCAGCAGGCGGCGGTTCGGCCGCAGCAGACCTCCGCCACCCCAGGCTTCAGCTTCTGACGCCGTGATCGAGCAAAAGGACAGGACCATCATGGCAAGCTTCAAGTCCCTCTCCCTCCTCGCCGCGGCCGGCGCGGTGCTGGCCGCAACGGCGGCCGAGGCTCGCCCCCGCGACCGTCACGGGCCCGAGCGCGGGATCGATTCCCTCAACCAGCCGGTCGTCGAGCGCGGCAATTACGTCCTCGACCTGCCGACCCCTTCGGGCAATTTGACGGCGGTCGAGAAGGCCCAGCTTCGCGGCTGGTTCGACGGCCTCGGGGTCGGCTACGGCGACGAGGTCTTCGTCGAGGAAGGCTATGGCCGCGGTCCCGGCACCGCCGACGTCGCCTCGGTCGCGGCCGAATACGGCCTTCTCCTCAGCAACGGCGCTCCGGTCACCGCGGGGTCGGTGGCGCCGGGCACGCTCCGGGTCGTGGTCAGCCGAAGCACCGCCTACGTGCCCGATTGCCCGAGCGGGGCCACCGTCAGCGGCCCGAGCTCCACCTCGCCCAATTACGGCTGCGCCGTGAATTCGAACTGGGCGGCGATGGTCGCCAATCCGTCCGACCTCGTGCTCGGCCAGACCGGCACGGTGGGGGCTTCCAGGGACACCGGGATCAAGGCGATCAAGGTCTATCGCGAGGCTCCGCCGACGGGGACGAAAGCGCTCTCCACCATCGGCACCAGTGGCAGGGGTAATTAGATGAACGCGCCTTTCAACGCTTCCCGCGCGGCCGCGCTGCGCGATCCCTTCAGCGCCTTCGTCTGCGACGACGCGACGGCCGAGATGCTTCGGCCGATCGCGGTCGAGCATGGCTGGGCCCCGGAGAAGGTCAACAAGGGCGGGCTCCGAAACGCGGTCCAGACCCTGTCGGTCTCGGCGAGCCCGGCCATCCTGTTCGTCGACCTGTCGGAATCGGGCGACCCGCTCAACGACATCAACGCCCTCGCCGAAGTCTGCGAGCCCGGCACCGTCGTGATCGCGGCGGGCCAGGTCAACGACGTGCGCCTGTACCGCGACCTGGTCGCCTCGGGCCTTCAGGATTATCTGCTCAAGCCGTTCACCCCCGATCAGCTGCGCGACAGCTTCGCCAACGCCCAGATGACCATCTCCGGGCCCAGGGTGAACGAGGCGGCGAGCGAGAAGCCTCATGTGATGGCGGCGGTGATCGGCGTTCGCGGCGGAGTCGGCGCCTCGACGCTCGCGACCTCGCTGGCCTGGCTGATGGGCGACAAGGCGGGCCGCTCGACGGCGCTGCTCGACCTCGACGTTCATTTCGGCACCGGCGCCCTCGCTCTGGACCTGGAGCCCGGCCGCGGCCTCACCGACGCGATTGAGAATCCGAGCCGGATCGACGGCCTGTTCATCGAGCGGGCGATGGTCCGGGCGAACGAGAAGCTTTGCGTCCTCTCGGCCGAAGCGCCGCTCAACCAGCCTCTGCTCAACGACGGCACCGCTTTCTTCCAGCTGCAGGAAGAGCTTCGCAACGCCTTCGAGAGCACCGTCCTCGATCTGCCGCGCTCGATGCTCATCCAGCACCCGCACCTCGTCCAGGACGCCCATGTCATCATCGTCGCGGTCGAGTTCACGCTCGCCGCGACCCGCGATGCGATCAGGGTGCTGAGCTGGCTCAAGTCCAACGCGCCGACGTCCAAGGTGCTGGTCGTCGCCAACCGGGTCCCCTCCGGCGCGCAGGAGATCAGCCGCAAGGATTTCGAGCAGTCGATCGAGCGTTCCGTCGACGTCGTCATCCCGTTCGAGCCCAAGGCGGCGGCGCAGGCGGCCAAGCTCGGCCAGCCCTTCGCCAAGGTCGCCACCTCCTCGAAGGTCGCCGGCCCGCTGGCGCAGCTGGTCACCCTCACCACCTCGACCGTCGAGGGCGGCGAAGGCGGCGGCGGCGGCGAGAAGCAGAAAGAAGGCGCCAAGTCCCTCCTCGACAAGCTCAACCTCAAGGGCCTGGTCGCGAAGAAGCCGAAGCCGGCGACGGCATGATTTTGCGCCGGCCGCCGGCCGGCGCGTGGAATAGGAGCAGCGGGTGCTGAGCTTTCCGATCCTGATGCTGGGCGGCGGCGTGCTGGCCGTGCTTGCGCTGATGGTGTTCGCCGTGGGCGGACCCAACGTCTCGAAGGCGACCAACCGCCGCCTCGAGAACGTTCGCGAGCGCCACAGCAAGTCGAACGAGATCGCCGCTCAGGCGCAGCTCAAGCGAATCCTCCAGAGCCGCACCCAGACCAAGATGGACGGCCTGGCGCAGCGGCTGATCCCCAACCCCGCCTTGCTTCGGCGGCGGCTCCACCAGACCGGCCGCCCCTGGAGCCTGGCCCAGTACGGCCTCGTCTCGCTCGGAATCATCGTCGTCGTCAGCCTGGGGCTGATCCTCAAGGGCCTGCCGATCATGCTCGGCCTCGCGCTCGGCATCTTCGCCGGAGTCGGCCTGCCGCACTTCATCGTCGGCAAGCTGATCAAGAAGCGCATCGCCAAGTTCAACGCCCGCTTCCCCGACGCCATCGAGCTGATGGTGCGCGGCCTTCGCTCGGGCCTTCCCATCTCGGAGACGCTCGGGATCGTCGCCGACGAGCTTCCGGGCGCGATCGGCGACGAGTTCCGCACCGTCTCCGACAAGATGAAGATCGGCCGGACGATGGAGGCCTCGCTCCAGGACGTGGCCGACCGGCTCGGCACTCCGGAATTCCAGTTCTTCGTCATCACCCTCGCCATCCAGCGCGAGACCGGCGGCAACCTCGCCGAAACTCTCGCCAACCTCGCCGAGGTGCTGAGGAAGCGGGCGCAGATGAAGCTCAAGATCAAGGCGATGTCGTCGGAATCCAAGGCCTCGGCCTGGATCGTGGGCTCTCTCCCCTTCATCGTCTTCACCCTGATCTGGTTCATCAACGGCAAATACATGCAGGCCTTCTTCACCGACGAGCGTCTGATGATCGCCGGCGGCGGCGGGCTGGTCTGGATGGGGATCGGCGTGTTCATCATGGCCAAAATGGTCGACTTCGAGATCTAGGACGGTTTGAGAATGACAGCACCGGCAACCGGACCGACCGTGATGGGGATCGACGTGGTGATGGTGGCGACCTTCATGGCCGCCGTCGCCACCTTCGCCGTGCTCGTCGCCATCTACGCCGCCACCACCGTCAAGGACCCGATGGCGAAGCGCGTCAAAGCGCTCAACGAGCGCCGCGAGCAGCTGAAGGCCGGGATCGTCGCCTCGACCTCGAAGCGGCGGCGCAACATCACCAACAAGAACGAGGTCGCCGACAAGGTCCGAAGCTTCCTCGGCTCGCTGAAGATGCTCCAGGCGGAGCAGCTGGAGAAGGCGCAGCGCAAGCTGATGCAGGCCGGCATCCGCTCCAAGGATCTCGCCGTCGTCGTCATTTTCGCGCGCCTGGTGCTGCCGATCGTCATCGGCTCGACCGTCATCGTCGGAGTCTATCTGCTCGACTGGTTCCCCGAATGGGGGCCCATCAAGCGCTACGGCGCGGTCGCCGGAGCTCTGATCGGAAGCTACAAGGCGCCCGATCTCTGGCTGAAGAACAAGATCAACAAGCGGTCGAACGCGGTCCGCAAGGGCCTTCCCGACGCGCTCGACCTGCTCGTCATCTGCGCCGAGGCCGGCCTCACCGTCGACGCCGCCTTCAACCGGGTCGCCCGCGAGCTCGGCAAGGCCTATCCCGAGCTGGGCGACGAATTCGCTCTGACCTCGATCGAGCTGGGCTTCCTCACCGACCGCCGCTCGGCCTTCGAGAACCTCGCCAACCGCATCGATCTCGAGGCGGTGCGCGGCGTCGTCACGACCATGATCCAGACCGAGAAATACGGCACTCCGCTGGCGAGCGCGCTTCGGGTTCTCGCCGCCGAATTCCGCAACGAGCGGATGATGCGCGCCGAGGAGAAGGCGGCGCGGCTTCCGGCGATCATGACCGTGCCGCTGATCCTGTTCATCCTGCCGGTGCTCTTCGTCGTCATCCTCGGCCCGGCGAGCTGCTCGATCTCGGACAATCTGTTCAAGCACTGACACGGGGGCGGAACAATCCGCCCCCGCCGCCATTGATCCGCCGTCAACAGCCGCGGAAGGTATTGGCGCAGTGACTCTCTTCACCCCCGACCAGTGGCTCATCGTCGCACTCGTCTTCGTGCTCGGTCTCGTGCTCGGAATGGCGCTGATGTCCGGCGGCAAGTGGAAACGCCGCTATCGCGAGGAGCGCGCCCGCGCCGACGCCGCCGAGGCCGAGAACCGGCGCCTGCAGAAGGACGCCGGCGAGATGGACACTCTGCGCCATGCCGCCGCCCGCGACGAGGCCCGGCGCCGGCCAGACGGCCCGGGGCCGCTCTAGCCCCCCTTCCCCGCGCCTTGCGTACGCCGTTCAGCGGGGCGAAAGCCCCGGGCCTGTCTGTTGCCTCCGGTTGCAGAAGGAGGTGAGGATGAAAGTGGCGGCGATCCTGGCGGCGGCGGCTTTCCTCGCATCCACGGCGGCGTCCGGCCAAAGCGGGCTTGTCGCGCAGGACTTCTGCCACGGGCTGGAGCGGGTGATCGACGCCGCTCGCGACAAGGGCGGATTCGCTTGGCTCGAGGGCGCCCGAGCCGCGCCTCCTCATCTCGGCTTCCGGCACGGCTGCCGCGCGACCGGCGACGAGCGGCGCCAATATTGGCTGTGCCACCAGAATCTGGCGCCCGAGGCGATGAGCCGGGACAATCTCGCCGCCCGGGTCGCCGCCTGCCTGCCCGAGGCCGTGCGCGGCGACGGCGGCCTGGCGCGCGACGCCGTCTTTACCCTGCCCCATGCGCGGATCCACATTTCCGAGCGCGGCGGGCCGCGGGCGAAGGTCGGGCGGATCGTGACCCTGACGGTGGAGGCGATTGCGCCGGACGGCCGAAGCGGCGAGTAAGCCGGGGGGCCGAAGCGAGGAGGAACGGCATGAGGCGCGGGAGGCTCGTGGGGGCAATCGCGGCGGCGGTCCTGGTCGCGGCTCCCGCCGCCTGGTATTTCGGCTCGCCCTGGTGGACCTTGTGGCGGATGCGCGAAGCGGCGCGGGCCGGCGACATGGCAAGGCTCGCCGCTTACGTCGACATGGATTCGATCCGCGCGCAGGCGAAGCGGGAGTTCGAGACTCTGTGGAGCTCGGTGCTCGCCGACGTCCGGACCGACTCGCCGAACGGCCGCGATCTGGTGGAGCTCGCCCGGCGAAAGCTCGCCGACCCTTCGGCGAGCGTCGGCCTGCGGGCCTGGCTCGCCTCGGTCCCGATCCGCTTCGCCGGCCTCGGAGGAGGCGGCGATCCCGACCATCGGCCCTACATCGTCCGCCGCGGGCTCGACGCCTTCGAGGTGCGGGAGGAAAGAGCGAGCCTGGAAAACGGCCCCGTCCTCACCTTCCGCCGCCACGGCCTCGGCTGGAAGCTGTCCGAGGTGCGACTGGGGCAGCCATAGGCGCGCCCTTCCGCCGCCCCCGCTCAGTCGAGCTTGCGGATGGTGGATTGGAGCGTGGCGGCCTTGAAGCCGAACTTGCGGAAGATCATCCGGTTCGACGCGGTTCGGCCGCCCGGGTGGAGCGTGATCCACTGCTCGACCTGCGCATTGGCCTCCTTGGCGCGATATTTGAGGTGGAGGACGTTGCCGCTGATGGCTCCGGTGACCGGCCCGACGGCATCGGAGATGGTGCCGCTGACCCGGTTCCCGCCCGCCCGGACGAGGCGCCAGGACCGGCGGCGGGCGGGCTTGCCCTCCTCGTAGACCATCTGGTCGAGGATCAGGGCCCCGCTTTTGTCGAGCCGGCCGCGGCTGACGTCGCGGACCTTGTGGGTGCCCCCGATGATCATCTGCACCGTTCCGGCGCCCTCGGTGCGCCCGACGAAGAAATGCTCGGGGGCGGCGGGCGCGGCGGCGAGGAGCAGCAAGGCGGAAAGGATCATCATCGCCGATTACCGGATTGGAGGCGCGGGCGATAGCTCCCCGCGCCTCTCCCGCCATCCCGGCGATGAGGCCCGCGGACCCCTCACCAGATCCGGACCCTTTCCGCCGGCGGCAGATAGAGCTTGTCGCCCGGCTTCACGTTGAACGCCGCATACCAGGGGTCGAAGTTCCTGAGCACGGCGTTGATCCGCGCGAAGTCGGGCGAGTGGGGATCGGTCTGCATCAGCTGGCGAAGGAAGGCGTCCCGGTAGATGGTGCGCTGGTGCTGGGCGTAGGAGATGAAGAAGCGCTGGTCGCCGGTGAGGCCGTCGATGACCGGCGCCTCCTTGCCCTTCAATGAGAGCCGGTAGGCCTTGTACGCCATGGAGAGGCCGCCGAGGTCGCCGATATTCTCGCCGAGGGTGAGCTTGCCGTTGATGCAGGTCTTGCCCTCGTCGATCGGGCAGATGGCGTTGTACTGCGCCTCCATCCTGTCGCCGAGCTTCTTGAAGGTCGCGGCGTCCTCGGGGGTCCACCAGTTCCGAAGCGTCCCGGTGCCGTCGTAGCGCGAGCCGTTGTCGTCGAAGCCGTGGCCGATTTCGTGGCCGATCGTCGCCCCGATCGCCCCGTAATTGACGGCGGGATCGGCGGTCGGGCTGAAATTGGGCGCCTGCAGATAGGCGGCCGGATAGGCCATGTCGTTGGCGGTCGCCATGTAATAGGCGTTGACCGTCTGCGGAGTGAGCAGCCACTTGTCGCGGTCGACCGGCTTCCTCAGGTCGTCGAGGTCCTTGGCCCATTGCCAGCGCGCGGCGGCGAGACGGTTGCCGATCGGGTCGTCGGCGGAGACGGCGAGGCCGTCATAGGTCTCGAACTTGTTGGGGTAGCCGATCTTGACGGTGAGCGCGTCGAGCTTGGTCCTGGCGGCCGCCCGGGTCGCCGGGGTCATCCACGGCAGGTCCTTCAGATTCTCCGCCATGGCGAGCCTGAGGTTGGCGACCAGCTCCTCCATCGCCGCCTTGCTCGACGGCGGGAAGTGGCGCTCGACATAGACCTTGCCGATCGCCTCGCCGAGGCTGTTCTCGACCTCGGTGACGGCGCGCTGCCAGCGGTCGCGCTGGCGCTCGCGGCCCTGGAGATACTTGCCGTAGAAGGCGAAATTGGCGTCGTCGATGTCGCCGGGAAGAAGCGCCGCGCCCTGCGACAGCAGCTGCGCCGTCATCCACGCCTTCCAGGTCTCGACCGGAGTCGCCATGATGACGTTCATCATCCCCGGAAGGCCGGTGCCGAGCTTCGCCACCTGCTCCGCGGTCAGGCCCTGGGCCCTGATCGTCTCCGCGCTGGGCGGGACGTTCATGACGTTGAAGCGGTCGGTCGGCTGGAGGCCCCGGCCGGCCAGGTAGCGCTGGAGCGGGAAAGGCCTGGCCAGCGCGACCAGCTCGGAATGGCTCATCCGGTTGGTGGTGAGCACCGGGTTGCGGGCGATGGCCCGGTCCCAGATCGCCGCCGCCATCTTCTTCTCGAGATCGTAGATGCTCTCCGCCGCCGGCCTCGGCGCGGCATGGCCCGCCTTGCCGAGCAGGAAGGCCAGATAATCGATATATTTGGCCTTCATCTCGCGGTTGCGCTCGTTGTCGATCAGGTAATTGTCGCGGTCGGGAAGCCCGATGCCGCCGAGCCCGAAGAAGACGATGTTGCGGGTGGGATCGCCGCGGTCGATGCTGACCCCCTCCCCGATCGGCGCCGGAAAGCCGTCGACGGCCCACAGCGCGGCCAGATCCTCGTGGCTCTTCACCGCCGCGATCCGGTCGAGATAGGGTTTTGCGGGCGCCATTCCGGCGCGGTTTATCGAATCGACGTCGAGATAGGCCCGGTACATGTCGGCGACCCTTTGCTCGAGGCTTCCGGGCGCGTTCCGCCGGGCCGCGAGATCGTCGATGATCGCCTTCACCGCCCGCTCCGAGCCGATGCGGAGGTTGGTGGTGACTCCGTAATAGGGATATTTGGCCGGGATCCTGGTCTTGGCCTTCCACTTGCCGTTCACATAGGCGTCGAAATCGTCGCCGGGCTTGACGGAGGGATCGAGGTCGGCCGGATCGACGCCCCAGCCGGGGAAGGTCATCGGCGCGGGATCTTCCTCCGAGGCGGCCGCCGCGGCGGCCGGAGCGGTCTGCGACCGGGCCGATCCGGAAACGGTGAGCGCCAGCATCCCCGCCGACGCCAGCATAAGCGCAAACCCACGTGCCATAACGATAATCCCCCGCGAAAACAGATGTAGTCGGGCCTTCTTAGCGCGGGACGGCGCGGGGGCGCTTACCCGCGATTGCGCAAACGGTTGGGGGAGGCGTTGCCCTGTCCGAATCCGGACGAAGGTCAGGAAAGTCAGCCGATTTCGCGCGGGTGCGCGCGCCCGCGCGCGCGTATGGGAGACCACGAGGGACGGGGAGCGGCTAAATAAGTTGAGGAAGTTGAGGGTAACCGAGAGCCGCTTCAAAACCGCCCCGAAAGCGGGCGCGCGCAGGAACCCGGCAAGCGGGATTTTCGAACGGACTCGGGACGAGCGACTCAGGGCGTGCGAGGCGGCCATGCCTCGATTGGATCATGAAGCTGGCGAGAAGAGAAGTTCTTTTTTTGTTCTGGTAGGATCGTTAGTCTTTGGCGCAGGCAGAATGCTTTGAGAAGGAACTTGAACGAGGGTCGAAGGAAATGGAGCCTTACAGAAGGGCTTTTGACGGGCGCAGAAGGTAAAGCTCAAATCCATCATGCACTGAAAGGATTGGGGACAGGTACCGGTACCTGTCCCCGGGAGCCACCCGGACGGGCGACTCGGGGCGGATGAAGCGGCCATCACGACATTGGATCATGAACTTCGCAAGAGAGGAAGTTCTTTTTTTGTTCCGATTAGGTGGGAAAGGTGGCTGAAGTCCGCCACACCCACCACTCTTATGGCCGCCGCTCCAGCCGCACCTCGGTTTATCAGCGCGGTGGGGAACTGGAGCAATGGCGTCACTTCACAACAAGCTAGATGCTTCCCATCATCATTACTCGCACCACTCTTAGGCAAACCATTTTTCAGCCTCTGCAACCGCCTTTAATGGCGAAGGCCTGCCGGTTGCGCGAGCGTTTAGTCTCTCTTCCGCCATAGCTACTAAATAAAGCGGCATTGTATCCATATCTTCCATCACAGCAAGTGCGACTGGCTCTGGCATCGGGCTCTGCGCGTCTATATACAACCGCCGAAAGACTCCTTGCCCTGACTCTATCGCCGCAGCGACCTGCGGATATGACTTGATGAAGTTAAGTAGTACCATCCATATTTTTTGCTCGCGCGAAGCTTCGTAAAATCCGTAACGTATGATCTCCGTAATATCCTCTTCGTCTAAGTTTGTTGAAGTAACAAGTCTTTCTAGCCAGACTTGCCGGGCAATCAGTTTGGGCAAGCGGGGAAACAAACAGGCAAGCAAGCGGAATGATGTCACCTCCGAAAGCTGCTCGAAGGTAACTTTACTTATTGGTGCGCGGCTTGAACCGGTGTGCGTAACCACCATCCTCAGAGATTGGTGTAGACGGTGCCATTCGGGTGCCGACGCCGCCTCAAGAGCGTTTTGAACCTCCACGCGCATCTGTAGAATGAGTGCACCTGGTGCCCAACTCAGCAGGAGCAATAAGATCCACTCGCGTTCACCAGAACTAGAGGCGCGAGAGAGTTGCTCCCTCCACCAGGCCACAGAGTTGCGTAATCTAGCATGTCGTGCACGCTCAGCTAAGGGTAGCGAAGGCTCCAAAAGGTTCGAGAATGGAGCTGCGCGCTCAGTGGATGACTTTATTCCGGCAGCGATGGCCGCGAGTACCTGCAGGCGGAGGCGATCCCCCCAAACCCGTCGAGCGCTTTCGATCAAAAGGCTCCATGGCTCAATCTCACTAGCCCAAGCGTTAACTGGCATGGCAGCCACTCGTGCTGCAGTTTGTACGAAGTCATGATAGCCTAAATCAATCGCCGTGGAGCTAGGCTCGTCCGGAAGCCGGTCCGCTAAGCGACCTTGACGTAGCAAGATGTCAGCCAACGATGCTTCACCCAAGCGGTTGTAGTGGATCGGAGAAAAGGTACTAGGACCTAGAATAGTATAGGCAAGGTAAAGACCAGGGTCATTCTTAGGCTCCGGTCGACTATAATAGACTGCCCCGTCGTACTCGCGGAAGCCATCCATAGTGTATTCGAAAAGCTCCCTTAGAGCAGGCGGTCCGAGTAAGTCCCACTTACCCCCTTCTACAAGAGCATGAAGCCCTTTCGAACCATACTTTGCTATCAGTGCCTGAGCCTCAGCAGGCGTAGATGATGAAAACAAGCTAAGTGCTTTTGCGCGTTCGAACGTAACGGGATCGGGGCTCGTATCGGTCGCCCAGATTTGCCACCGCTCTTGATGGGAGGTATTCGCGACCACGGCAAAGCCGAGTCTCGATATATAATCCTTAGCGGAGGATGTAAGAAAGTGGCCAATAAGAGAAACTGCAAAATCAGCACGGCCACATTTATCTGGAAGACTTAATCGTGCGTCCTCCCACGACGATCGGCTAGACATCAACAGTTTGAGGTTGCCATCTTTGGTAAGAAAGCGAATTACTGACTTAACGGTACGCGGCTCTTGAGTGAATACCCAGTCGTTGAGCAACCAAATAGCAAGTTGAAGTGTATGGCTGGTAAACCTAAAACGCTCCTCATCATGCAGCGATTCGATGCCCGCCAGAAGCGATGCAAGTTCCCCGGAACTGTAACATCCCGCATAGAACCTAGTTACATTTGACCAATACGGCCGCCGTGACAGCGCATCAAACCTCTGTGGCTTGGTACCTCGTCTCTCGTCCCCAGGCGGAGAGTAGGGAGCTGTCAGGTACAGGTGCTTTGCTGCAAAATACTCCCGCAGGGGCTGGACTTCAAACTCCACTGTACCCTGTACTCGAGAGACCAGGGCTCCGACTCTTTCGACCACGCCGCTAAATAGCTTCAAAACCTCACTAGTAGGATGCTCCTTATTTGTCAAAAACGCATATACCCAATCTTTGAGTTCTTCGGCTGGTATTGCCCCTGCCGAGCCTTCCGCCTCTGCGTCAGCCTGCAACTTCCAAGCTATGAATTCATGAATTTGAACAATTATATCGCGGTTATCGCGTACCACCGGATCCTTTTCCGCCTCTCGTCCAAAAAAGAGATCCATGTAACTATCGTACAAGGCGGTGCGCTTATCCGGCAAGGAGCGTCCCTTGGTACTAATAAGCCACAATAATATCGCCAATTGCATAGGGTTTTGAGATAAAATCTTTATGTGTGGCCTATTGGTGCGCTCTACTACCAGCTCCTTGAATTCCCAACGATCATTCGCAGCAAGAGACTTTGCTTCCATCCATTTATCCGAATATTCACTTATCTGAGGCGGCTCCATTGGCAGCAGCCGATAATGACTCCATTCTCTTTCTGGAAATCCAGGAGAAAGTATGAACGCCGCCGGTCTGCTAGTGACAACGACTTGAATAGAAGCACACAGCGATCCCAGTCGTGAGCTAGCTCCCCGTATCTGTTCAATTAGTCGACCGCGCAAAGGAATATCTGCTACCTCATCAAAGCCGTCGAGGACCAAGAGAGCGTGCGTATCGCTGAATATTGCTACTATATCGTCGGCAGAAAACTTTAAACCCCCTGAAAGATGTTGCACCTGATAAGCCAGAAATGACTCTAAGGCATCAGAGGAATCGGGAGGTCGCTTTGAATCCCGATCTGTCGCAAATGGATCCTTACCCAACAGCCAAGTTGCATAGTCGCGTAAATCTACACGTAAAGGCAGTCTCACGCCAAATCTCCGATATGGTTCAGGGATTCCCTCTAGCTCCTCTTCCAAACGAAGAACCTTCAGACGATGAACCTGACACATATATTGAGTGACCGTGGACTTACCTTGACCTGGAGCACCTTCGAGCACAATCCTCTGAACGCCACGGGTCGGGGCTGCGCTCATTAGCCAGTCGGCTGCTAAGAGGCTCCCCTGATGGCTCAAATCTAAATAGCCGTAGCGCGCTCTCTCATAAGAGCCTTGCACGCGCCTTAGCACTTGCTCAGGAATTCCGCTGGAGGCGGCACTGGGTTGTTTCTCACGCGACTCGCCGATTGGCGTGTCCGTAAATAGATCAAATAAGCTGTTTTGAATCTGAACCTGCTGAAAACGTACTTCCGACTCACGGCTCCATTGAGTTGCAACATACGAACGAAATATGGATGTTCTATTCGCGCTAAACAAAGCTCCATTAGTCTGTCCCAAAACTTCAAGGAAATCTAGTCCTCGCGCAACTTCTGGATAGCGCCAAATCAAACTAGGTATGACTTCTAGGCGTCGTTCTAGGTCGTCTCGCCACCAGCAGTATACCGGTATGCCAAAAGCAGTAGTAAGTGCTTGATTCACTTTGTCAATCGATCCGACGTCGAGATGAGAGGTTCCACTTATATTAGTTAAAAGGTAATAGGCCGTGGCTCCTCGTTCTATTAGTCGTTTGACCTTAGCCTGTTCGCGCTTAATCAAATTCTCAATCGAGTCGCGCTCTGTTCGTTGTGACGGATTTCGTGAGTATTTGACTTGATATGCGACAAACCCGCCTTCGTACCGATGAAATGCGTCCCGACCGCCGTCGGGCTGATCGACCGGCAGACATTGTACGTTCGGAAACGTCGCTACCAAGATTGCTTGGCATAGTTTTTGGAAACGCTGGTCGCCGAGCGCCTCAAAATTGTAATCCATGATTCGGTTGCTCCTACGACCCCGCTTTCGCTATATCTTTACACCAACCTGCTCTGCTTCACCGCCGCCTCTATGAAGCTCGCGAACAACGGATGTGGATCGAAGGGCTTCGACTTCAGCTCCGGATGGAACTGCACCCCGACGAACCAGGGATGGTCGGGCCGCTCCACGATCTCCGGAAGCGCTCCGTCCGGGCTCATGCCCGAGAACAGAAGCCCCCCCGCCTCCAGCGCGGCCTTGTAGTGGATGTTGACCTCGTAGCGGTGGCGGTGGCGTTCGCTGATGCGCTCCGAGCCGTAGATGCCCCTGACGTGGCTGTTGCCGGCGAGCACCGCTTCGTAGGCGCCCAGGCGCATCGTGCCGCCCATGTCGCCATTGGCCTCGCGGCGCTGCTGGAGGCCTTCGGGGCTCATCCATTCGGTGATCAGGCCGACGACGGGCTCTTCGGCTTCGCCGAATTCGGTGCTCGTGGCGCCTTCGATGCCGGCGAGGTTGCGGGCGGCCTCGATGCAGGCCATCTGCATTCCGAGGCAGATTCCGAAGAAGGGGACGCGGCGTTCCCTCGCGAAGTGGACGCTGGCGATCTTGCCCTCCGAGCCGCGCTCGCCGAAGCCGCCGGGGACGAGGATTCCGTGCAGCGGCTCGAGCTGGGCGGGGATGTCGGCTTCGGGATGCTCGAAAAGCTCGGCGTCGAGCCAGGAGATGCGGACCTTCACCCGGTTGGCCATGCCGCCGTGGACCAGGGCCTCGGTGAGGCTCTTGTAGGCGTCCTGGAGGCCGACATATTTGCCGACGACCCCGATCGTGACCTCGCTCTCCCAGTTGAACAGGCGGTCGACGACGTCCTCCCAGCGCGCCATCAGCGGCTCGGGCGCGTCGCCGATGGCGAAGGCGCGCAACACCTCGGCGTCGAGCCCGGCCTCGTGATATTGGGCGGGGACGGCGTAGATGCTCCTGGCGTCGAGGGCGGGGATGACCGCTTCCTTGCGGACGTTGCAGAACAGGGCGATCTTGGCGCGGTCGGAATCGGGGAGCGGGTGCTCGGTGCGGCAGACGAGGATCTCGGGCTGGATTCCGAGGCTGGTCAGCTCGCGCACGCTGTGCTGGGTGGGCTTGGTCTTCAGCTCGCCGGCGGCGGCGATGTAGGGGACGAGGGTGGTGTGGATCGAGAGCGTCTCGCCGCGGGGGCGCTCGTTCCTGAACTGTCGGATCGCCTCGATGAAGGGCAAGGATTCGATGTCGCCGACGGTGCCGCCTATCTCGCAGATCAGGAAGTCGAGATCCTCCTCGAGGTCGGCGGCGATGAACTCCTTGATCGCGTTGGTGACGTGGGGGACGACCTGGACGGTGGCGCCGAGATAGTCGCCGCGCCGCTCGCGCTGAATGATGCCCTGGTAGATCCGGCCCGAGGTGACGTTGTCGGCCTGGCGGGCGGGGACTCCGGTGAAGCGCTCGTAATGGCCGAGGTCGAGGTCGGTCTCGGCGCCGTCGTCGGTGACGTAGACCTCGCCATGCTGGTAGGGGGACATCGTGCCGGGATCGACGTTCAGATAGGGGTCTAGCTTGCGGATCCGGACCTTGTAGCCGCGCGCCTGGAGGAGGGCGGCGAGGGCCGCGGCCATCAGGCCCTTGCCAAGCGAGGAGACCACGCCGCCGGTGATAAAAATGAACCGCGCCATGGGAGTAAAGGCTTAGCGACGGGGGGCGCGGGAGGGCAAGGGCGCGAATCGGATTTTTCTTTCGCGTCGTCCCGGCGGAGGCCGGGACCCCAAGGGATGAAAGGCTGGGCGCTCTCCACCCGCCGGGACCCCCGGCCTTCGCCGGGGTGACGGCCTCCCAGCTTGTCGCTAAGGCGCCGCCATGCGGGTGGCGATCGTCGGGGCGGGATATTCGGGGACGATCGCGGCGGTGGAGATCGCCCGTGCCGCGCCGGGCGCGGAAATCGTCCTCATCGAGAAGAGCGGACAATTCGCCCGCGGCGCCGCCTACGGAACCAGTTCGCCGGGCCACCTGCTCAACGTGCGCGCCCGCAACATGAGCGCCCTGGCCGGCGATCCGGGCCATTTCGCCGCCTGGGCGGCGGGCGAGGGCTACGGGCCGGACGATTATGTGCCGAGGCGCGATTACCGCCGCTATCTCGCCGGGCTGCTCGACGGGGCGGCGGGCGTCGAGCGGGTGACCGGCGCCGCGGCCGCGGTCGACGACCATGCGGTGGTGCTGGCCTCGGGCGAGCGGATCGAGTGCGATTCGGCGGTGCTCGCCGGCGGCAATTTCCCCTCGCGCCTGCCCGCCGCCTTCGGCCGGCGCGCGATTCACGATCCGTGGGGGCCGGAGGGCGCGGCGGCGGTGGCGGACGCGGCGGCGCTCGGCGGCGAGCTTCTGCTGGTCGGCACCGGCCTCACCATGGTCGACATGGCGGTCAGCCTCGACGAAGCGGGCTTTGCCGGCCGGATCACGGCCTGCTCGCGGCGCGGCCTGGTGCCGCGCGCCCACATCTCGCCGGCGGCGGCTCCGCTCGAGCGGGAGCCTCCCGCCCGGCTCGGCGCGCTGGTCCGCGAGGTGCGGGCGCGGAGCCCCTGGCGCGCCTCGGTCGACGGGCTCAGGCCGCACAGCATCGCCTTGTGGCAGGGCCTGGGAGAAGCCGAGCAGAGGCGTTTCCTTCGCCACCTGCGGCCCTGGTGGGACGTCCACCGGCACCGTATCGCGCCGGCGGTGGCGGCGCGGATCGAGGCGATGCGGGCGTCCGGCCGGCTGGAGGTGGCCGCGGGCCGGATCGTCCGGGTCGAGGGCGACGAGGTGACGATCGCGCGCCGCGGCGGCGGCGAGCTTCGCCGGCGCTTCGGTGCGATCATCAACTGCACCGGCCCCGAAGGCGATATCGGGCGGGTCGACGATCCTTTGATCCGAAGCCTGCTGGCGAGCGGGCGGGCGCGGCCGGACCGGCTCGGCCTGGGGCTCGAGGTGGACGGGCACAGCCGGGTGGCGGGGAACGGCCCCGCCCCTGCCCTCTATGCGGTAGGACCGCTCAGCAAGGGCGCGTTCTGGGAAATCGTCGCCGTGCCCGACATTCGCGGACAGGTGGCCGGAGTGGCGAAGGCGATCGCGGCGGCGGCTTACTGAGCCAGCGGGACGGCGCCGTTCGACGTCGCCGGGGCGGCGGCGTTGGCCGGAGCCTGGGCGGCGGCGCCGGCGAGCGGGTCGACGACCGGCGGGGCGGCCGGGGCGAGCGGGGCGCTTCGCGGCGCGGTCTTGGACAGCGAGGGATCGATCTTCGTCGGTGCCCGCTCCATCGTCGCGAGGCCGGCGAGGCCGATCGAGAGGATGACGAAGAGAGTGGCGAGAATCGCCGTGGCGCGGGTCAGGAAATCGGCCGCGCCGCGCGCCGACATGAGGCCGGACGGGCTGCCGCCGACGCCGAGCCCGCCGCCTTCCGAGCGCTGCATCAATATCACCGTGACCATGGAGGCGGCGACCAGCGACTGGAGAATCAGGAGGAAGGTGAACATGGGAGGCGGCTTTCGATCTGGATTTCCGTCATCCCGGCGCAGGCCGGGACCTCAGGGCGGGTACTCACCGGGGTCCCGGCTTTCGCCGGGATGACGGGCGTGGCGCGGACTTAGGCGATCACACGCCCCTCTTCAACTCCTCGCCGCGGCTTCGATGATCGGGACGAACTGGGCGGCGGTGAGGCTGGCTCCGCCGACGAGGGCGCCGTCGACATGGTCGACCGCGAACAGCTCGGCCGAATTGCCGGCATTGACCGAGCCGCCATAGAGGATCCGGATGCGGCCGCCGGCGTCGCCGAAGCGGGCGGTCAGCGCCTCGCGGATGGCCGAGTGCATGGCGGCGACGTCGGCGGGGGTGGCGGTGCGGCCGGTGCCGATCGCCCAGATCGGCTCGTAGGCGACGACCAGCTCCGCCTCACCGGAAAGCTCCGGGATCGAGCCGGAGAGCTGGGCCGTGACCCGCTCCACCGCGCGCCCGGCCTCGCGCTCCGCCTCGCTCTCGCCGACGCAGACGATCGCGGCGAGGCCGTGCCGGAGCGCCGCCTCCGCCTTGGCGCGAACGAAGCCGTCATCCTCCGCCTGATCGGCGCGGCGCTCGGAATGGCCGACGATGGCGAGGCGGGCGCCGGCCTCCTTCAGCATCGGCGCCGAGACGTTGCCGGTGTGGGCGCCGCTGTCCCTGGAATGGCAATCCTGGGCGCCGACGAGAAGGCCGCCGGCGCGGGGCACGGCCAGCGGGAGGAGCGTGAAGGGCGGGCAGATCGCGACGTCGACGCCCGAAGCCTCGCGGGCGGCGGCGGCGATGGCGGCGAGCTCCGCCAGGGCCGCCCGGTTGCCGTTCATCTTCCAGTTGCCGGCGACGAGCTTGCGGCGGACGTTCATTCCCTGGCCTTCCCTGCTTGCTGAAGCCGCGGCGCCTAGCAACGCGGCGGGCGAGTGCCAAGCTTGCCCGCACCGGGCGGCGCTTCTATGACCCGCGCAAACCATCGCAGGACCCGCCTCAAGATGCTCTCAATTTTCCGCCGCGGCTTCATGGCGAAGATCATGCTGGTCTTCCTCGTCATCGGCCTGTTCGCGATCGTCATCACCGGCTTCGGGACCGGCGGCTCGGGCATGGGCGGGCTCGGCGGCATGAGCGGCGCGACCGTCGCCACCGTCGGGGGCGAGGCGCTCACCTCGGAGAGGCTGCGCGACGAGACCCAGCGCCAGTTCGACCGGATCCGCCAGGGCCAGCCCGAGCTCGATATCCCCACCTTCCTCCGGCAGGGCGCGCTCGATGAGGTGCTCGAGCAGCTGATCGACCTCACCGCCTCCGCCGTTTTCGGGCGCGAGCAGGGACTGGGCGTGTCGCGGCAGATGATCGACCGCGAGATCGCGTCCATGCAGGACTTTCACGACGTCACCGGCCGCTTCGACGAATCCATCTTCCGAAGCATCCTCGCCCGCGAAAATCTTTCGGAGGTGCAGCTGCGCGAGGAGATCGCGACCCGGCTCCTGCAGCGCCAGCTGCTCGGCCCGGTCGCCCGCTCGGCCCATGTGCCGGCGGCGCTCGCCCAGCAATATGCCTCGCTGCTGCTGGAATCGCGCACCGGGATCGTCGGCGCGGTGCCGACCGCCGCGATGGGCGCGGGCGCGGAGCCCAGCGACGCCGAGATCGCCGCCTTCTACCGGACCAACCAGGCCCGCTACACGATCCCGGAGCGGCGGGTGATACGCTACGCCGTCTTCGGGGCCGAGAATGTGGCGGCCCAGTCGCAGGCGACGGAGGCCGAGATCCAGGCCGCCTATCGTTCGAACCCGGCCTTTGCGGCCGGCGAGTCGCGCCGGCTTTCGCAGGTGGTGCTCGACGAAGCCGCGGCCCGGGCGCTGGCGCAGAAGGTCGCCGCCGGCACCGCCTTCGCCGCCGCGGCCGCTCAGGCCGGGCGCAGCGCCGCCGACATCGCGCTCGGAGTCAATACTCGCGAGGCGTTCGCCGCCAAAAGCTCCCCGGCCGTGGCCGCCGCCGTGTTCGGCGCCGCCAAGGGTGCGACCGTGGGGCCGATCCGCGGCCCGTTCGGCTGGCATGTCGTGAAGGTCGAGGACGTCATCGTCACGCCAGCGAGGCCGCTCGCGTCGGTTCGCGGCGAGCTTGCCGCGCAGATCCAGCAGCGCAAGGCGGCGAACGCGCTCAACGACCTCGCCACCCGCATCGAGGATGCGATCAGCGACGGCTCGACTTTCGACGAGATCGCCGCCGCCAACAAGCTGCCGGTCAGGGAGACGGCTCCGGTCACCGCCACCGGGGCGGCGCCCGACGTCGCCGACTGGCAGGCGCCGCCCGAGCTCCAGCCGCTGCTCGAAGGCGCTTTCGCGCTCGAGCCGGGCGAGGATCCGTCGGTGGAGACGATCCAGGAAAACCAGCGCTACGCCCTCGTCGCCGTCGCCCGAGCCGTCCCGGCGGCGGCGCCGCCGCTGGCCGCGATCCGCGACCGGATCAAGGCCGACCTCGTCGTCCGGCGCGCCTCCGAGCGGGCACGGGCGGTGGCGAGCGCGATCGTCGCCAGGATCAACGGCGGCATGGCGCCGGCCCAGGCCTTCGCCCAGGCGCAGGTGAAGCTGCCGCCGCTGGAGACTCTCACCGCCACCCGCCGGGAGATTGCCCGCGCCAACGCTCAGGTGCCGCCGCCGCTCGCGATGATGTTCAGCCTTCCGCGCGGCAAGGCGCGCCTGCTGCCGGCGCCGGACGGGCGCGGCTGGTTCGTCGTCTATCTCGAAAGGATCGTTCCAGGCGACGCGAGCAAGGAACCGGGCCTCGCGCAGGCCGTGCGAACCCAGTTCGGGGCGATCATCGGCGAGGAATATGCCCGCCAGTTCACCGGCGCGGTCCGGGCCGCTCTGAAGGTCGAGAAGAATGACGAGGCTGTCCGCCAGCTCAGGCGCGAGATGCTGGGGCCGGGCGCCCAGTAAGGGCCGGCGTTCGGAACCGCCGGATGATCCTCGTCCTCGACAATTATGACAGCTTCACCTGGAACATCGTCCATTATCTGCGCGAGCTCGGGGAAGAGATACGGGTCGAGCGCAACGACGCGCTGAGCGCGGCCGGGGCGCTCGCCACCGGGGCGAAGGCCTTCCTGATATCGCCGGGGCCGGGGCGGCCCGAGGCGGCGGGAACGTCGCTCGATCTCGTCGCCGCCTGCGCCGAGGCGCGGCGGCCGCTGCTCGGAATCTGCCTCGGCCACCAGGCGGTGGCACTGCATTTCGGCGGCACGGTGGTTCGGGCGGAGACGGTCATGCACGGCAAGACCTGCACCGTGAACCATGACGGCACGGGATTGTTCGAAGGCCTCGCCTCCCCGGTCACCGCCGCCCGCTACCATTCGCTGACGGTGGCGCCCGGGAGCGTGCCCGGCTGCCTGGACGTCAATGCGGTGGCGGACGACGGCACCGTCCAGGGCCTTCGCCACCGGGCGCTTCCGATCCACGGCGTTCAATTCCACCCGGAGAGCATCGCGAGCCGGAACGGCCATCGCCTGCTGGCGAATTTCACCAGAATCGCGGCATGTTCCACAGCCGCTTGACAGCCCCCCTAACGTTCCCTACACGTTCCTCGTTCGTTTCTCAGGGGACCCGATATGCTGACGCGAAAGCAGAGTGAGCTTCTGACCTATATCCAGGCCCGCCTCGCCGAAAGCGGCGTATCGCCCTCGTTCGAGGAGATGAAGGAGGCGCTGGCGCTCAAGTCCAAGTCGGGCGTCCACCGGCTGATCTCGGCGCTCGAGGAACGCGGCTTCATCCGCCGGCTGCCCAACCGGGCGCGGGCGCTCGAGATATTGAAGATGCCGGACAGCCAGGCCGGCATCGCCTCCCACCCCAGGGCTCCGGCGGCGCCGCCGCAGGCCGCCAACGACGTGATCGACCTGCCTCTGCACGGCCGTATCGCCGCCGGCATGCCGATCGAGGCGCTTGAAGGTCAGACCACCCTCCCGGTCCCCGCCGCCTTGCTCGGCCCGGGCGAGCATTATGCGCTCGAGGTGGCCGGCGATTCGATGGTCGAGGAAGGCATTCTCGACGGCGATTACGCGCTGATCCGAAAGACCGACGTCGCCCGCGACGGGGAGATCGTGGTGGCGCTGATCAACGACGACGAGGCGACCCTCAAGACCTATCGCAAGGAAGGCCAGATGGTCCGACTCGACCCGGCCAATCGCCGCTACGACCCGCAGCGCTACCGGCCCGAGCAGGTCCGGATCCAGGGCCGCCTGGCGGGGCTGCTTCGGCGCTACTGAGCGGGCGCGCGTCCGCGCCGAGATCATGCGCCTTCCGGACGAGGAAGGACGGTCCCGGCAAAGACGTCGCGCATACCGGCCGAACCTCGATTTCGGATCCACCGGCGATCCCGAAGCGTTCATCGGCCAGTTCCCGCCGGGACGACAATCCGCTCCCGGTGAAAGCATGAGCTGACCGTGAGCGTCCTCGACGCGCCGGGCCTGACGGAAAAGCTCGAGCCGGCCGTGAGTAGCGCTTGCAGGAAGGAGCGAGACTGGTAGGAGTTGGAAGGGTCCTTACCGTGGTGGAGTGAAGGTGAAATGGCGCGCTTCAACTATGTCGAAATGCCGGTGCACGACATCGGCGCTTCCAAGGCCTTTTACGAAGCCGCGTTCGGCTGGAACCTGACCGGCTTCGGCAAAAGCTATGCGGCGACCGTGACCGGCGACACCGATATCGGGCTTCAGGCGGACTCGGCGGAGGCGACCCGGGCGCCGCTTCCGGTAATCGACGTACCCGACCTCGAGGCGGCGCTGGCCGCGGTCGAGGCTGCCGGGGGCCAAATCGTGCGGCCGATCTTCGACTTCCCCGGCGGCCGCCGCTTCCACTTTCTCGATCCCTCGGGCAACGAGGTGGCGGCGGTGACCGCCAATCGTTGAGTCGGATCGATCCGGCGGGCCGGCCGGCGCCGGCCTGAACCTGTTTCACGCTCCGGTCCTTCACCGGCAAGGCGGCCTCACCCTGGATGCTGGAGCAAGTTCCGAACGGCCTGCGCCAGCCCTCCCACCGGTTGCAATCCGCCGCCGCCGCCCCTAGATGGCCGCTTCGCCCGACAGGCGCGGACGCATAGCTCAGTTGGTAGAGCAGCTGACTCTTAATCAGCGGGTCCCAGGTTCGAGCCCTGGTGCGTCCACCACCTGCAGATCATCATTCAAACCATCTGCAACCCGGCCCCCGGCCGTGAGCCGGGACTAGCCGGACCGTCTCGGCACTTGCGGAGCGGGAGCGACAGGCCAGGCCGCGGCCGGCGTCGAAGGCGGCGGTTGCGCCGGGCGCATGTGGAAATCACCGGCGAGGCAGGATCCCTCGCTTCACCCGATCCGAGCATCCGCCCCGGCGCGCCGCGACCGCTCGCGGCGCGGGTCGGGCCGTTGCCCGCTCGCTCGGTGAACCTCTTTCTGGACCCTCCCCTAGCCCTCCCGCTGAACCCGGGGCCAGACCGAAAACGGGCCGCTCGGGCCATGGCGCTTGCCCGCCTTGACCGTGAAGCTGCACCGTTTTCCGCAACCGGGGACGGCTTTGAAGGTACGCGCGCTCATCGGACCGATGTCCAGCACCGCCGGGCGGCAAGGCATTGCTCGCCTGCTCGCCGCGGCGCCGCGCGGCTACCGCAGCGCCATCGCCGCCGAACAGCATGACGACTGGGACGACGTGCTCGCCCATCTCGAGGCCGAGCCTTTCGACGTGCTGATCGCGGAGTTCGGCCCCGGCAGCCCGGCGATCGACCGCCTGTTCCAGCTCCAGCCCAAGCTCTCGGTCATCGAGGTGGATCTGGCGGGGGGCACCACCAATGTGCACGTCTTCGACCTCGGCAGTGAAACGCTGGTGCGGCTCGCCGAATGGCTCTCCCGCGAGGCGGGCCTGACCGGCGCCAACGACACCATCGCGCGCATCACACACGCTCGGCCGCAGCTTTCCGTCGCGGCCAACGAGCCGGGCGAGGAGCCGGGGGCGACGGCTGTTCCGAAGCCCGAAGCCGCCGCGGAAGCGGCGGCGGCGCCCCCTCCCCCTCCCCCTCCCCCTCCCCCGCCTCCGTCCGCCACGCCTCCGCCCCGGCCGCCTCGGCCCGCGGCGCGAGTCATGCCGATGCGGCGCGAGGCTTATGCCGACGCCGACGAACAGCTCGGCGACCTCGCCGCCTGGCTGGCGCTCCGGCTCAACCTGGCCCTTGCCCGCGCGGAGAGCGACAGCGCGGCCCATGACATCTCCCACTGGACGATGACGGCCGCGCGGGCCCGCGCGTTGCTGGACCCGCGCGCGGCGGCGCTTACGCCCGTCGAGCTGGCCTCCGAAGCCCGGGAGGCCGACGCTCGCCTCGGCATCCGCGGTGCTTCCGCGACCGGATTGCCGATGGCGCGCCTGTCCACCGCGTTCCAGCTCGATGAGATCGAGCGCAAGATGCTGTACTTCGCTCTGGCTCCCGAGCTGGACGGCCGCTTCTCCCAGGTCTTCGGATTCCTCGCCGACGATCTCACCCAGCGCCGCCCCAATGCGTCCATCCTGGCCGAGCTGGTCGAGGACGCCGGCCCGGCCTGGCGGGTCCGGCAGCGCCTATCCGGCGACCGCCCGTTCGCCCGCTTCGGCTTGATCGCCTCGCTGCGCGCCGACCTGCCCGGCGCGCCGGACCCGCAGATTCCGGTTGGGGCGGCGGGGGATGTCGCCTCGTTTCTGCTGGGCCGCCCGGTCGGCGAGCCGGGGGAGTTGAAGCTGCTCGATCCTTCCGATCCCGCGAAGGTCGGTTTCGAGGTGCAGGCGGCGCCGGTCGTCGCCGCCATTCGGGGCACCGGCCGGCAGTCGGGGCCGAGGCCGGTGGTCCGCCTCGGCGCGGCCGCGGGAGAAGAAATGTGGCTGGCCGAGCAACTCGCCGCCGTCGGCATCCCGGCCCTGATCGGAACCCTCGCCCCCACTGCCGACGCGCTCGCGGCCGACCTCAAGGACAAGGTCCGGATGTTCGCGCGCCAGGCCCGGCTCGCGGATTCGGTGCTGATCGTCGCCGGGCTCGACGGGGTGCCGGAGAGCCTTCGGCCGGAACTTTGCGCGTGGCTCGCGGCGACTTTCGCCGCCGAGCTCAAGCTGCTCGTCCTGCAGGGGCGGCATCTCGACCCGATCTGGCTCCGCGACGCTCCTGGAGGCGTGCTGGAGATCGGGCGCGACCTGGCGTCGCGCGAGGAACGGGCGACGATCTGGACCCGCGCCGCCGCGGCGCGCGGGGCCGTGCTGTCGGCCGAGGCGGCGCGCGACCTCGCCGCCACCTTCGCTTTCTCCCGGGCCCAGGCGGAGGCGGCCCTGGCGCTGGCGGCCGGCGCCGGCGGCATCGACTCGCGCGACACCGCCGTCGAGGCGGTGCGCCACGCCGCCCGGCTCGTATCGAAGGCCTCGGCGCCCGCCTCGGTTCGAAGGGTCGAGACCGGCCTCGGCTGGGACGATATCGTCCTGCCGGCCTCGATCGCCGCGGAGCTGCGCAGCATCCCCTCGCACGTCCGCCACGCCGAGACGGTGTGGGAGCTGTGGGGTTTCGGCGAAAGAATCCCCTACGGGCAGGGGATCGCCGCCCTGTTCGCCGGTCCGAGCGGCACCGGCAAGACGATGGCCGCCCAGATCATCGCCCGCGAGCTCGGCTCGGCGCTGTTCCAGGTCGATCTCGCGAAGACCGTGTCGAAATATATCGGCGAGACCGAAAAGGCGCTCGACGGAATTTTCGACGCGGCCGAATCAGCCAGCGCGGTGCTTCTGTTCGATGAAGCCGACGCGCTGTTCGGCAAGCGCTCGGAGGTGAAGGACGCGCATGACCGCTACGCCAATCTGGAGGTGTCGTACCTGCTGCAGCGGATCGAGGCCTATCGCGGCCTCGCCATCCTGACCACGAACTTCAAGGAAAATCTCGACTCGGCCTTTCTCCGCCGGCTGCGCTTCATCATCGATTTCCCGATGCCCGACGCCGAGAACCGGCACCTCATCTGGAGCCGCATGTTTCCGGACGAGGCGCCGCTGGCGAAGGACGTCGACGTCTCGCTGCTCGCGCGCCAGCTGCCGCTGTCCGGCGGCAATATCGAGCAGAGCGTCGTCAACGCCGCCTTCAAGGCGGCCGAGAGCGGCGGCGTCATCCGGATGAGCCACCTCGTCGCCGCCACCCGGGCGGAGCTGGCCAAGATGGGGATGGAAAGCGCGGGACGAAGCCTGACCCGGCTGTTGCCGGGCGCCGAAGCGGGGGGAGCCGAGCCGTGAGCGCGGCCATCTTCGATACCGCCATGGCACTGGCGCGGCGGATCCGCGACGCGACGGATCTCGACGTGCATATCGGATCGCCGCTGCGCCGCGAGATGGGTACGGCCCGGGTCGCGCTGACGCTCGTTCACCTGCAGCCGAACGCGGCTCTGCGCAACACGCCCATGTTCCGGGCGCCGCCGCCCTCCGGACCCGTCACGGCTCCGGCCGCGCCCGTCGCCGCCATCGCGTTCGACCTTCATTTCCTCATCACCTGCTACCGCCAGCCCACGCCCGGCGGAGTCGCTCCGCCCGAGCCCGGCGAGCTGACCAGCCTGGGGCAGATCATCCGGTTGCTGCACTCGAACGCGATCCTTAGCGGTTCGGCTTTGCCGGGGCAGGACGTGCGGCTTTCTCCGGAAAGCTACGGGCCGGAAGAGATGAACCGCATCTGGGGACTGTTTCCCGAAGAACCCTTCCGGACCTCGCTCGTCTACCTCGCGTCCCCGGTGTTCGTCCAAGTCGGCGACGCCGCGCTCTATCCCCCGGTCCAGTCCCGCCAGATGGACGGCGGCCTGGCCCAAGGCGTTTCGGAATGAACCGGGGCGCGACCATCCTTTTCGACGGGCCGCCTCGGATCGACCGGGTGACGCTCGCGATCGCCGCCGTCGACTCGGTCAGCGGCGCGCTGATCCGCGGCGGAGTGAGCGCGCGCATGAACGGGCTGATGGATCAGCCGATCGTCAACGCCTCGGGCATGCTCGTCTTCATCAACCTGGCCGGACAGCCCCGATACGAGGTCGAGGTCGACGGCCGCCGCGCGGGCTTCCCGTTCGTCGAGCGGTTCGTCTTCACGCCCCCCGCGGCGGGCAACACGGATCCCGCCGCGCGCCGGCGCGATGTGCTTCTGACGCCGGGCCCCGACTATCGATTCCCGCCCGGCACCACGCTCGTCCGCGGAGTGGTCAGGCGAGGCCCGGCGCCGGTCGCGGAGGCGTCGATATCGGCGGCTCCGGCCGCGGGAGCCGGCTTCGCGACTCGCAGCATCGCGAACGGCGCCTTCGCGCTGGCGCTTCGGCTGCCCCCGTTCGGGCCGCACGAGGCGGAAGCGCCGGTCCCCGTCAGGATCGTGGTGAGCGAGGGCGGCGACACACGCAGCTTCACGCGCAAGCTCGTCAACGGCCGGGGCCACAGCTTCCTCGAGCCGCTCGACCTCGCCGGAAGCAACGATCCCGGCCTTTTCCCCCCTGAGGAAGGAGCAAGTGATGGCGCAAGACGATCCTGAAGGGCAGACGCCGGCGACTCGCGGACGGTCGCGCGCCACGACCGCGGCCATCTCCACGGACACCCGCGCCATCAACGCGCCGCCGCCGCCGGAAGATGTCGGAACGCCCCCCGGGGCCGCCGATCCGCCGGCGGCAGCTTCGGACGACGCTGCCGGCGGAAACGAAGGCGGCGGAGCGGGCCCCGAGCGGACGGACGCACCTACGGGCGCCGGCGAACGGGACGGCGGCGGTGGCGGATCGGAGGACAGGACCGGTCAGCTGGCGGAAGCTGTCGAAGCCGCCAGGAACGCCCTGAAAGAGAAAGAAGAGGAGCTTGTCCGCTACAAGGCGCAGCGGGAGGCGGATGCGGCGGAGGACAAGCTGGTCCGGGACTATGCGGGCGAGGAAAACGCTCTGAGGCTCGCCGACGAGGATCTCGAGGATTATCGGCAGGCGGAGATCAGCTTCCTGCACCGGTTCCTCGACTCCGGGACCAGAGAAAAGATCGAGAATGCGGCGAGGACCGCCCAGGCCGAGATCGAAAGCGCCGGCTCCAGCGTCAAAACCCAGGAAGATATTGCCGCCGCGAGGCGCAAGGAGCGCGACGAGGCCAAAGACGAAGCCGCGAAGGCGCGCAGGAGGGCCCAGGAGCTGAAGCGCCCCGCCGCCTCGATCAAGGAGCGGCTGAAAGCGGCCAGCGCGATCCGTTCCGAGGCGCGGAAGGCGAGCGACGAGGGCAAATACGCGCTGGCCTACTGGCTGATCATGCCTGGCGGAAGGCTGGAGCAGGCGATCAAGGCGGAGCCGCCCATCTGGCGCCCTGAAGACCTGCGCAAGGAGGTGAAAGCCGCCCGCGCAGCGCTGGAGGCCGCCGAGCAGAGGCTGGCGGATCGCGAAGAGGCGCTCAAGGCCGCCGAGGAGTTGCTTGCCCGCGAGCAGGCCAGGCTCGACGAAAAGCGGCGCGGGTTCGACGCCGCCGTCCTCGAAAAGGTAGCCGCGCTCAATCCGCCCATCGTCAAAGTCGCTTAGGAGGGAAGAAACATGCCCGAATATCTTGCGCCCGGCGTCTACGTCGAGGAGATCGAACGCGGTCCCAAGCCCATCGAAGGCGTGGCGACCAGCACCGCCGCATTCCTCGGCGAGACCGAGCGCGGCCCGATCAAGCCGCGCTTCATCAGCAGCTACGGCGAGTTCCTGCGCCAGTTCGGCGAGGTTTACGACCCGGGCAAGTATCTGCCCTACGCGGTCAAGTCCTTCTTCGACAATGGCGGCCGCCGCGCCTACATCGCCCGGATCGTCGGAGCGGGCGGCAAGACATCGACTCTGACCCTGGGGGGGAGCTACACCGTCTCCGCGGTCGGGCCCGGCGCCGCCTCGGACCGGATCTTCGTTCGGATCGAGGCCGGGACCACGAAGCGGAAGCTTCCCGGCGAGACCGATGCGAGCAGCGTCGGCTTCCGGCTGCGGATCTTCTACTGGAGCAGCTTGCCCGAAGGCGTCGAGGCCTTCGATCCGATCCTCAAGGACAAGGACCTGCCGCGTCCGTCGATCATGGAGGATTTCGATGACCTCAGCCTCGATCCCAACTCTCCGAGCTATTGGGAGAAGCGGGTCGGCAACTTCAATTCGTCGCTGGTGATCCTGAAGGTGGCGGAAACAGCCACGCTGCCCACGACTCTCTTCAGCGGACCGCTCGACAACGGCGCGGACGGAGCCGCTCCCGGCACCCCCGAATATGAGGGAGAGTCGCTGCAGGCCGACCAGCGCACCGGTCTCGCCGCGCTCGCGATGGATCCCTATCGCGACGTGGCTATCGTCTGCGCGCCCGGCGCGAGCGACGAGATCGTGCAAAAGGTGATCACCCACTGCGAGCTCAATCGCTTCCGCTTCGCGGTGGTCGACTCGCCGGCGGGAACGGCCAACGCCGCGACGCTCGATCCGCGCTCGACGATCGACGACACCAAATATGCGGCTTATTACCATCCGTGGATCGTGGTCAGCGATCCGCGTTCCGGCAATCGGGTGACGATCCCCCCGAGCGGCGCCGTGTGCGGCATCTATGCGCTCACCGATAATACGCGCGGCGTCTGGAAAGCGCCGGCCAACGAAACCGTCGCCGGCGCTCTCGACCTCGAATATGACGTCACCCACGGCGAGCAGGAAAAGCTGAACCCCAGGGGCGTCAACCTCATCCGCCGCTTCCCCGGGCGCGGCATCCGGGTCTGGGGCGCCCGGACGCTGTCGAGCGATCCGCTGTGGAAGTACGTCAACGTCCGGCGGCTCTTCATCTTCCTCGAGGCCTCGATCTACTATTCGACCCAGTGGGTCGTCTTCGAGCCGAACGATCCGAAGCTGTGGGCTCGGGTCAAGCAGACCGTCACCCTCTTCCTGCGCAGCCAGTGGCGCGAAGGCGCGCTGTTCGGCGAAAAGGAGGAAGAGGCCTTCACCGTCGCCGTCGGCCGCGAGACCATGACCGAGGACGACATCCTCAACGGCCGCCTCATCGTCGAGATCGGCATCGCGCCGGTGCGGCCCGCGGAGTTCGTCATCTTCCGGATCTACCAGAAGACGTCGGAAGCCAAGGAATAGCGCCAGCAACAAGGAGATTCAGCCATGCCCGCCAACGATCCGCTGCGCAATTTCCGTTACCGGCTCGAGATAGACGGCATCGTCCAGGCCGGCTTCTCGGAAGTCGCGATCGGCGACGCGAGCAACGACCCCATCGAATATCGCGAGGGGAACGAGATCACGACCGTCCGAAAGCTCAAGGGCCTCAACAAATATGGCAACGTCACGCTGAAATGGGGCCTCACCGACTCCATCGAGCTGGCCAACTGGCACCGGATGGTGGTCGACGACGCCACCCCGCTCTCCGCGGCGCGGCGGACGGTCGTCATCCGCGTCCAGAACGAAGCCGGAGAGGACAAGGCGGCCTACGAGGTCACCCGCGCCTGGCCGACCAAATACAACCCGACGGACCTCAACGGCAAAGGCAATGAGGTGGCTATCGAGTCCCTCGAGCTCGCCAACGAGGGCGTCCGCCGAATCCAGTGAGCAGGAGCTTTGAACCATGGCGTTCCAGACTGAAGTCGAATTCACCTTGCCCAAGGGCTATCTCGACGGCGACGGCGTTCTTCACCGCGAGGGCGTGATGCGGCTCGCCACGGCGGCCGACGAGATCCTGCCGCTGAAGGACCCGCGGGTCCAGCAGAACCCGGCCTATCTTACCGTCATCGTGCTGGCGCGGGTCGTCACCCGCCTAGGCGCGCTGCCCGACGTCAACACCAAGGTCGTCGAGGGCCTGTTCGCCTCGGACCTGTCCTATCTTCAGGCGCTCTACGAAAGTCTCAACGGCGAGGGCGGCGAGGAAGCGGCGGCCGTCCCGTTCGAGCGCGCGGCACGGGAGTTCGGCGTCATGGGGGAAGCATGAAGGCCTATCCCCTCCCTCAGCTCTACGAGGAGATGGCCTTCATCGCCTTCCACTTCCACTGGCCAAGCGCGGAGCTGATGGCGCTCGAACATGGCGAGCGCCGGCGCTGGTGCCGGGAAATATCGAGCATCAACCGGAGGCTCGACGGCCGGCCCGACAATCCCTTCGAGATCGGTTGAGCGGACGATGATGGGCAAGGATCCCTATCGCGCCTTCCGCTTCCGGGTCGAGATCATGGGACTTGAACTCGCCGGCTTCCAGTCGGTGAGCGGAATCGAGCGGGACACCAGGATCGACCCCTATCGCGAGGGCGGGGTCAACGATCATGAGCTGCAGCACGCCGGGCTCACCACCTATCCGCGACTCACGCTCAAGCGCGGGCTCGCCGACATCGGGCTCTGGGCCTGGCACGAGGCGGTGATCCGCGGCCGAATCCAGCGCAGCGTGATGTCGGTCGTTCTGCTCGGCGACGGCCGGCGCGAGGCCTGGCGCTGGATCTTCATCGGCGCCTATCCCGCCAAATGGAGCGGCGCCGACCTCGACGCGAGCCAAAGCCTCGTCGCGATGGAGACGGTCGAGTTCGTCCATCATGGGCTGGTCGGCCTGTGAAACGGCCGATCGCCAGGCGCCGGATCACCGGAGCCGCGCGGATCGCGGGCCGCCGGCGCCTGCCCCGGCGGAACGCGCCGCTGCCCCGACCGCTCGCTTTGCTCTACCGTCGGTCCGAATCCGCGCCGTTGGGGGCGCCCGCGATCCGCGCCGCCGACGGCCGGGCGGTGGTTCTCGCGCCGCGCCTCCAGATCGCTCTCCACCTCTCGCTCACTCTAATTTGCTACCGGTCCGGGTCCAGCGCCGCTTCCGCGCCTTCGGACCGCGCAGGGCGCGGGCCCGCGACGCAC
Source organism: Allosphingosinicella sp. (assembly GCA_035628835.1). Taxonomy (GTDB): domain Bacteria; phylum Pseudomonadota; class Alphaproteobacteria; order Sphingomonadales; family Sphingomonadaceae; genus Allosphingosinicella. The sequence continues at coordinate 40,520 of DASPJA010000037.1, forward strand.
ACGCCGGCCGCCCACACCCTGCGGTCAACCGCCGGCACCGCCCAGGCGATTCACTCGAGGCGGCTGGAAAAGCACTGTTCGACGCGGACGCAGGTGCGGGCCGGCCCGCCCCCTTCCTCCGCGCGTCCAGGCGCGGCCGAAGCGCGCGGCGCTTCGCCGCGTCACGCCACCATGGCCGCCGCTCGCGGCCATGCAGCCGCGGCGGCCGCCGGCGGCGCACCGTCCGCGGCCCATCCCACTGCTCGCCTCCGCCCGGCCCCCTTCAGCGCCGCCTCGCAGCTGCAGCTCGCCGACGCCGCACGCGGCCATGCACAGGGAGCGGCGACCGGCGCCGCTCCCTCCACCACGCATCCGGCCGCCCCAGTCCGCCCGAGCGGCGCGAGCGCCGCTTCGGCCCCGTCCTCCGCTCCCGCAACCGCGCGCCGCGACGCCCTGGAGGCGGGCCGGCGGCCAGGCCCGGCCCGCGCGCGCCTCGCGTCCCGCGCCGCCTCGGTCCCGGCCCGCGCGCGCCTCGCGTTCCGCGCCGCCTCGGTCCCGGCCCGCGGCGCCGGCCCGACGCAAAGACCCGAAGCTTTGATCGGCAAGGCGGGCGCGTCGTCGCCGTGGCCGATCCGCCGGCCGGCCGTCGGGACGGGCTCCGCTCCCGCGGCGAGCGGAACGGCCGCCGCGCGCGCGCCCCTCCCCGCCGCCCGGCCCGGCAGCCCCGCGCCTTCTCCCCCTCGGCAGCGCGCGACGGGCGCGATCGCCCGGCCCCGAGGCATCACCCAAGGCTCGGGCCGATCCGCATCGAGCCCGAGCCGGGCGCTCCGCCAGCCCCTCTTCGCGCTCCCTGCTCCCGCCGCCACGGCCGCCTCGCCGGAAGCCGGGCAGGACGGACCGGCGCCTGCGCCGCCGCTCTACCTCACGGAAAAGCGGCCGCCGCCCGTCCGGATCGCCTCGCCCGCCGCTTTCGGCTCCGCCTGGAACGCGCCGCCGCTCGATTATCGCTCGTCCCCGCCGCCGCCGCCCCGGCCCGAGCCGCGGCCGGCGCAGGCGCCGCCGGCCGCCGCCGCGCTTCCGCCCGCCCCGACGATCGACCTCGACGCGGTCAGCCGCGACGTCATCTCCCGGATCGAGAAGCGTCTGCGCGTCGAGCGCGAACGCAGCGGCCTTTAGGGGGGAATGCCGATGCCGATGCAGCTCGCCAAGGCCAAGATCGTCGTCCTCGAGGGCGGCAATCCCGGCGAAGTGGACGTGCTGTTCAATCCTTCCGAATACAGCCTCGAGATCGCCAACAATTACAGCCAGAGCTCGCCGCCCGGCCTCTCGAACCCGATCCTCCAGTTCGTCAACGGCCAGGCCCAGACACTGGCGATGGACCTCTATTTCGACACCTATACCGACGGCGGAGGCGCCGACGTCTCGCTGCTGACCGGACGCTTCGCCGACATGCTGAAGATCGACGGCCACCTCCACGCTCCGCCGCGGGTCGAGTTCAGGTGGGGGGTGCTGGCCTTCAAGGCGGTCATCGAGAAGCTGTCGCAGCGCTTCACCATGTTCCTGTCCGACGGCACTCCGGTTCGCGCGACCCTGAACGTCAGCTTCAAGCAATATAAGACGATCACCGAGCAGCTGTCCGACCCGCGCCGCAACTCGGCGGACAAGACCAAGCGCCGGGTGCTCACCGCCGACGGCTCGATCTGGCTGCTGGCGAACCAGGAATATGGCGATCCGCGCCACTGGCGGTCGATCGCGCGAGCCAATGGCGTCGGCGACCCGCTCCGAATCGCTCCGGGTACCCCGCTCGTCGTTCCGCCGCTCGAAGATCCGGCGAAAGGGCCGCGCCCATGAAGCTCGCGGCCCTCGAAAAATCCCATGGCGATTTCCACGTGCCGAGCTTCGCCGTGGAGATCGGCGGCAAGGATCTCGTCCGGGACCTGTTCCTCGCGGTCACCCGGATCGAGGTCGACCTCAAGTCGGCCGCCGCGGGCCGGTTCAGCTTCTCGGTCGCCAGCGCCTTCGATTGGGAGGACCGCGACTTCGTGGCCAGGTCGGGCCAGCAGCGGGTCGACCTGCTCGATCTCTTCGCGTTCGGCGGGAAGGTGGAGGTCAGGCTCGGCTATGGCGACGCCGCCAGGCTGGCGCCGATGCTGACCGGCTTCATCACCGAGGTCTCGACCAGCTTCGCGGAAGGCGGGAGCCCTGAGCTGACGGTGAGCGGCTATGATGTCCTCTACGCCCTCGGCGCCAACAGCCCCTCCCGGCCGCCCTGGGAGAACATGGCCGATTCGGGCGCCGTCGAGGCGGTGGCGGGAGAATATAATCTTTCGGTCCGGGCCGAGCCCACCGTGCCGGTCAGGGACAGCGTCGGTCCGTTCGACGAATCCGATCTCGCCTTCATCCGCAGGCTCGCCGGGAGGAACGGCAGGACCTTCTACGTCCGCGGCAGCACGCTCCATTTCTGCCGCCGTCACAACGACAAAAGCGACGTTGTCGAGCTTGCCTGGGGGGAGGGCCTGTCCAGCTTCTCGCCCTCGGCGAACCTCGGCCGCCAGGTCGGCGAGGTCCAGGTGCACGGCTGGTCGGCGGAGAAAGGCGAGGCGTTCGTCGGACGCGCCCGCAGAGGCGAGGAGAGCGGCCATGAACCAAGTCGCCAGAGCGGCGGCGAACGCATCGCCAGCGCGCTGACCAAGGCGGCGGGCAAAGCGCCGATGCTCAGCATCCCGGCCGCCGCGGTGCGCGATCAGGCGGAGGCCGACGCCATCGCCAAAGGCCTGCTCGAGGAGCGCGCCCAGGGCTTCGTCACCGGCCGGGCCCAATGCGTCGGCCTCCCGGCCATCATGCCCGACGTGAACGTCAAGCTGAGCGGCCTCGGGCGCGCATTCAGCAAGGTCTATTACGTCACCGGGGCCGTCCATACCGTCAACGGCAGCGGCTATCGCACCAGCTTCGACGTCGAGGAGACGGTGCTGTGAACGAGCTCTTCCTCGGCGGCAAGGGGGCCGAAGGCGCCGGCGGAACCGGCCTCCTCACGGGGCTCGCGGTCGGCGAGGTCACCGACAACAAGGATCCCAATGGCCTCGCCCGGGTGCGCGTCCGCCTTCCTGGCCACGGCGCCGGGACGAGCTATTGGGCGCGCACGGCCATGCCGATGGCCGGTTCCGGCCGCGGCACTTACTTCCTCCCCGAAATCGGGGACGAGGTGCTGGTCGGGGCGGCGGGGGGCGATCCTTCGCACCTCTACGTGCTGGGCATGCTGTGGAACGGCAAGGCTAAGCCCCCGGCCGACAATTCGGACGGCAAGAACGACAGGAGAGTGATCCGCTCGCGGTCCGGCCACGAGCTGATGTTCGACGACGGCGCCAAGCCGACGGTCGAACTGAAGCTCAAGGACGGGAAGCGCCTCAAGCTCGACAGCGACGGGGTGCTGGTCGAGGACGAGAAGGGCAACCGCCTGACCATCCTCAGCAATTCGGGCGAGATCACCATCGAATCCAAGGCGAGCCTCAAGCTCAAATCGCAATCGATCTCGATCGAAGCCGGGGCGACCATGGAAATCAAGGCGACCGGCGCACTGACGCTCAAGGGCGCCATGGTCCAGATCAACTAGGAGGACGGCATGGGAGCACCGGCAGCAAGGGTGGGCGATCCGACGAGCCATGGCACTCCGCTCGGCCCTGGGCCCGGCGCTCCCACCGTGCTGATCGGCGGCAAGCCCGCCTGGCGCGCCGGCTCCGACATGCACGTCTGCCCGCTATCGGACGGCCCGAAGCCCCATGTCGGCGGCACCGTCGCCGTCGGCAGCGCCACCGTCATGATCGGCGGTCTTCCCGCCGCTCGGCAGGGGGACACGATCGTTGAAACCGGCCCCCCCAACGCCATCGCCATGGGCCTGCCAACGGTGCTGATCGGATGAACGGCCTCGATCGCCTCGGCAAGGAATTCCTGGGCCGCGGCTGGGCCTACCCGTTTCGAGTCGAGCCGGGCAGCGGCCGTATCGCCGCCGCCGACGACGAGGAGGACATCCGCCAGTCGATCCTCATCATCCTCAAGACCGCCAAAGGCGAGCGGGCGATGCGCCCCGACTTTGGCTGCGGAATCCACGATTTGGTCTTCGCCACGGTCGACACCGCCACGCTCGCGCAGGTGAAGCGGGACGTCGCAGACGCGCTGCGCGACTACGAGGCGCGCATCGCGGTGACCGCCGTGCAGGCGCGCGCGGGCAATCTTCGGGACAGCCAGCTCATCATCGAGATCGACTATCGGGTCCGGCAGACGAACCAGCCCGGCAACATCGTCTTCCCCTTCTATTTCCGCGAGGGCCAGTGAGCGGCGCACCCCTCACCGACTCCCGCCGCGCGAAGGCGCTGCGCGCCGCGCTCGCGCAGATGGCGCCATGGCTGACGCCGGAATGGGCCGGCCTGGAGCAGGAGGGCGACTTCGGAAGAGCGCTGTACGAGATCGCCGCCCGACTCGCCGAGCACAGCACGCGGCGGCTCGACCAGACGGCGCTTCGAGACAAGCTCGCCTTTCTCGCCACCCTCGACATCCCCGCCCCGGCGCCGCGACCGGCGATAGTGCCGATCATATTCATGCTGGCCGAGAAGCGCGGCACTCCTGTCCATGCGCCGGAGCGCGTCCAGATCGCCACGGCGGGCGATGGCGAGCCGGTGATTTTCGAGACCCGCGAAGCCATCGCGATCACTCCGGCGCGGCCGCTCCGGCTCATCGCCGCCGATCCGGGGGCGGACCGGATCGAGCTCGCCCCGCCCAACGTCATCGCCGCGCCCCAACCCAGCCCGCCGCCGGTGATCTATCGGCTGGTCAGCGCCGCCGAGCCGGGGCGGACGATGCTCCAGCTCGCCCAGGCGGTCGGCCTCGCCGCCGGCGACCTGCTGAGGATCGACGGGACCGTCTACCGGATCGCGGGGCGGGCCGGCGAGATCGTGACGCTGCTCGACCCACTCGAAGCCCGCGCCCCCGCCGACACCGCGCTGGAGAAGGTCGCCCGCCTCGATTCCTTCGCGCTTCGCAACCTCAGCGAGCATCTGGCCTATATCGGGCACAAGGAGCTGCTGAAGCTCGACGGACATGCGACGATCGCCCTGCGCCTCGATCCGCCGGGCCTCGCGCGCCGCCTCGGCCAGCTCGATGTCGCCTACGAGCTTTGGGGCAAGCCGAAGGCGTCCGATGCGCCCGGCTGGCAGCCCTTGCGCCTGCTGGGCGGTCCCGGCGGCGACCTGCTGCTGCGCAAGGACTGGCCGGGCGAGGTCGAGGAGGTGGAGGTGCAGGGGCGCAAGAGCCGCTGGATCCGCTTGCGGCTGCTGAAGCCCCTCACCGACGCCGATGCTCCGGACACGCGCGCCGCCTCGGTGTCGATGAAGGTCAACTCCAACGCGTCCGCCGCACCTCAGGCGGACGAGGTCACCCATTCGATCGTGAGTGCCTTCCACAATGGCGTGCCCCTTCCGCTGACGACGGCATTCCTGCCGTTCGGCCCTGAACCGCAGCGCTTCGACGCCTTCGCCATCGCCGCCCCCGAGGCGCTCAGCAAGAAGAAGGCGGCGGTGGAGCTCCAAGTGGCGCTGAGCGATGCAAGCCTGGGCAGCCTGTCGGCGACGACGGGCGCCCCGGACCGCCTGTACGGCGTCGGCCGCAACGGACGTCTGCAGGCGGTCCGGTTGGAGCCGCCTGGAACGCTGCACTGGCGCCAGCTCGACCGCCCGCCTCCGGCGCCGACGGGAAGCGGCGCCCCGCCGCGTCTCGATCCCGACGGGCCCTGCCTCGCCCTGCAGGCGCAGTCGGGATCGCCGGCCGCGGACATCGCCGTCGTCCGTGACTCGGCGAAGACAATTTGGGTCGCCGCCGTCCGAAGCGAGGGCCAGGACTGGACCGTGGACAGCTGGACACCGCTGCCGCCGCCCGGCGGGCATCCGCCCGACAGCTTCTGCCTGGCCCACACGTCGGCCGAAGGTGATGCGACCGTCGCGCCGGGTTCCGGCAGCCTGTTCGGCGGCACTGTTCCAGCCATGTTGCAGGCCGCGCCGCCGGCCCGATCCGCCAAGCTTGTCGCCGCCAATGCCGCCGGACTGCATGTGCAGGCGCTGGAATCCGCCGGCGCGGCAGCCCAGGCATGGCTGCCCTTGGCTCTCGCCCCCGGCAGCGATCCCGCGCCCCCCTCTCCCCTCCTGCTGGTAACGATCGCCGGCGCTAATCACCTGATCGCCGCCGTCGACTCGAACGGCGCCGTCCATCGCGGACAGATCGCCGGCGGGACCGTTAAATGGTCGAGGCTCTCGGCGAACGGCACAGCCAGGTCTTCGGTCCGTCCGGCGGCGGTTATGCACGAGAACCGACTGCATGTGATCGTCGCCACGACGCAGACGGGCCGGCCGGTCGCGATGCTTCGGGAAGGAGGCGGGCCGCTCTACGCGCCGCCGGCCGGATCGGCTCGCATTGGCGCGCCAGGGTCCATCGCGTGTCTCCCCGCCGACGCCGCGAGGCCGGATTTCCCGCTTATCGTGGTGGTTGGCGAGACCGAGGCGATGCTCTGGTCGGACGAGGATCTCGCCGTGCCGGTTACGCTCCCGTCCGGCGGCGATCCGAAGAAGGAAATACGGCCGGCGCTTGCGGCAGGGGAATCCGGAGCCGATGTGCAACTGGTCCTCGGCACTCCCGGCGAACGGCTGCTCCACGCGCCGATCCAGGGCGGCCGCCATACCCTTGCCTTCGTGGCTTTCGACCTTCTCCGAGCCGATCCCGGCACCAGCCCGGAATATCACCTGGTGGAGGGACAGCTCGCCCCCGGCGCGGTCGTGCCCCCGCCGCTCGATTTCCCGAGCGGGCGGCTGCTTCCACTCACCCCGGGACTGCTCGCGGTCGGCAATCGCTACTGGCTGCTGTCGCCCCTCGCCGGTGGCTCCGGAACGGCGACGATGGTATCCGGCCAGCCGCGGCAGCTTCTCCTGGATGCCGCCGACACCGCGACCGGGAAACGCCATTTCCTGAAGGCCGGCGACGACAACACCTTCTATGCCGTCGAGTCTGTCAAAGTCGTCTCGGGCAGGCGGATCGCCACCCTCGCGACGGACGTGCCGACGAGCCCGATCCGCTATACGAGCTACCGCAAGGGAAAGCGCAGGCGGTTCGAGCGCGAGGACCAGAAGACGTTGTTGAGCTTCGAGGCGGCGTTGCCGGGCGGCGTTACCGACCTCCGCTTCGCGGGCAAGCCCCGAAGCCAGAACTTCACGAGGCCCGATGTTCAGCCGGCGGGGAAGAATTGGGTGCGGGTCGGCTCGGCCTGGTCGACCCCGCCGACCGACGGCCAGGCGACGTTCGTCGTACGCAGCTCTCTCGGCGCCTGGACTCAGGTTCCGCTGCCGCGGAGCGCCGAGAATCCGGAACTCTCCTGGGAATATTTCGACGGCCGCGGCTGGCGCCGCCTCGACAAGGGTTTCAGCGACGGCACCGCCAATCTGGCCTCGAGCGGGTCGGTCCGCTTCATCGTTCCAGACGACCTGTCGCCGACGGACGTGGCGGGGCAGCAGGATTACTGGATCCGCGCCCGGCTGGTCGGGGGGGATTACGGCCGTCCCGCCTATGTCGTCCAGACCGACCCGCCCAACCGGCAGTCGATCACCGTCGACCGCTCCAAGCTGAACCCGCCGGAAATCTTCAGCATCGAGGCGCGCTACGCGCTTCGAGATTACGCGCCGCCGCAGCTGGTCCTCACCGTCAACAATCTCGCGGCCGTCGACCAGACGCAGGCCGCCGCCGCCGCCGGGGCGGAGTTCGATCTTTTCGAGGGGCTGGCGGCGCATACCGGCGATCGGCCCGGTCTCGGCAGAGCGATCTACCTCGGCCTTTCCCGCGTACCGGGCGTCGATTCGCTAACCCTGTACGTCGATGCGACCGATGTCGGCGCGCCGCCCCTGCGCCTGCAGGCGGAGGTGCTTCGGCCTGAAGGCTGGACGGCGGTCGTCTCCGACGACGGCACAGCGGGATTGACGCGGCCGGGCCTCCTCCGGCTGTTCCTCTCGACGGCGCCGGCCGAGCTGCCCCTCTTCGGCTGCGCCGCGTGGTGGCTGCGGCTACGCCCGGTGGAACCCAGGACCGATTGGGCGCCGAACGTTCGAGGGCTGTATCTCAACGCCGTCACCGCCGAGCAGGGCAAGTCGCTGCGGCAGGAAATATTGGGCTCCAGCCTCGGCGCGCCCGACCAGAGCTACACGCTCGCCGAGGCGCCGGTACTTTCCGAGACGTTGGAGCTGAGAGTGAGGGAGTCGCTCAGCGACGAGGAAAAGGAGGCGCTCACCGCCGCCGCTGCGGACGCCGTCGCTTCCTACCCCGACGTCGGCGGCGAATGGATTCGCTGGAACGCGACCGACAGCTTCGCCGGCGGCGGAGCGCGCGTGTTCCGCCTCGATCCGTCGAGCGGCGAAATCCGTTTCGGCAACGGCCGCGAGGGGCGGATTCCTCCCGCCGGACGAGATTCGATCCGCGCCGTCGGCTACCAGGCCGGCGGCGGCAGCCGCGGCAACGTGCCCGCCTTTGCCGTCAGCCAGCTGAAGACCTCGCTCGAATCGGTGGAGCTCGCCGTCAATCCGGTCGATGCCGGAGCGGGCGCCGACGCACCGCCGAAGGAGCGGCTCGCGGCGACCGCCCCGGCCCGGCTGCGTCACGCGAACCGGGCTCTGACTCCGCCCGATATCGAGGCGCTCGCCACCAGTTCATCGCCCGACGTCGTTCGAGCGCTCTGCCTTCGCACCCGCGGCTGCGCCATCGATCTGGTCGTCGCGATCCGCCAGGCCGGGCAGCGGTGCCCGGTGCCGTCGCGGGCTCGGCGGGAGGGGATCGCGCGCAACATCGCGGCCTCCGCCTGGGGTGCCCTCGAGCCGCGGGCGATCCGCGTGCGGCCGCCCAGCTACGTCCGTATCCGGGTCGAAGCGATCGTCATCGCGCGCACCGCCGAGGGCGTGGCCGAGGTCGAACATGACGTGCGCCAGGCGATCATCGGCTTCCTCCATCCGATGGATGGGGGGCCGGGCGGCCTCGGCTGGCCCTTCGGCCGCAGGCCCTGGCCCAGCGACGTGCAACGGATCGCCGCGGCCGTGAGCGGCGTCGACCGAGTCGCCGATGTCGCGATCGCGGCGTGCGACGCCGGCATCGATCTCGACCGGCTGGACCCGGCTGCGCTGGTCTGCGCGGAGGGGGAGGATATCGCCCTCGTCGTCCAGCCGCCGCGGGGCGCGCGATGATCCCGGTTCCCGACCTCGACGACATCGACTTCGACGCCCTCGTCGAGGAAGGAAGGGCGCTGATCCCGCGCTACGCGCCGGATTGGACCGATCACAATGTCCACGACCCGGGCATCACCCTGCTCGAGTTGCTGGCCTGGGTGATCGATCTGCAGATCTACCGTATCGGCTTCGTCGGCGACTCGCACCTGAGGGCGTTCGCGGCGCTGCTCGGGGCCGAGCCGAGGCCGGCCCGGCCGGCGCGCGGTCTCTTGTGGCCCGCCGCCGGCGGTGCGCGACACGAGCAGGCGCTGACCCGCGGGACCCGGGCGTGGCCGGTCCGCGATCCGGGGCTGATCTTCACGACGGCCGCCGACCTTCGCCTCAGCGGCGCGCCGTTCGGAATGACCGCCGGGGCCGCGGGAAAGCCGGCGAAGGTGCGATCGGACGGCAGCGGCGCAATCCGCCTCGATCCGGCGACGGACTGGCTCGAGCTCAATCTGGCCCGGCCGCTCTTCGCCGGGGCGACGGCCGCCGCGACGATCGCCGTCGGCCTCGAGTTCGCCGGTCCGCTGGCCGATCTGGAGCCGGACTTCGCCCTCCCCATCGCGTTCGATTATCGGACGGGCGACGGCGTCTGGCATCGGGCCGGGATGGATTGGATCGACGGCGGCGCGCGCCGGTCGGGAGCGGCGCTGCTCGACATCGCCGCCGGCGCCGCGGGCGTCTCCGCGATCCGGCTGGACTTCACCCGCGCCCCGGTGCGCGCACTGCCGACGCGGGTTGCGCTCGACGTGCTGCCGCTGGTGCAGATCGAGACCCTGGCTTCGACGATGCTCGGCAGAAGCCCCGGCCTGCCGGACCTCGAGCTGTCGCTCGGGGCCGGGATGCTGCCGGCCCCGGACGCCGCCCACAATCCCCTCGAGGTGCTCACCCTCGAACTCGGCGGACGGGTCGAGTGGAGCCGGGTCGCCGGTCTCGGTCCGTCGGGCCCCGAAGACTGCCATTATACCCTCGACGAAGACGGGGCCACCATCCGCTTCGGCAATGGCGTCAATGGCCGGATACCGCCGCCAGGCCGCCAGGTCGACCGCGGCGCCCTCGACGTAACCGCGGGGACGAAGGGCAATCTCATCGCAGGAGTCTCGTGGAGCGTCGAAGGTGTCCCCGCCGAAGCGGCGCGCTGGACCAACCACCAGGCGATGAGCGGCGGATGCGACGCGTGGGACCGGGAGGCGCTGCTGACGGACCTGCGACGCCGTTCGCAGGAGAGATCGGCGATGCTCACCGACGCGGAGCTTCGCGACGCGGCCGCCGGACTGCGGGGCTTCGGCCTCGAGCGGGCCGAGGTGCTGCCGCGCTTCCTTCCGACGCTGCCGCACCGGCCGGTCCCCGGCGCCCGCACCCTCCTCCTCCATCCGAGCGACGGCGTCCGCGGCGGCGATGCCTGGATCGATGCGATCGAACGGCGGCTGGCGCCGCGGCGGGTGCTCGGCGAGCGGCTGTCGCTGGCGGCGGCGGAGCCGGTGCCGATCGCCGTCTCGGCCGAGCTGCTGATCGCGGCGGGAAGCGACCGGCCGTCGATCGAGGACGCCGTCCGCGCCAGGCTCCAGGCGCGGCTCAGCGCGACGAGGAGGTCGCCGGCGATCGAGCCGTGGCCGAGCGGCCGGCCGGTGACGATCGGCGAGCTCGAAGCGCTGATCGCCGGAGCCGAAGGCGTGATCGCGGTGCCGCGACTCCGGATCGGCGCGCGCGGCGATGCTCCGGACCGTATTTCGGTGCCGCTGGCGCGGATCGAGGTCGCGGTCGCCGGCAGGATCGAACTCGCCGTGCGGGTGGAGGCGTAGGATGGGCCACTTCGCGGAGCGCTCCTACCGCTTCGCCACGGCGGCTCACTGGCACGCCGGCGCGATGAGCGGCTTCGATCCGCAGGACGGCCGGCTGACGCTCTCGCCCCCGCTGGTCGCGCGCCGTGTGGCCGGCAGCGACGCCGGCAGCCTTGCCTCGATCGACGCCTGCGGCCGCGCCGCCTGGCTGCGGCGATCGAGCGGCGAGCTGGTGCGGCTCTACGATTTCGGCCCGGAAGTTCAGGGGCGGCTCGACGTCGAGGCGCCGGTCGCCCTGTTCATGGGTCCGGCCCGATTGTGGGTACAGGCCCCCGAACGGGTCACGCGCTTCGACTCGCGAACCCTCCAGCAGCTCGGAAGCTTCGCCCATCAGAAGCTCATCGCCAGCGCGAGCGACGGCTGCGACGGCCTCTGGCTCCTCATCGCGAGCCGTCGCGGGGCCTATGTCCGACACATTGACGGCCGGGGCTGTCTCGCCCCGACCCGCCTCCATCTGCTCTGCGCCGTTCGGCCGATCGCTCTGGCGGCCGCTCCCGACGGCACCTGGCTTGCGGTGCTCGACAGCCCCGGAGAGCCGCGCGCGGCCACGGCGAACGATTGGCGGCTGCATGTCGTCGATCTCGCCACCTGCCGCACCGCCAAGCCGTTCTGCTTCAAGCTCGCGCGCGACGAACCTCCGCCCCGCCACCTGGCGATCGATGGCCGCGGCCGCATCCGGCTCGCGGGATCGACCGCGGACCTGCCGCTGCTCGCCGTGTCGCGCGACGGCAATCAGGTTGCGCGCCAGATCCTTCGCTTGCCGGCCTCCGCCTCTCCGGTCGGAGGGCTGCTCTGGGGAGAGACATTGCTGCTGGCCGCCGCGGACGGGCTCTACCGCCTTGGACTCGCAGCCGCCGGCGACGAGGGCGCGGACGTGTCGACAGGAGTCTTCATCACGCCCGCTCTGATCTCCCCCGACGGCACTCCCTCCGGCTGGAACCGCGCCGACATCGAGGTGGAGATGCCGGAGGAGGCGACCCTCAAGGTCAGCTTCGCCAGCTACGGCAAAACCGAGGCGGGACGGATCGAGAGCATCCGCCACGCTTTCGCCTCGACGAGCGCAAGCCGCGCCGGCCGCGTCGAGGCCGTGGACCCGTCGATCGTCTGGGAAGGCGACACCCGCACCTATCGCGGTGGCTCCGGAGGAAGTCGCGTCCTCCGCTTCCTTCTCGATGGCGCGCGCGAGACGCATTTGTGGCTGAAGCTCGAGTTCGAATGCCCGGCCGGCGCTTCGCCCGTGTCGCTGCTTTCGCTTCGGGTGCGGTATCCGGATCGCTCGTGGCTCGACGACCTTCCGGCGATCTACCGCGAGGACGAAGGTTCGGCCGCTCAGCTCCGCCGCTTTCTCGCGCCGATCGAAGCGCTCTATGGCGGCCTGAGCGAGACGATCGACGCGCTGCCCGGCCGGATCGATCCCGCCACGGCCAGCGACGAATGGCTGTCCTGGCTGCTCGAATGGCTCGGCTTTCCGCCCACCTCGGGCCTCGGCGCCGACGTCCAGCGGCGCTTGCTGGCCGACGCCGGAACGCTTCTCGCCGAACGGGGCACGCTGGGAGCGCTCGAGCGCATGCTCGGCCACGTTACCGGAGGCAGAGCAAGGGTCGTGGACAGCGCGGCCGCCGCCGCCTTCTGGGTGCTGTCGAGCCGCCGCACCCGCTTCACCGCGCGGCTCGGCCGCGACACGCGCGTGGTGGCGCACCGACCGGTGGAATTCGTGCTCGGGCGCAAGGATCTGCGGCTCGGCGAAGCGCCGCTCGGGCGCAGCTGCACGGACGTCGACGCTCTGCTCTGCGCGAATTGCGGTCTGGTCTCGATCCAGATCGAGCTGGAAGCGGAGCGGCGGGCGCTGATCGAACCGATCGTTCGCAACCTGATCGACATCTTCGTGCCCGCCCATTGCCGGGTCGAGCTCAGCGTCGGGCTGGCGACCCGCCTCCCGCCGCCCGGACGGCTGGACGACGCCTTGCCGCTCGACGGCGGGCGGCTTTCCGACCCGCGCGGCGTGGAGCTCGGGCGAATCACCCGCGCCGGCGGCTGGCAGCTGCCGCCGAGCGACATTCCACCCATTCCGATCGACGGGACGGCGGCGCCGGACGGCGCGCGCCGTCTCGCCTGAGCCGCAGCATGAGGAGAGAGACCATGGCCGATGCCGATCCGAAGGCGCCGCAACGCTGGACCAGGCGGCCGCTCTTCTCGCCGACCCAGACTCTGACCGCCGAGCAGCTCAACCTGATGATGGACGATCAGCGCGCGCGGACGGAGAAGCTGATGCGCGGCCTCCACGGCCACGGCGTCATCTTCGGGCTCGCGGTAACGCGCGAGGAAGGGCCGACTCCCCTGAAGGTGAGCTGCGGCATGGCGCTCGACCGCCACGGGCGCCTGCTCCACTGGCCCGGCGGGGCCGTCACCCTGGGCGAGCTGGTCGCCATGCCCGAATGCGCGGGCCGGTTCACGCTCTCCATCCATTATGCGCGGCGCGAGGTTCCGGGCGGCGGCTGCGGACCCTGCTCGGACCGGCCGCAGTGGATCGAGGAGGGTGTCGTCTACCGCCTCGTCGAGGAATGTCGGGCGCTCGACCGCGCCTGCGTCCGCCCGAGCGAAGCCCGCTGCATCGGCCTCGATGAATATGTCTGCATGCGCAACGACTCCCGTGACGGCCCTTTGCCGGCGGCTCCCGATCTGGAATGGGCGTGCGGCGCGCCGGGAGCGCTCTGCCGGATCGGCTGCAGTGACGTGTACTACGATCCGGAGGCCGGCATCCCGATCGCCTGCGTCGAGGTGCGCAACCTCTGCGACAATCCGAAGTGCGACCCTCATTGGGGGTTCGGCGCGGTCCACGAGACCTGCGAGGTGCGGCCGTGGGTGTATCGCACGCCCCTGCTCTATGATCTCATCAAGGGCTGCCAGAACGATTTGGCGCGAGTCGAGGCTGTGCTGTGGGGTCCGAACAACCGCGGCGGCGCCGACGGCTGGCCCGACGACGTGCCATGGGAGGGCTTTGCCGAGGCATTGCGGGCCGGGCCTGAGATCGTCTTCACCAGGCCGGTGCGGATCGATACCGTTCACCCCGGCTCAGTCTTCCTCACGGCGATCCTTTGGGAGCGGCAGGCGGACTATCTGCTGACCCGCCGCATCCCGGCGGCGGCGCAACCGCTTGATGCCGAGGACGGCCATGCAACCCGCTACCGGCTTCGCATCAACCCAGGCTGGATCCGCAACGAGATCGAAAGCCGCTCGGAGCTGAAGAGCGGCGGTCGAGTCGAACTGACGATCCGCGGGCAGATGATCCGCGATCGCTGCGACAATTTCCTCGACGCGGTGCCGCTCGACTACGCGCCGCGCACGCCGCCGCACAGCCTCCCCGGCGGCGAGTTCGTCGCGCTTCTGCGCTTCGCCGCGGAGACCCGAGCCCCGCCCCCGCCGCCCGAGCCGGAGCCGGAAGCGAGCCCGCCCGCCGAATCCTATTAGGAGTGAACCGCCATGAACCAGACGATCGAATGGAAGAAGACTCAGCCCGGCTCGACCGAGGCGGTTCAGTTCAGCGACGGAATGCTGGTCACCGCCGAGGATCTCACCCAGGCGATGCGCTACCCGCTCTCCGTGATCCAGGTGCTGCTCAAGGCCTATTTCGGCTGCGGCATCGTCTGCGGCCTCGACCTGAAGCATCCGGACGAGAACCAGTCGGCGGAGACCGAGGAAGACGGAGCCGAATCGACGGGTGAAACGGAGCAACGGGAGTGCGCTGCCAACTTCATCCTGACGGTGGAGAAGGGCGTGGCGCTGGGTTGCGACGGCTATCCCGTCGAGATTTGCGGTCCGCTCAAGCTGGATCTGACACCCGACCCGTGCCGCCGCGATCCGACGAAGGCGCAAGTGATGTGGATCGCGGCGCGCCGAGTGACGGCCGCGGAGGCGGCTGCGCGCCCCTGCGGCTGCGGCCCGACCGGCGGCGAGCCGGCACAACAATGCTCCCGAATGCGCGACCATGCGCTCGTTCAGGCCTTCGGAGATCGTCCGCCGACGGACATTTGCCGAGCCGCGCCTGCGGCGGAGGATGATGCCGGCGAGGCGGGGCAGAAGCCGGTACGGGGGGAAGCTCCGACCGGGCCGGCCGCTCTCCGAGATTGCCTGAGGAAATGCGGCGAATGCGCCTGCTGCGGCGAACCGTGGGTGCTGCTCGGCTCCGTCCTGGTCACCCGGCAGGGGCTGCGCACGATCGACCGGAGCGGCCGGCGCTACGTCAAGCCGATCGCCTGCCACTGCGAGGCCGTGACCGGCGATCAGGCCCAGCCGCCGACGCCCGCAACGGACAATTCGGGCACCTCCACCGCGAGCGGCACAGGCCGCGGCCGGGTGACGGATTCCGCGACTATCAGACAAAAACGGTGACTATGAAACAAGGTTGCTCAAATCGACTGATTCCTGTGCACATCGAGGAGCGGTGAAACTTTGTCGAAGGGAAGAAGTAACCGGCAAATGGAGAATGGGGCCGCAGAAAGTCGCCGGCCGCCGATCGGATGCAGGTTTTCCTTGCAAACGGCGGCGCCTTCGGGTCCTCTTTCGACTGCGCTCACGTCCTATGACTTGGCGCCGTGTATCGCCGTGACGGCTGATTGCCAGCATGTCGCGGCATCTTAAGCTGTGGGCTTATCCAACAACTAAGGGACAGCCTGTCCGCTGTGCGGACGAAGGCGCCCGGAACCTGGACTGGGGGGATCGGTTATCCTCGGCGTAGTCGTCTATTCGCCTGTGCGGCTGTTCGCGGACGGTGTGGCCGCATGTCTCGACGCTCAGCCCGACACGCGCGCCGTCGCCTGCCACGACGTCCAGGCGCTCGGCGCCGTGCTGGAGAGCGGCGAGGCGGACGTCGTGCTCATGGACGTTACCGACCGGCGGGCACTGGAGCAGGGCCGAGCGCTCATCCACGCCTTCCCGCACGTCAAAGCGATCGCACTGGCCCTGCCAGAGGCGGCGGAGGACGTGATCGCCTGCGCCGACGCCGGCTTCGTCAGCTACGTCCCGCGCAACGCCTGTGTCGAGGACATGTGCGAGGTGCTCCGCCGGGCGCTTCGGGACGAGGTATCCTGCGATCCGAAGGTTTCGGGCGGTCTGCTTCGCGAGCTGCGCCGCCGCCAGGCCGTCCTGGCGCCGGCGGGCGAGCCGGGCGACGAGCTCACTCGGCGTGAACGCGAGGTGCTTCGCCTGCTCGGCCGGCGGATGAGCAACAAGGAGATCGCGCGCCAGCTCTGCCTCAGCACCGCGACGGTGAAGAACCACGTCCACGCGATCCTCACCAAGCTCAACGTCCACGCCCGCTCCGAGGCGCTGGCGCGGCTGCAGGCGGACCCGATGATCGGCGACTGCTCGTTCGCCCGGCGATGACCCTGGCCATGCAGATCGAGAAATGCGGCGCACCCGGACCCAGGGCTTATGAGAGGTGCCGAAGCTGATGCCGCGCATGCTCCAGGGAAGGTCGCGCTCCAGTCCTGCTCGCAAGGCTCCGGCTCCAGCTCCAGCCCGCCGCGAGCATCCCTTCATCGGTCTCCAGCGCCGTATCGGCTACACCGCCGCATGTGGCGTTGTGCAGCGCAAGGCGAAGTCCGAAGCTGCTGCCGCATCGGCTCCGCCGGCAGAGTCGGCCGACCTGCGCGACGCCGCGGAGAAGCAGGCCGACCTCGATGCCGGAGTCGGCGCGGCTGTGTCGGCCGCCGCCGATCCGAAGGTTCCCGTCGCGCAGCTGCCAGGCCTGATCGCGGAGATCAAGCGCGCCTATGGAATGATATCCCTGGAGCTGACGCCGGTGCCTCCCGATCCGGGCGCCGCCGTCGCGAGCGTGATCGTGACCGGCCGGGTGAACCCGCCGAGGAAGGCGGTGGTGGCGGTTCCAAGCGAGCGTGCCGCGCAGATCGCGGCTGCATCCGCGTCCGCGCAATCCGCTCCCGCGGCGGCCGGCGCCGCGGCTGATGCCAGGATGGAGACGGGAGAGCCGGCCCCGGCCCCAGGCGCCGGGCGGGCACGCGCTACTCCGGAGGAAATCGAGGCGAAGAGGCAGAAGGCGCTTGCCAGGCTTGCCCTAGCAGGCGGTTCCGGCGCCGGATCCAGTGCCGCCAGCGCCAGCGCGCCGACGAGCTCGACAGGAGCCCCCACAGCGTCGCATGTTTTTCCGCAGCCGGGCGAATTCTGGTTCGGTCGAAGGGCCGAGGCGTCCGCGCAATTCGCTCTCGCGGCGGCCAGCGCCGCAGCTGATGCCAGGATGGAGACGGAAGACTCGGCCTCGGGCGCCGGCGCCGGGCGGGCACGCGCTACTCCGGAGGAAATCGAGGCGAAGAGGCAGAAGGCGCTTGCCAGGCTTGCCCTAGCAGGCGGTTCCGGCGCCGGATCCAGTGCCGCCAGCGCCAGCGCGCCGACGAGCTTGACAGGAGCCCCCGCAGCGTCGCATGTTTTTCCGCAGCCGAACGAATTCTGGTTCGGTCAACGGGCGCAAGCGCGCCCTTACGATCCAGCTTTTGCCCGCTCAGCGACCCCGAATTTTATCGGGACGCGAGTCGAGAGCTGGCCCAAGCTGGGGCTCGTCGAGGCCCTCCATCATGCCGGGGCGCAAAATATAAACATAACGGCCGAGGCTCATGAGACAGTCGCAGTCCTGTCATTCAACGGCGAGCGTCAGGCGGCCTACCACAGCACACAAGGCGCAGCTCACGCGGAACAGAATCTCGCCACGGACTTCGACAACGCCATGCTGCGCTACCGGCAAAGGCAGCCGGCTTCGCGTGCCATCGACACGATCCACATAACATTGAATTTGAACCCTTGTGGCCGGAACCCGTATTTGAGGGTCGGGGATACGAACAAAGGGTGCGCCGACCTGCTGGTGGATCTAAAGGCCAGAACCGACGCCGGCGGCAGCGGAAAGATCAAATGGTTCGTGTCCTACCACGGCGTGTACAGGCTCACTCCAGAAGTAGAGGCGGAGTCCACAGCGGCGATCGCCCGCTTGAAAGCGGCCGGAATAACGATCTCCTGAATGCCTGCTTGGCAAGGGAGCGGCGAGCTCGTCGGCCGATCCGGCTCAATCGGATCGGCCGCCCTCGCCGCCTAGTCTTCATTCTCCCGGCGCATCTGCCTGCGCATCGCCGCGACGCGGTCGAGCGCGGCCTGCTCGGCCCAGAAATTCTGCTCGCTCTTGGAAAGCTCCGAGGCCACCCGGGACCCGTTGAGCCCGCTGACCGCCGCGAAGAGCGACAGGATGATGTGCGCCAGCTCGTCGATCAGCAAGGCGATGTCGTCATACCAGGGCGGGACTCCGTTGAAGAGGATCCTGAGGATCATCCGGATGATCTTCTTTAACTCCTGCAGGTTCCGAGCCAGCCAGATGAGAAAGGCCTCGCTCACCCCTTTGGCCATGACCGCGGCCGCGGTACGCTCGGTGTTGCAGGCGATCATTCGCCCCTGCTGGATATCGAGGAACTCGTCGACCTGGACCCGGATCCGGGCGTTGACCTCGGCATAGCCGTGCTGGACCTTCTCGGTCATCCGCCGGAACTGCTCGGTCAGCGTCTCGACGTTCGCCTCGAGCAAAGCGGCGTCGTTCGATTGTCCGCCAGAGCGACCGAGGGCGGCGAAGGTGTTGGCGACGAAGCAGTTCGCCGCGGACAGGAAGCCGTCGAGCGAGTTGGCGTCGCGGCCGCCTTTGGCTTGTTCTACCACGCTTCTTCCCCTTGCTGGCCAAAGCTAAAGCTTCGGCCGCCGAGGGGCACGTGGTCAATGAGCCGGGGGTTCAATAAGGACCTAGGCAGGGGCCTAGGCGGTGACCTAGCGGCGGAGCCTAGGCTCCCGCGCCGCGGGGCCGCTAATATTCCTCGGTCGTATATTCTTCCACCGTACACCCGCATGCCGCCCCGTCCTCGTCGCAGGAGCTGTCGGGCGGCGGCGCGGGGCACGAGCGCGGAGGCGGCGCGGGGGGCGGAGGCGATGGCGGCGGTGGAGGAGGCGGCGCCGGGTCGCACCCGCCTGACGATGCCCCGCCCGACGCACCTGCCCCCGGGCAGGGGTAGGGCGCGGGGCAACAACCGGACGGCCCGTTGCCGCCCCCGCCCGGCGCGTCACGGCCGTCGCGGCCGTCGCGGCCGTCGCGGCCATAGGCGCCTCGGCGGTACCACTCCGCTTCCGACTGATGGATGGCGATCAGGCCGTCGACCCGGCTCAGCGTCGCCATGGTCGAAACGCAGCCGCCGATGCCGAAGAGCAGGAGCAGGAGCAGCAGCAGCAGGGCGAGCGCCAGGGGCACTCCCATGATCTCCGGGCCCGAACCGCCGCGGCGTTCGGAGTCGTGGCGTTCGTCGCGCTCGCGCCAGCCGCCGCGCCCGCCGCTCCACCAGCCGCCGCCATGGCCCCGGCCTGCTTCGCGATCGAAACGCGCCCCCTCGTAAGCGCCATAGCCGCTCGCGGCGCCCCCGCCGCGGCCGTCCCAATCGATCCCGGCAAGCTCCGACAGCGCCTCCTCGTCGCCCTCGTGAAGCCGGCGCGCCTCCTCGATCCAGCCGGTGGCGACCCCGGCGATATGCTCGCGCTCGCGGCCCGGGAACAGCATGGCGATCTGATCGGCCGAGCTTCGCTGCAGGTCTCCGACGGTCCGGATGCCGCCTTCCTCGAGGACGTGGCGGTGACAGTCGCCGACGCCGCGCACGTCGCGCAGTCGCACGACGCCGCCATCGAGCGCCGAGATCAGCCGGCGGAAGTCGGCCCAGCGGCGCTCCGCCAGCAAGCGCGCCTGGAAAGGCCAGGTCGAAGGGTCGAAGAAGCGGAAATCCTCGTAGCGCAGCAGGATGAAGCGCAGCTGCGCGGGCCGGAGCGCGGCGAGCTGCTCGTAGGTGTAAATGCCGTGCTCGCGCAGCAGTTGCTCGGCGCGGGGGCCGATGCCTTCAATCTCCTCGAGCCGGTCGGTCCGGTCGGGCGCGCTCGGCGGCGGCGGGACGACGGGGCGGCTCGGCAGCGGGGCGCGGCGGATGCGGCGGCGCGGACGCAGCGCATCGCGACCGAGCCAGACCGAGGCGGCGAGCAGCGCAAAGGCGACGGCGCCCAGGACGATCCAGAACATTTCGCGCCAGGGCGAAGTCGTGAGAATGGCGTCCACGGCGGCCTTCCTGGGGGCCGGACCGGAGCGCCCCCCGCCCATGATGATCGCGCCAGCAGGCCGGTGCCACCGAAAAAGCATCGAACGCGGGCAGCGTGCCGGATTGGGACGTACCGACGCCTGGAGGCTTCATGCGCGACTTCGCTCCTCCTCGACGCGATGCCGCCGGTCCGCCGGTCGCCGGGCGCCGGTCAGCCCTCCTGGTCGGCGCGCGCGACGCCCTCTCCGTCGAGGTTCTGCTCGACGAAATCCCAGTCAACGATATTGCCGAGCACCTTCGCGGCGAAACCGGCGCGGTCGTTGCGATAGTCGATGTAATAAGCATGCTCCCACACATCGAGCGTCAGCAGCGGCTTCATGCCCTCGTGAACGACGGGAGTGTCCGCATCGTGGAGCGACGTGATGGCGAGCTTGCCGCGATCGAGGACCAGCCACGCCCAGCCGTTCGAGAAATGGCCGGTCGCTTCCTCCTTCAGCCGGAGCAGCATGTTGTCGACGGACCCGAAAGCGTCGTCGACCATCGCCGCCAGCCGGCCGGCCGGTTTGCGCCCCTCTGCCGACGCAAGGCAGCGCCAGTAGAAATTGTGGTTCCAGATCTGCGCGGCGTTGTTGAACAGCGCGGAATCGCGCCGGTCGTTCGCCGTTCGGACGATTTCGACGAGCGAGCCGCCGGCGCCGGGAGCGTCGGCCAGCATGGCGTTGACCTTGTCGATATAGGTCCGGTGATGCTTGCCGTGGTGGAAGGATAAAGTTTCCGCCGACATATATTCGCCGAGGGCATCAGGGGCATAAGGCAGTGGAGCGAGTTGGAACGCCATTGCACAATCTCCGTGGCTAGGATCGCGCGGTGGGGCGGCTGGCCGACACGATCCCGCCGCTCGCAAACCGCTCGCCCGGCAACTTTCCGGCCGGCTTCAGGGAAATGAACATATTGCCTTTTGTATCCAGGCGCGCCGCCGGAGACGATGTGCCTTGGGCTAGTCCAGCTCCAGCCACTGCTCGAAAAATCCGCCATAGCCGCGCTCGCGGTCGACGAAATGGATTTCGTAGATCCAGGTTCGCGGATACCCGCCGCCGTCCGGGTCGCACAAGCGGGTGTGGTTGCCGGAATGGAGATAATTCTCCTGAAACTCGCCCTGGACGATTTCGTGCGGGAAGTTGCCGATCAGGTGGCCGGAATGCCAATTGCCGAATTCGTAGCCCTGCGCGCGCGCAGCTTCGGCGGCGAGCCCGTACAGGTCGGCGCCGGTCGCGCTGTCGCGATTCGCCTTGAAATAGTCGCGGCCGGAGTACCAGGCGGCCTCGATCGCATCGCGCATCCGGATCTTGTCGGGATCGCCGCCGACGACATAGGTGCGGCCGATATCGGCCTCCCAGGAACCGAAGAGCGGCCCCAGATCGACGAACAAGATGTCGTCCTCCCGGACGAGGACGTCCGGAGGATCGCCGCCGTAGGTGCAAAGGGTGTTCGGGCCCGCCCTGACGATCCGTTTGTGCCAGTGCTTGAACGTCCCGAACAGTTCCCGTCCGAGGGCCTGGATCTCCCGGCTCAGCTGCGATTCCGACACTCCGGCCCGGAACAGGCCCGCCTGCTCCGCCGCGCCGAGCAGCTCCATCGCCATGTGATGCGCCTCGCCGAGCCTGGCGTGGCGGTCCGGAGCAGGGTCGTAGCTGTGTCTCATGGGCGCCTTCGGTCGGGGTCTGGCGGGCCTGCCTTATTGATTCGGGAAGCCGGTGGCGAGGGCCGCCCTCGCAGGATAGGCGCCGGAGCGCAGGAGCCCATAGGATTAATCCTTGAGCAGCGGACGCTCAGCTCAGGCGGCGGCCCGCCCAGACCACACGGCCGATGATGGTGAGCGTCGAGAGCTCGCAATCCTTCCATTCGGGATAAGCGGGATTGTCGCTGGTGATCGTCGCCCTTGCCGCGAACGGGTTCACCGCGAGGCGCTTGACCATCAAGGTATCCTCGCGCCGAAGCACGTAGATGCCGTCGCGCAGCCGCTCCGCGCCGTCCGCTCCGTCGACGAGGATGTCGTCGCCGTCCGCCAGTGTCGGGCTCATCGAATCGCCCTGCACCCTGATGAAGGAGAGGTGATTGGTGCCGCCCTTGCAGAGCTGGCGCAACCATTTGGGATCGAAGGCGATATGCGCCACGGCCAGTTCGGAATCGTTGATCGCGCCATAGCCCGCCGAGGCACCGACATCGAGGCGCGGGACCCTGATCATCTCGCCGGAAGGTTCCGCCTGGGCGGTGTCCGGCCCGCCGAGCAAGGCCTCGCTCACGCCCAGATAGCGGGCGATGGTCCGGCGGTCCTCCTCGTCCAGCTTGCGCGGCGTACCGCGCTTGATGAATTGCTGGATGTAAGCGGGATTCTTGCCGATCAGCCGCGACAGGCCGGCATAATCCTCACCCCGTTCCTTGAGGAGGCGCTCGAGGGCCTCGCGTGGGTCGACCCGGTCCATATACCCTGTTTAGCGGCAGGAATTGTCCTAGACAAGTAGGATTCTTCATGGAAACATAGGAAATAGACGATTCGGAGCTTTCCCATGATTCTTGACCGCATTGACCGCTATCTCCGCCTTACCAAATCCACCCCGTCGAGGCTCGGACGCGACGCCGTGGGCGATCCCAATTTCGTCAGCAACCTTCGCGACGGCCGGCAGCCGCGCCAGTCGACGCTCGACCGAGTCATCGCCTTCATAGAACGGGAGGAGGCGCGGATCCGGTGACGTGGATGGGGTTCCTGGCGGACGGCGCGACCTATCTCGTCATCGCGGCGGCGCTCGCCGCGGGGATCGCCGCTTCCTACGGCCGCGAGCTCGAGGCGCACCGCCGCCCCGACGGCCAGTGGTGGATAAGGCGGCTGCTGATCACGCCGCTGCTGGTCATCGCCGCGACCGCGGCGACCGAGCTTTTCGGCCTAAGCAGGAGCGGAGCGGCCTTCACCGCGGCGATGCTGTCGATCGGCGGCTATGACGTGATCAAGCTGATCGAGGCTCGCTGGCTGCGCAGGGTGGGGCTGACCGATGGGGCGGCGTGCCCTGCGCCGCCCGAGCCCCGCGACCCGCCGGCCTAGTAACCGGCCGCGGGCCCGAGCGTTCATTGCGTCGCTCGGCCCTTGCCTTCCACCGCTCACCCCCTCTAGGCGCGGCGCCGCCCGCGCATGGAGGATGTCCGATGAAGACCATTAGCTGCGTCGCCGCCACCCTCGTCGCCTGCCTGGGATCCGAGGCGTCGGCCCAGGCCCGGGTCTCCTTTCCCGACCGGATCTGCGACGTCAGGACCTACGGCGCCAAAGGGACTCGCGTGTTCCTCGACACCGACGCGTTCCAGCGCGCGATCGACGATTGCGCCGCCAAGGGCGGCGGCACCGTCAACGTGCCGCGTGGGGAATATCTGATCGCCCCCATCTTCCTCAGATCCAACATACGGCTCCACCTCGCGCCGTGGTCGGAGCTGGTCGGAATCACCGACACCGGCCCCTACAAGGTTACCAGGGCGACCCAGGCCTATGTCACCAACGCCGACTGGATCGCCCTCATCAACATCGCGGATGCCGACAATGTCGCGATCACCGGCAAGGGCCGGATCGACGGCCAGGGCGCGAGCTGGTGGGACCGCTGGCGCGAGCAGGCGCGAGCGGCCAAGAGCGGCGGCGGCACCAACCGCCCCCGCCTCGTCCACGCCGCGCGCAGCCGCAACCTCCTGTTCGACGGCATCGGCCTCTACAATTCGCCGAGCTTCCACCTCGTGGTGAAGGACAGCGAGAACGTCACGGTCAGCAACATGCGTTTCGTCGCGCTCGCCCATTCCCCCAATACGGATGCGATCGACCCGATCGACACGCGCAACATGCTCATCACCGGCAACTTCTTCGACGTCGGCGACGACGTGGTGGCCATCAAGTCGTTGAAGCCGAACCCGGCCCGCCCCGGCGCGGCGGTCGAGAACATCGTCATTCGCGGCAATAAGGGCCTGGCGGGACGCGGCATCTGCATCGGCAGCGAGACGATCGGCGGCGTGCGCAATGTGATCGTCGAGGACAATGAGCTGACCGGAGCGATGTACGGCATCCGCATCAAGACGCCCCGCGGGCGCGGCGGCCTCGTCCAGGACATCGTCTTCCGCAACAACCGGATGACCGACGTCGAGACGCCGATGGTCTTCTCCGCTTATTATGAGGGCGCCGGCTATGACGAGACGGCGGTGGCGAACCGGCTGGCCCAAGGCGGCTTCGTCCTCGGCCACCAGATCTATCCGCCCGAAACCGATCCGGTTCAGCCGTACAAGCCTGGCTCCACGCCCTGGATCCGCAACGTTCGGGTCGAGGGTCTTACCGCGACCGGTGCCGACCGCGCCGGAATCGTCGTCGGCCTGCCGGAGCGCGGAATCGAGGGCCTCACCTTCCGCGACGTTCGAATCAAGTCGCGCCGGGGCCTTCTGGTCCGTCACGCCCGGGTCGACGCGCGCGGGCTTCGGATCGACGCTTCGGACCGCCGCCCGCTCGTGAGGGAGCGCGGTGGGGAGGTCACCCGCCCATAGGTGATTCAAACCTCTTGCGAATTCCCGCGGTTCGCGGTTATAAGCCGTTGACACCGGTAGCATTTCTGCGAACCGGGGGGCTTAGCGGACAGCAGGAGAGCTTCTCGAGGGAGAGGCAATGCCGGCCAACGGTTCGACCTCCCGCCGTTAATTTCATGACACCGGTAGCAACATAGATCATGCCCGACCGGAAGACCGGCGGGCTCCTGGAGACGGAGGTTCGATTGGCTCTCACTGTCAAAGCTGCTTTCACCAGCAACGCGTCCACCGGCGCTCTGGTCCTCGCCGGCCTGATCGCGGCCGCGCCGGCCGCCGCCCAGACGGCGAGTCCGGCGCAGGAGCAGCCGGCTCCGCCCGCGGCCGACGTCGAGGACGTGGAATCGGCCACGCAGCCCGCCGATCCCACCGCCGCCCCCGTCGACGGCGCGACCGCGCCCGAGGAGGAGATCGTCATCACCGGCTTCCGGGCCTCGCTCCAGAACGCGCTCAGCCAGAAGCGCCGGTCCGACCAGATCATCGATGCGATCACCGCCGAGGACATTGCCGACTTTCCGGACGCGAACCTCGCCGAATCGATCCAGCGCCTGCCGGGGGTCTCGATCGACCGCGACAATGGCGAAGGCCGCTCGATCACCGTGCGCGGCCTCGGCGGCGATTTCCAGATGACCCGCCTGAACGGCGCCGACGCGCTGGCCGTCGCCGGCGGCAGCTCGTCCGATGCGGGAGCCAACCGAACCCGCGGCTTCGACTTCAACACCTTCGCCTCGGAGCTGTTCAGCAACATCAAGGTCACCAAGACGACGGCCGCGGTGAACGACGAAGGCTCGCTCGGTGCGATTATCGACCTCACCACCGGCCGGCCGCTCGCCTACAAGGACAATCGCTACCTGCTCGGAGTCGAGGGCGAGTATCGCGAGAATGGCGGCACCTGGAACCCGCGCCTCACGGCCCTGGTCTCGCACCGGCTCAGCGACTCGTTCGGCCTGCTCGCCTCGGTCGCCTACCAGGAGCAGGAGCAGCAGATCGACCGCTACAGCCGGAGCATCGGCGCGTTCGAATATCTCTACCGCAACTCGCAGATCCCGGGCGTGACTCCGCCCACTTTCGGCTTCGCGCGCCCGGGCGGCACCGGCCCCACCCGCGGCTCGGATCCGGCGGCTTACGCCTTGCTCTCGCCGACGACGATCATCCCGGCGCTGCCGTCGATCAACCGGCAGGACCTCTCCTACGACCGGCTCGGCGCGACCGCGACG
This sequence comes from Allosphingosinicella sp., assembly GCA_035628835.1. Lineage (GTDB taxonomy): Bacteria > Pseudomonadota > Alphaproteobacteria > Sphingomonadales > Sphingomonadaceae > Allosphingosinicella. Next base: position 66,550 of record DASPJA010000037.1, read on the forward strand.
GCGCAGTGGAAGCCGAGCCGCCGAACCGAGGTCATCCTCGACGGCGTCTATTCGCGCTACCGCCAGGACAGCATCGTCAACGGCATCACGCCGATCGGCCTCAACCGCAACTTCCCGACCGGAACCGGCGGCGCGAACCCGCGCTTCCTCCAGAGCGGCAATGCCGGGGTGCGGCCGCTGCGCAACGCCAACGGCACGATCAACAATAACGGCCGCAACGACCGCATCGGCTCGGTCAACCCGACCACCGGCGCGGTCACGGTCGGGCTGTACCCGACCTGCCGGATCGAGTTCGACGAGTGCGGCCAGAGCACCGGATCGCTCATCCCGGGCACGCTCAACAGCTACAATCCCCGCAACCTCGACGTCTTCGATTATTATAACTGGTCCGGCTCGCCGGGCTTCATTCCCAGCACCGACAATCTCGCAGGGTTCGTCCCGCTGCTCGGCCGCACCAACACCAAGGTGCGCGAGGCGCACGTGAACGAGGCCGGCCAGGCCGACTATCTTCTGCTCGACGACGTCGACTGGCGCAGCTCCGCCGACGCCCAGTTCGGCAAGACGAGCTTCTACCAGGGCACGCTCAACGTGACCCAGGAGTTCGGCGACAAGCTCAGCGCCGAAGGCACGCTCGGCTATTCCCGCTCCGAGTTCCGCGGCATTGGCCTGCTCGCCGAGTTCAACTCACTCGACCGCGACAATTACGTGTTCGACGAGCGCGGCGATTCGATCATGCCGGTGTTCAACCCCGGCTTCGACCCGGGCGATCCCACCCAGTGGACTCTGGTCAAGGGCCTGTCGGCGATCCGCTATATCAACACGCGGGTCGACAACGAATTCCGGGTCGGTCGCCTCAACTTCGCCTATCTGGTGGACGACAGCCTGACTCTGCGCTGGGGCGGCACCTTCAAGCAGTTCGATTTCAACAGCAACCAGGTGCGCCGCAGCCAGGACATCGAGGCGATCAACCCGACCCTCCAGGAAGCTGGCCTCCAGGCCACCGACCTCGGCCGGACGATCGGCTTCGGCCAGGGCCTCACCGTCCCGGAAGGCACCCCGACCAGCATGTTCGTGCCGGATCTCAACGCATTCATTCGCGAGTTCGGGATCAACTGCAACTGCGTCAACGAGTGGGGCGACTTCCGGGCCGTTCCCGACGGCCGCCAGAACAATGCCGTGCGCGAGCGCGACCTGTCGGCTTTCTTCCAGCTCGACTACAGCACCAATTTGTTCGGGCGGCCGCTGCGCGGCAATGCCGGAGTCCGGGTCGCCCGCACCAGCGTGGTTGGCCGCGGCCGGGTCGGAGCCACCGACGGCACCGAGGGCATCCCGGTTGTCGCCCGCAACACCTATTGGGACTATCTGCCCTCGATGAACGCCACCTGGGAAGCGGCTGACGACTTCCTGATCCGTTTCGCGGCGTCGAAGACCATCTCCCGGCCGCAGCTCGGATCGCTGACCCCGGGCACCACCTCCTTCCCGAACCTGACTGGCGCCCTCAACAATGCCGGCAACGCGCCGGCGATCACCGTCGGCAATCCCTATCTGAGCCCGTTCCGGTCGACCAATTTCGACCTCAGCTTCGAGCGTTATTTCGGGCGCAGCGGCCTCATCGGAGTCGCCCTGTTCTACAAGAAGCTGGATTCCTTCCCGCAGCAGATCGCGACGGAGCTGCCGCTGCAGTCGGTGTTCGAGCCGGCCATTTACGAGCAGCTGGTCCAGCAGTTCACCAACCCCACCTTCCGCGAATATGTGGAAGAGGGCGGCCTGTTCGCGGTTCGTCAGTTCCGGGATGCGCCGGGCGGCACGATCAAGGGCCTCGAGGTCAACGTCCAGTCCGATTTCGGCTTTATCGGCGATGCTTTCAGGAACTTCGGCATCACCGCCAATTACACCCATATCGAGTCGGAGCTGACCTACCTCACCAACACGATCCTCAGCACCCGGCGCGACCAGACGGAGGGGACGGCGGTGAACGAGTTCGCCGAGGCGCCGTTCCTCAACACCTCGCCGGACGCCTTCAACGCGACGCTCTATTACGAGGACAAGAAATTCTCGGCGCGCGTGTCGGCGGCCTATCGCGAGCGCTACGTCAACCGCTTCCCGCTCGCGGCCGGCACCTGCTCGCCGGGCACGACCACCAACAATGGCGGCCCGTGCAACTCGCCGGTGATCGGCGACTTCGGCTTCACCGAGAACACGCTCAACGTCGACTTCGCGACGTCGTACAATCTCACCGACTGGATCCGGCTCACCTTCGAGGCGCGCAACCTCACCAACGAGACCACCCATCGCACGATGTACGAGGCGAGCCCGGTGACCCAGCTCTACCAGAGCACCGGCCGGGTCTTCACCGCCGGAGCCCGCCTGACCTTCTGACGCCTCCCGCGTCGTGAACCCTGCGGCGGGCCCTCGGGTCCGCCGCCTTTTTTCAGGGGCGTTGCCAGTCGCCGGAAAGCGGATAGCGGCGGTGGCGGCCGGCCTCCGCGGCGCTGAGCTGCCGACGCGCCGGCCCGCGCCTCGCGCCGGGGCCGCGGCTGCGATATTCGTAGAGACGAGCGTCGAGCGGCTGGAGGCGCATCGGATAGCCGGCGGGGCCCCGATAGCCCATCCACGTCCACCCATCGGGGTGGATATGCGCATCCATCCAGCAGTCGAGCCAGGCGGCGGCGCCGAGTAAATCGGTGTTGCCCCCGGCGCGCCAGGGGCGGCCGAGCCAGACGGAGGAATCGGGCAACCCGGCCTCCCGGGTCAGACGGCAGCGATCGAAGACGAGGCCGACCGCCTGCCGGCGGGGCGTGCTTGGAGCCGCGACATAGCCCTGAAGCTCTTCTCCTGGCCGAAGTCGCGAGCGGATCTCGCACCGCTCGAACAGGGCAGCCGCGCCGCCGAAGATGAAGTCGACATTACCGGTGATGAAGCAGCCGCGGATGAGCGCCCGTCCCGCCCGCAGGTAGAAGGTGTCCTGATGGCCGACGAGGTCGCACTGCTCGATCCGCGAGCGATCCGCCCCGTTTCCGAGCGCGAGCGCCACCGCCTGCAAGCCTTCGACCGAGCGGGTGCGCAGATTGGCCACATAGTCGAAGCCGTTCTCGACGGTGAGGTTGCGGGCGGCGAAGTCCGGAGCCTCGACGGTGAGCGTCGCCGAGCCGAACGTGCCCCATTTGCCGCCGCCCGGCCTGTCATGGCCGGCGGCGACGGCCGAAGTGACGATGGACGAATGCCGGTCCTCGCCGATCAGCTCGACCCTCGGGCGGGTGATGGTGAGTTTCTCCTCCCAGCGTCCACGGCCGAGAAGGACGCGGTAGGGTCGATCGCCCGGCGGCGCATCGGCCAGGGCGGCGGCGATGCTGGAGTGGGTCCCGCCTCTCTTCCTGACCACGGCATCGAAGGCGGAGACGAAGGCCGGCGCCGGCCATGCAGCGGCGGCCGCGACGAATCCCGCGCACAATGTGCGGCGGGAGATCAGCCCGTCAGGCTGTTCAGCCATTCCTCGAGCTCGGTGAAGCCGTCCCCGTCGCGATCGGCATTGCCGTCGGCGGGGTCGCGCGGGTCGAGCCGGTGCTTCGTCTCCCAGGAATCGGGCATGCCGTCGCCGTCGCCGTCGACCCACGGCGTTCCGGAGGCCAGCTCCGGCCAGCCGCCGACTTCCTTCTGGCTGTCGATCAGCCTTCCGGTCCCGTTGCGGACGGTCTCGACGATTCGGGCGTCGACGGCATCGCGCGGGAGCGAAGCGCCGGCGCCGGCGAGAACCTTGTCGTAGGCGCGAGGCGCGGGATCGCGCGTGACGGCGGGAAAGCGGATCGGGCCCGCGAGCCGGTAGCCGGCGTCGCTGCGACCGGCGACGAGGCTCCAGGGATCGGCGGGGATCCTGCCGTTCATGCTGTTGCCGGCGAACCAGGCCCGGGCGATCGGATTGTCCTCCTCGAAGGCCACCGGCCGCTTCGAATCGGGCCCCGTCTTGTAGGCATTGTCGACGAAATTGTAGGCGGCATGAGAGGCCTTGTCGCCGCTGTCGGCATTGTAGCCGGACCGGGTTCCGCCCCAATTGTAGAAGACGTTGGAGCGAAAGTCGTAAAAGGCGCCGGCGCTGTCCTGCCGCGGCGTCAGGTAATTGCCGGGGCGCGGCATGCGCGCCACGTGGTGAGCCCACAGATTGTGGTGGAAGCTCATCCTGGCGCCGCGGCCGCCGCGAAGCAGCGAGCCGTAGCCATGCTCGCCCTTGGCGTGAACCGATTTGCGCAGCGATTCCGCGATGATCGACCATTGCACGGTGACGTCGCGCAGGTCGTCCTTCGCGGCCTTGTAATCGGACCCCGCGGAAAGCGTCTCGTCGACCGACCAGCTCGCCGAGACGTGGTCGACGATGATCCGGCGGCCGCTCGAGATGGTGAAGGCGTCGCTCTCGACCCGGCTTTCGTCGCCGAGCCGAGCGCGGATGTAGCGCACGACGACGTCGTCGGCCGCGATCTCGAGCACCCGGTCGCGCACGGCGATGCCGCCGCCCGGCGCGGTCTGTCCCGCCACCGTCACCTGGCCGTTGCGGATGACCAGCGGCTTCTCGAGCCGGATGGTGCCGCCGACGTCGAAGACGATCGTGCGCGGCCCCTTCGCCTCGATCGCCGCCCGGAGCGTCCCCGCGCCGCTATCCTCGAGGCTGGTCACCCTGAGCACCCGCCCGCCGCGTCCGCCCGTCGCCAGCCGCCCGGCCCCTTCCGCCCCCGGAAAGGCGACGAGCTCCGCGGAGGCGGGGGATGCGGCGGCGACGAGAGCGAGGAGGCTGGCGCTAAACATTCCAGTCTCTTAGCATCCATTGATACCGGTGTCATCGGTCCGAATTGTTTTCGTGGGAGCGATTGTGCGGGTCCGGTTGAGTTTCCGGCGCCGACATGCTTCATTCCGCCGGCAACAGGGGGAATAAGAATGGCCACCAATCCGACCGGAGGAGCTCACGCCCCTCTCATCCAGCGCGTGAAGAACATCCTCACCACTCCGAAGACCGAATGGCCGGTCATCGATTCCGAGCCCGCGACGATCGGCGGAATCTACAAGAATTACGTGATGATCCTGGCGGCGATAGGGCCGGTTTGCGGCGCAATCGGCCTGCTCCTGATGGGAGGTCCATTTTTCGCCATTCCAGTGGGCTACCTCATTGCCTACGCGGTGATCAGCTACCTGCTGGCGCTGGCCGGCTGTTACATCCTGGCGCTCATCATCGAGGCGCTTGCGCCCACCTTCGGGGGGACCAAGGACAGGGTAAAGGCGTTCAAGGTGGCGGCCTATGCAAGCACGGCGGCCTGGGTCGCCGGCATTTTCGGCCTCCTGCCCCCCTTGGCCATTCTCGCCCTCGTCGGCCTTATCTACACCTTCTATCTGATGTACCTCGGGCTGCCGGTGCTGATGAAGACTTCGGCGGACAAATCGGTAGCCTACACCGCCGCGATCGTCGTCGCCGCGATCGTGCTCTACTTAGTCATCGGAGTGATCACCTCGCGGATCCTCTTCTCTATGATGACTGGGCCGGCGGCGACTCTGCCGGTCGCCTATCCCGGCTGACGATCAGGCGAATCCGAGCCCGTCGAGCAGCAGCTTGGCGCCGGCGACGATCATCAGCGCGTAGATGATGGTGTAGAAGCGCTCCATCGAGACCCGGCGCACCAGCCTCACCCCGGCGAGGCTGGCGAGCACGGCTACGGGCAGAAGCACGGCCGTCGCGATCGCGTTCGCCGCCGTGAACTGGCCGAGGGCGGCATAAGCCGGCACCTTGATCCAGTTGACGATGGCGAAGAAGATCGCCGAGGTGCCGACGAAGACGTCGCGCTCGAGCCTCTTGGGCATCACCCACATCTGGAAGGGCGGGCCGCCGGCATGGGCGATCTGGCTGGTGAAGCCGGCGGCGATCCCGAACAGGCCGCCCACCCAGGAAGGCGAGCCGGACGAGGCGGCGATCCGCCCTCCCCGCTCGACCGCGAGCCGGTAGGCGCCGAACAGGATGGAGATGGCGCCGAGCGCCGCCATCACCGCGTCCGAGGAGATGCGCGCGGCGAGCAGCCAGCCCAGGGCGATCCCCATCACCGCCCCGGGCAGCATTGCTTTCAGAATCGAGGCGTCCCAGTTTTTGCGGAAGGCGGCGACCGCGACCACGTCCTGGACGATCAGGATCGGCAACAGGATGGCGGCGGCGCGCACCGGGTCGTCGATGCCGAGCGCCATGAGCGGCGTGCCGAGCGCGCCCAGGCCGGAAAAGCCTCCCTTCGCCAGCCCGATCAGTAGCACCGCCGGGAGGGCGAAGAGGTAGAAGTTGAGGTCGTCCGGCATGTTCCCGCGTCATTGCGAGGAGCGAGGCGACGAAGCAATCCAGGCTGCGCCGACGCCGCACTGGATTGCTTCGCCGGCATTCGCCGTGGAGGCTATGTCCGCTCAGGCCTTCGCGTCGCCGGGGAGCCTCGCTTCCTCCATCCGCGGCACGAGCAGGTGGATGACCAGCAAAGCCAGCAAATAGCTCGAGCCGGCGATGACGAACATCGGCATGTAGCTGCCGGTGGCGTCGAGGACCCACCCGGTGAACTTGGCCATGAACATGCCGCCGACCGCGCCGAGCGTTCCGCCGATGCCGATAATGGCGCCGACCGCCTTGCGCGGGAACAGGTCGGAGGGGAGCGTATAGAGGTTGGCGGAGAAGCCCTGGTGGGCGGCGGTGGCGAGGCCGATCAGGAGCACCGCGCCCCAGACGCTCGCCACTCCGGGGGCGAGCATCACCGGCGGAACGCACAAGGCGCATACCAGCATCGCCGTCTTTCGCGCCTTGTTGACGCTCCAGCCGCGGTGGATGAGCTTCGAGGACAGCCAGCCGCCGGCGACGCTGCCGACGTCGGAGATGATGTAGATGGCGGCGAGCGGAAGTCCGAAGGTGAGCAGGTTCAGGCCATGCTCCTGGGCGAAGAAGCTCGGCAGCCAGAACAGGAAGAACCACCAGATCGGGTCGATCATGAACTTGCCGAGCGCATAGGCCCAGGTCTGGCGGTGGCGGAGCAGAGGCAGCCATTTGACGTCGCCGGGCGCGTCGGCCGGGTCGCTCTCGATATAGGCCAGCTCTTCCGGGGACAGGTTCTTCTTCTCGCGCGGGCGGCGATAGACCGTCCACCAGATGACGACCCAGACAAAGACGATGGCGCCCGTGAACAGGAAGGCGACCCGCCAGCCGAACCAGATGACGAGGAAGGGCGCGATCAGCGGAGTCAGGATCGCTCCGATATTGGCGCCGGCGTTGAAGATCCCGACGGCGAAGGCACGCTCCTTCTTCGGGAACCACTCCGCGACGGCTTTTACGCCGGCCGGGAAGTTGCCCGATTCGCCGATGCCGAGCGCGAAGCGGGCGATCATGAAGTGAGTGGCGTTGTTGGCCAGGGCATGGGCCATCGCGGCTAGGCCCCAGATGGTCGCGGCGAGCGAGTAGCCGAAGCGGGCGCCGAGCTTGTCGATCAATCGTCCGAAGACGACGTAGCCGATCGCGTAGGCGAGCTGGAAGGAGAAGACGATGTTGGCGTAGGTGGTCTCGTCCCAGCCATATTCGCCCTGCAGCGTCGGCTTGAGGACGCTGATCATCTGCCGGTCGATATAATTGATGGTCGTCGCGAAGAAGAGCAGCGCGCATATTCCCCAGCGCACCCGCCCTCCGGTGAACTTCGAGGCGCGCGAAGGCGCATCCCCGGCGATAGTCTCGGCCATTCCAACACCCTCCGTCGCGCCTTTTTAGGCACCTCGCCGGAGCTTGTAGAGGAAACCGGTGTCATATACAATCCGACTCTGCCGCCAAATGCCGCGGAGGAGAGGCGAAGATGAGAAATTTGCTTTGGTTGCCCGCCCTTTACGGGCTCGCCGCGTGCGGCCAGACGGCGCCTCAGGAGCGTAACGAATCGGCCGCAAACAAGGTCGAGACTTCGGGCAAGACGGAGGTGCCGCTCGGCGAAGTGCCCGGCGAGGTGCTCGCCGCCGCCAACGCCGCTCAGCCCGGCTTCAAGGCCGCGGAGGCGGAATCCGAGACCCGCGACGGCCGCCGCTATTTCGATGTCGGCGGCAGGCTCGCGGACGGCTCGGCGATCGAGTTCGATATCATGGAGGAAGGCGGAGGCTGGCGAGTCGTCGAGACCCAGCGCGACATCGAGCTCGGCGCCGCTCCGGCGGCGGTACGCGACATGGCGGGGAAATTTCCGGCGGTCAGAGTGATCGAGAGCCGCCAGGCGGACGGGCTGGTCATTTACGAGCTTTACGATTCGCGGCAGCGCAAGCTCGAGATCAAGTGGGACGGGAAGACCGCAGAGGCGCTGACCAAGGAGTGGGCGCATTAGCCGCCGTCATTGCGAGCGAAGCGAAGCAATCCAGTGCTGCGCCTCCGCCCGCTGGATTGCTTCGTCGCTTCGCTTCTCGCGATGACGGGTTATGCCGGCTCCGGCCGAGCCGGGCGCAGGGTGCAGGCGACCCGGTAGCCGTCGCCGAAGCGGGCTTCGACCCTCTGGCCGGGGCGGGCGTCATGGACTCCGGTGACGGCACCGGACGAGATCCACTGGCCCGGCTGGAGCGCGATGCCGCGGCGGGCCATCAGCTCGAACAGGAAGCGCGCCGCGCCGATCGCGCCGTCGGGAAAGCCCGAGGCGCGGCCGGCCCCGGCTTCCACGCCGTCCACCCAGGTCGTCACGTCCCACTGCTCGAAGCCGCTCGACCGCCATTCCGGGATCGCCGCGCCCACGACCAGGCCGTTATTGTTGCCGAAGTCGGAGATCACCGCGACCGGCCCCAGCGCGTTGATCGCCCCCAGCGGCGAGCTGGCGATCTCGATCCCGACATGGACGGCGTCGATCAGGTCCGCCGCCTCGCCCAGCGTGAAACTCTCCTGCCCTTGCGGCGGCGCGCGGCCGATGCGCAGCAGGAACTCGGCCTCGCCCGCGGCGAAGCCCTCCGCGAAAACCGGACAATCGGGCGCCTCGCCGTGGCCGGCCATCTGGGCGGAGAAGATCGGGCCGGTCAAACGATCGGCTCCGTAGCGGTCCGACAAGGGCGGATTGATGCGGCCCACCTTCCAGCCGACGACCGGCCTGCCCCAGGCGGCGATCGCCTGGTCCTGCACCTTGTAAGCGTCGTCCAGCGTCTCCGGTAAATCGCCCGGATAGTCGGCCAGGCCGCCCGCGGAGCGGCGCGCCGCAAGGAAGCGGCCGGCGATCGTCGCCGGATCGACAGTCAGCAGATTCACCTCAGGACCCCTCGAAGTCTCTTTTTTCCGACGTAACGGAAACCGGTGTCATAAGCAAGGCGGAAGGGACGCTGCAGAAGAGTAGGAAGGGGAAAAAGTCGTCGCCGTCTTCGGGTCTCGTCATGCTGCACTTGTTTCAGCATCCAGGCCCGGTGCGCCTCGCGGGTGGAGACCTGGACCCTGAAACAAGTTCAGGGTGACGCTTTCCCGAGAAGCACGGAGCGCGGCCCCGTCTCCCGAATCGCGGCAGCCGCCGCCGCGACCGCCTCGCGGAACCTTGCGTCCTTCGCCAGCCCCACCGGGAATACCTGCCGCAAAGCCAGCAGGCCCGACACCGCTTCCCTGCTCCGCCCGATCTCCGCCAGCCGCCCGGCCAGCGGATCGACGATCTCCGCCCCTGCCCCGGCCTGTCGCTCGACGAACAGCATCCAGGCCGCGACCGGCACCGCCAGCCGTTCCACGGACCGCCCGGCCGCCAGCGCGTCGGCGATCGTGTCGAGCAGGCGGTAGGGCAGCTTCTGCGACCCGTCCCAGGCGATTTGCGAAAGCTCGTGGCCGATCGCCGGATTGCGGAAGCGCTCCAGTATCCCGCCGGCATAGGCCTGGAGATCGAGCGGCGATGGCTCGAGCGTGGCGACGACATCCTGGCGCACCAGCCGCTCGACAAAGCCGGCCAGAGGCCCGTCCGCCATCGCCTCGGCGACCGTGCCGTGGCCGATCAGAAGCCCGAGATAGGCCAGGGTCGAGTGGGCGCCGTTGAGGATCCGGAGCTTGGCCCGCTCCCACGCGCCGACGTCGCCCGCCAGGACCACCCCCGCGGAGGCGAGGTCGGGCGATCCGGCCGGAAGCACATCCTCCACGATCCAGGCGGAATAGGCTTCGCGGCTGACCGGAATCTCGTCCTCCAGGCCCTGCTCGCGAACGAGGTCCCGAAGCGCGTCGGTCGTCGCCGGAGTGATCGAATCGACCATCGTGTCGGGAAAGGCGGCCTCGCCGGCGATCCAGCCGGCGAGCCCGGGATCGAGGCGCGCGGCGTAAGCGAGCACCGCGCCGCGCAGCTTCTTGCCGTTGGCGACCATGTTGTCGCAGCACAAGGGCGTGAACGGCGCCAGCCCCGCCGCCCGGCGGTCGCCCAGGCCCAGAGCCAGCCAGCCGACGAGGCTCACGGGATGCGCGGGGTCGCCGAGATCGTGGACGATGTCGCGGTGATCCATGTCGAGCGTGCCGTCGCCGGCCAGGCAATAGCCCTTCTCGGTCACCGTGCTCGAGACGATCCGCACCGCCGGATCGCGAAGCAGCGCGCGCACCCCCTCCCCTTCCCCCGGCCCGAAGAAGCGGTTGTGCGCGGCGAGGGTTCGAAACCGGGTCTCCGAATCGAGGATGGCGAGCGTGTACCGCCCGCGCTGCCGCCTCAGAGCGTCGACCGTCCCCGGCGAGCGGAGCGACACCGCCGCTATCCCCCAGCGCGGATCCTCCTTCAGCAGCCGGTCGACATAGTCGGCCTGATGGGCGCGGTGGAAGGCGCCCGGTCCGAAATGGACGATGCCCGTCCGACTCACAAGGTGACGCCGCGCTTCCAGATCGCGATCTCGCGCTCGCCGTTGCGCTCCGCCGCCGTCTCCTCGCCCGAGGCGATGGCGGCGATCCTGAGCGCCAGCGCGTCCGCCGCGGGCTCCATTCCGCCCTGCAGCACCTGGCCCGCGTCGAAATCGATCCAGCCGCGCTTCCTTCGCGCGAGCTCGCTGTTGGAGGCGATCTTCACCGTCGGCACCGGGAAGCCGAGGGGAGTCCCGCGGCCGGTGGTGAACAGGATGAGCGTCGCTCCGGCGGCGGCAAGCGCGGTCGACGAGACGGCGTCGTTGCCGGGCGCCTCGAGCAGGCTCAGGCCCCGCCGCCGCACCCGCTCGCCGTAGCGAAGCACGTCGCCGACCGGCGCGTGGCCGGCTTTCTGCACCGCGCCGAGCGATTTCTCCTCGAGCGTGGTGATGCCGCCGGCGATGTTGCCCGGCGACGGGTTTTCGGAAACCGGCTGGCCGCTGGCTAGGAAGTAGCGTTTGAAGTCGTTCACCAGGCCGACGATCCCGTCGAACACCCGTCCGTCGCTGGCGCGGGCCATCAGCAGCCGCTCGGCGCCGAAAATCTCCGGGATCTCGCTCAGGATCGCGCTTCCGCCGGCGGCCACCGCCCGGTCGGCCATTCGCCCGACCAGGGGATTGGCGGTGAGGCCCGAAAAGCCGTCCGAGCCGCCGCATTTCAGGCCGAGCACGAGCTCGCCGAAGCCGACCGGCTGGCGCCGCGAAAGCGAAGCCGTCGCGGCCAGGGCGTCGACCAGAGCGAGGCCCTCCTCGAGCTCGTCCTCCACGCCCTGCGCCCGAAGCGTCCGGACGCGCCCGCGCAGCGCCTCCGGTATCTCCTCGAGAAGCCGGTCGAGCTGGTTCGACTCGCAGCCGAGGCCGACGAGCAGCACTCCGCCCGCATTGGGATGACAGGCCAGAGCGGCCAGGACCGAGCGGGTGCCGGCGAGATCGTCGCCCAGCTGTGAGCAGCCGAACGGATGGGCGAAGGCGTAAACGCCGTCGACCACCCCGGCATGGCGGGCATTGGCGATGGCGGCGATCTTCTGGGCGGTTCGGCCGACGCAGCCCACGGTGGGCAGGATCCAGATCTCGTTGCGGGTTCCAACCCGGCCGTCGGAGCGGCGATAGCCCCGGAAGCCGGGCTGCGCCTCCTCGCTCAGGGGCTCCGCCGCCAGGCGCTCCCAGGAATAGCCTTCGACTCCGCTCAGCAAAGTGGCCAGATTGTGGCTGTGGACATGCTCGCCGGCTCTGACGGCGGCGGTGAGGATACCGATCGGCCAGCCATATTTGCGGACGGTCTCGCCCGCCGCCATGTCGCGCAGAGCGACCTTGTGGCCATCGGGTATGTCGTCGCGAAGCTCGACGGCGCGGCCCCCTGCCTCGGCGGCCGTGCCGCGGGCGAGCGCCGACAGCGCCACCGCGACATCGTCGCGCGGGTCGAGGTGGAGCAGCGCACGGCCTGCCGCCGCCGCGTGAAGGAGATCGGCTTGAGTCATTCGGTAACCGGTGTCAAATAGCTCCTGGGAAGGCCCGGAACAAGGACTTCGTCATTCCGGCGAGGTGCGCCTTGGCTTTGGCCGGAGGTGGCGCATATAGCGGAGGCCCAGGGAGAGTAAGCGTGAGCAGCAAGGCCGAACAGGAGCCGGGAAGGGGCAATCGCCGTACCGGCAAGCCGACGATCAACGACGTCGCCCGCCTTTCCGGAGTTTCCAAGAAGACGGTGAGCCGTGTGATCAACCGCTCGCCCCTGCTCAACGACGAGACCCGCGAGCGCGTGCTCGCAGTGATACGCGACCTCGGCTACGTGCCCAATCCGCAGGCGCGCGCGCTGGCCTTGCGCACGAACTTCCTGATCGGGCTCATCCACGACAATCCCAACGCCCAGATGGTGCTCAACGTCCAGCAGGGCATACTCGAGGCGCTTCAGGGCACGGATTATGCGATGGTCGTCCGGCCGGTCGATCGCGGCTCCTCGACCCTGGTCGACGACGCCCGCCATTTCCTCGAGCGGCAGCGGCCTTACGGAGTGGTCATTCTCCCGCCGCTTTCGGAGAATGACGCGATCGCCCGGCTCTGCGACGAGCTGGGCTGCCGCTACGTGCGGATGGGATCGGCCGAGCTCGACGATCCCGATCATATGGTCGTGTCGAACGATCGCGAGGCGGTCGTCGACGCGGTCCAGTATCTGATCGGTCTCGGCCACCGGATGATCGGCCTCATCGCCGGGCCGCACGGCTTCCGCTCCGCCACCGAGCGGCGCCACGGCTTCGAGGACGCGCTCGCCGCCGCCGGAATCAAGCTTCCGCGAAGCCC
>DASPJA010000038.1:0-34016 GCA_035628835.1 Allosphingosinicella sp.
CCGCGGCGATGAAGACGATTTCCACCAGGATCGCCATCAGGAGCATCAAGCCCAACTCGAAGACGAAGTTCACCGGCGCCGTCGGGCCCCGAGGGGGTCGAGGGCGCTGGCGGCCCGGCGGCGGCGCGGCACCGGCGGCGCCGGGCGCGGAGGCGCGAATTCGCCCGCCATCGCCTGCAGCGCGGCGATGCGGTTGGCGGTGTCCGGGTGGGTCGAGAACAGGCTGTCGCGGCCGGTGCCCGAGGGGACGATGTAGAGCGAGGCGGCGGCCGGGTTGCGCGCCGCCACCGGGCTGGGGGTGCGGGCGGCGCCCTGGTGGAGCTTGGCCAGGGCCGAGGCGAGGGCGCGGGGATCGCCGCAAATCTCGGCCCCCGCGCGGTCGGCGCCATATTCGCGGGTGCGGCTGATCGCGAGCTGGACCAGCATCGCCGCGAACGGAGCGAGGATCACCGCCGCGATCATCGCCAACGGATTGGCGCGGTCGCCGCCGCGGAAGAAGAAGCCGAAATTGGCGAGCATCGAGATGGCGCCCGCGATCGTCGCCGTCATCGTCATCACCAGAGTGTCGCGGTTGCGGACGTGGCCGAGCTCATGCGCCATCACCGCCGCCACTTCCTCCTTGCTGAGGAGGCCGAGCAGGCCGGTGGTCGCGGCGACGGCGGCATGATCCCGGTCGCGGCCGGTGGCGAAGGCGTTGGGATGGGGCGAATCGATGATGTAGACGCGCGGGTTGGGCAGCCCGGCGCGGGCCGCGAGGCCGTTGACGATTCCGACCAGCTGCGGGCAGTCGCGGACCGTCACTTCCTTGGCGTTGTGCATGGAAAGGACGATGCGGTCGGCATTCCAGTAGGTGATCAGGTTCATCGCCGCGGCGGCGATGAGGGCGATGAAAGCGCCGCGCGGACCGCCGATGGTGAAGCCGAGCCCCATGAACAGGGCGGTCAGCGCCGCCAGCAGCATCAGGGTTCGTAACCGGTTCATCCTTGCGCCAGGACCTCCTACCCCCGAAATGTGGGGGATGAACGTGCCATCTTCAATCGCCAGGGCCGCGCGGCGGCCGGACCATGTGAAGCCGCCGGCGCATCTGTCGCCGAGCCCGCCGCTGCCGGAGCCGCGGCCGGCGGCGGAGGCGGAGGAGCATGGCGGGCCGAAAGGCGAGGAGCCGACCCGCTACGGCGACTGGGAGAGCAAGGGCATCTGCTGGGATTTTTGACCCCGCGAAGACAGCGTCAGACCCCTTCCGACCTCAGCGGCCTGGACAGAAGCCGCTCCACCACCTCGTCGACGCTCACCTCGCCCGCCAGCAAAGCGCAGACCGCGGCGACGATCGGCATGTCGACGCCCGCCTCGCCGGCCGCCCGCGCCAGCACAGGCGCGGTATGCGCGCCCTCGGCGACCGTGCGGCGGTCGGCGAGCAGGTCGGCGGCGGCCCGGCCTTCGCCGAGCCCCTTGCCGAGGCTGAAGTTGCGCGAGCTGACCGAGGAGCAGGTGAGGACGAGGTCGCCCAGGCCGGACAGGCCGGCGAGAGTCTCGGCGCGGGCACCCCGCGCCAGGCCGAAGCGGGTCATCTCCGCGAAGCCGCGCGAGATCAGGGCGGAGCGGGCATTCTGGCCGAGCCGCCGGCCCTCCACCACTCCGCAGGCGATGGCGAGCACGTTCTTGACGGCGCCGCCGATCTCGGCGCCGATCACGTCGTCCGACAGATAGGGCCGGAACCAGGGGCGGGCGATGCGGGCGCGGAGGCGCTCGCCCAGCCCCGGATCGGCGACGGCGAGGGTGACGGCGGCCGGCAGGCCCGCGGCGACCTCATGGGCGAAAGTGGGGCCGGACAGGACGGCGACCGGCGCGGCGGGCTGAGCCTCGCTGGCGGCGTCGTGCATCAGCGCCATCGTCGCTTCCTCCATGCCCTTGGCGCAGAGGATGAGCGGAATGGCGAGGGGCGGCATGGCGGCGAGGACCCGGCGCAGATGCTGTGCAGGAGTGACGACGAGGAGCGCATCGCACCCGGCGAGCGCCGCGAGGTCGCCGGTGGCGCGGATCGCCGGGTCGAGCGGAGTGCCGGCCAGGAAGAGGCGATTCTCATGGTCGCGATTGACGCTCTCCACCACCTCGGGCTCGAGCGCCCAGAGCAGGGTCTCGCCGCCGCCCGCCGCGACCTGCGCCAGAGCGGTGCCCCAGGCGCCGCCGCCGATCACTCCGATCTTCATGCCTTGACCCCGGCGCCGCGGACCTTTTCCGCCTCCGGATCGAGCGGCCAGCGGGCCCGGGCGGGCGTGTCTAGCGGGTCGGTGAGGCCGGCGTCGAAACGCAAGCCTCCGGCCCAGGCGATCATCGCCGCATTGTCCGTGCACAGCCAGAGCGGCGGAGCGATGAAGGGCAGGCCTCGCGCCGAGGCCAGGGCGGTCAGCGCCGAGCGCACGCTCGAATTGGCCGCGACTCCACCGGCGACGACGAGCGCGGTCGCCTCGGGAACGCGCTCGAGCGCTCGGCGGGTGCGGTCGACCAGGCTGTCGACGACGGCCTGCTGGAAGGACGCGGCGATGTCCTGGGTGGCGTAGCGGCCGCTTTCCCTGGCGCGCAGAACGGCGCTCTTGAGGCCCGCGAAGGAGAAATGCGGCTCGGGCGAGCCGAGCAGCGGCCGCGGCAGCGGCACCGCGGCGGCATCGCCGCCCTGCGCCGAGCGCTCGACCGCCGGCCCGCCGGGAAAGCCGAGGCCGAGCAGTTTGGCGGTCTTGTCGAACGCCTCGCCCGCGGCGTCGTCGATGGTGGTGGCGAGCCGCCGGTAGCGGCCGAGCCCCTCGACGAGCAGCAACTGGCAATGGCCGCCGGAGACGAGGAGCAGGAGATAGGGGAAGGCAAGGCCGGGGTCGCTCAGCATCGGCGACAAGGCGTGGCCTTCGAGATGGTTGACCGCGACCAAAGGCTTGCCGGCCGCCAGCGCCAGACCCTTGGCGGCGACGAGGCCGACCATCACGCCCCCGACCAGCCCCGGTCCGGCCGTCGCGGCGATCGCGTCCACGTCGCGGAGCCCGAGCCCGGCCTCGGCCAGGGCCTGCTCGATCAGCGCCGGGAGGATCTCGACATGCGCGCGGGCGGCGATCTCGGGGACGACCCCGCCATATGGGCCGTGGGCGCTTTCCTGTCCGGCGAGGCAATGGGCCAGGATTTGGCGGTCGGAGGCCACCAAAGCCGCCGCCGTCTCGTCGCAGGAGGATTCGATGCCGAGGATGAGGCTCATCCCCGCTTCCCTGCCACCCCCACACCCGCTAGCACAAGCGGCGCATGCAGCCGATCCTTCGCCTTGGCACCCGCGGCTCGCCGCTCGCCCTCGTCCAGGCGCGGCTGGTGGCGACGGCCCTTCGCGACGCGCATGGCTGGGGACCGGAGGTGATCGAGATCGAGCCGATCGCGACCAGCGGCGACCGGCTGCGCGACGTGCCGATCTCCGAAATGGGCGGCAAGGCCTTGTGGACGAAGGAGCTGGACTCGGCGTTGCTCGAAGGGCGGATCGATCTCGCCGTCCATTCGATGAAGGACGTCGAGACGATCCGGCCGCCGGAGCTGGCCATCGCGGCGATGCTGGAGCGCGCCGACGTGTGCGACAGGCTGGTCGGCGCAGGCAGCCTCGACGCCCTGCCGCAGGGGGCCCGGGTCGGAACCTCGTCGCCGCGGCGGGCGGCGCAATTGCTGGCGCGGCGGCCGGACCTTTCCATTATGCCCTTCCGGGGCAATGTCGAAACCCGGCTGCGCAGGATCCAGCGCGGCGAGGCCGATGCGACTCTGCTCGCCGCCGCCGGGCTCGAGCGGCTAGGCCGGTCGGACGTCGGCGCCCTGCTCCAGGACTTCCTGCCCGCGCCGGCCCAGGGGGCGATCGGGGTCGAGGTGCGGAGCGCCGACCGGCGGGTGCGGACGCTGGTCGGGGCGATCGACCATCGCCCCACCCATTTCTGCGTGGCGGCGGAGCGGCGGCTGCTGGAAGGGCTGGGCGGAAGCTGCCGGTCGCCGGTGGCGGCGCTGGCGGTGCTCGAAGGCGACCAGATCACGCTTCGGGCCGAGATATTGACCGAGGACGGCGCCGAGGCCGAGCGCGGCGAGCGGCGGTTCCGAAGCGGCGATGATTCGGCCCCGCTCGAGCTCGCCCGGGAGCTGCTGGACCGGGCGCCGACGCGGCTGCGGTCGCTGTTCGCGCTGTGAAGCTCCTCATCCTGCGGCCGGAGCCCGGCGGTTCCCAGTCCGCCGCGAGGGCCAGGGCGATGGGCCTGGAGCCGGTCGTTTCGCCGCTGTTCGCGATCCGGCGCGTCGCGGCCGTCCCCGTTGAAGCGGAGCGCTACGACGCGGTGCTTCTGACCAGCGCCAACGGCGCGCGCCACGCACCGCCGGGAGCGGCCGGCCTGCCCTGCTTCGCCGTCGGGGAAGGAACGGCGGCGGCGGCTCGGGCGGCCGGGTTCGGCGATGTGCGGACGGGACCGTGCGACGGCGCGGCGGCGGCCGCGATGATGGCGGCAGCGGGGGTCGGACGCGCGCTTCATCTGTGCGGGCGCGAGCATGTCGGGGTAGAGGCGCCGGGAGTCGCGATCGAGCGGCGGGTCGTCTATGCAGCGGAGCCGGTGGCGCATGAAGGCTTCGAGGGCCCGGCGGTGGCGGTGATCCATTCGCCCCGGAGCGGGGCGCGCTTCGCCGAGCTTGCCGGAGCCAGGGGGGCGATCGCCGTCGCCGCGATCAGCCCCGCCGCGGCCGCTTCGGTGGGCGAGGGATGGGCGGCGAAGGCGGTGGCGGCGGCGCCGCGCGACCAAGCCTTGCTGGAGCTTGCCGCTCAGCTGTGCCATCATGGCTTCAACGTGGTGAGGAACGGCGGCGATGGAATATGAGCCAGGAGGGGTGACGGCGAAGCCGAAGCGGCCGCTCTGGACCTTGCTCGCCCTGCCCATCCTCGCCTTCGTCGCCGGGCTGGCGGCGATGGGCTGGCTGCTCGCCAATTGGGGCACGGCGGCAACTTTCCTCGGCATCGTCCCCGCGCCGCCCCCCGCCGTCGAACCGGCGCCGCAGCCGGTCGCGCTGGAACGCGAGCCGCCGCCGCCGCCGGAGGCCGAAGCGCCCGCGGGCGAGCGGCTGGTGATCGATCCCGAGACGACCCGGCGGGTCAACCGGCTCGAGGAAAGGCTCGCCCTGCTCGACCTCCAGTCGCGCACCGCGGTGGGAAATGCCGACCGCGCGGAGGGCCTGCTCGTCGCCTTCGCCGCGCGGCGCGCGATCGATCGCGGAGTCGCGCTCGGCTATATCGAGACCTTGCTGAGGCAGCGCTTCGCGGCGACCGAGCCGCAGGCGGTGGCGACCGTCCTCACCGTCGCCCGCTCGCCGGTGACCGTCCAGAGCCTGCAGAAGCAGTTCCAGGAGGTCGCGCCCCATCTTTCCGGCGGCGGCCAGGGGCAGAGCTGGTGGGGAGCGTTCAAGACCGAGATGGCCGGCCTCGTCACCATCCGCCGCGAGAACACCCCTTCGACCCAGCCCGCCGAGCGCCTGCGCCGCGCCGGCCAGAGCCTCGAGGCGGGGCAGGTCGAGGTCGCCCTCCTCGAGGTGCTGAGGCTGCCCGGCCACGAGCGCGCCAATCCGTGGATCGCCAACGCCCGCCGCTACGTCGCCGCGCACCGCGCGCTCGACCGGCTCGAGAGCGCCGCCCTGCTGGAGCCGAGGACGCCGGTGGCGGCGCCGGCGGCGCAGGGCCGGTAGCGTAAGGTCCTTCGGTACGCGCCTTCGTCAGGCTCAGTCCCTGCTCAGGATGAGCGGTCGGGATAATGTCAGATCTCCAGCAGCGCGTACGGCCGGCCGAACGCCGGCTCGACGACGAATTGCGCGCAGTTGAAGACCGGGACTCCGCCCGGCGTATGCCCCGAATAGGCGCCGCGATGGGCGTGGCCGTGGACCACGGCCTTGACGTTGTCGAAGCGGTCGATCGCATGGGCGAGCCGCGAGGAGCCGAGGAAAGGATAGATTTCCAGGGGCTCGCCCTCCACCGTCTCCGGAATCGGCGCGTAATGGAGCACGGCGACCACCCGCTCGGTCCGCAATGAGCGAAGCGCGTTTTCGAGCAGCCTCGCCTCGTTGCGCGCCTCGTCGACGAAGGTCTTGATCGCGTCCTCGCCGAAGGCGCCGAGCTCGCCGCGGCCGAAGCCGCCGATGAAGCCCTTGGCGCCGGCGAAGCCGACCCCCTCTATCACCGTCGCCTGCTCGCCGAGCATGGTCACCCCCGCGGCCTGGAGGATTCGGACGACCTCGTCGGGCTCGCCGGCCTCGTAATCGTGATTGCCCAGAACAGCGACCACCGGGACGGTGCAGGCGCGCAGGTCCTCGGCGAGGATCTCGGCTTCGGCCGCCTTGCCGAAATTGGTCAGATCGCCGGCCAGGACGAGCACGTCCGCGGCCCCGCTTATCGCCTCGAACATCTCCCGGTAGCGGTTATGGCAGGTCTCCGTGACGTGGAGATCGCCGATCGCCGCCACCGTGATCGTCTCAGTGGTGCTGGGGTCGCTCATGCTTTTCGTCCACTCCCTTGCCGACCACGTCGGCGAAGCCCCATTCGGTCACGTCGACGACATAGTCGGTGGGGCTGATCAGCCGGCCGCGGCAGATCTTGATGCTGGCCGGCGGCATCTCGTCCTGGGCCTTCAGCCGCTCGAGCAGCTCGTCGTAGAGCCAGCGCGGAATCAGGTCGCGCTCCGTCGGGTAGACGAACCGGAAGTTGAGGATGTTGATCAGCAGCACCTCCCAATAAAGCTCCATGTTCGAAAGCAGCCACTTCCAGTCGATCTCGTCATGCTTGATCAGAATGACGTGGACGATATCCGCCCCGTCGTAGCGGTAGCGGGTCTGCAGGAAGAGCTTGGAGAGAATGAACTGGGTCGGCGGGGTGACCCTGACGTTGGTGCCGTAGACCTCGGCCTCGTAGGCCACGTCGAACCATTCGTCGGTGATCGGGATGCTGGCCGACGAGATGTTGAAGATCACGTCGAAGAAATGGCCGCCCCGCCAGACCTTCCCGATCCACCGCTCGTCCTCCATCTCGATGTCGAAGCCGCGGGCCTTGAAGAAGCCGAGGATCTTGGGGGCGTCGCTGGGCTTGCAGAAGACGTCCAGATCCTTGGTCGGCCGGGTGATGCCGGTGAAGCAGGAAAGCGCATAGGTCCCCGACAGGAGGAACGGTATTCCCGATTCCTTGAGGAGCTTCAGGCTTTCCGCGTAGAAGCCGACCGCTTCCGGGGGCGGCTCGAAAGCGGACGAATCGAAATTCTCGAGTTGCTTGCTCATTGTCCCCGCGGCGGCGCCCCGGCGGCGGCGGCGGAGCGCCGCGCCTGCCGGGAGCCTGAAGAACGGGGGTGGCCCTGATGCGTTCCGCCCCCGCCCTCGCGGCGGCCGATGCCGGCCTGCGTCAGATCGCCTTCAGCGAGACGTTGTCGAAATCGGCATATTTGCCGACCACCTCGCTGTCGAGCATCAGAGCGATGTAGCAGGTCGCGGTCGTGGCGGTGAACGTGGCGGTTCCGCCGGTTCCCGTGAACACCGCATAATTGCCCTGCACCTCGGACGAGCCGACCCGCGAGAGCCGGCCCGCGTCGCCGCCGACGATCCCGACCGAGACCTGATATTGCTGGCCGACGACGACCGGGATGGCCTGGACGGCACGGCCATATTTGTTGCCGTTGGTCACCCGGAGCGCGCCGTTGACGACGGAAAGGGTGGCCGAGCCGGCCGCCGTCCATCCCGTCGTCGTTCCGCCGCTGAACGTGCCGTTGACCACCAGCTCCGGGCCGAAGGGATCGCCGCCGCTCATGTCGAAATAGATCCAGCCGCCGGCCGCCACGCGCTTCAGGTAAAGGCGGTTGCTCGACCGGTCGAAGGCGAGCGTGCCGATGGCCGGCGGAGAGACGAAGTCGGCATCCGCGATCGCGCCGTTCTTGATCAGCGACAAATTGCCGTAGCGGCTCGAGACCGGATGGAAGTTGACGTTGCTGAAGGTGAAGCTCGTCACTCCGGTCGTGTCCTTGAGGATCAGGGCGGTGACGTTGGTGGCGGAGAGGCTGTTCACCGAATCGCTGAGCTTGAGGCTGTCGATGAGCACCGTTCCGCAATCCTGGAAGTGGCCGACCAGAGCGGGCGTGGTCGCCCAGCCCTGCCAGCATTGCTCCATCACCACCGATTGCACGCTCTGGCAGTGGACGCCCCGTCCGGTTTCCGCCGGGGTCACATTCTGGCGCAGGCCCGAAAGATGGACGTGGGTGATGGTGCCGGTCGTCGGCTTCGCGACGATGCCGTACAGCGCGCCTTCGTCGAGCCGGGTGCCGCGGAGCCTGAACACGCTTTCGCCGCGGGCGCCGTCGGCGCCGATGGGCGTGTCGGCCCGCACCCAGGCGAGGGTGCTGCTGAAGCCGCTCTTGCCGTAAATCTGTCCCTGGAAATAACCGTAGTCGATGAAGGCGCTGAATTCGTCGCGGAAGCCGACCCAGTTCTTGTTGTCGATCACCGAATATACGTATCCGGTGCCGACGAAGCTGCCGGCGAAGCTGCACCCGATCGTGTGCAGATAGGAGTTGGTCGCGTAAATGACCGCCTCCCCGGCGAGCAGGCCGTAAAAACCGCAGCGTTCGAACGAGGCCGACAGGGCGCTCAGGTTCAGCAGCCGCCGCCCGTCCTGCGAAGCGCCCGGCACGCCGATGAAATTGACCTCGAGAAACTCGATGCTGCCCGACTCGATGCTGATCGGGTCGGCATTGTCGGCGGTCCCGATCCAGATCGCGGAATCGGTCCCGGTGCCGATCAGCCTCGCCACCAGGTTCGCGGTTTCGCCGCCGAAGGCCTTGGTGACGGGTGTCGACAGCAGGAACAGCCCGTCGACGACGACCGTCCCTCCGCCCGAATCGTCGATATGATCGAGGGCGGCTTGAAGCGCGGACGAGCAATTGGTGCCGAACACCGCTCCGGCCCCGGTCACGGACGTGGCGGCAGGACCGGCCAGGGTGACCTGGGTCGGCGAAACATAGGTTGCGATCGTGGTGCGCAGCTTGGCTCCCGAGGCGCCGGCGCCCGCGACCACCGCCGCCTTGCCGACGTCTTCGGCGGCGAAGGGCGCGGAAAGGCTGGTCAGGACGCTGGTCGCGGCGGCGATCGAGGCGTCGCGCAGCTCGCGCGCATCGGAAACGGCGCCGTAGCTGGTCAGTGTATGTTCGGACATTCTGGGTCCCTCCTTGGGTAACAAGCTCCGGCCACCCACGAGGAACCCCACTCCCGGCCGGAGCGGAGGGTCTAGCAACCTCGGCGCCGCCTTGCCAGCGGAGAGAACAAAGGCGGATCAGATTGATGGATTTGCAGGATTTCCGCCTCGTTCGCGCGGCCTCATTGCGGCGCGGGAGCCGCCTCCGCCGGCCGCATGTCGACCAGGGTGACGATGAACTCCAGCTCGGCGTCGGGCGGGATGGCGCCGGGAATGCCGGCGGGGCCGTAAGCCAGTGCCGGCGGGATCCAGAAGCGGTAGCGGCCGCCCTTCTGCATCAGCTGCAGCGCCTCCGCGAATCCCGGCACGACTCCGCTCACCGGAAAGGCGGTGGGCTGCGCGCTCGCGTCGAACAAGGTTCCGTCGGCGAGATGGCCCTCATAGGTGACGAGCACCAGATCCGTGGCCGTCGGCTTCGCTCCGGCACCGGCCCGCAACGTTTCGAAGCGCAGGCCGCTGGGCGTGGTGAGCACGGCCCGGGCCGAGACCGGGGGAATGAAGGAACGCGGCGGAGCCGCGGCGGGGCCTGCGGCGGCGAGGGCAAGAGCGAGGCTGATCATCGTGACTCCCCGGCCCGCCCGGCCCTTGGAAATTGGAGCGGGCGAAGGGATTCGAACCCTCGACCCCAACCTTGGCAAGGTTGTGCTCTACCCCTGAGCTACGCCCGCTCTGAGCCGTGCCGGCGGCGGCGAGCGCCCCGGCTGAGGTAAGGCGGCGGCTGCTAGCATGGGGTCCGCCACCCGGCAAGGCCCTAGATAGGCTTGGCATGAGCCTTCGCAATCCCACATAGGCGGCACGAGGCGATCTTCGTTGGAAAGGCGGAACGTGGCGACATTGGGCATGAGCGCGGCGGAAAAGGAAGCGCTCGAGAATTTCCGGCGCGGCGTCATCGAGCCGTCGATGAGCGCGCTCGTCATCGTCGACTTCTGGGCGGAATGGTGCGGCCCCTGCAAGCAATTGACCCCGATCCTGGAGAAGGTCGCGGCCGATTATGCGGCCAGGGGCGTCAGGCTGGCCAAGATCAACGTCGACGAGAACAAGGTGATCGCGGCCCAGTTTCGGGTGCAGTCAATCCCCACCGTCTACGCCATCTTCCAGGGCCAGCTCGTCGCCGACCTGACGCCGGCGCGGACGGAAGGGCAGCTGACCCGGTTTCTCGACCAGATCCTCGACCAGCTGCCGATCGAGGGCGAGGCCCAGCAGATCGAGGCGGAGATCGAGCCCCTGATCGCCATGGCCGAGGAGGTTCTCGCCGGCGGCGATTCCGCCCGCGCCGAGAACATCTTCCGCCAGATCCTCGACATGGCGCCCGACCATGGCGGGGTGATCGGCGGCCTCGCCCGGGCGCTGATCGCCGGCGGCCGCGCCGACGAGGCCCGGGCGCTGCTCGATGCCGCCCCCGACAGCGCCGCCAAGGACCCGGCCATCGCCCGCGCCCGCGCCGCCCTGGCTCTGGCGGAAGTCGCCGCGCCGGGCGCCGATACGCGCGAGTATGAGCGCCGGATCGCCGCCGATCCGGACGATCATGAGGCCCGTTACGAGCTCGCCGGAGCGCTGATGGCCGCCGGCGACCGCGACGGCGCCGCCGACCAGCTGCTCGAAAGCATCAGCCGCGACCGCGACTGGAACGAGGGCGCCGCCAGGAAGCGGCTGCTTCAGCTGATGGAGGTGGTCGGCCTCGAAGATCCCTGGGCGGGCGCGCAGCGGCGGCGTCTGTCGGCGATCCTGTTCACCTGATGGCTGGCGAGCCGCCGCTTCGAATCCCCGTCTTTCCGCTCGCGGGAGCCTTGCTCTTCCCCCGCGCGCAGCTGCCGCTGCACATATTCGAGCCGCGCTACCAGGCCATGGTCCGCGATGCGCTCGCCACGGACCAGCTGATCGGAATGATCCAGCCGCGCGGCGCGGCGGAGCCGCCCGAGCTGTTCGAGGTCGGCTGCATCGGCCGGATCGCCGGCGCCGAGGAGCTGGAGGACGGCCGCTTCAACATCGTGCTGGAGGGCCTCGGCCGGTTCCGGATCGCGCGCGAGGCCGAGGTCGACACGCTCTACCGGCAGGTCGACGCCGACCGCACCGGCTTCGAGGACATGGCCGACCCGGAGCCGCTCGGCCTCGCCCAGCGCGCCGAGCTCGAGCGCGAAGCGCGGCGCTATGCCGACGCCCTGGGCTATTCGGTCGACTGGGACGCCGTCACCCGGCTCGACGACGAGATGCTGGTCAATGCCATCGCCCAGGTGGCGCCCTTCGACGTCGGCTCTAAGCAGGCCCTGCTCGAAGCGCGGGACATCGCCGATCGCTGCGACCTGCTCGTCCAGTTCATGCAGTTCCAGCGGATGGTGCCCGGCGGGGTGGAAGGGCCGGAGACGCTGCAATGACGGAAGAGCTGCTGGCGATCCTCGTCTGCCCGGCGACCCGCACTCCGCTCGAATGGGATCCGGAGCGGCAGGAGCTGATCTCGGTGGCGGCGGGTCTGGCCTATCCGGTGCGGGAAGGCGTTCCCGTCATGCTGATCGAGGAGGCGCGGCGGATCGAGTCATGAGCGGCGGCGCGGACTTCGACCTGAGCGGACGCTGGAGCGGTATCTTCAGCTATCCGTCGCTCTTCCCGCCCAACGGCTTCGAGGCCGAGATCCTGGATCATGGAGGCCTGATCACCGGCGTGATCACCCAGCCGCGCGAATTCTTCGAACCGGACGGCCCTCCGCGCCAGGCGGTGATCGACGGCCGGCGGGAGGGGGACAGCGTCACCTTCGTCAAATTCTACGACGATCTTGACCGGCCGACGCCGCATTATCACGGCCGCATCCAGACCGGCGGAGACGAGGTCAACGGGGAGTGGACGATCCCCGGCGACTGGTCGGGCACCTTCATCATGATCCGGGCCGGTGGGAAGGGCGAAACGGTCGAGGAGCGGGTGAGCGAGGAAGTGCCGGTCTCGAACCTCCAGGTTCGCTAGATCGTCAGCCCCCTCAGGAGCAAGGGCAGCTCGCCGCTCTCGCCCCGAGCCTCCGCCATGAACTGGCTCTTCAGCGGCCCGGCGCGCTGGACGATGCCCATTCCGAAGCGGCGGATGGCCGAGGCGGTGCGGCCGGGGACTGCGTAGATCCGGGTCAGCCCGTCGGTGGCGGCGGCGACCGTCAGGGTGTCGAGGCTGCGCCAGCGCTCGTAGCGGGACAGCAATTGCGCATCGCCGAGGTCGAGGCCGAGACGCGCCCCCTCCACCAGCACCTGGCTGAGCGCGGCGACGTCGCGGAAGCCGAGGTTGAGGCCTTGGCCCGCGATCGGGTGGATTCCGTGCGCGGCGTCGCCGGCGAGAGCGAGCCGCTCGGCCGTGATCGTCGCGGCATGGTGGAAGCCGAGCGGATAATTCCAGCGCGGCCCGGCCAGCCGCACCTCGCCGAGGAAGCCGCCCATCCTCTTCGAGATTTCATGCGCCATGGCGCGGTCGGGCAGGTCGATGACGGCCGCGGCGTCGGCCGCCGGCACCGACCAGACGATCGCCGACCGGGTGCCGGGCAGGAGCGGCAGGATGGCGAACGGGCCGGTCGGGTAGAAGATCTCGTAGGCCGCGTTTTCGTGGCGCCGCTCATGCTCGATGGTGAGCACCACCGCCGCATGATCGTAGCTCCAGCGCGCCATCGGGATGCTGGCCGACTCGCGCGTCGGCGAGTTGCGCCCCTCGGCCCCGACGAGCAGCGCTCCCGCGACCGCGCGGCCGTCCTCCAGGGCGATCCGGACCCCCGCCCCGTCGCGGACGATTTCGGCCGCCTGCGCCGGCATCAGCAGACGCACCTTGCCGGAGTCGAGCGCCGTCTCGCGAAGCACCTGCCGAAGCCGGCGGTTCTCGACCATGATTCCCAGCGGATCGTCCGGCTCCTCGGCGTCGAAGACGATGCCGCCGGGCTGGAGGCCGTCGCTGACCCGGATCGACAGGATCGGGCAGCCTTCGCCCTCCAGCCGATCGGCCACCCCGATCGCCTCCAGCATCCGCCACGAGGCGCTGGCGACGGCGGTGGCGCGGCCGTCGAAGGCGGGGGCGACGTTACGCTCCGGATCGGCCGGATCGATGACGATCGTGGAGAGGCCGTGGCGGTCGAGCGCGATGGCGAGGGTGAGGCCGATGAGCCCGCCGCCCAGGATGATGACGTCCGCCCGATCCATGTCATGCCTTTCAACGATTTTCCCGCCCTACCGATGCAAAGCTGCAACGCCAAGCGCTTGACCGGGGACTCCCGCAGGGCGCATTAACCGTCTTCAGAACATTTGGGGCACGGGGATGGCGGCTTCAGCAGCGCAGAGCGCCCGTCAGCTGAGACTGGCGCAATGGCGGACCGGGGTGAGGAACGGCATGCGCCGAAGCTGGGCGCTGCTGATCGGCGGCGCCCTCGGCGCGGGCGCGCTGCTCATGCTGCTGGCGCTGGTCAGCTACCGCCCGACCGATCCCTCGCTCAACACCGCCGCCGCGGGACCGGTCAGGAACTGGGTGGGAGCGCCGGGCGCGTGGAGCGCGGACCTGTTGCTCAGCCTGTTCGGGCCGCCCGCGGCCCTGCTTCTCCCCCTGATCCTGCTGATCGGCATCCGAATCGCCGGCAATTCCCAGCCGACGCGGTGGCTGCGCTCGCTCTCGCTCACCCTGTCGGGCCTGGTGCTGGTCGGCGGCGGCGCCTCCCTGCTCGTCGGCCAGGCCGTCAACGGCCTGCCCGCCAGCTGGGGCGGAGCCGCCGGCCTGTCGCTCGCCAAGCTCGTCGAGGCGGGTCTGGCCGCGATCGGAGAGCCGGGCATCGTCGAGCCGTTCCGGATCGTGGCCGTCGGCCTGTTCGGAGCATCCGGCCTCTTCCTGTGCTGGCTGGGCCTCGGCCTGCGCACGGATGAGCGGGCGTGGATCGCCTCGCGCCGGCTGCCGCGGCTCGAGCGCGGCTCCGGCGACGAGCGGGAAGAGCTTCAGGAACCCGAGGACCGGCCGGCGCGGACGCCGGTGATCGCCCCCGCGGAGCCGCCCCGCACCGTGATCAACGACCGCGTCAGGACGCCGGCCCAGGCCAAGCGGCCGCTGCGCGAGCGCCAGGCTTCGCTCGCGCTCGGCGACAGCTACCAGCTGCCGGGGCTGGAATTGCTCGCTCCGGCGCCGCCGCCCGTCGGCGGCGCCCTCGACAAGGCCAGCCTCGAGCGCAACGCCCGGCTGCTCGAATCGGTGCTGGACGACTTCTCGGTGAAGGGCGAGATCGTCGAGGTGCGGCCGGGGCCGGTGGTCACCATGTACGAGCTCGAGCCGGCGAGCGGCATCAAGGCCAGCCGCGTCATCCAGCTCGCCGACGACATCGCCCGCAACATGTCCGCTCTTTCGGCGCGCGTGGCCACCATTCCCGGCCGCAGCGTGATCGGCATCGAGCTGCCCAACCCGAAGCGCGAGATGGTGGTGCTGTCGGAGCTGATCGCAAGCCACGCCTTCGAGGATCAGGTCGCGCAGCTGCCGATCGTCCTCGGCAAGAACATCGCCGGCGATCCGGTGGTCGCCGACCTGGCGCCGATGCCCCACCTGCTCGTCGCCGGCACCACCGGCTCGGGCAAGTCGGTCGGCCTCAACTGCATGATCCTGTCCCTGCTCTACCGGCTGACGCCGGAGCAGTGCAAAATGATCCTGATCGACCCGAAGATGCTGGAGCTCAGCAGCTACGACGACATCCCGCACCTGCTCGCGCCGGTGGTGACCGAGCCCGCCAAGGCGATCCGGGCGCTGAAATGGACGGTCGAGCAGATGGAGGAGCGCTACCGGATGATGGCCTCGGTCGGGGTCCGGCAGCTTTCCAGCTTCAACGCCAAGGTGCGCGAGGCCAGGGCCAAGGGCCAGTCGATGGGGCGGCGGGTGCAGACCGGCTACGACCCGGAGACCGGCCAGCCCAAATATGAGATGGAGGAGCTGGACTACGAGGTCCTGCCGCAGATCGTCGTCGTCGTCGACGAGCTCGCCGACCTGATGATGACCGCCGGCAAGGAGGTCGAGTTCCTGATCCAGCGGCTCGCGCAGAAGGCCCGGGCCGCCGGAATCCACCTGATCATGGCCACCCAGCGCCCCTCGGTCGACGTCATTACCGGAGTCATCAAGGCGAACCTCCCGACCCGCATCTCCTTCGCCGTCACCTCGAAGATCGATTCGCGCACCATCCTCGGCGAGCAGGGCGCCGAGCAGCTGCTCGGCAAGGGCGACATGCTCTACATGCCCGGCGGCAAGCAGATCGCCCGGGTCCACGGCCCCTTCGTGTCGGACGAGGAGGTCCGAGCGGTCGCCGAGCATTGGCGCGCCCAGGGCCAGCCCAGCTACGTCCAGGCCGTCACCGAGGAGCCGGAGGATGGCGGCTACATGTTCGAGGGCCAGCCCACCGGCGAGGACGATCCGGAGGCGCAGCTCTATCGCAAGGCGGTGCAGACGGTGGCGGAAAGCCAGAAGGCCTCCACCTCATACCTCCAGCGCCAGCTCCGGGTCGGCTACAACAATGCCGCGCGCCTGATCGAGCGCATGGAAAAAGACGGCTTCGTCAGCGCCCCCGACCATGTCGGCCGCCGCGAGGTGCTGGTCGATCCGGAGGGCCGGCCGCTTTAATCCTCCCCATGAGAACCATGGGGAGGGGGACCATGCGAAGCATGGTGGAGGGGTAATTGGCGCTTCGATGCGAAGGTTCTCGCGAGAGCCTCGGGGGCCGGGCAGCTACCCCTCCACCACACTTCGTGTGGTCCCCCTCCCCACGCGCTTCGCTCGCAGGGAGGATCAAGAATCGGAACCGCGAGGTTCAGAGGGCATTCAAGGTGGAAAGGCTAGCGCCTGCCCAAATTTCCATCCGACGGAGACGATGAAATGTTGCGTTTGAAGACGCTCGCCCTTGCCGCCGCGCCGGTCGCGGCCGTTGCCATGCTGGCGCCGCAGGCCCCGGTGGCCGCCCAGGCCGCCTCGCCGCTCGCCCAGGTGTCGTCGCACCTCAGGGCGGTCAACACGATGGTGGCGAGCTTCCGCCAGACCGACCGCAAGGGTCGCGCCCTCACCGGCACGATGACCCTGAAACGGCCCGGCAAGCTGCGCTTCCAGTATCAGAAGGGCGTGCCGATGCTGATCGTCGCCGACGGCCGCAGGCTCAACATGATCGATTATGAGACCGGCCGCGTCGACGGCTGGCCGATCGGCAACTCGCCGCTCGGCGTCCTGCTGAACCCCAATCCCGACCTCAGCCGGATCGCCAAGGTGATCCGCAACGACTCGCAGACCATGCTGGTCCAGGCCCGCGACCCGAAGAAGCCGGAATTCGGAACCATCACCCTGGGCTTCGCCAAGGTCCGCAGCGGCCCCTCCGGGCTCCTGCTGCAGGGCTGGACCGTGATCGACGCGCAGAACAACCGAACCACCGTGAAGCTTTCGGGCCAGCGGTTCAACGTACCGGTCGCCGACGGCGCCTTCACCTTCCAGCGGCCGGTGAAAGGCCGCAAAGCCTGACGTCATTCATCGCGGCGACAGGAATGAGACACTAAAACATCCCTTGCGATTGCGGGTGGTCGCTGTCGGGTTTTCCCCCTGTTGCCCGGCGCTCCGCCGCTATCGCGCCTCGCGTAGACCACGCTTGGTTGGCCCTCGCTCCACGCCCCCGGAGCGGGGGCCTTTAACTGTCCGGGAGGGGCGGTTCTCTCCCGACATCGACAGGAAAGACGGGTCCGGTTAGAGCCGAAACCATGTCCGCAAGCCTCAAGATCGCGTCCTGGAACATCAACTCGGTGCGAGCGCGCATCGAGATCGTCGAGAAATTCCTTCGCGAGGAGTCGCCGGACATATTGTGCCTGCAGGAGACCAAGGTCTGCGATGCGGACTTTCCCGCGGCCATGTTCCGGCGCCTCGGCTACACCCACCAGATCATCTGCGGTCAGCGCATGCACCATGGCGTGGCGATCCTCAGCCGCCTGGCGGCTCGGGAGGAGGAGCGGCACGACTGGCAGGCCAATGGCGAGGCCCGCCACATCGGCGTCAGGCTGGAATGCGGGATCCGGCTCGAGAACGTCTACATCCCCGCCGGCGGCGACGTTCCCGACCGCGAGGTCAATCCCAAGTTCGGGCAGAAGCTGGACTTCATCGAGCGGATGACCCGCTGGTCCGAGGCCTGCGCCTGTCCCACCATCCTCGTCGGCGACTTCAACGTCGCGCCGCTCGAATGCGACGTCTGGAGCCACAAGCAGCTGCTCACCGTCGTCAGCCACACGCCGGTCGAGGTCGAGGCGCTGACCCGGCTCCAGCAGAGCAACGACTGGGTGGACCTCGGACGCCATTTCCATCCGGCGCCCAAGCGCCTCCACACCTGGTGGAGCTACCGCTCGCCGGACTGGACCAAGAACGACCGCGGCCGCCGCCTCGACCATATGTGGGCGACCGCGGACGTCGCGCGCCAAGCCGTGCGCCACGTCGTCCATGAGCCCTGCCGCAACTGGACCCGCCCCTCCGACCACGTCCCGCTGGTCACGGAATTCAGGGTTTGAGCGGCGGGCGCGACGTCGCCCGGGCGATCGACGCGCTCCGGCGCGGCTGGCCGGTCCGAATCGACGGCATCGGCTTCCTCGCCGTCGAAACCGCGGACGAGGCCGCGCTCGCCGCCTTCGACCTGGGCGGGCCCGCCGACCTGCTCATCTCCGGCCACCGCGCCGTGACCCTGAAGCTGGCCAACCAGCGCGAGGCGGTGCCGAGCGGGCCGGTCAGGATCGGTCGAACCGGAATGAGCTTGGCCGAGGCGACCGCCGTCGCCGACCCGGCGCTCGACCTCTCGCACCCGCTCAAGGGGCCGTTCCGGGCCCGGGATGTCGGATGCGACCGCGCCGCCGGCGCCGCCATCGCCCTGTCGCGCCGCGCCGGCCTGCTTCCGGCCTTGTTCCTGGGCGGCGAGGCCGGGGAAGACGCCGTCTCGCTCACTCCGGCCGACGTCGAAGCTTTCGAGCGGGCCACCTCGCTCCGCATCGCCTCCCGGGCCAAGCTGCCGACGCGCTTCGCGGAGCAGGCGGAAATCGTCGCCTTCCGCGCCGACGACGACGGGGCGGAGCATGTGGCGCTGCTGATCGGCACGCCGTCGGGAAAGCCCCCGCTCGTCCGGCTCCACAGCGAATGCCTGACCGGCGACGTGCTCGGCTCGCTCAAATGCGATTGCGGACCGCAGCTCGACTCGGCGCTCGAGGCGATCGCCGCTTCGGGCTGGGGCATCCTCCTCTATCTGCGCCAGGAAGGGCGCGGCATCGGCCTCGTCAACAAGCTTCGCGCCTACGCCCTTCAGGACCAGGGCTTCGACACGGTCGACGCCAATCTCCGCCTCGGCTTCGCCGACGACGAGCGCCACTACACGCTCGCCGCCGGGATGCTCGCCGCGCTGGCCCAGGACGAGGTGCGCCTGCTCACCAACAATCCGCGCAAGGTGGAAGGGCTGGCCGCGGCCGGCATCCGGGTAAGCGAGCGGGTGCCGCTCAAAGCCGGCGATAACCCCTACAATCAGGCCTATCTCCAGACCAAGCGTGCGCGCAGCGGCCACGCCCTCTGACGCCATGGCGCCGGACCTGAATCATTTCGTGTATTCAAGCACTTCCGAATAGCTGCCGAAGACCTGATTGGCACCGGCCGCCCACAACCTGTCGCCATAGCCGGGCCCGCAATGCCGCCCTGCGCACAGGCCGACAACGGTCATCCCGGCCCGGGCCGCCGCCATCACCCCCGGCGCGGTGTCTTCGAGAACGAGCACCTGCGGTCCCCGCACGCCCAATTCGCGCGCGGCATGCAGGTAGATGTCGGGATGGGGCTTGCCCCGGGCGACATGCTCGGCGGCGCTGAACAGCCGGCCGCCGAAATGGTGGGCGAGGCCGAACCGCTCGAGCGAGCCGCGCAGCCACTCGGTCGGGCTGGACGAGGCCACGGCTTTAGGCACCGGCGGAAGCGCGTCGAGGAAAGCCGCCACGCCGGCCACCTCGGCGACTTCCTCGACGCGGAGCTCGAAGGCCTCCTTGATTCGCGGCCGGAAATCGTCGGGCAGCGCGCGGCCGATCTCGGCCTCTATGACGGCTATCGTATCGCGCCAGTTGAGGCCGATATAGCGCTCCACCGCCTGCTCGAGCGAAGTCGGGTGGCCGAGCCCGGTCAGGGCGTCGGCGAGGATCTGGTTGGACAGGATCTCGCTGTCGACGATGATTCCGTCGAAATCGAAGATCAGTGCCGCGAACCTCAGTGTCTGTCTCCGAACAGGGCCGTGCCGACGCGAACGTGGGTGGCGCCGATCGCGACCGCGGTTTCGTAATCGGCCGACATGCCCATGCTTAGGCCGGGCAGCTCATGGCGGCGGGCAAGCTTGGCGAGCAGCGCGAAATAGGGCGCCGGCTCCACCTGCGCCGGAGGAATGCACATCAGGCCGCGGACCGGAAGGCCGGCCTCGCGGCTGCGCTCGATCAATCCGGGGAGATCGGCGACGGCGCAGCCGCCCTTTTGCGCCTCGTCGCCGATATTGACCTGCAGGAAGCAGTCCGGCCGCCGACCTTCCTTCTCCATGGCGCCGGCCAGCGCCGTCACCAGGGAAAGCCGGTCGACCGAATGGATCGCGTCGAACAGGCCTACGGCGTCGACCGCCTTGTTGGATTGCAGCCGTCCGATCAGGTGGAGCCGAAGGCCCGGCGTCTCCGCCTTGAGGCCCGGCCATTTTTCCTGCGCCTCCTGGACGCGATTCTCGCCGAACTCGCGCTGTCCCGCCGCGATCAAGGGGCGGATCGCCTCGGCGCCATGGGTCTTCGAGACGGCGACCAGAGTGACGGCGCCCGGAGGACGGGCGGCGAGCCGGGCGGCGCGCTCTATCGCCCCCGCCACCTCCTGGAGCCGCTGTGCGGGTGATGCGCCGGTCATGGCGGCTGCTATACGAAGCGCCATGCCCCGCCGCCAGCCTCTGCCGCGCCTCTGGATGATGACCGACGAGCGCCAGGGCGAGGATTTGTGGGCGGCGCTGGAGCGGCTGCCGGCGGGGGCGGGCGTGGTGTTCCGGCATTACGGGCTCGATCCGGGCGAGCGCCGGAAGCTGTTCGGGCGGGTCAGGAAGCTGGCCCGGCGTCGGCGGCTTCTCCTGCTTGCGGCGGGCGGCTTGCGGGGAGACGGCATCCACAACGGCCGCGGCCGGGGCTTCAGAAGCGCTTCCGCGCATAGTTTGCGCGAGCTCAAGACGGCCGAGCGCTCGGGCGCGGCGCTGATCTTCCTTTCCCCCGCCTTCGCAACCCGGTCGCATCCCGGCGCGAGACCGCTTGGCCCGGTCAGGTTCGGGCTGATTTCACGTCAGGCACGGGTGCCGGTCATCGCCTTGGGCGGAATGGACGCCCGCGCGGCGCAGCGGCTGCCATATGCCTATGGCTGGGCCGCGATCGACGCCTGGTCCGAGAACCGGCCCAAGCCGCGCATTAGCATCAAAGTAACCGGCTTGGATTAACCGCGAAGGAGGCTCGCCGTCGGGGGATGTGGGAGGAAGCTTTGGCGCTTTACAAATATTCGAACTATCTGAAGCCGAACAAGAATTCTTTTTTCGATCAAATCCTGCCGGCCGGACTGCACATCCCTTCCGGAGGCATCTACCGCTGCGTCGGGTGCGGCAACGAGATTGCGCAGGAAGGAAACAGCGTGCTTCCCGATCGTCATCACCACGCCCATGCCCCCGCCCAGGGGGAGGTTCGCTGGCAGCTCATCCTGGCGACGGAGTCGAACCTGCCGGCGCCCTACCTGCACGGCGCGTGAGATCGGGACGCGCGAGAAGGGAAGCTGGCCGAAGGCCGAACTAGAACCGGAACGCGGTTCCCACGTACACCGCCTGGCTGTCACGACGCGGGTCCGCCAAGGCCTCGAGCCGGTCGCGCTGGATCTTGTAGCGGACGCCGCCGGTGACATCGAGGTTGCGGGCGATCCGGTAGGAGCCGCCGACCCCGACCGTATAGCTCTCGTCCTCGCTGATGATTCGGGGCGTGGTCGGATCGGTCTTGGCCACTCCGGCCTCGGCCCTCGCGGTGAAGCGGCTGCCCGAATAGCTCACGCCGACTTCGGCCGCCTTGCGGCCGCCCGGGACCGGGCCGCCCTTGACGCTGTCGACGTCCCCGGAAAGCGCGAAGCGCTTCCAGCCGATCGACGCGCCCAGATTGTAGACGGTGGGCGTGATCGCCGTGACCGGCGTGGCCGAGACGTCGGCGGCGCGGCGCACCGTCGCCGGAGTGGCGGCGCGGGCGCGGATCGCCACCCGGATCGACTGGCTGCGGTTGATCGCCGTCGGCGCCGGAGTGAAACGGAAGCTGTTCGCCTGGACGCCGCGGCGGGCGAGCTCGGCGGCGAGGCGCGGATCGGAGACGGCCGGGGTGAAGGTGCCCGCCCGGAGCGAGGCCGCCGGGCGCACCTTCTTGGCCGGCTGGCTGTTCGCGGCGAGCGCAGGGGTCAGCACGAGCGACAGCGCGGCGAGCGCCGCGCTTCCCACTGCACCAATGCCTCCGAGCTTCACAATCACCGTTGCCGACTCCTGTAACGCTGCGGATGTAGTACGTCCCGCGCGGTCAAACCAGCGAAGCGGAAGGGGCGGACACGAATCGTTCCGGCATGTTGCATCTTTTCCACAACCCCGACTTGACGTGCCGACATAACGACCGACATCGGCGTCGGCTCCCTCCCGGCCCAGAGACGGCTTGCCGCCCGCGTGGCGCGTTCTATAACGGCGCTCGACCCCTGTAGTTTCCAAGGACACCTGCTTCATGCGACGCGCTGCAATTCTGGCCCTGACGATCGTCGGCGCCCTGGGCCTGTCGGCCTGCGACTTCGTTCGGGAAGACATCAACAAGACGCTCGGGCGCAGCACCGGCGACCGGGTTCGCGAAGCGGACCTCGCCGCCTCGCAGGTGACGACGATCGGAGTCAATTCCTACCTCTGGCGCGCGGCGCTCGAGACCCTGTCCTTCGCGCCGATGGCCCAGGTCGATTCGAACGGCGGGGTGATGGTCACCGACTGGTACAGCAATCCGGGCTCGCCGGGCGAGCGGGTCAAGGTCACCGCCACCATCCTCGACCGCGACCTGCGGGCCGACGCGCTTCGGGTCGCCGCCTCGCGGCAGGTGCTGACCGGCGGGCAGTGGGTCGATGCTCCCGTCGCCGCGGCCACGGTCCAGAAGCTCGAGGAGATCATCCTCACCCGCGCCCGCGACCTCCGCCGGAACGCCATCGCCAGCTAAGGAGCTTCCCTCTCATGGCGGCGCGTTTCAACCCGCTCGAGGCCGACGCGCGCTGGCAGAAGCTGTGGGAGGAGAGGGGCACCTTCCACGCTTCCGGCGACGGCGACCGGCCCCGCGCCTACGTCCTGGAGATGTTCCCCTATCCGTCGGGGCGCATCCACATGGGTCACGTCCGCAACTATACGATGGGCGACGTCCTCGCCCGCTACAGGCGGATGAACGGCTTCGACGTCCTCCATCCGATGGGCTGGGACGCCTTCGGAATGCCGGCCGAGAATGCCGCGATGGAGAAGAAGGTCCATCCCGGCGAGTGGACCTGGTCGAACATCGATACGATGCGCGCTCAACTGAAGCGGCTGGGCTTCGCGCTCGACTGGAGCCGCGAGCTCGCCACCTGCGATCCCTCTTATTACGGCCACGAGCAGGCGCTGTTCCTCGATCTCTACGAGGCCGGGCTCGTCTACCGCAAGCAGAGCGAGGTCAATTGGGACCCGGTCGACATGACCGTGCTGGCCAACGAGCAGGTGATCGACGGCCGCGGCTGGCGATCCAACGCTCTGGTCGAGCGGCGCAAGCTCAGCCAGTGGTTCCTGAGGATCACCGCCTTCGCCGACGAGCTGCTCGACGGACTCGGCCGGCTCGACCATTGGCCCGACAAGGTCCGGCTGATGCAGGAGAATTGGATCGGCCGGAGCCAGGGGCTGCGCTTCACGTTCCGCCTCGAATCTCCCCTCCCTGCAAGGGAGGGGCCGGGGGTGGGTACCGCCGAAGGCGGCCAAAACGCCGGGTCGGATGGCTCGCTCCGCTCGCCACCCACCCCTGACCCCTCCCTTGCGGGGAGGGGGATAGACTCCTTCGAGGTCTTCACCACCCGGCCGGACACCATCTTCGGAGCGAGCTTCGCGGCGATCTCGCCCGATCATCCGATCGCGCAGGCGCTGGCGGAGGGGAATGAGGCGCTCGCCGCCTTCATCGCCGAGTGCAAGCAGGGCGGAACCACCGCCGCCGAGCTCGAGACGGCGGAGAAAAAGGGCTTCGATAGCGGTGCGCGGGTGATCCACCCGCTCGATCCGGAATGGACGCTGCCGCTCTACGTCGCCAATTTCGTGCTGATGGATTACGGCACCGGCGCCATATTCGGCTGCCCGGCGCACGACCAGCGCGACCTCGATTTCGCCCGCAAATACGATCTGTCGGTGACACGCGTGGTGGCGCCCACCCCCGAAGAGGCGGAGGAGCCGATCGGCGACGAGGCCTATACGGGGCCCGGCCGGCTCGTGAACAGCCGGTTCCTCGACGGCCTCACCGCCGAGGACGCCATTCGGGAGGTGATCGCCCGTGCCGAAGCCGACGGCTGGGGCGAGGGCACGACCGCCTGGCGGCTGCGCGACTGGGGCGTGTCGCGCCAGCGTTACTGGGGCACTCCGATCCCCATCGTCCATTGCGAGGCCTGCGGCCCGGTGCCGGTGCCGCGCGATCAGCTGCCGGTGGTGCTTCCCGAAGATGTCGACTTCGCGACGCCCGGCAACCCGCTCGACCGCCATCCGACCTGGGCGAAGGTGGATTGCCCGAGCTGCGGCGGCCCGGCGCGGCGGGAAACCGACACGCTCGACACCTTCGTCGATTCCTCCTGGTATTTCATCCGCTTCGCAAGCCAGCCCGCGGACTCGCCGTTCAATCGGGCGGAAGCCGAGCGCTGGCTCCCGGTCGACCAGTATATCGGCGGCGTGGAGCATGCGATCCTTCACCTGCTCTACGCCCGCTTCTGGACCCGGGCGCTGCAGCGTATCGGGAAGCTCGACGTCGAGGAGCCGTTCCAGGGCCTCTTCACCCAGGGGATGGTCACCCATGCCACCTTCCAGGATTCGGAAGGGCGGTGGCTGACTCCCGACGAGGCGGAAAGCCATTCCGGGCCGGTCACCCGCGGCCGGGTCGAGAAGATGTCCAAATCGAAGCGCAACACCGTCGATCCCGATGCGATTGTCGACCAGTACGGCGCCGACGCCGTACGCTGGTTCATGCTTTCGGACAGCCCGCCCGAGCGCGACCTCGAATGGAGCGAGGCCGGAATCCAGGGAAGCTGGCGCTTCGTCCAGAGGATCTGGCGCCTTGCCGCCGAGGAAGCGGATCGCGGAACGTCGACCTGGCTGGGCGACGGCGGGGATAAGGCGCTCGACCGCAAGGTTCACCGCACCATCGCCGCCGTCGGCGCCAATATCGAGGCCCTGGCCTTCAACAAGGCGATCGCCAATCTGTACGAGCTGACCAGCGCCCTGGAAAAGGCACCGGCTTCCCCGTCGCGGAGCAAGGCGATCGAGACGTTGATCCGCCTCGCCGCGCCGATGGTGCCTCACCTCGCCGAAGAAGCCTGGGCCGCGCTCGGGCGCGAGGGCCTCGTCGCGGACGCCGAATGGCCGGCGGCCGAACCCGCCTTGCTCGTCGAGGAGGAGGTGACGATCGCCGTCCAGGTCAACGGCAAGCTCCGCGATACGCTGACGGCCCCCAAAGGCTCGGCGAAGGAGACGCTCGAGGAGATGGCGCTGGCCTCGGAGAAGGTGGTAAGGATCCTCGATGGCAAGCCGCCGCGCAAGGTGATCGTCGTTCCCGACCGCCTGGTGAACCTCGTCGCATGAGGTTCGGCCGCCCCAACCCGACCGTTCGCCCTGAGCCTGTCGAAGGGCTTTCTTTCCTTCGCCGCGCCGCGGGGAGGAGGAAGGGGCTTGGACAGGCTCGGCCCGAAGGGCTTGGGATGGGGGCCGCCCTTCTTGCCGCCTCCCTCCTGCTCGCCGGCTGCGGGTTGCAGCCGCTCTACGGCGGCGGCGGTTCGGGGCCGGTCGCGCAGTCGCTTCGCTCGGTGAGGGTGGCGCCGATCGAGGGCCGCGCCGGCTGGCTGGTGCGCACTGCGCTGGAGGACCGGCTCGGTGCGCCCGCCGATTCGGCGGTGCAGTACCGTCTCGAAGTGCTGCTCGACGACGACATTACCGGCTTCGGAATCCGATCCGACGACGCCGTGACCCGCGAGCGGCGGACGTTGAGGGCGCGCTACCGGCTGGTCGACGCGGCGAAGGGCACCGTTATGCTCGACGCCACCGCCGGTTCCGACGCCGGGATCGACGTCGTCGGCTCCGAATATGCGACCGTCGCGGCGGAGCAGACGGCGCTGGAGCGGCTGTCGCAGGAAGTCGCCGACCAGATAGTCACCCGGGTCGCCCTCTATGCGAGGCGGACCGGCGCCGGCCAATGAAGGCGAAGCGTGCCGAGATGGAGCGGGCGCTGAAGAGCCCGTCCGCCCACCGCTTCTTCCTGCTCTACGGTCCGGACGAATCGGGCTCCCACTCGCTGATCAAGGCCGCCGCCGCCGGAGCGGGACCGGATGCGGAGCGGGTGGAGCTGACCGGGGCCGAGCTCAAAGCGGATCCGGCGCGGCTCGCCGACGAGGCCGCCTCGATGTCGCTGTTCGGCGGGGCGCGCTACATTGTCGTTCAGCCCGCGGGGGACGAGTGCCTCGCCGCGGTCGAGGCGCTGCTGCAGGCGCCCGCCGGCGGCAATCCCGTGCTTCTGATCGCCGGAGCGCTCAAGCCGGCCTCCAAGCTCCTCAAGCTGGCCCTCGCCGACCCGGCGGCGCTGGCGCTGGCGAGCTACGCTCCCGAAGGGCAGGAAGCCGAGCGGCTGGTGTCGGAGATGGCGCGCGCCGAGGGGCTGGTGGTGCGCTCCGACGTCGCCCGGCGCCTCGCCGACGCCTGCGCCGGCAACCGCGCCATCCTTGCGCTCGAGCTGCAGAAGCTGACCCTCTACCTAGACGCCGCTCCCGATCGCCCGCAGCCGCTCGATCATGAAGCCCTGGACGCGGTCGGGGCCGCGGCCGAGGAAGGCGATCTGAGCCGCCTCGTCGACAGCATCGGCAACGGCAATGCCGCGATGCTCCAGGCCGAATTGCTGCGCCTGGCCGGCGAGGGCGTGGAAGGCATACCGCTGATTCGGGCGGTGCTTCGCCGGATGAGCCTCCTCTCCCGTCTGCGGGCCCAGGTCGAGCGCGGCAACAGTCCGGACGCCGTCATGGCGTCACACGGCAAGTCGTTGTTCTGGAAGGAGAAGGACTCGATCGGACGGCAGCTCGCGCGCTGGCGTTCGGACGCGCTGGCGCGAAGCGTCAGCCGACTTCTGGAGGCGGAGCGCCAGGTGAAGGCGTCGGGCGGGCTAGGTCCCACGGCCGTGGACGAGGAGCTCTTCGCCATCTGCCGCCAGGCCGCGCGGCTGCGTTAGGCACGAGGGCGCGCCGCATCTCGGACACCTTTTGTGGCC
Source organism: Allosphingosinicella sp. (assembly GCA_035628835.1). Classification (GTDB taxonomy): domain Bacteria; phylum Pseudomonadota; class Alphaproteobacteria; order Sphingomonadales; family Sphingomonadaceae; genus Allosphingosinicella. Next base: position 26,797 of record DASPJA010000038.1, read on the forward strand.
GTTTGCGGATGCCTTCCACTTCCAGATTCTAAACGCAACGATGCAATATTACCGGTCGTTCGAGCCGTTTCATACCGGGAGTTTCCGCTTCGCGGGAATCGTTGCGTCGTCGCGTTGAAACCTCTCAAGCTCCGAGTTCGAAGCCAGGACCGCGGCTGGAAGGAGGCGCCGAGTGCCGGGGTTCAGATCTTCTCGCCGCTGAGGCGCTGGCAGATCATGTCGAGCTGGTCGAGGGTCGAGTAAGCGAGCGCCACGGTGCCGCCGTCCGGCTTGTGGGTGATCCTGACCTTGAGGCCGAGCATGTCGCCCAATTGACGCTCGAGCGCCTCGATGTCGGCGCCGGCGCCCTTGATCTCGAGCCGGCCCTGGCGCTCGCGGCCCGGCTTGCCGAAGCGGGCGAGCTTCTCGGCCTCCCGGACCGACAGTCCGCGCTCGACGACGTCGCGGGCGAGCGCCTCGGGGTCGGCCGCTCCGATCAGCGCCCGGGCATGGCCCATGCTGAGCTGCCCGGTCTCGACCATCTGCCTCACGCCCTCGGGAAGATCGAGCAATCTCAACAGGTTAGCGATATGACTTCGGCTCTTGTGAACGAGCTTGCCGAGCGCCTCCTGGGTATGGCCGAACTCGTGGATCAGCCGCCGGTAACCCTCCGCCTCCTCGATGGCGTTCAGGTCGCGGCGCTGGATGTTCTCGAGGAGAGCGACCTCGAGCGTCTCGGCGTCGTCGAAGTCGCGGACGATCACCGGGATCTCGTGAAGCCGCGCCCGCTGCGCCGCCCGCCAGCGCCGCTCGCCGGCGACGATCTGGTAGCGATGGCCGTGGGGGCGGACGACGATCGGCTGGATGAGGCCGCGCTCCCTGATCGACGCGGCGAGCTCCTCCAGCGCCTCCTCGTCGAAATGGCGACGGGGCTGGTCGAGATGCGGCTCGATCGAGGAGATGGGCATCATCTGGATTCCGCCCCGCGCCGGCGCGACTCCGCCGGAGACGGGCGCCTCCTGCGCCACCTCGCCGAGCAGCGAGGAGAGGCCGCGGCCGAGGCCGGAGGGACGCTTGCGGGCGGGGGCGTCGTCGCTCATGCCGCCGCCGCCGCCTTGGGCAGGCGGCCGATCAGCTCCCTCGCCAGGGCGATATAGGCTTCCGAGCCCGGGCAGCGATGGTCGTAGATCAGCGCCGGAATGCCGTGGCTCGGCGCTTCCGAGAGGCGGACGTTGCGGGGGATCACCGTCTCGAACACGACCTTGCCGAGGCAGGCGCGGACGTCGTCGGCGACCTGCGACGACAGATTGTTGCGCCGGTCGAACATGGTGAGTGCGACGCCGAGGATGGAGAGCTCCGGGTTGAACCGGGCACGGATCCGCTCGATCGTCTGCAGCAGCTGGCTAAGTCCTTCCAAGGCAAAGAATTCCGTCTGGAGCGGGACGAGGATCGACTGGGCCGCGACGAGCGCGTTGATGGTCAGCAGCCCAAGGCTCGGCGGGCAATCGATCAGGCACACGTCCCAGCGGCTGGCGGCGGAATCCAGGGCATTGTCGAGCCGATGGGTGCGCTCCTCGAGCGCGACGAGCTCTATCTCGGCGCCGGACAGGTCGACGGTCGCCGGCACCAGATCGAGCCTCGGCACCTTGGTCGGGACCACCGCCTCCTCGAGCGTGGCGCCGCCGGTCAGCACGTCGTAGCTCGACCGGTCGCGAAGCGCGTGGCCGATGCCGAGGCCGGTCGAGGCATTGCCCTGCGGATCGAGATCGATGAGCAGGACCCGCCAGCCGGTGGCGGCGAGCGCGGTGGCGAGGTTGATCGCGGTCGTGGTCTTGCCGACCCCGCCTTTCTGGTTGGCGACCGCGATGCGGATCAACGTCTTCCCCTCGTTATGCGGTGAACCCCGTTCGCGACGATGATCCGGGCATCGGCGTCGGTGAGGCTCGGTTCGAGACGGAAATCACCCTGCCACGAAGAACGCGCCTCTTCCAGTTCGGACTTGGCGTTTCGGCCCTTGGGAAGAATCCAGATCGTTTTTGCTGTGGAAAAGCGCTCTGCGAGTCCGAGCAGTCGGGGCAGCGGCGCGAATGCGCGGGCGCTGATCACATCGAACCGACGGTCCGGAATAGTCTCCAGCCTGGAGCAGAGAATCTCGACCCGTTCCGCTATCCCGAGCGCGGATGACGCGGTGCGAAGAAACTCCGCACGTAGGCGGCGGGATTCGACCAGAACGACGTCGGCGGAGTGGAAGAGCGGCACCAGCAGCCCCGGAAAGCCGGCTCCGGTTCCGAGGTCAAGCCAGGTTCGGGCCTCCGACGGCGCGAAGCTAACGAGCTGCGCCGAATCGAGGATGTGCCGCTCCCAGAGGGAGCCCAACGAACCCTTGGAGACGAGATTCTGCCGGTCGTTTTCGGAGCGGAGCAAAGCGGCGAAGTCCTCCAGCCGCTCAATTGTTTCACGTGGAACATCGAGACGAGCCTTTGCCTCGGCTTCGTTCATCAGGCCGCCCTACGTCGGGAATGTACAAGTATCGCGGCCAGAGCCGCCGGGGTCACGCCCCGAATTCGCCGCGCCGCACCCAGGGTCGGCGGGCGGGCGGCGGAGAGGCGCTCGACCATTTCGTTGGAAAGGCCCGGGATCGTCTCATAATCGAGATCGGCCGCTATCCGGACATTATCGTCGCCGCGAAGGCGGGCGACCTCCGCCCGCTGCCGTTCGACATAGGGCGCGTAGCGATGGTCCTCCACCGCTTCCTCGATCAGGCGGACCGGGAATTGCTCCAGGCCCGGCTCGGCCCGAAGCAGCTCCGCCGCGCCGAGCTCCGGGAAACGCAGCCAATGCGCGAGGGTGTGACGGCGGCCGTCGTCCCCGACATCGATCCCGAGCGACCGGAGTTCCGCGCCGGAGCGGGTACCGGCCAGATGGACTTCCAGAGCCGAGCGCTGCGCCTGCCGGGCCTCGAAATGGGTGCGCCGCTCCAGCGTGACGCAGCCCGCCGCGGCGGCGAGCGGGGTCAGCCGCGGCTCGGCATTGTCGGCGCGCAGCCGCAGCCGATATTCGGCTCGGGCGGTCAGCATCCGGTAGGGCTCGGTGACGCCCTGCAGGGTGAGGTCGTCGACCATGACCCCGATATAGCTCTCGCTGCGGTCGAACAGCATCGGGGCGCCGCCCCGCGCCCAGGCGGCGGCGTTCGCCCCCGCCACCAGGCCTTGCGCGGCGGCTTCCTCATAACCCGTCGTTCCGTTGATCTGGCCGGCGAGGTAAAGGCCTTCGACGTCGCGGACGCCGAGCGTCGGCTCCAGGATGCGCGGGTCGACATGGTCATATTCGACGGCATAGCCCGCCTGCAGGATGGCGGCGCGCTCGAGACCGGCCATGGAGCGTATCATGTCGAGCTGGACGTCCTCCGGCAACGAGGTGGAGATGCCGTTGGGGTAGACGGCCGCGTCGTCCAGCCCCTCCGGCTCCAGGAATATCTGATGGCCGTCGCGATCGCCGAAGCGCTGGACCTTGTCCTCGATCGACGGGCAGTAACGCGGCCCGATCCCGCTGATGTCCCCGGCGAAGAGCGGCGAACGGTCGAGATTGGCGCGGATGATGTCGTGGGTGCGCGGGTTGGTGCGGGTGATCGCGCAGAAGAGCTGCGGCGCCGGCCGGTCGCCGGTCAGGGGCGACATCGTCCAGCCGCCGCCGTCCGACTCCTGCCGCTCCAGCCCGGCCCAGTCGATCGTCCGCCCGTCCAGACGCGGCGGGGTCCCGGTCTTGAGGCGCGCCAGCGGAAGGCCGAGCTCCCTGAGCTGAAGTGCCAGCATCGTCGCGGCGCGCTCGCCGATCCGGCCCCCGGCGCGGCTGGAGCGGCCGAAATGCAGCCTGGCCCCCAAGAAGGTGCCGGTCGCCAGGACGATCGCCCGGGCGTCCACCGAACGGCCGTCGGCCAGATCGAGGCCGACGATTCGCCGACCGGCGAGGCGGAGGGCCGCGGCCTCGCCTTCGACGATTTCGAGCCCCTCCCGGCCATCGAGCAGGCGGTGGATCGCGGCCTTGTAGAGCCGGCGATCGGCCTGCACTCGGGGCCCGCGAACGGCGGCGCCCTTGCTGGCGTTGAGCATCCGGTAGTGGATCCCCGCCGCGTCGGCGGCGCGGGCGATCAGCCCGTCGCAGGCGTCCACCTCGCGGACCAGATGCCCCTTGCCGAGCCCGCCGATCGCCGGGTTGCACGACATGGCGCCGATCTGCCCGCGCGCGAAGCTGACCAGGGCCACGCGGGCGCCCATTCGCGCCGCGGCGGCCGCGGCCTCGCAGCCCGCATGTCCGCCACCCACCACGACGATGTCGAAGTCCCGATTCATGCCGCAGCCTCTACAGGTTCCACGTGGAACATGTCACTTGCCGATGCAGAAGCGGCCGAACAGCAGATCGAGCATGTCCTCCACGCCGGCCCGGCCGGTGACCCGGTCAAGCTCGAGCCGGGCCTGGCGCAGCGCCTCCGCAGCGATCAGCATGTCGCGAGCCTCCGCCTCCCTGAGATGAAGGGCGGCCGCTTCGATTGCGGCCCGCTGGCGGGCATTGACGGCCACCTCACCCTCCGCCGGGAGGAGCGCGCGCGAGCGCTCCGCCATCGCCTCGACGAGGGCCACGATACCTTCCCCCGTCAATGCCGAAACCCGGATGCCGGATCCCCGATCCGCCCGCGGAAGATCGCATTTCGAATGGACGAGGATCGTTCGCGCCGGATCGGGCGCTTCGGCCGGATCCCCCAGCCACAGGATCAGGTCCGCCGCGGCGACGCTGGCGCGGGCGCGGTCCACGCCGACGGCTTCCACTTCGTCTTGGCTGTCCCTCAAGCCGGCCGTGTCGATAAGCAAATAAGCTATTCCCCCGATCGACGTGGGCGCCTCGATCAGGTCTCGAGTCGTCCCTGGAACGGGTGACGTTATGGCCGCTTCCCTTTGCGCTAGAGCATTGAGAAGGCTAGACTTTCCCGCGTTGGGCGGGCCGGCTATGGCTACCCGAACGCCGTCCCGAAGCCGCTCGGCGGGAGGGCGGGCGACCATGGCTTCCATATCGGCGGCGAGAGCCCTCAGATCCCCGGCCCAGCCCGGCGGCCAGGCCTCGCCGACCTCGCCCTCGTCGGAGAAATCCAGCGCCGCCTCGAGCGCCGCCGCCAGTGCCAGCAGGCGTTGACGCCATGCCTCCACCTGGCGGCTCAGCGACCCGCCGGCCATGGCCAGGGCGGCCACGCGCTGCGAGCGGGTCTCGGCTGCGAGCAGATCGGCGAGACCCTCCGCCTCGGCGAGGTCGATCCGCCCGTTCTCGAAGGCGCGGCGGGTGAATTCCCCCGCTTCCGCCGGCCTCAGCCCGTCCACCTCCGCCAGCGCCTCCAGCACCCCCGCCACCACCGCGCGGCCGCCGTGGAGGTGCAGCTCCGCCACATCCTCTCCGGTGACGCTGTTGGGGCCGGGGAAGCGAAGGACGAGGGCCGTATCCAGCCTCTCTCCGCGCCATCGCAGGCTGGCGAGGGTCGCCACCCGCGGTTCGGGAAGCGTTCCGGCCAGCGCCTCGAGCGCCGATTCCGCGCCCGGCCCGCTGATCCGCACCAGCGCCACCGCCGCGGGCGGAGTGCCGGACGACAAGGCGAAGATGGTGTCAGCCGTCACGCCGGCCGCTCATCCCCTCGATCATCGAGCGCCACATCGCCAGGCCGGCCTCGTTCATCGGGCCCCAGGCCTTCATCATCTCGGCGGCCGATTCGGCGGTGAGGCCTTCGCTGGCGGCCTTCGTCATGCGCTGGACATAGGCATCGTGGACCGGAGTCAGGTCCGGAAGCCCGAGGAAGCGCCGCGCCTCCTCCGGCGTGCAGTCGACGTCGACGCTGATCTTCATGGCCGGTCCTTCCGCTGGTCTGGCCGCTATGTGTATAGAAGCGCCGCCCGAGACAAGGAGGAGCCGACATGGGGACGATCCGGATCGACACGCTGGACGGCGACGGCGCGTTCGACGCCTATATCGCGGAGCCCGAAGGGACGCCGCGCGGGGCGATCGTCGTCATCCAAGAGATATTCGGGGTCAACGAAGGCATCCGCCGCAAGTGCGACCGATGGGCGGAGCAAGGCTATCTCGCCCTCGCCCCCGACCTGTTCTGGCGTCTCGAGCCCGGGGTCGAGCTGGACCCGGACCTGCCCGACCAGTTCAGGCAGGCGCTCGACCTGATGGGGCGGTTCGACCAGGACCAGGGCGTGGGCGACATCGAGGCGACGATCCGCGCCGCCCGGGCGCGCCTCGGCGAAAGCGGAAAGGTCGGAGTCGTCGGCTACTGCCTCGGCGGCCGCCTCGCCTACATGGCCGCCGCCCGCACCGACGCCGACGCCAGCGTCGGCTACTATGCGGTCGGCCTTCCGGGCATCCTCCACGAGAAGAACGCCATCGCCCGGCCGCTGATGCTCCACATCGCCGGTGCCGACCATTTCGTCGACGAGGCGGCGCAACGGACGATGCACGAGGAGCTGGACGATCATCCGAAGGTGACCCTCCATGATTATCCTGGCGAGGATCATGGCTTCGCGGCCGAGATGGGGCAGAGGCGAAGCGAGGCGGCGGCGCGGCTCGCGGACGGGCGCACCGAGGAATTCTTCGCTCGGAATCTGCGTTAGGAGTGGTTCGCCGCTAGCGGCAGCTCCTGTTGCCTGTGTTTGAAGCAGCGAGCCCGAAGGTCGGAATGAAGCTCGTCTAGGTCGAGCACGAACGAGAAAACCATCTGACCTCGATCGGTGAGATCGAAGAGCGTATCGCGCGACCTCGCGAATATGATCCGCTTTCCGCTCGCGACCAGGTACCTGAGAACCTCTCCATCCTCGCTTTGCAACGATGCCTCATCTGCCGTCCAGCGCTTACCTTGAAACTCGCGCAAGGCGTCGCGCAGGGCCGCCACTGAGGCTCCATTGTCAAGCAGCGCCGATATGGCTCTGAGTACCAAAAGGTCTCGGAACGTGTACCGCCGGCCATGCCATCAACCTGAACAAGAGTTCGGCCAACGCGCCTGTCCAGAAGCACTAGGCTGAATCGACATTCAGCACCAGAAGCTGAGTGACGCGAGGTAGAGGCTGGCGAGGTAGTTTTCGGGCAGCGGGTCGAAGCGTGTAGCGATCCTGCGGAGTTGCTTGAGGCGGCCGATGGCGCGTTCGATGATGTTGCGGTGCTTGTAGATTTGGGGATCGAAGGCGCGTTTCCGGTTCATGCACGAA
>DASPJA010000039.1:0-6789 GCA_035628835.1 Allosphingosinicella sp.
CGCGATAACCGCCTCCGCCGCCGCCGCCGTAACCGCCGCCGCCGCCGCCGAAGCGGTCGCCGCCGCCGCGATAACCGCCGCCGCCGCCCGGCGGGCCGCCGCCGAAGCCGCCGCCGCCGCGCTCCTCAAATCCACCGAAACTCTCGTCGCCGAAACCGTCGCGCTTGTCTCTGCCGCGCCCGCCGCGCTCACCGCGGCGCCCTCTGTCGAAACCCATGCCCGTCGTTACTTTCCGTGCCCCTGTCTTCACGTGCAAACCACCGCGCGGGGCTGTCGCGCCAACGGTCTCATGCGCCCCCGAAAATGGCACACCGCCGACTCGTATAGCGCAAAACTTCGGGAGCCGCGAGGGCTTTTCCACAGGGCTTCGGAGCGGCGCCGTCAACGCTTCGCGCGACCGCGTCGGCCGCCATCAGCCACGGCGCGGCATGCGAGTTGAGCCGGCCCCGACTTTATCCTATGGGCCGGGTCATGGACGCAATCATGCCCCTTCTCAGCGACCCGGCCGCCTGGGCAGCCCTCGTCACTCTGGTGGTGATGGAGGTCGTGCTCGGCATCGACAACCTCATCTTCATCTCGATCCTGTCGAACAAGCTGCCGGAAGGGCAGAGGCAGCGCGCACGGCGGATCGGCATCGGCCTGGCCCTCGTCATGCGGCTCCTCCTCCTATTCAGCATCGCCTGGATCGTGGGTCTGAAGGCGCCGGTCTTCGACCTCGGCATTGCCGGCGGGTCGGACGGTCACGGCGGGCCGGGATTCGAGACTCAATTTTCCTGGCGCGACCTCATTCTCATCGCTGGTGGCCTGTTCCTTTTGTGGAAGGCGACCAAAGAGATCCACCACAACGTCGATCCGACGCCGAATCACGACGTCTTCGACACGTCCCGGCAGGCGGCGTTGAATTTCGGCTCGGCCATCGTCCAGATCATCCTCCTCGACGTCGTCTTCTCGATCGATTCCATCCTGACGGCCGTGGGGATGACCGACGAAGTGCCGATCATGATCGTCGCCGTGCTCGTCGCCGTCTCGGTGATGATGCTCGCCGCGGATCCGCTCGCCAACTTCATCAACCGCAATCCGACGGTCGTGATGCTGGCGCTCGGATTCCTGCTGATGATCGGCGCGGTGCTGATCGCGGACGGCTTCGGAGTCCACGTGCCCAAGGGCTACATCTACGCGGCCATGGCCTTTTCGGCCGGGGTGGAGATGCTCAACATCTTCGCGCGTCGCCGCAAGACCCGACTTGCAGGGGCCCGGGCGGCGGAGGCGACGGAGGCCGGCGGTCATTGAGCCGCAAGGCGCTTGGCCCTATGCCACGCCCATGAGCGTCTATTTCCACGAAGAGGACCTGCCCGAAGGCGTGCTCGCCCCCGGCCCGGTCGCCGTCGACACCGAGGCGATGGGCCTCCTGCCCGGCCGCGACCGCCTGTGCCTGGTCCAGATTTCCGACGGCGGGGGCGACGAGCATCTCGTCCGCTTCAGTCCCGGAAGCGATTATTCCGCGCCCAATCTGAAGGCGGTGCTGGCCGATCCGGAGCGCCTCAAGCTCTACCATTTCGCGCGCTTCGACCTCGCCATCATGCAGGCCTATCTCGGAATCATGGCCGGCCCGGTCTATTGCACCAAGACCGCCTCGCGCCTGATCCGCACCTATACCGACCGGCACGGCCTCAAGGAGCTGATCAAGGAGCTGCTCCAGATCGACATCTCGAAGCAGCAGCAGACCTCGGACTGGGGGGCGCCCGATCTGTCGGACGCGCAGAAGGATTATGCCGCCTCCGACGTGCGCTACCTCCACCAGATGAAGGAGAAGCTCGACGAGCGGCTGGTCCGCGAAGGGCGCATGCCGCTGGCCCAGGCCTGCTTCGATTTCCTGCCGCACCGCGCTCTGCTCGATCTCGCCGGCTGGGCCGAGGTCGACATCTTCGCTCATGTCTGAGCTCGCCGAGGACCGGCGCAGGGCCAAGCGCGGCTGGGCGGCGCCGGGAGGCCTGCACGACTGGCTGATGCGCTTCCTCAAGGTCGTGCTGCCCGCCGTGGTCGGCCTGCTGCTCGCCTATCTGCTCCTCTCGCCGCTCTCCAAGGAGAAGGAGATCAGCTTCCTGCTCGACAAGAACAAGGTCGACCTCGCCCGCGAGCGGCTGAAGACCCAGAAGGCCGAATATCGCGGCCTCGACAATCAGGGCCGCGCGTTCACCATCCAGGCGGCGCAGGCGGTGCAGGCCAAATCCTCCGTTCCGGTGGTCGACATCGGCGGAATGGCCGCGCGCATCCAGCTCAAGGAAGGGCCGGCGACCATCACGGCCGACAAGGCCCGCTACAACATGGACACCCAGAAGGTCGACGTGCTCGGCCCGATCCTGTTCACCGCCGCCGACGGCTACCGGCTGGAGACCCGCGACGTGGTGCTCGACCTCAACGATCACAGCGCCGTCAGCGGCGGCGGGGTCGAGGGCCGGATGCGGCTGGGCCGCTTCACCGCCGGCGGGATGACCGTCAGTCTGCCGGAGCGGCGAGTGGTGCTCACCGGCCGCCCGCGCTTGCATATCGAGCAGGGGGCGCTCAGATGAACGGCATGAAGCGTCTCGTCCCCGCCCTTCTCCTCGCCGCCCTCGCGGTCGGCCCCGCCGCGAGCCAGACCTCGGCCCTGAAGGGCCATAACAGCAATGCGCCCGTCGACGTCGCCGCCGACCGCATCGAGGTCCAGGACCGCGCCGACCGCGCCATCTTCTCCGGCAACGTCGTCGTCCGCCAGGCCGAGCTCACCCTCACCGCCGCCCGGCTCACCGTCGCTTATTCGAGCGGGGGCGGAGTCGAGCTTCGCCGCATCGACGCCACCGGCGGAGTCACCGTCCGCAGTCCCTCCGAGACGGCGCAGGGCAATGTCGGCATCTACGATCTCGAGCGCCGGATCATCACCCTGATCGGCGACGTCAGCCTCGTCCAGCGCGACGCGCGGGTGAATGGCGGGCGCCTCACCATCGACCTCGACAGCGGCCGGGCGGTGATGGACGGCGGCGGCCCGCCGGGCACCACCCGCCAGGGCGGCCGGGTCACCGGCACCTTCACGGTCCCGCAGAAGAAGGGCGGCTGACGCTGCCTCCCCTCCCTTCCAGGGAGGGGAAATTCGGGTGTTGCAAAAGGCACGCCGCCGCTTTTTTCCGCCATGCACGAACCCTGCCAGTTTACCCGTTAACCGGCATCGCCTAAGCCTTCGCACCTGATGAACGACGCCGCCGCCCTTCCCCGCGCCCGCGAAGCCGAGGTGTTCGCCGAGCTTTCGCGCGGCCTGTGCGTCGTCAGCCTGGCCAAATCCTACGACCGCAAGCGGGTGCTGAAGGACGTCTCGCTCCACGTCGACCGGGGCGAGGTGGTCGGGCTGCTCGGCCCCAACGGCGCCGGCAAGACGACCTGCTTCTATTCGGTCATGGGGCTGGTGAAGCCCGACAGCGGCCGGATCCTGCTCGACGGCCAGGACATTACCGGTCTTCCCATGTATCGCCGCGCCGTCCTCGGCCTCGGCTATCTGCCGCAGGAGACGTCGATCTTCCGCGGCCTCACCGTCGCCCAGAACATCATGGCCGTGCTCGAAGTGTCGGAGCGCGACAAGGCGGTCCGGCGCGAGCGGCTGGAGCAATTGCTCGGCGAGTTCCACATCGAGCATCTGCGCGACGCTCCCGCCATGGCGCTGTCGGGCGGCGAGCGGCGCCGCTGCGAGATCGCCCGCGCGCTCGCCGCCCACCCTTCGATCATGCTTCTCGACGAGCCGTTCGCGGGCATCGACCCCATCTCCATCTCCGACATCCGAGACCTCGTCATCGAATTGAAGAAGCGCGACATCGGGGTGCTCATCACCGATCACAACGTCCGCGAGACGCTCGATATCGTAGACCGCGCCTGCATCATCTACGACGGCCAGGTGCTGTTCGCCGGAAGCCCCGCAGAGCTGGTCGCCGACCCCGACGTGCGCCGCCTCTACCTCGGCGAGAGCTTCGAGCTGTAGCGATGGTCCACAAATCACCGTTCGGGATGAGCCTGTCGAAGCCCATTTCTTCCCGTCCGCCGCAAGCCGAAGGAAAGCCCTTCGACAAGCTCAGGGCGCGGGTGGGAGCCTAGGCCTGTGAGCATCGGTCCCCGCCTCGACCTAAGGCAGAGCCAGTCGCTGGTGATGACTCCGCAGCTCCAGCAGGCGATAAGGCTGCTGGCGCTGTCCAACCTCGAGGTCGAAAGCTTCATCGCCGAGGAGATCGAGCGCAATCCGCTTCTGGAAGCGGGCGCCGGCGAGGAGGCTCCGGCGGCCGAGGCACCGGCCGAGGCTCCCGAGGCGCTGCCCGCGGCGGACGCCTTCGGCGAGGGCGACCCGCCGCTCGACCTCGACGTCAACGACGAGAATTTCCACCAGGACAGCGAGGCCGACCGGGCGCTGGGCGGCGGCCTCGGCATGGAGGGCCTGTCCGGCGGCGGCTGGGACGGCGAGGGTCCGGACTTCGACAGCTTCGCGTCGGACGAGGTGTCGCTCCATGCCTATCTCCTCGCGCAGGCCGGCGAGCGCCTTTCCGGAACCGACCTCGTCATCGCCGGCCAGATCATCGAGCAGATCGACGAGACCGGCTATCTCCTCGCCTCGACCCTCGACCTGGCGGGCCGCCTCGGCGTTCCGCTGGCGGAAGTCGAGCGGGTCCTCGCCGTGGTCCAGACCTTCGACCCTTCCGGAATCGCCGCCCGCACGCTCGCCGAATGCCTGGCGATCCAGGCGAAGGAGGCCGATCGCTACGATCCCGCCATGGCCCGCCTGATCGACAATCTCGATTATCTCGCCAAGGGCAATCTGTCGGCGCTGAAGCGGATCTGCGCCGTCGACGACGAGGACATGGCCGACATGATCCGCGAGCTTCGCGCCTACGATCCCAAGCCCGGGTGCCGCTTCGCCGGCGGCGAGCGGGTCGAGGCGGCGGTGCCCGACGTGTTCGTCGCCCGCCGCGGCTTCGGCTGGGCGATCGAGCTCAATTCGGCGACCTTGCCGCGCCTGCTCGTCAACCGCCGCTACTATGCCGAGCTGACCGGCGGCGCCGACCGCCGCTCCAAGGCCTGGCTGAGCGAGTGCCTGGCCAGCGCCAACTGGCTGATGAAGGCGCTCGACCAGCGCGCCCGCACCATCGTCAAGGTGGTGAGCGAGATCGTCAAGCAGCAGGACGGCTTCTTCCGCCACGGAGTCGCCCAGCTGAAGCCGCTCACCCTGAGGCAGGTGGCGGAGGCGATCGGAATGCACGAATCGACGGTGAGCCGGGTCACCTCGAACAAGTATCTCGCCTGCGACCGCGGCCTCTACGAGCTCAAATATTTCTTCACCAGCGGCATCCAGTCCAACGACGGCGGCGACGCCGTCTCGGCCGAGGCGGTGAAGAGCCACATCAAGGCCCTGATCGCCGCGGAGGACCCGCAGGCCATCCTCTCCGACGACCAGCTCGTCGAGCTGCTCCGGGCCAAGGGCTTCGACATCGCCCGCCGCACCGTCGCCAAATATCGCGAGGCGATAGGGCTGGGCTCCTCCGTCCAGCGCCGCCGCCAGAAGGCGATGGAGGGTCGGGCGGCGTGACGCGCCGGAGTTGCTTCCGCAGCGCCGGGCGGATATCGGGCCTGCGCCGCAACGCGGACCATCCCCAATTCTCCGAGGCCGCCTCCGTTTGACCGCACAGCAACCCCGGATCCTCGTCCTCGCCGGACGCCGTTCGGCGACGCTCGATCCGCTCGCGGCGAAGATGGGGGTCAGCCACAAGGCGCTGGTCCCTGTCGCCGGCGAAGCGATGGTCGGGCGCGTGCTGCGGACCGCCGCCGAGGCCTTTCCGGATTCGCCGCTGTTCGTCTCGGTCGAGGATTTCGCCGTCATCGCCGCCGAGCCGACCGTTGCCCGGCTCACGGCGGAGGGGCGGCTCACACCGGTCGGGGCCGAGCACCATATCGTCGACAGCGTCGTCGACGCGAGCCGGACCACCGGCTTCCCGCTCATCCTGTGCACCGCCGACAATGTGCTGATGACCGTCGAGGGGTTCCGGTCCATCGCCGAAGCGGGGTCCGAGCCGGGGGTCGACGGAGTCGTCATGATGGCCGAGAAAGAGGACATCCTCGCCGCCCATCCCGACGGCCAGCGCCGGTTCTACCGCTTCCGCGGCGGCGCTTATTCCAATTGCAACCTGTTCTGGCTGACCAGCGCCCACGCCTTCCGCGCGATCGAGAGCTTCCGCTACGGCGGTCAGTTCGCCAAGCGCAAGTCGGACGCGGTGAGGGCGCTGGGCCTTGTCGCCCTGCTTCTCTACGCTTCGGGGCTGGTGACTCTGGAGGGCATGTTCCGCCACTTCTCCCGCCGCTTCGGGGTCCGGATCCGCGTCCTCGTGGCAAAGGACGGCCGCCTCGCCATCGATGTCGACAACGAGCGCACCCATCGGGTGGCCGAGGAGATATTGGCGCGCGAAACCGCCGCCTGAATGGGCCGTTCTCCCAGTTGAAGGAGAGCATGATGACCGACAACAAGAAGAAGGGCGATTTCAACAAGGGCGGCAAGGACGACGTCGGCGGCGACAAGAAGCAGCGCGCCGACCGCAACGAGGACAGCCGTACCGGGAACCAGAATAGCGGCGGCGGAGGCCGGGACTAGAGTCGATCCTGTCTTATCTGAATCGGAAGGGGATTCCCAACCGGGCTGAGGTGTGATTCAAGCTGCTGGCTGGGGATGGAGGCCAGCAGCGATGGTCAGGCCTTATTCGAACGATTTGCGGGAGCGGGTGGCTCGGT
>DASPJA010000040.1:0-17831 GCA_035628835.1 Allosphingosinicella sp.
GCCCCGCCGCCGCCGATCAGCAGATCGTTGCCGCCGCCGCCGTTGAGCTGGTTGGCCGCGGAATTGCCGGTCAGCGTGTCGGCGCCGCTGCCGCCGATCGCATTCTCGATCACCGCACCGCGCGCGATCGAGACATTGCCCACCCGGCCCCCGACGTTGGAGAAGGTCTCGGGGTTGAGATTGATGCTCTGGCTCGCGCTGAAGCCCGAATAATCAAGCGTATCCGTGCCGCCATTGTCGTAGACGACATAGCTGGCATTGGCGTTCGCGGTGGCATCATAGACGGCCCGGCCGGACGTGTTGTTGAAGCCATAGGTGGTATCGCCGGTACGGGTGCTGGCGACGGCGCCGTAGAGCGAGGTCGTCGCGATGCCGTCGGCGATCATCGGGGTCAAAGTGAATTGCTGGGTGAACCCCTGATTGCCGAAATACGTATTCTCCGTCTGGCTGAAATACGACATAAGCGTCGTCGCCCAGCTGTCGTTGGCATAGCGCGCGTCGGTCGGATAATTGGCGCTGCCGTTATAATCGCTGCCATGACCGAGGCCGATAGCGTGACCGATTTCGTGAATGTAGGTCTGGAACGAATAGGTGTTGAGCCCGGTGCCGTAGCTGTTCAGCCACTGGGTCGACACGTTGATATTCGAATAGTTGATCGTCCCGGCGGTGACCGACGAGCTGGCGAAGGCTCCGCTTTGATTGTCGTCGAAGCGGAGATGGCCGCCGCTGCTGACTTCGCTGAAGTTGATTCCGGTCACGTCCGTCCATAAGGCCAGCGCGTTGCGGGCGAGAAACTGGCCCGCCGCGGTCAAGGCGGTGACGTTGACGGTCAGGGTGCCGCCCGGATCGACATTGAAGGACCGGCTGGTGCCGCCCCAGAAATCGTGAGTCAGCTGGCGCGCGATCTGGTCGTTGGTGAAGATGGGCAGGCCGGTGCCGGGATCGGTGCCGGGCGTGCCGCCGCCGCCGCCGCTCGAGGTCAGGGCGACGCTGTAATTGCCGGTGCCGCGGCTATAGGCGCCGACATCGATATAATAGGTGCCGCTGCTGGCGGCCGTGAAGGTGATCGACGAAAACAGCGTGCCGCCGGAATCGTCGTTGGTGGCGAGCTGGCCGCCGCTGGCATTGCGCAACGTCAGAGTCGTGTCCGCGCTGGTGCCGCCGGTCGTCGCCGCGGCCGTTGAAAACGTGTAGGTCTTGCCGGCTTCGAGCGTGACCCGGTACCAGTCATGATCGTAGCGGACTTCGATGACGCCGTTGATGCGCCCGCCGACCGTAAGGGTGACGGTGGTGCTGCTGCCGCCGGGAACATCGGCGAAGACGGGCTGGGCGTGGAAGCTCTCGCCGGAGACGCCGCCGGACGGGCCGGCCTGACTTTCCTTGCCGGCGGCCCGGACCGACGCCGAGACCACGGTGTCGGCCAACAAAGACCCGATTAAATATCCGTTTTCGGAGTAATTGTCATCGGTACGCGTTTGATACTGGAACCTTGCCATTTATTCCTCCCCTAAACATCCGTTATTTATATTACGGCGACGTATCGAAGTATAAGTCGCTCGTCGGAGAGGATGCTAATGGGAGGCTGCGTAGTCGGCAATCGTGTCCGCAAGCATGTCGACAGCCGTCGAATCGAGCGGCCGGTCCATGACCGAGACGGAAAGTTCCGGATATTTCAATGACTTGGAGTCGATAGATAGAGTGATGTATGCGGCTGCGATGCCGGGCCGGCGAAATTTCACTTCGGCCCGTATCCAGTTCGTCTTATCGAGTAATTCATTTTTGCCCGCCAGGATTCGCCGCTTCAATCCACGTTCGAGGCCTTGGCGAATGCGCTCGCAGATCGTGCGCTCGGCCATCGGCGGCCGCAGCATCGCGACGCCATGGATCCGGCACTCGAGGGCGAGCGGCGGTGCCGGGGCGGCGGCAAGGGTCATGGCCAAAATGGCTCCTGAAAGATGTGGCATTGCGGGGCGGGAACCTAGGTCCACTGGCTGACCCTGTCATGAACAGGTCCCGCCGGCACTGTCTGGCCGATCCTTTCTACGTTGTGCCTTCCTGCCTTCAAAAAAAAGTCCGACGCGTCGCGTGAAGGAAAGGCGGCCGGATGCGCCGGTGCCGACTTGCGCCTCGCGCCTGGTCGGGCTCATCGCCCCGGATCGACCGTCCGGCACCCGTATTTTGAGAAAAGGCACGAAGGCGCGAAGGCACGACGTAGAAAGGGCCGCCGCTTCGCGGAGGTGCCGACGGGGAAATTGGTGACAGTATATATTTTCCGGAGGTGGTCTTGGCGTTCCGGCCGGCGATAAATGTATACTGTCACTGTTTAGCCCGCTGTCACTGTTTAGCCCGACTCTGAAGGATCGGGCCCGGGCATCCGCTCTCCGGCCTCGCTCCGGTCCTCGCGGCGCAGAACGAGCGGCTCGCCGGCGCCTTCGAGGCGGATCCGGGCGTTCGACAGGGCGACCCAGCGGCGGGCCTTTGCCACGGCGGTGAAGAGGCGGGTGTCGAAGGCCATTCGGGCGGGGTCGCAGGCCATTTCGGTGGCGGCGCCCTCGGAGATGGCGAAGCCGCTTTCGGTGCGCTTCACCCGGGCGCCGAAGCTGTTGCAGTCCGCGGCGGCGCCGACCCATTCCTCGCGGAAGTCGATTCGGGCCGGCCGGGCAGGGGCGGCGGCGCCGAGCCGCTCGACGATCCAGCGGCCTCCGAGGGCCGGGATGACCGGCTGGATTCGGCGGAAGATGCCGGTTCGGCCGTCGCGGGCGGCGATGCGGAGGGTTCCGTCCGGGAGCAGCGCCCAGGTGGAGGCCGAGGCGACGAAGCCGGCGAGGGCGGCCTCGATCCGCGCGGAAGCGCGGTCGCGGCATTTGCCGGTGTGGACCGGGTCCCGCCGGCGGACGTGGATCCGGGCGCCGTCGAGGCTGTAGAAGCCGCCGAAATTGCCGCAGCCGGCCTGGGTGCTGTACTCGTTCCCGCCGTTGAACATCAGGCGCGCCTCGGCCGCGGCCGGAACGGCGGTGGAGCCGATCAGGACCGGACGCCAGGAGCCGCCGAGCGGGTCGACGACGCGCATAGGGTCGCTCCGCGCCCCTGCCCCGCCGGCGCCGAGCAGCGCCAGAGCGCCGATGACGATGATTGCCCGCATTGTCTGCCTCCGGGGGGGCACCTTCCGACGGACGAGGTGAACTGCGCGTGAAACGCCGCGGTCACCTGAACGTGTTTCAGGGTCCAGGGCGGCGCAGCGCGGGCGTTGGAAGCGTTCCGCGGGCGGCGGAGCAGCGGCGACCTGAATGCTGAAACGCGTTCAGCAGACGGGGAGGTGGTGCTAGCGGAACGTTGCCGGGGCTCGGGTCTTTAGGGTCACACAGGCAGGGAGGCGGACATGCGCTATCGCAGGCTCGGGTCGAGCGATCTTCAGGTCTCGGAAATCTCGCTCGGGTCGTGGCTGACCTTCGGCGTCGGGGTGGAGCGGGACCGGGCGGCGGCGGTGGTCGACTCGGCGTTCGGGCTCGGCATCAACTTCATCGATACCGCCAACATCTACGGACGGGGGGCGGCGGAGACGTTCCTCGGCGAGGTGCTTCGGGAGCGGCCGCGCGATTCCTACGTGCTCGCGACCAAATTGTTCTTCCCGATGACGGCGAGCGACCGGGGGCTGTCGAGGGCGCAGGTCGAAAAGCAGCTCGACGCGTCGCTTCAGCGGCTCGGGACCGACCATGTCGACCTCTATCAATGCCATCGCTACGACGAGGAGACCCCGCTCGAGGAGACGATGGAGGCGCTCACCCGGGCGGTGCGCTCGGGCAAGGTGCGCTTCCTGGGATTCTCGGAATGGCCGGCCGACAAGATCCGGGCCGCCGTCGAGATGGCCGGAGTCGAGAAGTTCGTCTCCAGCCAGCCGCAATATTCGCTGCTGTGGCGGCATCCGGAGAAGGAGGTGATCCCGCTGTGCGCGGCGAACGGCATTTCCCAGATCGTCTGGTCGCCGCTCGCCCAGGGGGTGCTGACCGGAAAGTACGAGCCCGGCCGGGCGCCGCCGAAGGACAGCCGGGCGACCAGCGACGAAATGGGCGGATTCATCGCCTGGCTGCTTCGCGACGAGACCCTGGAGGCGGTGCAGCGTCTCAAGCCGCTGGCCGCGGAAGCCGGGCTCAGCCTCGCCCAGTTCGCTTTGGCCTGGGTGCTTCGCGAGCCCAATGTCGCTTCCGCCATCGTCGGGGCCTCGCGGCCGGAGCAGCTGGCGGAGAATGCCGCCGCCTCCGGCGCCGAGGTCGACCCGGCGCTGTTCCGGCGCGCCGAAGAAATAGTCGGGAATATTTAGCCGCTTTCGGGCTAAGCCTTGCCCGGGGAGGGCGGCGAATGGGGGCAGCGCGATTCGGGCCGGTGCGGCTTGCCCGCGGCGTGGCGATGGCGGCCGCGGCCCTGCTCCTCCTCCTTCTCCTCGTCCTCGCCGGCTTCCGGCTCGCCGCCGCGCTGCGCGAGGACGGCGCTCCGGCGCCGCCCGGCACGAGGATGGTGCCGACTCCTTATGGCGCGGTGGCGGTGACCGTCTCGGGCCCGGCGAGCGGGCGGCCGGTGATGCTGGTCCACGGCACCGCCGCCTGGGGCGGCTTCTGGAAGGACGTCGCGGAGCATCTGGCTCGGCGGGGCTGGCGGGTCGTCGCCGTCGACCTGCCGCCCTTCGGCTGGTCGGAGCATGACGCCCTCGCCCGCTACGACCGGATCACCCAGGCGGAGCGGCTGGCGGCGGTGCTCGCTTCGACCGCCGGGCAGCCGGCGGTGGTGGTCGGCCACAGCTTCGGCGCCGGGCCGGCGACGGAGCTCGCACTGCGCCACGGGCGGCGCCTCCGCTCGCTGGTCCTGGTCGACGCGGCGCTGGGCGAGCTCGATTCCGAAAGCGGCGGCGATGGCGGCGTGCTGCGCTTCCGCCCGCTGGCCGAAGCGGCGACTTCGGCGACCATCACCAATCCCGCCGCGATCGGGCCGCTGCTTCGCTCGATGATCGAGCGCAAGGCGCGGGCGGCGAAGTGGCTGCCGGTGCTGAAGGCGCCGATGCGGCGCCGAGGGACGACCTCCGCTTATGCCGCCTGGCTGCCGGATCTGTTCGCCGCGACCGACCGGGCGCTCAGCCGCCGGAGCGCAAACCTGAAGCGGCTGGCGATGCCCCTCGCGCTGATCTGGGGCGAGGCGGATACGGTCACTCCGATCGGGCAGGGAGTCCGGATCGCCGCGCTCGGGCGGGCGCGCTCGTTCGCAACTCTGCCCGGCGTCGGGCACATACCGCATATCGAGGATCCGAAGGCCTTCCTCGCCGCCCTGGACGCGGCGATCGCCCCGGATCGGGGAGGAGCAGGCAAGTGAAACGCAAGCTGCTGATCGGAGTGTCGATGATCGCGCTCGCCGCCGCCGGAGCGGCGATCTACGCGGCGCCGCTGATGGCGGAGCCCGACGGACCCAAGGATTGCGGGACCCTGCTCCCCGGCCCTTCGGGCGCGAAGGCGCCGGCCGCCGCCGCCGCGGCCTCGGCTCCGCGCCCGAACTGGGCGCAGATCGGCGGCACCGTCAACGACGCGAGCTGTCTCAGCCGGACGGCGATCGCGGGAGTGGTCCGGATCGAGAATGAGCGGCAGGTCGCCGACGCCCTCGCTCATGCCCGGGCGAACGGCCTTTCCGTCTCCGCCGCCGGAGTCAAGCACAGCATGGGCGGCCAGGCCTTCGCTCCGCTCGGGATGGTGCTCGACATGCGCGGGCTGAACTCCATCCGGCTCGACCCCGACCGCCGGACCGTCACCGTCGGCGGCGGAGCGACCTGGCACCAGATCCAGAACGCCATCCACCCCCGATTCGCGGTGAAGGCGATGCAGTCGACCGACATCTTCAGCGTCGGAGGCTCGATCTCGGTCAATGCCCACGGCATGGACCATCGCGCCGGCGCCCTGCTCGGCTCGATCCGCTCGCTGAGGGTGATGCTCGCCGACGGCAAGGTCGTCACCGCCTCGCGGCAGGAGAATGAGGAGCTGTTCCGGCACGTGGTCGGAGGCTACGGGTTGTTCGGAATCATCCTCGCCGCCGAGCTCGAGGTGGTCCCCAACGACGTCTATAGATCGAAGCGGGCGGTGATCGCCACCCGCGACTTCCCGGCGACTTTCGCCGGTATCGCGGCCGATCCGTCCGTCGGCCTGATGTATGCCCACCTCTCGACCGCTCCGGGCTCGCTGCTCGACGAGGCTCTGGTCTATACCTATCACAAGGTGCCCGACGCCGGGCTGGAACGGGCGCCGCTCGCCGAGGTGGCCTCGACCCGGCTTCGGCGGCTCACCGTCAACATCGCCAAGCGCGGCGATTTCTTCAAGGCCGCCAAATGGTGGACCGAAAAGCATCTCGAGCATCGCTTCGAGAGCTGCACGGTGACCCGGGCGCAGGCGATGGGGGACGGCGAGGCCTGCCTCGTCTCGCGCAACGACCCGATGCACGATTCGGTCGCCTATCTGCGCAACGCGCTTCCCAGGGAGACCGACATCCTCCACGAATATTTCGTGCCGCGGGCGCGGCTGATGCCGTTCATCGACGGCATGCGCGGCCTGTTCCGCCGCCACGACGCCAATCTGCTCAACGTCTCGATCCGGGCCGTGGACGCCGAGGAGCATGCGCTGAGCTACGCGCCGGCCCCGGCTTTCTCGGTCGTCCTCTACCTCAACCAGACGACCGACGCGGCCGGCAACCGGCACATGGCGGCGCTCACCTCCGACCTGATCGACCTCGCGAACGCGAACGGCGGCCGCTTCTTCCTGCCCTACCAGCTCCATTATTCGGCCGGGCAGCTCCAGGCCTCCTACCCGCAGATCGGGGCCTTCTTCGCCGCCAAGCGCCGCTTCGACCCCGAGGGCCGCTTCAGCAACCACTGGTACGAGCGCTACGCCCCGGCCTTCACCCCTCGCGCCTGAGGCAGCCGGCGGCGATCCGGCCCTCGAGCACCAGCGGCGCTCCGGCGGCATAGAGGCGGCGGGCGAAGCCGGGCCGGTCCGAGCGGGCGAGCACGGCATTGCCCAGAACCTCGACGACCCGGCCGTCCGCGGCGGCGACGGCCCGAAAGGCCTCGGCGCGGCCGCCGACGACGGCGACGAGCCGGCCGGAGGGACCGAGGAAGGGGATGGCGATCATCACCGCCGTCCAGCCGGCGAGCGCCAGGCCCGCGCCGCCCGCCCAGCGCAGCAGCCTAATAGTCATAGACATGCTCGATCTCGCCGCCGCCGGCGCGGACGGCCCTCAGCAGCGGGCCGAGGCGGACGACCTTGGTCGAGAGGCCCAGCCGGCGCCAGCCGGGGCGGTCGTCGGTCGGCATCGACAGAAGGACGGCCGCTCCCGGCGGTGGCGGCGGCGCCGAGGCCGGAGCGATCACGGTGACGAAGATGTCGTCATTGCCGGCGATCTCGACCGGGTCGATTCCCGAAGCGGCGAGCTTGCCGAGGATGTCGGTGAGCTGAGCGTAGCGGGGCACCTCGGCGACGAGAAGCCCGGGCGCGGTCCGCCCCACGATACGAATGCGCGGATCGACCGCGCCCGCGTAGCGGCCCGCCGGCAGCAGCATCCGCAAGGTGCGCTCGTCGGGGCCGAGGGTGGAGCCCGACGCCCAGCCGATGAGCGCCGCATAGCCGGCCTTCGTCCCATATTCGACGCTGAGCGCGACCCGGCGCTCCCCGTTGCGGACATACTGGTTGGTCTCGCGAGTGGCCCAGAGCCCGCGCAGCGCGTCGCCGAACGGGAATTCATACCAGGGAGTCTGGTGCATGAACTCGCCGTAGCGTTGCTGCACCCCGGCGGAATAGGCGTCGCCCACGCTGCCCGAGCCGGCGGTCCATTCGAAGATCCGGCCGATCGTCTTCTCGTAGAGGCCCTTCAGCCCCAGCTCGATCGTGTAGCTGATCCCGATCGTGTAGATCATCACCTTCGCCTCGCCGGTGCCCGGGGAGCCGGAAGCGACCTTGTTGAGCGCGCAGTAGCTGGACCAGAATCCGCCTATGTGACGGAAATAGGGGAAAGCGCTCGGCGGCCGCCCGTCGAGGAAGCGGCCGTAGCTCTCGGCGGAATAGACGATGTGCCATTCGGGATAGGTGAGCCAGGTCCGGGCTTCCTCGCGGAGTCCGGGTCCGGCGGCGAGCAGGCGCCGGTAGGGCTCGCCGGGCCGAACCGTGGCGGACGGGCCGCGGCAGGCCGTCTCGATATAGGCGATCGGAACGAGAATAGCGGCGAGCAGGAGCCCGCCGAGGCCGATCGCCAGCTTCCACCTTTTCTTCAAGCCGCTGCGGCCTCGCTCCGCCGGGCAAGGACGAAGCCGACCCAGATGGCGACCCCGCCGATCAGCAGATGGGGCAGGTTGGCGAAGAAGCGGGTCTGAAGCGGCAGGTCGAGCGGGCCGTAGAGGAAGATGCCGCCGTCGAGATAGCCGCTGCCGGTGAACAGCCCGAACACGCCGTCGAGGAAGTAGAGCGGCCCGAACAGCCTGAAGTAGTTCGCGGCCGCGTGCCGCGACAGCCACGCCGCGACTCCGGCCCAGATGCCTGAAGCGAGGTGGAGGCTGTCGTCGTAGAGGTCGAGCTTGAACAGGCCGAACAGGTTGCCCTGCTCGTCCTCGAAGGGCGGAATGTAGCCGATGGCGACGACAAGAATGAACAGGGCGAAATAGGCCCAGCCGAATCCTCTTACCTTGTCCATGAGATCCCCTCCTCGCTGGCGCAGACTAGACGAGGCGGAGGGGAGCGGGAAACTGCTTTTCCGTCTCCCCGTGCGCAGCATGGGGAGGCCAATCGGCGGTCAGCCCGCGAGGCGGGCGCTTTCGACGATGCGCTCGAATTCGGGGAGGCCGGCGTCGAAATAATGCATCCGGGCGGCGTCGAACAAGGCGAGGTAGAAGCGGTTGTTTATGATCGCCCCGACCGCCCGGCCCCGGCGCTCGACCTCGTCGCCGCCGAGATGGACATAATCGAACTGGAAGCCCGGACGGCCGAGGAACTCGCGCGGCTGCAGGCCCGTCATCTCGAACCGGGTCGAGCCTGCCCGGATCCGGTAGAAGCTCTCGATCATCGCGGCGATCTCGGTCGGGTTCATGTCGGCGCGGAAATTGGGCACCTTGCGGTCCGCCTTGCGGCGCTGCTGGACGATGCGCTTGTCGTGCTCGAGGCCGCCGATGAAGGTGAGGCCGTCGAGCAGAGGCCCGTTCAGGGTCCAATTCTCCTCGCGCCTTATGTCGTGGGGACCGCGCGGAGCCTTGTTCCAGCGGATGGTCGGGGTGACGATCATCGAGCCCCGGGCGACGTCCTCCGGGCCGGGGGTCACCAGCGAATAATAACGGAACAGGCCCGGGCCGCCGAGGCCGCCGCCGGCGCAACCGGCGGTGAGCGACAGAGCGGCCAGAGCCGCCAACATCCCTGCCCTGCGCATCGGCCGTCCTCCTTTCACTGGCTCGCCGAGTGGCGGACCATCGCCGCGTCCGGGGCTCGCGGCGCCAGCGCCAGATAGCGGTTGAGGGCGGCCCTGCCCTCGTCGCGCCGGCCCTGCTTCAGAAGCTGGTAGCCGTGGGCGCGCCAGGCTTCCGGCGGAGCATCGGGGAAGCGCACCGCCGCGGCGTAGCTCTGGCCGGCGAGCTCGCTGTCGCCCTCGCCGCCCTTCAGCCGCCAGACCTCCCCTTCATAATAGCGAAGCAGGCCGTTCCAGCCGTCCCTGGCAAGGTTGCGGATGACATAGAGGCTGGCGCCGGGATCGTTGAGCTTCACCTGGTCGTCGAGGAGGGTCTTGCGATGGTCGCCCAGGGCGCCGAGGTAGCGCTCGCGGCCGCGCTCGGTGGTTCGCGCACTCGTCACCTCCTTCGCCGACGCGCGCAGATCGACCATCCGGGTCTCGGGCGCGGGATGGGTCTCGAGCAGCGAATAGCGGCGGCGGTAGCGCTTGCGGCGCATCGCGGCGCTGGCCCGGCTCTCCTCGATCAGCTGCTGCCAGGTCTCGGGCATGGCGGCGGGGTCGTAGCCGGCCTCGCTGATCTGGAGCAGCCCGATCGCGTCCGCCTCCGACTCCAGCTCGCGGCTGTAGTTGAGGAGGGACAGGATCGTGCCGAGCTGGGCGAGCTGGACGAGATCGCCGGCATAGAAGCCGCCGGCGGCGCCGCCCACGCCCGCCCCCATGGCGAGGACGTTGAGGGCGGCGGCCTTGCGCTTCAGGTCGCGCCACAGGCGGATCTGGTGGCGGCGCAGGAAATGGCCCGCCTCATGGCCGATGACCCCGGAGAGCTGAGCCTCGTCGCGCATTCGAAGCAGAAGGCCGGTGAACACCACCATGAAGCCGGTCGGCGCCATGAAGGCGTTGAATTCGGGTATGTGGGCGACATAGACCCGCAGGTCCTTCGCCGCCGGGCCGCCGACCCGTTCGGCGAGACCGCCCAGATAGCGGGCGAGCTTCGGATCGCCGAGCAGCAGGTTGGAGCCGGCAATCTCCTGCTCGACCCTTTCATATTGCTGCCACATGCCCTGCTCGTCCTTGGCGGTCGGGCGGTGGCCGGGGCCGATGAGCGGCTTCATCGAGCGCGGCGAGATCCGGGCTTCGGCGGCTCCGACCGTGCCGAGGCAGCAGGCGCAGCCGAAGGCGCCGAGGAGGGAGCGGCGGGTGAGGGCGACGCTCATTGCCGCGCCCGGACGTGGCGGCCGGCCTTCATCCGGCCGAGCAGGCGCTCGACCATCTGGGCGGCGCCCTCGGGCGTCCGGATGTCGCCGAAATTCACGCCGGGCATCATGCTCTGGGTCTGGAGGACGTTGAACCAGGCGACCTCGCCGGTCCTGAGATCGACCAGCGAGGCATAGGCGGACTGGCCGCCGCCGCCCTGGGGAGCGCAAAAGCCGACGATGCAGCCGGCGATCCCGAGCACCTGAAGCGCGACCCGGCCGGTCGAGGCGAAGCTGTCCTCGGCGTGGAGGAACAGGGCATAGTCCATCCCCGTCGCCTTGCCGAACTTCACCGCATCCTCGCCCAGGGTCCAGTCGATGCCGCGGCGGCGCTTGGTCGGCAAATCGGCGCCGAGATATTTGTGGAGCGCGATCGAGGATCCGACGGCGGCGTGCAGCCGCTCGAGGTCGGCGACGGTCTGCTCGCTGACTCCGGGGATTCCGCCGCGGGTCTCGAGGATCCGGGTCTTGCCGCCGCGGCCGGCCTGCTGCTCGGCGAGCGCCTTGAGGAGGTTGGCCCGGGCCCGTTCGGTCCAGTCGGCGCGCGGCTCGACGAGGCCGCCGGTGGTGACGAGGCCGACGGTGACGTCGGGGCGCATGACGATCAGGCTGTAGTCGCCCCGCGGAGGCTCGAATTCGACGTCGGCGATCTGGCGGGTCTGGACGCAGGCGGACAAGGCCAGCGAACCGGAGGCGAGGAGAATGAGCGGGCCGCGAAGCATATACTTGCTCCTCGAGGCGGGACGGCACGGAGGAAAAATCGCCGTCCCTGAACGACTTGCCGCCAACGCTTCGGTTGCGCGGGCGTTCCGAACCGCGTGTAGCTCCCCTCCCTGGAAGGGAGGGGTCGGGGGTGGGTAGGCGAGCGTGGCGAGACTTTTTGCGGCGTCGGAGTTTCCCTGCCGCCTTCGGCGGACCCACCCCTGGCCCCTCCCTTGCAGGGAGGGGAAGCGGCGGGGCGTTGACAGGGTGGGGGCCAGGCTTGAGACAGTGGCGATGACCCTTCGCCTCCATTACCACCCCTTCTCCTCCTTCTGCCAGAAGGTGCTCGTCGCCCTTTACGAGCGCGAGGTGCCGTTCGAGGGAGTCGTCGTCGACCCGAGCGACGCGGAGCAGAAGGCGGCGCTGGAGCGGCTGTGGCCGATGGGCAAGTTCCCGGTGCTGGTGGACGAGGCGCGCGGAGTGACGGTGCCGGAATCGAGCCTGATCGTCCAATATCTCGACCGGGCGCATCCCGGCCCGCCGCCGCTGGTGCCGGCCGAGCCGGATCCGGCGATGAAGGTGCATTTATGGGACCGCTTCTTCGACCATTATGTCGAGGTGCCGCTGCAAAAGACGGTGGGCGACTCCTTGCGGCCGGAGGGCGGCCGAGATCCGTTCGGCGTGGAGGAGGCCGCGGCCCTTCTGGGCCGATCCTACGACCTTCTCGAGGAGGCTCTGGCGGAGGGTGGATCGTGGATCGCGGGGGAGGCCTTCACCCTGGCCGACTGCGGCGCCGCGCCCGCTCTCTTCTACGCCGGAATGGTCCGCCCTTTCGCCGGCCGTCCCCGCCTCGACGCTTATTATTCGAGGCTCCGGAGCCGTCCTTCCTTCATTCGGGCGGTCGACGAGGCGCGCTGCTTCCGCCCCTTCTTCCCGCTGCCCTGGCCCGAGGGCTGGGACTGAGCCTTCGCCCCAGCGAAGGCTGGGGCCCCGGAGAGCGAAAAAACGCAACACTTCACCCGCCGGGGCCCCAGCCTTCGCTGGGGCGACGGTGCTATGCCGCGATGTCCCACTCGTCGTGGCGGGCCGGGTGGATCGTGCGGAACAGGCCGGCGCCGGTGCGCGCCGTCTCGGCCAGCGCCAGAGCGGTGCCGCAGAAGCCGCACTCGGCGGAGAGGCGGCCGATATACCAGTGGCTGCGTCCGCATCCGGGGCAGCGATTGAGCTCGCCCGAATGGTAGAGGATCTGGAACCCGCGAAGCGCCGGGTCGTGGGGATAGCTCCTGCCGCCTTCGATACTCGTCAACATCGTCCTGTCTTTCCTCGACTCACCGCAGCGACGGCTGCGATGAACCGTTCTTTTCCATCGACCGATTGAACGCAAGATGAATGTTGCGCACGCGACACAATCGAAACCAATTAGTGGTGCCGCGGCGACACAATGGACACAAAACGCCCGTTTTGCCGCGGTTTCGCCGCTCCGCCGGCCGGGCGTTCCGCCCCTTCACCCGGCGGCACGGCTGTGCTTAAGGCCGCGGGAAAGCGAGGCGCATGTGATCTATTTCGAGGATCTGGAGATTGGCCGCGAGACCGAGTTCGGCCGCTATGAGGTGACTCGCGAGGAGGTGCTGGAGTTCGCCCGCAAATACGACCCCCAGCCCTTCCATCTTTCCGACGAGGCGGCGGCCAGGACCCATTTCGGCCGGCTCGCGGCCAGCGGCTGGCACACCTGCGCGATGACCATGGCCGTCATCGCGCGCTATGTCGTGGAGGACGAGCAGGCGGGGCTGGGCTCTCCCGGAGTCGACGAGCTGCGCTGGCTCAAGCCCGTTTATCCCGGCGACACGCTGACCGTCAGGAGCACGATCGTCGACAAGACGCCGTCGCGGAGCAAGCCGGACCTGGGGTCGTTCCGCTCGAGGACCGTCGTCACCAACCAGGACGGAGTCCCGGTGCTCAGCTTCACCTCGATCGTCCTGATCCGGCGGCGGCCGGCCTGATCCCCCTCCCTGCAGGGGAGGGTCAGGGGTGGGTAGTCGAGCGTGGCGAGACTTCCTGCGGAGTCAGAGGTTCGGCCGCCTTCGGCGGACCCACCCCCGGCCCCTCCCTTTCAGGGAGGGGAGCTCAGTCCCGGCGGTCCCGGCGGTTCTCGCGGCGGAGCTGGCGCCAGTCCTGACGTCCCTCGCGGCGAAATTCGCGCCGGTCCTGCCGCCGGTCCTGGCGGAACTGCTCGCGGGTGACGTCGCCGCGCTGGAGCGCCTGGCGATCCTGGCGGCGCTCGGTCCGGAACTCGGTGCGGTCGCCGCGCCGGTCCTGCCGGAAGTCGCGATAATTCTGGCGCATCTCGCGACGGTCCTCGCGCCATTCGCCGCGATCCTGGCGCCACTCGCGCCGGTCGCCCCGGTCCCAGCCGTCCCAACGCTCCCAGCGCCGGTCGTTCCAGTCGCGGTTGCCGTAGCGGCCGCGGCGGCCCTCCCAGTAGCGGCGGTGGCTGTCGCTCCAGCGGTGCGGGCGGCGATAGCTGTCGTAGACGTAGATTCCGTAGCCGGGATAATAATAGCCGCCGTACCAGCCGTACCACGGATCGTAATGGCCGCCGCCGTAGCCGCCGTAGCAATCGTCGTAATAGGGATCGCAATAGCCGCCGCCGCCATAGCCGACCGAGACTCCGCCATAGCCATAGCGGTCGTAGGTGGTGCAGGCGGAAAGGCCGAGGCCGGCGGCGAGGACGATTGCAGCGGTGCGGAAACGAACCAGGGACATGAGCGACTCTCCCGAAAAGACGCTTCGACGGCCGCGAAAATCCGCCCGCGGCGGTGAACCGTCGATGAACCTGTTAACCCTTTGGAAAGGCGTAAGTTCCGGGTTCTTCTCGCGGGTCCTCCCGCGATACGTCCTTCGATACGGTCTTCGATACGCCGGTTCGTCAGGCTCACCGGCTACTCAGATGAGCGATAGAGAATAATCACCAACCGCTCATCCCCGCTACTCGCCCTCGAATTCCACGAGGGCGTGAACCTCGATCCCCTCCGAGCGCAGCCGCTCGCCGCCGCCGAGCCCGGGCAGGTCGACGATGAACGCCGCCGCCGTCACCTCGGCTCCGGCCCGGCGGATGAGCCGGGCGGCGGCGAGCGCGGTGCCGCCGGTGGCGAGCAGATCGTCGGCGAGAAGCACGCGAGCGCCGGGGGCGCAGGCGTCGACATGCATGGTCAGCCGGTCGGTGCCGTATTCGAGGGCATAATCCTCGGCGATGGTGGCGCCGGGGAGCTTGCCGTCCTTGCGGATGAGCAGGAGTCCGGCGCCGAGCCGCTGGGCGAGGGCCGCGGCGACGACGAAGCCGCGCGCCTCGATCCCGGCGACGAGATCGGCCGGCCCCGGGACTCGCTCCGCCAGCCGCTCGATCGCCGCGGCGAAGCCTCCGGCGTCGAGCAGCAGGGTGGTGACGTCGCGGAACTGGATTCCCGGCCTGGGGAAATCCGGGATGGTCCGGATCAGCGCCTTGAGATCGTCATTCGCCGCCGTCATCGCCTCAGCCGTCACCCTGACCTTGTTTCAGGGTCCAGCTATCCGCCCGCCCTGCCGGTGGAGAATTGGATGCTGAAACAAGTTCAGCATGACGAAGGGCGGCTCGTAACGCTCCGCCCCCTACCCGGCGATCCCGGCGTCGCTCTTGGCCGCGTCGCTCTTCGCCATGTTCACCGGATCGAGCGGCCCCGTCCGGCGCACCCGGCGGCTGGCTCCGCCGTGCCAGATGTTCTGGTAGGCCATGTAGGCGAGGATGGTGGCGAAGAGCAGGAAGATCAGGACCGCCCAGCCCGCCCGCTTGCGATTCTCGAGCTTGGGCTCGGCCGTCCAGGCGAGGAAGGCGCTGACGTCCTGAGCCATCTGGTCGACGGTGGGATTGGTGCCGTCGGCATAGGTGACCTGGCCGTTTTGCAGCGGCGGCGGCATGGCGATGTTGAGGTTGGCGAACCAGGGGTTGAAATGGAGCCCCTGCCCCGGCCGGGCTTCGGCGGGAAGAGGATCGCCATGCTCGTTCCGGTAGGTCCGCGGGTCGCGGTAGCCGGTCAGGAGCGAGGCGATATAGGCCGGGCCGCCGTGCCTCGCCTTGGTGATCAGCGACAGGTCCGGCGGAAGCGCGTTGTTGTTGGCGGCGCGCGCGGCGACCTCGTTGGGATAGGGATTGGGGAAGCGGTCGGCGGGCAGCGCCTTGCGGGTGGTCGCCTCGCCGGTTTTCGGATCGACCGCCGGCACCTCGATCTGCCACTGGTCGGCGATCGCCTTCACTTCCTCCTCGACATAGCCGAGATCCTCGAGGTTCCGGAAGGCGACGAAGCTGAGGCCGTGGCAGGAGGCGCAGACCTCCTTGTAGACCTGGAAGCCGCGCTGGAGCTGGGGCCGGTCATATTTGCCGAACGGGCCGTCGAACGAGAAGGCGACGTCGCGCGCCTCGAGGTGGAAGGCGTGCTCGACGGTCTCCTCATGCGGCGTGAAGAGGTATTTGGAGACGCCCTTGCCGAGCGACCAGCTGGTGACCAGCACGAAGCCGAGGCCGATGAGGATGCCGATCAGGCGGACCATGTGTCGTCTTTCCCTTATTCAGCCGCGGTGGCCGGCCGGACGCCGGAAAGGTCCGCCGGCGCCGCCTCGCGCTCTTCCCCGTGGAGCACCGATTCCGAGATCGAGTTGGGCAGCGGCAGGGTCCGCTCGGTCCAGCTCAGGATGGGGAGGATGATCAGGAAGTGCGCGAAGTAATAGATCGTCGCGAGCTGGCTGATCATCACATAGGGCTCTTCCGCCGGAAGCCCGCCGCACCAGCCCAGGATCACGATGTCGAGCATCAGGATCCAGAAGAAGTAACGGAAAAGCGGCCGGTAATTGCCCGAGCGGACCGGCGAGGGGTCGAGCCAGGGCAGGAAGAAGAGCAGGAGGATCGCCCCGAACATGGCGATCACGCCCCACAGCTTCGCCTCCAGGATGAAGTTCTCGGTGAAGGCCCGGAGGATCGCGTAGAAGGGCCAGAAATACCATTCGGGAACGATGTGCGACGGCGTCGAGAGCGGGTTGGCCGGGATGTAATTGTCGGCATGGCCCAGATAATTGGGCGCGAAGAAGGTCACCAAGGCGAGCAGGATCAGGAAGACCCCGAGCCCGAAGCCGTCCTTGGCGGTGTAGTAGGGATGGAAGGGCAAGGTGTCCTGAGGCCCCTTGACGTCCACTCCGGTCGGATTGCCCGAGCCCGGAATGTGAAGCGCCCAGATGTGGAGGATGACCACCCCGACGATCACGAACGGAAGCAGGTAATGGAGCGAGAAGAAGCGGTTGAGCGTCGGCTGGTCGGGCGCGAAGCCGCCGAGCAGCCAGGTCTGGACCGGCTCGCCGATCACCGGGATGGCGCCGAACAGGCCGGTGATGACCTTCGACGCCCAGAAGCTCATCTGCCCCCAGGGCAGGACATAGCCCATGAAGGCGGTCGCCATCATCAGAAGCAGGATGACGAGGCCGAGCATCCACACCAGCTCTCGCGGCGCCTTGTACGAGCCGTAATAGAGGCCGCGGAAGATGTGGATGTAGGTGACGATGAAGAAGAAGCTGGCGCCGTTGGCGTGAAGGTAGCGCAGGAGCCAGCCCTGGTTGACGTCGCGCATGATGTGCTCGACCGACTGGAAGGCCTGCTGGTCGTAGGGCACGTAGTGCATCGCCAGGATGATTCCGGTGACGATCTGGATGACCAGGGCGATCCCGGCCAGCACTCCGAAGTTCCAGAAATAATTGAGGTTGCGCGGCACCGGATAGCCGCCGCCGACGGCGCCGTAGACCAGGCGCGGAAGCGGCAGGCGCTGGTCGAGCCAGCGCATGAAGCCGCTCTTGGGACGATATTCCTCAGCCCAGGGGAAGCTCATTCTATGCCTCCTCGCCGACGGTCACGACGGTATCCGACTTGAAGGCATAAGCGGGCACCTCGAGATTCTTGGGGGCCGGCCCCCTGCGGATCCGGCCGGCGGTGTCGTAATGGGAGCCGTGGCAGGGGCAGAAATAGCCGCCATAGTCGCCCTTGTTCTCGCCCTCGGCCGCGCCGAGCGGAACGCAGCCCAGATGGGTGCACACGCCCATGGTGATCAGCCATTGCGGCTTGCCCTCGGCGGTGCGGTCGGCGAGCGACTGCGGGTCGCGAAGGTCGCCCGGCATCTGCATGCCCTGCTGGATCTCGGCCGGCGTCAGGTGCCGGACGAAGAGAGGCTGCTTGCGGAAGATGGTCTTGATCGCCTGCCCGGGCTGGATCTGCGAGACGTCGACCTCGATCGACGCCAGCGCCAGAGTGTCGGCGGCGGGGTTCATCTGGTTGATGAGCGGGTAGAGGGTGACGGCGGCGCCGACCCCGGCGAAGCTCACCGCCGCGATGTTGATGAAGTCGCGCCGGCG
>DASPJA010000041.1:0-26766 GCA_035628835.1 Allosphingosinicella sp.
TCGCGAGGATGCGTCCGGCCAGGGCAAGATCGGGACGACCCGGCGGGGGATCGGCCCGGCCTACGAGGACAAGGTCGGGCGCCGCGCGATCCGGGTCTGCGACCTCGCCCATCTCGGCCATCTCGGCCCCCAGATCGACCGCCTCTGCGCCCATCACGACGCGCTCCGCGCCGGCTTCGGCGAGCCGCCGATCGACCGCGTCCGGCTCGAGCGCGACCTCGCCGAGATCGCCGAGTTCGTGCTCCGCTTCGCCCGCCCGACCTGGATCACGCTCAACGAAGCCAAGGCGCGCGGCAAGCGAATCCTGTTCGAAGGCGCTCAGGGCGTGCTGCTCGACGTCGACCACGGCACCTATCCGTTCGTCACCTCGTCCAACACCGTCGCCGGCACCGCCGCCGGCGGCAGCGGACTCGGTCCGGGCGCCGCCGGCTTCGTGCTCGGAATCGTCAAGGCCTACACGACGCGGGTCGGCGCCGGCCCCTTCCCGACCGAGCTCGAGGACGATACCGGGCAGCGCCTGGGCGAGCGCGGCCGGGAGTTCGGAACGGTGACGGGACGCAAGCGGCGCTGCGGCTGGTTCGACGCGGTGCTCGTCCGCCAGGCCTGCGCCGTGGCGGGGGTCACCGGAGTGGCGCTGACCAAGCTCGACGTGCTCGACGGGTTGGACGAGATCCGGATCTGCACCGGCTACCGCCTGCGCGGCCGGGCGCTCGACCATCTCCCCGCCCATGCCGCCGACCAGCAGGCGGTCGAGCCGGTCTACGAGACGATCGAGGGTTGGGCCGGATCGACGGCGGGCGCGCGCAGCTGGGCCGAGCTCCCGGCCCAGGCGATCAAATATATCAAGCGCATCGAGGAACTGTGCCGGATCTCGGTGGCGCTCGTGTCGACCAGCCCGGAGCGCGAGGACACGATCCTGGTGCGGGACCCGTTCGCGGATTGAGATCATGCTGAACTGGTTTCGGCATCCAGGGTCGAGCCCCGGCGCGGGTGGAGGACTGGGCCCTGAAACGAGTTCAGGGTGACGCTCGCCCCTTCCCCTCCGCCCGCTCCGGGCCTATCGCGCGGCCATGGCTAACATCCTCGTCACCGGCACCAGCCGCGGCATCGGCAAGGCGATCGCCGCCGCCCTCTCCGCCCACAACGTGATCGGCCACTCCAGCCGGGGCGGCGACGCCATGATCGCCGCCGACCTTTCCGCCCCGGGCGCCGCCGGGCGCCTCTGGCACGAAGCTCTGGAGCGGGTCGGCGGGCGCATCGACGCGCTGATCAACAATGCCGGCGTCTTCGAGGCCGCGCCGGTCGACCTGCCGGCGGAGGAATGGACTGCGCAATGGGAGCGGACGATTCGGATCAACCTCACCGCCTCGGCCGAGCTCTGCCGGCTCGCCGTCCTCCACTATCGCGAGGAAGGGGGAGGCCGGATCGTCAACGTCGCCAGCCGCGCCGCCTATCGCGGCGACAGCCCGCAGCATTGGCATTACGCCGCGTCGAAGGCCGGGATGATCGGAATGACGAAGTCGATCGCCCGCGGCTATGCGGCTGACAACATTCTCGCTTTCGCCGTCTGCCCCGGCTTCACCGCTTCGGAGATGATCGAGGATTATATGGAGAGCCGGGGCGGCCGGAAGATCGTCGCCGACATTCCGCTGGGCCGGGTGGCGACGGCGGATGAAGTGGCCGAAACGGTGCGGTGGCTCGCGGTCGACGCGCCCGCCTCGGCGACCGGAGCGGTGATCGACGTCAACGGGGCCAGCTATGTCCGCTGAGCGCCGATGACCGACAGCTGGAAGGTCTCCCTCCCCTGCACCAAGGCGGAGGCGGAGGCGCTGAAGGAGGACATCTCTCCGCTCGCCTGGCTCGATTTCCCGCCGGTGCTGATGACGAGCGAGTCGGACGCAGCCCGGCCCGACGAATGGCGGCTGGACGCCTATTTCGACCGCGAGCCTTCGGCCGAAATGCTCGACCTCCTCGCCGCTCTCGCGCCGAGCGCGGCGGGAGCGGCTCCGGCGGTGGAGCGGGTAGAGGATCGCGACTGGGTGACTCTCAGCCAGCAGGGGCTTGAGCCGATCCGGGCCGGCCGCTTCTTCGTCCACACGCCGGCCCATCGCGGCGAGGCGCCCGGGGATTCGATCGCGCTCGAGATCGACGCCGGGCGCGCCTTCGGCACCGGCCAGCACGAGACGACGACCGGCTGCCTCATCGCTCTCAGCGGCCTCAAGGCGGGCGGCGCGGCTTTCGCCAATCTGCTCGATCTCGGCACCGGCACCGGCCTGCTCGCCTTCGCCGCCCTGAAGCTCTGGCCCGCCGCCCGCGCCGCCGCCTCCGACAACGATCCGGTGGCGATCGAGGTGAGCGAGGAGAATGCCGCGATCAACGGCGTCGCGCTCGGGCGGACCCGGGGGCGGCTCGAGCTCGCCGTCGCCGAGGGCATGGACCATGTGCGGCTGCGGGCGCGCGCGCCCTACGACCTCGTCATCGCCAATATCCTCGCCGGCCCGCTGATCGACCTCGCCCCCTCGGTGGCGGCGGCGATCGAACCCGGAGGCCGGCTGATCCTCGCCGGGCTGCTCGACCATCAGGCGCCCGCGGTGGCCGCCGCCTACCGCCGCCGGGGGATGATGCTGACCGGGCGCGTTGACCGCGGCGAGTGGCCGACGCTGATCATGCGCAAGCGGCGGGCGGCGCCGGCGAGAAGGGGCCGGCGGCGCTGAGCCGTCATTCCGGCGAAGGCCGCTTCTGCACCCCCGGTGTTCATGGATCCCGGCCTCCGCCCGGATGACGATTAGCCGGCCTCCGCCACGATCGCGTTCCAGCCCGCCTCGTCGATCACCTCGATCCCCAGCTCGGCGGCCTTCTTGAGCTTGGAGCCGGCGCCGGGCCCGGCGATCACCAGGTCCGTCTTCGCCGAAACCGAGCCGGCGACCTTGGCGCCGAGCTTCTCGGCCTGAGCCTTGGCCTCGTCGCGCGACAGGGTCTCGAGGCTTCCGGTGAAGACCAGGGTCTTGCCGGAAACGGGCGATTCCTTCGTCTCCCACGCCACGTCCGCCGGCCGGACCCCGGCGGCGAGCAGATCGTCGAGAACCTGGCGGTTATGCGCCTCCTCGAAGAAGTCGAGCAGGGCGTTGGCGACCTCGGGCCCGATATTGGGAGTCTCGACCGTCTCGACCACCGCCTTGTCGCGGCGCTGGAGGAACTTGCGCTCCTCCTCGCCGTCGAGCGGCGCGGCCTCGCGGCGGACCTTCAGCGCCGCCTCGATCATCGCGCGGAAATTGTCCCAGCCGCGGTAGCGGCGGGCGAGGTCGCGGGCGGTGACCTCGCCGACATGGCGGATGCCCAGCGCGTAGAGAAACCGGTCGAGCGGCGGCCGCCGCTTCGCGTCGATGGCCGCGATGAGGTTGGCCGCGGAGATCTCCGCCCAGCGCTCCCGCTTCAGCAGATCGTCCCGGGTCAGCCGGAAGATGTCGGCCGGCGACTGGAGGAGGCCGTCGCGGAAGAAGCTCTCGATATGGGTGATCCCGAGCCCCTCTATGTCGAGGGCGTGGCGGGAGACGAAATGGCGCAGCCGCTCCACCCGCTGGACGGGGCAGACCAGCCCGCCCGTGCAGCGCACGTCGACCTCCCCTTCCTCGCGGACCGCGTCCGAGCCGCATTCGGGGCAGGCCGAGGGGAAGACATAGGGCGGGCGATCCTCGTCCGGGGTGAGGTTCTCCAGAACCTGCGGGATGACGTCCCCGGCGCGCTGGATCAGGACCCGGTCGCCGACTCGGACTCCGAGCCGCTCGATCTCGTCCTTGTTGTGCAGGGTCGCGTTGGTGACCGTCACCCCGCCGACGCTGACCGGCCTGAGGCGCGCCACCGGAGTAAGCTTGCCGGTTCGCCCGACCTGGATGTCGATCGCCTCGAGAACCGTCTCGGCCTTCTCGGCGGGGAATTTGTGGGCCAGCGCCCAGCGCGGCGCCCGCGCCACCTGGCCGAGGCGGCGCTGCCAGTCGAGCCGGTCGACCTTGTAGACCACGCCGTCGATGTCGAAGGCGAGATCGGCGCGCTTCGCTTCGATCGCCCGGTAATGGGCGAGCAGCGCGTCGAGCGCGGCGAAACGGTCCAGATAGTCCGCGATCGGCAGCCCCCAGGACTCGATCGCGCGCATCACTCCCAACTGGGTGTCGGCCGGGAGGGCGGAGACCTCCCCCCAGCCATGGGCGTAGAAGCGCAAGGGCCGCGACGCGGTCACCGCCGCCTCCTTCTGCCGCAGCGAGCCCGCGGCGGCGTTGCGCGGATTGGCGAACTGCCGCGCCTTGGCGGGGTCCTCGGCCTCCGCCAGCAGGCGGGCGTTGAGCGCCGCGAAGTCGCCCTTCGACATGTAGACCTCGCCGCGAATCTCGAAAATGTCGGGGGCGTCGCCCGCCAGCCGCTGCGGGATATCGGCGATGGTCCTCGCATTGTCGGTCACCACCTCGCCGGTGGTGCCGTCGCCGCGGGTGGCGGCGAGGACCAGCTCGCCTCTCTCGTAGCGAAGCGAGCAGGAGAGCCCGTCTATCTTCGGCTCGGCGGTGAGCGCGACCTCCTCGCTTTCGGGCAGGCTGAGAAAGCGCCGCACCCGGCCGATGAAGTCGGCCACCTCCTCGCCGGAAAAGGCGTTGTCGAGGCTGAGCATCGGCAGCGCGTGGCGCACCTTGGAAAGGTGCGCGGCGGGGGCGGCGCCGACCTGGCGCGAGGGGCTGTCTTCGCGGACGAGGTGGGGAAATTGCCGCTCGAGCTCTGAATTGCGGCGGACGAGCGCGTCGTAATCGGCGTCGGAAATCTCCGGCGCGTCCTCGCTATGGTAGAGGCGATTGTGGCGCGCGATCTCGGCGGCCAGATATTCCAGCTCTTCGGCGGCTTCGGCTTCGGTCATGGTTTCTCGCGGCCCCTCACGCCGCCTCCAGCAGCCGCACCGCCTGCGCCCGCGCCTCGTCCGTCACCTGCGCCCCCGACAGCATGCGTGCGATCTCCTCGCGCCGCCGCCCCTCGTCCAGCGTCTGCACGCTGGTGCGCGTGACGAGTCCCTCGTGGCTCTTCTCGATGAGCAGGTGGCGCTGGCCGCGGGCCGCCACCTGGGGGCTGTGGGTGACGACGAGAAGCTGCGCCCCTTCCGCCAGCCGGTGGAGACGCTCGCCGACCGCGCTGGCGACGGCGCCGCCGACGCCGCGGTCGATCTCGTCGAAGATCATGGTGCGGGCTTCGCCGCGCTCCGCCAGGGCGACCTTGAGGGCGAGAATGAAGCGGGCGAGCTCGCCGCCGCTGGCGATCCGGGTCAGCGGCGCGAACGGAGCGCCGGGATTGGTCGAGACCTCGAACTCGACCCGGTCGCGGCCGCGCGCCGCCCATTGCGCCTCGGCGAGCGGCTCGATCAGGGTATGGAAGCGGGCGGAGTCGAGCTTGAGCGGAGCCAGCTCGCGCGCCACCGCGGAGTCGAGGCGGGCGGCGGCGGCGGTCCTGAGCTCGGTGAGCCGGGCCGCCTCCATTTCGTAGGCGGCGCGGCTGTCGCGGACCCGCTGTTCGAGCGCGGCGAGGCTCTTCTCGCCGGCCTGAAGCGCGTCGAGCTTCGCCGCAAGCTCTTCGGCGAGGGCGGGCAGCGAATCCGGATCCACCCGATGCTTGCGCGCCAAGGCGCGGATCTCGAACAGCCGGGTCTCGGCCTCCTCCAGCCGGGCCGGGTCGAAGGCGAGCGCGGCGGCGGCGGCGGCGAGCCGGTCCTCGGCCTCGGAGGCTTCGACCAGAGCCCTGTCGAGGGCTTCGAGCGCCGCCGTCAGAAGCGCGTGCTCGCCGCCGATCCGGTCGAGCCGCCGCGCCGCCTGCCGGACCAGCGAAAGGCCGCCGTCGGACCCGTCCAGAAGCTGGCCGATCACGGCGATGTCCTCGGCGAGGCGGGCGCCTTTCTGCATGTCCGAGCGGAGCCCGGCCAGGGCCGCCTCCTCGCCCGCTTCGGGAGCAAGCCGCCGAAGCTCGGCGACCGAATGCTCGAGCCATTCCCGGTCCCGGTCGGCGGTCTCCAGATCCTGGCGCGCCCGCGCCAGGGCGGCTTCGGCCTCTCCCCAGACGCGCCACGCCCGCTCGGCGTCGGCGGCGTCGATCCGGCCGAAAGCGTCGAGCAGGGCGCGATGGCCGCGGGGGTTGAGCAGCCCGCGATCGTCGTGCTGGCCGTGGACCTCGACGAGCAGGGCGCCGAGCTCGCGGACGAGAGCCACCGAGGCCGACTGGTCGTTGACGAGGGCGCGGCTGCCGCCGTCGGCGCGGACGATCCGGCGAACGACCAGCGGCTCGCCGGGCTCGCCTTCGAGGCCGTTGTCGCTCAGCAGGCCGTGGGCGGGATGATCGGACGGAAGGTCGAAGCTGACGGTGACGACGGCCTGCCCCTGGCCCTGGCGGACGAGGCCGCTGTCGGCGCGGGCGCCGAGCGCCAGGCCGAGCGCGTCGAGCAGGATCGACTTGCCCGCCCCGGTCTCGCCGGTGAGGACTCCGAGGCCGGGTCCGAATTCGAGGTCGAGGCTCTCGATCAGGACGACGTCGCGGATGGAGAGGCTGGTGAGCACGGGTTCGCCCTCAGTTGGCCACCCCGGCGGGCGCCGGGGCCTCGGCCCGTCCGCCGTGTCTTTCCGTCACGAGGTCCCGGCTTTCGCCGGGATGACGTGGCGGGCGTGCGTCACGCCGCGGGCGATGCCGCAGGCGCCGCCGGCGCGTGCTTCTGGACCAGCGAATAGGCCCGCTCATACCATTTGGTATTGGGATAATTGGCGCCGAGCACCGCGGCCGACCGCCGGGCCTCGGCGGGGATGCCGAGGGCGAGGTAGGATTCGGTAAGGCGCATCAGCGCCTCCGGCGTGTGGCTGGTCGTCTGATACTGCTCGACGACGGTGCGGAAGCGCATCACCGAGGCCAGCCACTGGGCGCGGCGCTGGTAGAAGCGGCCGATCTCCATCTCCTTGCCGGCGAGATGGTCGCGGACGAGGTCGACCTTGAGGCGGGCGTCGGCGGCGTAGCGCGTGTCCGGATAGCGGCGGATGAGCTCGCCCAGCGCGTCGAGCGCCTGGCGGGTGGTGCCCTGGTCGCGGGTCACGTCCTGGATCTGCTCGTAATAGCTGAGCGAGATCAGGTAATAAGCGTAAGGCGCGTCGCGGTTGCCCGGGTGGATGGAGAGGAACCGGCGGGCGGATTCGATCGACTTGGTATAATCCTTGGCCGCATAATAGCTAAACGCGCTCATCAGCTGCGCGCGACGCGCCCAGACGGAATAGGGATGCTGGCGCTCGACCTCGTCGAAGACGGCGCCCGCCAGGGCATATTGGCGCTGGTCGAGGCGCTTCTTGGCGAGGTTGTAGAGGGTGTTGACGTCGCGGGCGACATATTGGGTGTCGGCGCGGGTCCTCTTGCCTCCGCTGGCGCAGCCGGCGAGGGGAAGGACGAGGCTCACCATGAGGGCGGCGGCGGCAAAGCGGGCATGTTTACGCAGCATGGAGGGCTTCTTAGCGGAGGGTTGGGACGAGGCCAAGCGCGGACTGGAAGTGACAGTCACTGGTGACAGTCACTCGCCCCTCCGCGATGAACGGCGGTTTAATGTCTGCGCTGTAAGGGGACGGCCATGCTGCGCGTGCTGACGCTCTCGACGCTCTACCCGGACTCCGCCCGGCCGTCCTTCGGCATCTTCGTGGAGCGCCAGACGCTTGCGCTGGCCGCGCGCGACGGGGTCGAGGTCGAGGTCGTCGTTCCGGCGGGACTCCCGCCTTGGCCGCTCGCCGCCCATCCGCATTACCGCGCCAGGGCCAAGCTGCCGGCGCGGGAGCGCCGCTGGGGGCTCACCATCCACCGGCCCCGCTTCCGGGTGTGGCCGGGGCTGGGCGGCACGGGCGCCGCCAGGTCGCTTGCGGCGGCGGTTCTGCCGCTCGCGCGCCGCTTGAGCTGCGACGTCATAGACTCCGAATTCTTCTGGCCCGACGGCGTGGCCGCGATGCACCTCGGCGAGGCCCTGGGAGTGCCTTTCTCGATCAAGGCGCGGGGCAGCGACGTGCATTTCTGGGGTGGCCGCCCCGCGGCCGCGGCGCAGATGCTGGAGGCGGGCCGGAAGGCCGGCGGGCTGCTCGCCGTCAGCGGAGCGCTCAAGGCCGACATGGCCGCCCTGGGCATGGCCGGGGACAAGATCCGGGTTCATTATACCGGCATCGACCTGGAGCGGTTCCGGCCGCTGGAGCGCGCCGCGGCGAAGCGGACGCTGGGGGTGGAGGGGCCGCTGATCGTCACTCCGGGCAACCTCGTCCCGCTCAAGGGCCAGCGTCTGGCGATCGAGGCGCTGCGCGATCTGCCGGGGGCGACCCTGCTCATCGCGGGCGAAGGCCCGGAGCGGCCGGCGCTCGAGGCGCTGATCTCCGAATTCGGCTTGGCGCCGCGGGCGCGCCTGCTCGGCGCCGTCCCGCCCGCGGCGATGCCGGAGCTGCTCGCGGCCGCCGACCTGATGCTGCTGCCGTCGGAGCGGGAGGGCCTCGCCAATGTCTGGATCGAGGCCCTGGCCTGCGGCACGCCGATCCTGATCGCCGACGTCGGCGGCGCTCGCGAGGTGCTCGACCGGCCCGAGGCCGGCCGGCTGGTGGCCCGGGAGCCGAGGGCGATCGCCGCCGCGGCCCGGGAGATGCTGGCCTCGCCGCCGGATCGGGCGGAAGTGCGGCGGTCGGCGGAGCGTTTCAGCTGGGCGCGCAACGGCGCCGAGCTTCACGCGCACCTATCCTCCCTGTCCCTGGCGGGGACGGCGAGGATTTAGAGCGGCATGAGCGCGGCCGCGATCCAGCGCTCCTCGCCGCGCAGCAGGCCCCAGGTGCGGGCGGCGGCGCGGCTGTCCATCACTTCGAGGCCGATTCCGCGCGCTTCGAGCGCCTCGCGCAGAGCGCGCGGCGGATGGATGAGTCGGGGGCCGGTGCCCAGCAGCAGGAATTCGGGCGCGGGATCGAGGGCGAGCAGAGGCTCGAGATGGCCCGGATTCAGCTCGGCGAGCGCCGGCGGCGCCCATTGGCCGGCGCTGAGCGGAGTCAGCAGCAAGGCGAGGTAGACGCCCTCGTCGACGACGAACCCGCCCCCCGAAAAGCCGGAGACGACCGGACCTTCGGCGGTCGGGTCGCGGTCGAAGCGGGCCATCAATAGCCTTCGTTATGGCTCTTGATGCGCTCGCCGCCGCTGGTGGCGGTGTTGGTCTTCGGCAGGAAGCTGTCCGAATTGACCTTGAGCCAGACCAGCCAGGGCGCGGCGATATAGACGGTGGAATAGGTGCCGACGATCACGCTGATCAGCAGGGCGGTGGTGAAGCTGTGGATGATCGGCGGCCCGAGGATCATCAGCGATCCCAGCGCGAGCAGCATCGCGAAGTTGGTCGCGACGGTCCGCGACAGGGTCTCGTTCATCGACAGGTTGAGGAGCGAGACGATGTCCATCTTGCGATATTTGCGCAGGTTCTCGCGCACCCGGTCGTAGATGACGATGGTGTCGTTGAGCGAATAGCCGATCAGGGTCAGCAGCGCGGCGACGACGTTGAGGTCGAACTCCATCTGGGTGAGGGCGAAGAAGCCCAAAGTCAGGGTCACGTCGTGGAAAAGCGAGAACAGGGCCCCGACGCCGAACTGCCATTCGAATCTTATCCAGATATAGATGACGATTCCGATCGCGGAGAGCAGGAGCGCCAGCGCTCCGTCCCTGACCAGCTCCTCCGAAACCTTGCCCGAGACGGTGTCGACCGAATCGATCCGAACCCCGGGATAATTTTGCTGAAGCGCCTGGCGGACCTTCGAAGCCGCCTTGTTCGCGCCTTCCTCGCCGCCCTCCGGCAGGGGCAGGCGGATCGAGATTTCGCGGTTGCTGCCGAATTCCTGGACGCTCGGATCGCCCAGGCCGAGCGCGGTGACGTCGCTGCGCAGCTGGTCGAGCGACGGCGGCTGGGCGAAAGTGGTGCGGATCACCTGCCCGCCGGCGAAGTCCACCCCGAAATTGAGCCCCTTGACCGCGAGCAGGGCGATCGAGGCCGCCATCAGCAGCCCCGAGATGATGATCGCGACATTGCGCCAGCGCAGGAAATCGAGGTTCGTGTTGTCGGGGATGAGTTTCAGCAGTCGCATGGCGTCCTCAGATCCTGAGCTCGGTCGGGCGCTTGCGCAGCCAGATGGACACGAACATCCGGGTGACGGTGACGGCCGTGAAGACCGACGTGGCGATGCCGATCATCATCACGATCGCGAAGCCCTTCACCGGGCCGGAGCCGAAATAGTAGAGCAGAAGGCCGGCGATGACGTTGGTGATGTTGGCGTCGAAGATGGCGGTGCGCGCCTCGTTATAGCCATGCTCCACCGCGTCCAGGACCCGCCGCCCGCGCCGATGCTCCTCGCGGATTCGCTCGTTGATGATGACGTTGGCGTCGACGGCGGCGCCGACGGTGAGAACGAAGCCGGCGATTCCCGGCAGGGTCAGGGTCGCGAAGGGCGCCATGATGCCGAGGATGACGATGACGTTCAGGACCAGAGCGATGTTGGCGTAGATTCCGAAGCGTCCGTAGGTCAGCCACATGAACATCAGGATGCCGACCGTGCCGACGATTCCGGCGATGACGGCGCGGCGGATCGAATCCCGGCCGAGGTCGGGACCGACCGTGCGTTCCTCGACCACCTTGAGCTCGACCGGCAACGCGCCCGAGCGGAGCTGGACGGCGAGGTCGGTGGCGGCCTCGACCGTGAAGCTGCCCGAAATCAATGCCTGGCCGCCGAGGATCGGCTCGTTGATGTTGGGCGCC
Source organism: Allosphingosinicella sp. (assembly GCA_035628835.1). Taxonomy (GTDB): domain Bacteria; phylum Pseudomonadota; class Alphaproteobacteria; order Sphingomonadales; family Sphingomonadaceae; genus Allosphingosinicella. The sequence goes on from DASPJA010000041.1 coordinate 10,802, forward strand.
GAGAGAACGACGTTGTCGAGGATGATGGCGAAGGGCTTGTTGACGTTCTGCTGCGTCACCTTGCCGAAGGCCAGCGAGCCGCGCCGGTCGAACGTGATGCTCACCGCCGGCAGGTTGTTCGGATCGAAGACCTGCTTGGCGTCGATCAGCTGCTCGCCCGTCACCATCGCGCGCCGCTGGACGACGATCCTGCCGCCGCCGACCATCGGCAGTATCTGCGTGCCGGGCTGGGCGCGGCCGGTCTGGACTCCGGACTGATCGGGCGCGACCATCTTGAACTCGAGCCGGGCGGTTTTCCCGAGCAGGGCCTTCAGCCCCTCCGGATCCTTGAGGCCCGGCACCTGGACGAGGATCCGGTCCTTGCCCTGGCGGATGACCGTGACTTCCTTCGCTCCGGTCGGGTCGACGCGGGTGTAGACCACCTCGCGGGCCGAGCTCATCGCGTTTTCGAGCGCCTCGGCGAGGCCGGCCTGGGTGGGCGTGATGACGATGCGGGTGCCGTCGATCACGTCGACGTCGAACGTGCGCTGCCCGCCCAGGCCGCCGACCGGCTGGGTCTGGTTGCGGGCGAGCTCGACCGCCGCGTCGACCTGGGCCGGATTGCGGACGAGAAAGCTCAGCCGCCCGCCCGCCGTCGACATGTCGCCGAACTCGATGGGCGGGCTGGCGCGGCGAAGCTCGCCGCGCATGATCTCCTCCATCTGGTCGATGCGCTGCTTGGCGACGTCGCTGGTGTCCGCCTGGAGCAGCAGATGGCTTCCGCCGGCGAGATCGAGGCCGAGGTTGATCTGGGCGCTGGGCACGAAGGCCGGCCATTTGGCGACCTGCGCCTCGGGAACGAAGCTCGGGATCGCCATCGCGATTCCGACCAGGCAGAGCAGGCTGACCGCCCACATCTTCCAGCGGGGAAAATCGAGCATGGGTCAGTCGTTCGCCGGCTTGGCGCCGTGCGGGCGGACTTCGCTGAGCATGCCCTTCACGACCCTGACCCGGGTTCCGGAGGCGATTTCCAGCTCTATCTCGGCCTCGTCCACCTTGGTGACCTTGCCGATCAGCCCGCCGCTGGTGACGGCGATGTCGTTGCGCTTCACCGCGGCGATCATGTCGCGATGCTGCTTCATCCGCCGGCTCTGCGGCCGGATCAGGAGGAAGTAGAAGATGACGAAGATGAGCAGCAGCGGCGCGAACTGCACGAGGATGGCGGTAAAGCCGTCAGGGGTTGCGGCGCCGGACTGGGCATGAGCGGGCGATGAGAACATGGGCTATACCTGGTGAGGACCCGGCGCCGACGCAAGCGTCCGGAGGAAGGCGGCGGCGACTAACATGCGTTGCGAGTGCAGCGCAAGCGCGCCGCCGCGACGCCGGCGAGGCTTCAGGCGCGCGGCGGCAGGATGATCAGGGTCGAGGTGCCGTGGGCGAGGACCTTGCCATCGCCCGACAGGAGCCGGGCCTCCGCCGTCGCGATCTGGCGGCCGCGCGTGACCACCTGTCCCTCGCAGCGGACGGTGGCGCCGTCGCCGGGAACCGGGCGGGTGAAGTTCACCTTGGTCTCGACCGTGGTGTAGCCGACGCCCGCCGGAAGCTCGGTGTGGACCGCGCAGCCGGCCGCGCTGTCGATCAGGGTCAGGGCGACTCCGCCATGGACTCCGCCGAGGGGGTTGAGCAGATGCGGCCCCGCCTCGCCCTCGAACACCGCCCGGCCCGGCGCCACCTCGACCAGCCGGAAGCCCATGGTCGCCCCGATCGGCGGCGACGGCAGCCCGCCCGCGATGATCGCCTCCAGCATCTCGAGCCCGGTGAGATTCGCGATCTCCTCCCGCGAGGCCACCCCGAAACGCCTGTCGCCGCCCATTTTCCGACTTCCTTATCGGTTGCTATTTGCAACTATCCTCCCCGGCCTCCCCGGTCAACGCCGCCCTTGCACGCCAGGCGCCGTCGCTTGAACGGTGCCCGGCGCCAATTCTCGACTTGGTGTGCGACGCCGAATATTCGCGCGGCTTGCCTTCGCGAGGGTCAGGGCCTAAGTCGCGCGCCTTGGGCGCCGCGGAGGCGCCAGGTCGGGGCGTAGCGCAGCCTGGTAGCGCATCACACTGGGGGTGTGGGGGTCGCTGGTTCGAATCCAGTCGCCCCGACCATTTTGCTTCCGGCCGCCGGAACCCGGCGCGGCGCCGGCCGGAACCGCCAGGCCTGGGCGCTCATCCGGATGCCGTTCTCGTCATAGCCGCCCGCGACCAGCACCGAACCGTCGGGCAGAAGAGTCGCGGTCGCGAAATTGAGGCTCTTCCCGAGGTCCGGGCCGACCAGGGCGGAGCGACCGCTCGCCGGGTCGTAGAGCTCGGCGCGCGGCGCTCCGCCGGCGACCAGCACCCTGCCGTCGGGAAGCGCAAGCACGGATCCTGCGATCTTGTAGCGCGGCTCGAGCAGCCGCCCCGCCGCGACGAAGGCCCGCGCTTCCGGATCGTAGCGTTCGACCAGGGTGAGCTTGCCGTCGCGGTCGCGGCGGTCCGAGCCTCCGAAGACGAGCACCCGGCCGTCGCCGGTCGCGACGATGCCGTGCTTGTAGCGCGCCTCGGCGAGCGCGCCCGTAGGCGACGAGCGCCCGGTCGCGGGATCGAAAAGCTCGGCCGAAGCGGTCGGCTCGCGGGCGCCGGGCCCGGTGCCGCCCCCGACGATGAGGACTTTCCCGTCGGGCAGCAGCGCCGCCCCTGCCCCGGCCCGGGCGACGGCCAGGCTCCCGGCGCGTGCCAGCCTGCCCGTCGCGGGATCGAAAATCTCGACCGCGTCGACCGGGCCCCGGCCGTCATAGCCTCCCGCCAGCAGCACCCGTCCGTCGGCGAGCTTCACCGCGGCCGGATCGGAGCGGGCGAGGCCGAGCGGGGGAGCGCGGCGCGAGCGGCCGGTGCTCGGGTCCCAGAGCTCGACCTGGTCCGAGACCGCGGCGCCCGCCCAGCCTCCCGCAATCGCTATGGTCCCGGAGTCGAGCGGAATCACGGCCGCGCTGATCCTCGGACCGAGCAGCCGCCCCGCTTGGGCGATCCGGCCGCTGTCGGGATCGTAGGCGTCGACGGTCCCGCTCTCCGGCCCGGCCTCGCAGCTTTCGAGGACGCATCCGCCGATGAGGAGGACCCGGCCGTCGGGCAGCGCGACCGCCGAGTGCGCCGCCCGGGCCACCGGCATGGCGATCGCCCCGCCGCCCGCCGTCCGAGGCTCGACCGGGCCGGGCGACTCCGCCGGCTGTCCGCAGGCGGCGAGCGCCGCGGCGAGGAGGAGGATTCTGGCGCTCATTCAGCCGACTCCCGTACCTTGCGCTCCGCCCGAAGCACGGTGCCGTAGAGCTTGCCCATGCCGATGGCGGCGATCCCCAGAGCGAGGAACGAGAGGATCCGGAGCATGCCGGTGAGCTCGGCCGCGTCGAGCACAAACACCTTGAGGATCGTCGCGGTGAGGAGGATCAGCCCGGCCAGGCGGAGCGCCTTGTCGGGAATCCGGATCCCGGCCGCGACCAGCGCCAGCGCCGTCACCAGCCATGTCGCCGACACGAAGTCCCTGGCGGTGAGGTCGTAGCCGGCCATGGCGAGAAGCAGGGCGGCCGTGGCGCCCGCCGCGACCATCGCCGAATCGGGCATCTTGCGGCCCGCCGAGTCCATCCTGTGGAGCCACAGCAGGGCGAGGGCCGCCGCCGCCAGCGCCGCCGCGGCAAGGCCCCAGCCGAGCGGCGAGAGCAGCTCGGGCCGAAGCAGCCGAAGGATCAGGATCGGCCCGACCAGCGCTCCGCAGGCGGTCAGGGTGCGAAGGACGCGCTCCTTCGTCGACAGCGGGATCGACACTCCGGCGAACATCAGGGTGATCGCCGCGGCCATCCACGGCACCAGCGGGTCGCGGTCGATCGGCGCCTTCACCAGAAGCAGGACGAGGGCGAGCACCAGACCGACCGGCGGCGCGAGGCGGGCCTCTGCCCGCCGGGCGCCGAGCAGGAGGCCGGCCGCCGCGAGCGACGCGAAGAGCAGCCAGGCGCGGGGATCGGTGTCGAGCCGGATGACCAGCAAGGCCAGCTCGACGAGGCCGATGATGAGCGGCTGCATCAGCGCCAGCGGCCGGCTTTCCCCGGACCGGAGCAGCGAGGCGGCCAGTGCCAGCCCGACGACGAACAGGCCGGCGGCGAGCGCGTCGGCCGGGGACCCGAAGATCAGGAAGCCGGTCCAGACGAAGCTCAACGCGACGGAGCCCGCCGCGAGCCAGCCCCAGCCCCGCCGCCACGCCAGGATGAAGATCGCCGCGTCGAGCAAGGCGATGTAGGCGAGGATCGGAAGCGCTCCCCCTTCGGGGTCGCCCGCGAGCCAGGGCGTCAGGAAGCCGCCGACCATGCCCATCACCGCCGTCGCCGGGCCGTGCCTCAGCGACAGGCCGAGGGCGGCCGCGCTGATCGCGAGCATCAGCGCCGAGGCGGCGGTGGCGCCGATCTGGCCGTAGAGGTACCAGCTTCCGTAGGCCGTCGCGTAGAGGACCGCGATTCCGGCGCCGACCAGGGCCTGGGCGATCCGCGGCTCGTCGGCGAGGGACGCGCGGCTGCGCGCATATTCTCCCGACGCGAGCAGCAGCAGGCCGAACAGGGCGGCTGCGATCATCCGAAGCTCCGGTGTCACCAGCCCGATCTCGATCGTATGGCGGATCAGGAAGAATCCGGCGACCACGAGCGCGATCCCGCCGATCCAGATCAGCAGGCGCCCGCCGACCAGCTGCTCGAACAGGCTCGCGAGGGTCTCCCGCCCCGGCGGCGACGGGCCCGCGCCTCCCTCCCCGCCCGCGGCGGGCCCGGGCTCGGCCGGGCCGGCCGGGTCGCGGCGCAGTCCGCCGATCTGCTTCTCCAGCCGAGCCACCCGGGCGAAGAGGTAGACATAGGCGACGGTCAAGCCGCCGAGACCAAGGAGAAGAAGCTCCATCGGCGCGACGCTAGCGGCGCGTCCGTCCGCTGTCAGCGTTCATTCGTGAACGATGCCCTCGCGGCTGTTGCACAAACCATTTTCCTTCACGCTGTTGTTCCTGGTATGTTCTGCCAACACTTCGAATCGGAGTGATCACAGGAGGAGAAACACCATGCCCAGGAGAAGATCGTTTCTGAATCGTCTGGCGAGAGCCCTGCCCGTGGTTCTGGCGGCGGCGCCCGGTATCATCCAGGCCGTCGTCCAGGTCCGCCAGGCGCTGCGCGAGCCGCCGCGCGAGGAGCCGGTCGCCCCGTGACGCCCGCCCCCGTCAATCCGGCGAAGGCCGGAATCCATGAACACCGCCGCTGGCAGCCTGTCGCCGCGGTGTCCATGGCTGCCGGCCGAGCCGGCAGGGCGGGGACGGCCGGCGCTCCGCTCATCGCGATTTCGGCCGCGCGTCACGTAGCTTTCGTGACCTTCGTCCGGGTGCGCGGCCCGAGGCTCGGATTGCAACGCTTCCGCGCCCCTCCCATATGCCGGCCGTCCAAGAGCGGGAGCGATTGATGGAAAGCTGGCACGGCACGACGATCCTGGCGGTGCGCAAGAACGGGCGCGCGGTGATCGCCGGCGACGGCCAGGTCACCTTGGGCCAGACCGTGATCAAGCCGAATGCCCGCAAGGTGAGGCGCCTGGGCGACGGCAGCGTGATCGGCGGCTTCGCCGGAGCGACGGCCGACGCCTTCACCCTGTTCGAGCGGCTCGAACGCAAGCTGGAGCAGCATCACGGCCAGCTGATGCGGGCCGCCGTCGAGCTCGCCAAGGACTGGCGGACCGACAAATATCTCCGCAACCTGGAGGCGATGATGATCGTCGCCGACAAGGAGGTGACTCTCGTCCTCACCGGCAATGGCGACGTTCTCGAGCCTGGCTCCGGCGTGGCGGCGATCGGCTCCGGCGGCAATTTCGCCCTCGCCGCCGCGACCGCCCTGCTCGATTACGAGGAGGATGCGGAGACTCTGGCGCGCAAGGCGATGGGGATCGCCGCCGACATCTGCGTCTACACCAACGGCAATCTGACGGTGGAGTCGCTGGAGAGCGCCAATTGAAAACAAAGGATTCTCGACGCCGACACGCGGGTCCTTTGTGTCTTTTGCCGGTGGTACCGCGATGACCGGCTGGTCGGTCGAGCGGCTGCAATGGACCGACGAGCCGCTCGGCGAGATCGGGCTGACCGAGCGGGTGATGCGCTTCCGCTCCGGCTTCGGCTCGGGTCTCTCCCGCCGGGCCGCCGACCCGCCCGGAACCGTCTGGGCGGTCGGCGACCGCGGCCCCAACCTCAAGGTGAAGACGGCGGTGAAGCTTTACGGCCTCGACCGTCTTGCGGATTTGCGGAGCGAGGAGGGCGCCAAGATCATGCCGCGCCTCGACCTCGGCCCGGCCCTCGCCGAGCTGCGCGTCGCCGGCAACCGGGTCGACCTCGTCCGCACCCTGAGGATCGTCGACGCCCGCGGGAAGCCCGTCTCGGGCCTGCCCGTGCCGGGAGGCCCCCACACGCGCTGCGAACCCGCTTTCGATCTCGACGGCCAGGCGCTCGATCCCGATCCGTCGGGCCTCGACACGGAGGGCATCGCCGCGCTTGCCGACGGCGGTTTCTGGGTGAGCGACGAATTCGGGCCTTCGCTGGTCCGCCTCGACCGCGACGGCCGGGTGCTGAAGCGGCTGGTGCCGGAAGGGACGGCGCTCGCCGGCGCCGCCTATCCGGTAACCGCCGCCCTGCCCGCCATCGCCGCCCGGCGTCAGCTCAACCGGGGCTTCGAGGCGGTCGCTCTCTCCCCGGACGGCAAATCGTTGTTCCTCGCCTTCCAGAGCCCCCTCGCCCATCCCGACGAGCAGGCGCATGAGCAGGGGCGCCACGTCCGGCTGTGGCGCCTCGATTCGGCGACGGGCGCCGTCCAGGCCCAATATCTCTACCTGCTGGATCCTCCCGAGGCCTTCCGGCGCGACCAGGCGGAGCAGCCGCTCGAGCGAAGCGACCTCAAGGTCAGCGAGCTGGTCTGCGTTGGCGAGGACGGCCTGCTGGTGCTTGAGCGCGGCTCCCGGACCACGAAGATCTACCGGGTGACGCCGGCAGACGACCTCGTCGTCGACCCGAAGCATCTCGACGACTCGACCCGGCCGACCGTCGAGGAGCTCAGCGCCCGCGAGGATTTCGGCCTTCCCGTGCTCGCCAAGACCCTCCTGTTCGACAGCGACGAGGCGCCGGAGGTCGGCGCCGACCTGGAGGGGATGGCGATCCTGTCGCCATCCGAGCTTCTGCTCGTCAACGACAATGATTTCGGAGTCGAGGGGGCCGAGACCGGCTTCTGGCGCGTTCGCTTCGATCAGCCCCTTTTCGCCTGAGCCGAAGGACGATGCGCCGTTCCACCCTCCCCCTCCTTCTCGCCGGCCTGACCCTGCTGGCCGGCTGCGGCGGCGGCGGCGATTACGAACCGGAGGTCCGGCCCGAGGAGAAGAGGATCGGCGCCGAGCAGCATCCGCAGCTGCTCGCGGAGTTCGGCGGCCCCTACGAGGCACCCGAGGCGGCCTATGCGCGGGCCATCGGGCGGAAGGTCGCGGCGGCGGCCGGACTCGACGGGGAGTGCACCTTCACCCTGGTGAACAGCGACGTCGTCAACGCCTTCGCGGTTCCCGGCTGCTACATCTACGTCACCCGCGGCCTGATGGGCATCGTCAACTCGGAGGCGGAGCTGGCCTCGGTGCTTGCGCACGAGGTCGGCCACATCGTCGCCGCCCACAACCGCCGGCAGCAGCGGCGGTCGATGTGGCGGAGCCTTGCGGTGGCGGCGGTGGGAATGATCACCGGCTCCGAGGACCTCACCCGGATCGCCGGCCGGGCCGCTCAATATTTCACCCTGCGCTATTCGCGGAGCCAGGAATATGAGGCCGACGACCTCGGCGTCCGCTATCTCGCCGCCGCCGGCTACGATCCCTATGCGGCCGGCGACATGCTCGGAACGCTCGGGCGGCACGAGGAATATATGGCCCGCACCCGCGGCCGCGACGAGGCCCGGGCGATCCCCGAATGGGCGCGCACCCATCCGCTCGCCGGCAACCGGGTGGAGCGGGCCGCGCAGTCCGCCGCCGCGACCGGGATCGCCGACGGCGCCCTGCCGGAGCTGGAAATCCCCTATCTGCGCGAGCTGGACGGCCTGCTCTACGGCGACGACCCGGAGCAGGGCTTCGTCCAGGGCAGCCGCTTCGCCCACCCGGTGATGCGGATCGGCTTCGAAGCGCCGTCCGGCTTCACCCTCACCAACAGCCCCCGCTCGATCCTGATCGAAGGTCCCGACGGCCTGCGCGGCGAGTTCGGCGGCGGGCCGATGCCGCCGGGCGGCCTCCCCGCTTATGCGGACGGACTGATCCGGACGCTGCTGAGGGGGGCTCCGGCCGAGGCCGGACCCGCGGAAGGGGTCCTGGTGAACGGGATTCCGACCTTGCTCCTGCCGGTGCTGGTGCGGACGGAGCAGGGGCCGATCGAGCTCTCCATCGCCGCCTACGATGGCGGCGACGGCGGCGCCTATCATTTCCTCATGGTCGGAGCGCCCGACGAAGCGGCTCGAAACGCGATCGCCGACTTGTTCTCATCCTTCCGGCTGCTCTCCCTGGAGGAGGCCCGAAGCCTCAGGCCCAGGCTGATCCGGACGGTGCGGGTCGGGCCGGGGCAGAGCGAATCGACCTTCGCCCGGCTGATGGCGAGCGAGCACCCGCTCGATCATTTCCTGATGCTCAACGGCCGCTCCGCCGGCCAGCCGCTGAGGCCCGGCGAGATGGTCAAGATCGTCACCTTCGCTCCGCGCTGAGCGGCCTCAACCGGCGGCGGCGGCGAGCATCCAGGACCGGAAGGCCGCCATGGCCGGACCGGGCTTGCGCGATTTGAGGCGGGTCAGCCAATAGCCGCCCAGATCGACCTCCAGCCGGAACGGCCGGGCGGCCCGTCCCTCGGCCAGCTCGCGCTCGAACATCCGCGCCGGCCCCAGCGCGACTCCGTGCCCGGCCAGCGCCGCCTCCACCATCAGCGCGGCGCTGTCGAAGACCGGCCCGGTCAGCGCCGGCGCCGGCACGCCCGCCGATTCGAGCCAGGCCCGCCATTCGCCGACCCGGTAGGAGCGAAGCAGGGTCTCGGCGGCGAGATCGGCAGGCTCGCTCAGCCGAGCCGCCACCTCGGGCGTGCAGAGCGGGGTCAACGGCGCATCGAACAGGAGGTCCGCTTCGGTGCCGTGCCAGGCGCCGTCGCCGTACCGGATCGCGAAATCCAGGCCCTCCTCGGCGATGTCGACCCGGTTGTTGTTCGTCGTCAGCCTGAGATCGACGAAGGGATGCTCGGCCCGGAAGGCGGCGAGCCGGGGCAGAAGCCAGCCCAGGGCGAAGGTGCCGACGGCCCCGACCGACAGCACCTCGCGCCCCTTGCCGCCGTCGAATTCGTCGAGGGCCCCCGCGACCCGGTCGAACGCTTCGCGAAGCACCGGCAGCAGCGCCTGGCCTTCGTCGGTCAAGCCGAGGCCGCGCGGGAGGCGGCGGAACAAGGGCATTCCGAGCCGCTCCTCCAGCGCCTTGACCTGGTGGCTGAGCGCCGGCGGGGTCACGCACAATTCGATCGCCGCCTTGGTGAAGCTCAGGTGCCGCGCGGCGGCCTCGAAGGCGCGCAGACCGTTGAGGGGCAGGTAGGGACGGATCATTCGCTCATCCTAGCCCGGCCCCGGGCCGGCGGAACATGAAGAAAAGTACAAGCTGCCCCTAGCTATCCTCGTTTGCGCCGACGCGGTCGCGCTGAGACATCTCGGGGCGAAAGGGGTTGCGCGATGATCGCTTCCGAACTGCCGGGCCGCCGGGAGGCGCTGCTCACGTTCCTCGCCTCGTTCACCCTGGTCGCGCTCGCCCGGGAGGCGCGGGCGTCGGCGGCGCCCGCCGAGGGGCGGGTGCGGCGCTGGCTGGAGGCGCAGCAGGACCTTGCCGAAGGCCTCGCCCAGGGGCGGATCGCCGGCCGCCAATGGGCGCTCGAGGTAGAAAGGCTGGCCGGCGAGATCGACACGGCGGAGCTGATGGCGGCCGTGGCCCGGGCGCGGATCCGCTCCGCCGGACCGCCCTTTCACAACGACCCACAGAAGCGCTTCGTCCGCTTCCTCGACGAGCGAGGCGAGCCGCGCCGCCTGGCTTACGGCGCGGCCTTGTTCGACTTCGAGCCCCGCAACGTCGTCACTCCGCACGGCCACCGCCACATGGTCTCAGCGCACCTGATCGTCGCCGGCCGCTTCCGGGTCCGCAATTTCGACCGCCTGGGCGACGAGCCCGGGGCAATTCGCCTCAGGCCGACCCGCGACTATGTCGCCGGCCCCGGACAGGTCTCGACGATGTGCTCCGAACGCGACAACATCCACTGGTTCGTGCCCCAGGGCGGCCCGGCGAGGACGTTCGACGTCATCGTCTCCGGACTCGATCCCGGCCGCCCCGACCATGTCATCGAGGCTGTCGACCCGATCCGGGCCCGGCCGGCCGGGGACGGCAGCCTGATCGCGCGATCATCGACTTCGCCTCCGCCTCCAGGCTTTATACTTCCGCAATTTGAGGGCTCCCGGCACCGTCCGACGACCGTTAGGCTGAAGGAATGGATCGCCGCCTCTTCCTTGGCTCCGCCGCTTCGAGCCTCGTCCTGCCGGGCTGCGCCGCGACCCGGCCGCGAACGGCGAGCGCCGCCGCCAATTGCCTGCCGCCGGTCAAGGCCTCGCCGGACCGGGTCATTCGCACCGTGGCGGGCCTGCGCCCCTTTCGCGCTTCCGGCTTCGTCGTCCGCGCCGAGCCGCTGGGGAGCAAGCGACTGGTGCATAATTACGGGCATGGCGGCGCCGGCATCACCCTGAGCTGGGGCAGCTCGAAGCTGGCCGTCTTGCTGGGCCTGCCGGGCCATGGCGGGCCCGTCGCGGTGATCGGCGCCGGAGTCATGGGCCTCACGACGGCGCGCCTGGTTCAGGAAGCGGGCTTCCCGGTGACGATCTACACCGAGGCGCTGACTCCGCACACCACGTCGAACATCGCCGGCGGCCAGATCTCGCCATTCGGCCACTTCCAGGAAGATAGGGTCACCCCCGAATGGCGAGCGCAATTCGCCGCGGCGATGGATTATAGCTGGCGCCGCTTCCAGATCATGGTTGGCGACGATTATGGAATCCGGTGGCTTCCGACCTATCAGGAATCCGGCAATGTCGCGCGCTGGCGCAACGCCTTCCATCCCGACGCGCGGCAATTGAGCCAGGCCGAGCATCCCTTCCCGGTCGAGCAGATCGTCCGCTACAGCACGATGTATGTCGAGACGGGGCGATTCCTTCGCGAGCTGACGGAGGACGTGCAGATCGCCGGAGGCCGGATCGAGGTCCGCAAGTTCGCGACCCCGGCGGACATTGCGGCGCTGCCGGAGCGGCTCGTCTTCAACTGCACCGGCCTCGGCGCCCGCGAGCTGTTCGGCGACGGCGATCTCCACCCGGTGCGCGGCCAGCTCGCCATCCTGCTGCCGCAGCCGGAAGTGCGCTACGCCTTCGCCGGCCAGGCCGGCTACATGTTCCCGCGCGCCGACGGTATCCTGTTGGGGGGAACGTTCGAACGGGACGTGTGGGAGACGAATCCGCAGCCGTCGACGATCGCCGAAATCGTCGCCTCCCACCGGACGCTGAACGAGGGCTTCCGCTGCACGGCGTGACGGTGGTCAGACCCGCCCGGTCATCGCCGACTCCAGGACGCTCCGGGCCGCGGCTGCGTCGAAGGGGACCGGATTGCCGCCCGCGGAAGGATCCGCCTCCGCCATGGTCGCGATTCGCCCGATATCGGCCTCGGAGACGCCGAGTTCCGCCAGGCCGCAGGGGATGCCGAGCCGTTCGCGAAGCTCGATGATCCAGGCCAGGAAGCTTCCGAAGGAAGCGTCTTCGAGGCCGATATAGCCTGCCAGCCGGGCCAGCCGCTCCTCGACCGCGGGACGGTTGAAGGCGAGCAGATAGGGCATCAGCACCGCGTTGGTCAGGCCGTGATGGGTGCCGAGCAGCGCTCCGATCGGATGGGACAGAGCGTGCATTCCGCCGAGGCCCTTCTGGAAGGCGGTCGCGCCCATCGAGGCGGCGACGAGCATGTGGCCGCGGGCGTCGATGTTCGCTCCGTCCTCCACCGCCCGCGCCAGCCACTCCCGGACCAGCTTCATGCCCTCCGCCGCGATGCCGTCGGCCATGGGGTGGAAGCCGGGCGCGCAATAGGCCTCCAGGCAGTGGGAAAGGGCGTCCATTCCGGTGGCGGCGGTGACGTGCGGCGGCAGGCCCAGGGTCAGCTCGGGATCGAGGATCACGGCCGCCGGGAGCATCTTGGGGTGGAAGATGATCTTTTTCACCCCGGCCGCTTCGTCCAGTATCACACCCGCGCGTCCCACCTCCGAGCCGGTCCCGGCCGTGGTCGGGACGGCGACGACGGGCGCGATTCCGGCCGGATCGGCGCGCGACCACCAATCCTCCTTGTCCTCGAAATCCCAGAGCGGGCGATCCTGGCCCGACATGAAGGCGATCACCTTGCCGACGTCGAGCGCGCTTCCACCGCCGAAGGCGATGACTCCGTCATGGCCTCCGCCCAGATAGACGGCGAGCCCCGCTTCGACGTCGGCGCCGACGGGATTGGGGTGGATGGCGCAGAAAAGCCCGGCCCCGGCCGCCGCGGCGGCGTCCTCGACCATCGGCAGCCGCGCCAGCGCCGGATCGGTGACCAGCAGCGGCCGCTCCACGCCCAGCCCCCGGCACGCCTCGCCGAGCTCCGACACCCGGCCGGCGCCGAAGCGGATCGCCGTCGGGTAGTTCCAGTTGGCGTGGGGAAGGGCCATCAGGCGCTCCTGAGGTGAAGGGATTTGGGGCGGGTGACGCTGTCGAAGCCGTAGCGGCCGAGCGAGGCGCCCCGGCCGCTATGCTTCACGCCCGTCCAGGCGAGCTGCGGGTCGAGATAGTCGCAGCGATTGGCGAAGACCGTTCCGGCCTCGACCCGCGGGGCCAGCCTCTCCGCGGCCTCGAGGTCGCTCGTCCAGATCGAGGCGGTGAGGCCGTAGGCGCTGTCGTTCATGAGCCGAACCGCTTCCTCGTCGCCCGCGATCTTCATGATCCCGACCACCGGCCCGAACGTCTCCTCGCGCATGACCGCCATCGAGTGATCCACCCAGGTCAGGACCTGCGGCATCAGATAGGGGCCGTCTCCGCCGTCCGCGGGAAAGAGCTGCGCCAGGAGGTTCGCGGCCGCGCCCGCCTCGATCGCCTGGCGGACCTGATCGCGGACCGAAGCGGCGCCCGCGGCGCTGGCCATCGGGCCGAGGCTGGTCTCCGGATCGAGCGGATCGCCGAGGCGATAGCCCGACGCGGCGGCGACGAAGCCGTCGAGGAAAGGCTGCCACACCCCCTCGTGCACATAGATGCGCTCCACTCCGCAGCAGGACTGGCCGCTATTGTAGAAGCTGCCGTCGACGAGGCTCTCCACGGCCCCGGCGACGTCGACGTCCTCGCGCACGTAGGCGGGATCCTTGCCGCCGAGCTCGAGCGTCAGGGTGGTGAACGACCCCGCCGCAGCCCGCTCGACCGCCCGCCCGCCTTCGACCGATCCGGTGAAGGTGGCGTGGTCCACGGCCCCGGATCGCAGCAGCCGCGCCGTCTGCTCGTGGCTGAGGAAGAGGTTGGCGAACAATCCCTCCGGCAGTCCGGCGCTTCGAAGCGCCTGTGCGAAGCGCTCCCCGGCCAGCGGAGTCTGGGCGGCGTGCTTGAGGACGACCGCATTGCCGGCCAGCAGCGCGGGGACGATCGTGTTGGCGGCGGTGAGGAAGGGATAGTTCCAGGGGGCGATCACCAGCACCAGGCCGGCGGGCGCCCGTATCACCGAGCGCCCGGTTGCCGCGGCGAAGGGCGCCAGCGCGTCGGGCGCAAGGTCGACCATCGCCAGGACCCGCTCCGCGAGCGAGCGATGCTCGCCGCCGTAGCGGACTGGCCGGCCCATCTGCCAGGCGATCTCCGGCACGATCTCGGGGTTCAGAGCCTCCATCGCGGCGAGGAAGCGGAGGATGGTCGCGCAACGCTCCTCGAGCGGGGTCAGCGCCCATTCGCGCTGCGCCCGCCGGGCCTCGGCCAGAGCGCGGTCGATCTCGGCGTCGCTCGCCAGCGGCCGCCGGGCATATTCGCGGCCGTCGACGGGGGAGAGGCAGACAAGGTCGCTCAAGGTCCGTTTCCTCTTACCGCTCATCCTGAGTAGGGACTGAGCCTGGCGAAGGCCCGTATCGAAGGACCATCCTTCGATACGCCGCTTCGACTTCGCTCAGCGGCTACTCAGGATGAGCGGAAGTGTCAGGCAAAAAGCACGCCCATCTCAGATGATCTCGAAATAGCGGGCGAGCTGCCAGTCGGTGACCGCCTTGCGGGCCTCGCGCTCCTCCCATTCGCGGGTGGCCGAATAATGGTCAACGAACTCGCCGCCGAACAGCTCGCGCGCCGGCGCCGAGCCGCGCAGCCGCTGCGCCGCTTCCCACAGCGTGCCCGGGAGCGCCCGTTCCGGCGGCGGATCCTGCGCATAGGCGTTGCCGCTCACCGGCGCGTCGGGCTCAACGCGGTTGGCGATGCCCCAAAGCCCGGAGCCGATGGCGGCGGCGAGCGCGACGTAGGGATTTATGTCCGCGGCGGCGATCCGGTACTCGACCCGCTGGGTCTTGTCCGACCCGCCGATGACTCGCAGCGCACAGGTGCGGTTCTCAAAGCCCCAGAGCGCGGCGGTCGGCGCCCAGAAGCCGGGGATGAGGCGGGTATAGGCGTTGACGGTCGGCGCCACCATCGCCAGCAGCTCCGGCATCAGCGCCTGCTGGCCGCCGACGAACCAGCGCATCTCCCGGGACATGTGGAGATCATCGTCTTCGGCGTAGAAGCGCGACTTGCCCGTCTCCGAATCGACCAGCGACATATGGAGGTGACCGGACTGGCCGGGCCAGTCGTTCGACCATTTGGCCATGAACGTCGCCATCCAGCCGCGGCGCTGGCAGAGGATCTTGACGATCGTCTTGAACAGGGCGGCCTTGTCGGCGGCCTCAAGCGCGTCGTCGACCCGGATCGCGCCTTCGATGACTCCGGGCCCCGTCTCGGTGTGAAGCCCCTCCAGCTCGATCCGCATGGCATCGCAGGTCGACCAGAGCTCATCGTAAAAGTCCGCGTGGACGCCCGAGCGAAGCATCGAATAGCCGAAATGACCCGGGGTGATCGGCTTCAGGCCGCGATAACCCTTGTCCCGCACCGAATGCGGAGTCTCCTCGAAGACGAAGAATTCGAACTCGGCCGCCGCCTTGACCTTGCAGCCGATCGCGGCCGCCCGGTCGAGCACCCGGCGAAGCACGCCGCGCGGGCAGATCGCCTCCGCGGCGCCGCTGAACTCGCCGAGCACGAGCGGCATTCCGCCCTCGAACGGAATCGCCCGCTCGGTCTCCGGGAGCAGCCGGACCTCGGCGTCGGGATAAGCGGTGTGCCAGCCGGTGAAGGCGGTGTTGTCATAGAGCTGGTCGCTCGAATCCCATCCCAGCACCACGTCGCAAAAGCCGAATCCCTTGCCGAGCGCGGAGGCGAGCTTGTCGGGCGCCATGTACTTGCCCCGGAAGATTCCGTCGACGTCGAAGACGCCGACCTTGGCGCAGGCGGGCGTGCGCTGACGGACTCGCTCGACCAGGTCGTCCTTCGCCATGCTCCGCGCCTTTTTCCTCGGTGGTCGCGGCAGCCTTAACGCCTGGGGTGTCGAGGCGGAAGCATGGCCTCCCACAGTCATGCCGAACTTGTTTCGGCATCCAGCCCGGATGCGAGTGCGCGGTGAAGACCTGGACCCTGAAACAAGTTCAGCAACCATTAGCTGGGCGAGGTTTGTTTTTGCCAGGCTGATCCTCTGGCGAGGACGGTGTTGACGAAGATGAGGAGCTTGCGGGCGCAGGCGACGAGGGCTTGTTTGTGGGGGCGGCCT
>DASPJA010000042.1:0-40422 GCA_035628835.1 Allosphingosinicella sp.
AGCATCGGAGCAATCCGCTCCCACTGACCGTGGCTTACCTCGTAGCGCTTGATGCCCATCGCCGCCTCCGCCTCAAATGACGGAGTCCTATGAATCAGACATCAGTCCTTCAGGGAATCCCCTGAATGTCGATACAGCCTACGCCTGCCGACTTGCTTGTACGGGCATCCTTGATCGCGCGCTTGAGGGTTGCGACGTCGCGGTCCCGAAGCTGGCAGGCCTTCTCGATCAACTCCGCCGCTCGCTCATTGGCGCGGTCGACGCGGTCGCGCCCAAGCAATGCGCCTGCGAGTATCCCAAGCACCGCACCAGCGGGTACAAAGAATAGGCCATACCCGGTCGCAGCCACCCCGATTAGGGCCCCGTAGGTGCCAGCTCCGCCAAGGAGGAATCCCATCGCGGCGTAGATTTCACTTGTGCTAAGGCGTGTCGCGCGAGTTGCGGCCCTAGAGATATGCTTGAGCGCCTGGTCACTGCGGCGGGCAACATCGGTCAGATTGAGAAAGGCGCTTGTCCGCTTAGACATTAGTAGGGGCCTTCAAGCGCGCTATAGCCATGGGTAACCGCTTCGCGGCTGCTCTGGCAGAGCATCTCGGCCTCGCACGCGAGGTGCCGCAAACCGATGGTGCGCGCGAGACAGTAGAATGAGATGCAAAGAAGGCCGGTGAACAAGGTCGCCAGAAATGTCTGGCCGGTATCGCTGGTGAGAAGGCGCAAAGCTCCGCTGGGGGGCGACAGCAGTAGCCCACTGGTCCCAATAGCCAACAGGAATGCGGCGGAGGCGACGATGTACCAGTAGCGCGCAATCGACCGCAGGTTTCTGGCGGCTAGCGAGAGCGACTGGGCAAGCCCCTCGACGATCATGATTTGCGCATCGAGTTCGCCCGGCGCTTCGCCTACCTCATACCCGTACTTTTCGATCGCCATTGGCCGCGTCCTACAGTTCGGCAGCGAACCTAGCTCTGTTTTCCTGTGACCGCCAATACTCGCGTGCCGGTATCCGTGCGGGCCACGCCGATGCACGTGCCGGTCGCGGCAAAGCCATGGCCCGGAACGCACTGCCATCACGGCAGCTGGAAATACTGACGCAGCGACCTTCGCTTCAGAATCTCGAGAGACAGGAAATTTCAACATACGAAATCAGTGACAGTATACATTTACGGCCAAATGCCCAGGCACCCACCGAGGCAGTAAAAGCATACTGTCACGGTTTACCGCAGGATTTCCATCTGATATGCATGGCTTCGTCGGTCGAGTTTATGGCCTAAGCATCGTCGTTTATCATTTCGATAGTTACGACGACCTAGCTAAACACCCGGATTGCAAATACGCTTATCACGTTAATGAAGTTCTTCATCGAATTGCCCGTCGGGTGGAATCTCTCAACCTCGTCGGCTCTATGCTGTGGCCGGAGCCTGTCCCAGCGGACTTCCGAAATTTTGCAATCTCTCGTTACGAATGGCTCACTATCTCCGCCGATGGCTTTCTTATACGGTATATCTCTGTCGTAGATTGTGCCCTGTTGTTGGTGAATGAGGTTTTGGAGCTCGGCCTCAAGCCCCACCAATGCACGTTACACCGGCTGAAAAAGCGCGGCATCCCTGCCACCATCGCGGCAATCCTTGAGGCAATGCTGGCCGATCAGGGGGCACTTCGAGGCGAGCGGAATGCGAGGGTCCATCACGGAGAGGAACGGGCGTTCACGCAAGACGATTTGACCTTCAAGACTGCCGCCATCTTTGAGAACAGAACTCCTCAAGGAATGGCCGGAACCGATTGTTTTGGAAGACCGATCAATCTCGAAAGGATGTTCCGTGAAGGTCTGGTCGGGCTCCAGAGGGAGTTCAATCGCTCGACGCGGATCCTCGTGCGGCAGCTGGACAGGCTCTACGACGCTCTCTGGGACGAGTTTGAGGATCGCTTTAGTCCGCGTATCCGAGCTGCCACGCACGGATTTAACGTAGGCAGAAGAATACCCTGAAGATTGCTCTGGCATTTTTGTGCAGTTCGCTGCCAGGTACGTGCAAAGGACATTCTAGCACTGAAAGCGCCAGTGCCCCGGCTCAGATCAGAATTCTGAGGCGTAATCGTTATCGCTCAAATAGCGTCCCAGGTGAGACGCCCAGCCCTCGCGCCAGCTTGAACAGGGCTTTCACGCCGACGTTGCTCTCGCCGCGCTCGATCCGGCCGATATAGTTGGGGTGGAGGCCGGCGCGGTCGGCCAGCTCTTCCTGGGTCAGGTCGAGCGCCTCGCGGAGGCGGCGGGCCTCGCGGCCCAGGGCCAGCAGGTCGGGATCATCCTTCACGGCGGGCAGCGTTGCCGCGCGAGGGGTAAAGCTCCACACACGATCAGTGTGACTTTTCTAATTGCGTCGTCGACGCCGCACGCTCATAGTACACACGATCAGTGTGATCAGGTGCGCATCCAAAAGCGGTTGTTCGATGGACGTCGAGGAGAAGTGGCAGCGAGCCCTCGACCGCCTCCGGGCGGCGGAGGCGGAGGTTCGGGCGGTGGAGCGGGCGACCTCGGGCGGGTCGGCGGAGGAAGAGGAGGCGCTTCAGGAGGTCTATGACGCCCGGCCGGGGGAGCATACAGGCGCGCTGCTTCGGCTGATGAAGGTTCGGGCGCCGGACCTCAAGGCGCTGGCGCTCAAGATCGAGCTGGCCATCGACCAGGAGGTGGGGACGCTCACCGGGGGCGAGCTTTGCCTGGCGGCGCTGAAGCGGGACGTTCGGCGGCTGATGCGGTGAGGAGGCTGAGCGGTGAGGGAGGGGGTCCGCCTCGTCACCCTCAACGCGATTCAGCGTCCAGGTCCCACTCGCGAGGCGGCTCGTCGCCGGATTCTGAAACAAGTTCGGCATGACGATTGCGGCGGGCATCCGAACAGGGTGATGGCGCCGGTCGATTGCCTGCGACGTATGTTCATGCTATGTTCTAACGCAGGGGACCGGTGAAGGAAAGGAACTGCGATGATGCCGGCGTGGGGCGGCTGGATCCCTTGCGATACCGGCTCAAGCGCCTCGATGAGGCTCGCCCGCGGAAGGTCACGGGAAAATGCGTGACATCGTGAACTTCGTGAAGTTCACCTCGCGATCGAGCGTTCGGCGCGCCGCCGCTCGGGGCGGCCCTCGGAAAGAAAATCTCAAGCCGGGGCTGCTACAGCCCGGCCATGTCCCGCCTCAAATTCTGGTGGCCGCTTGCCTTGGCATTCGCCCTCACGCTCGCGCTCGAGCTGGCGCTGGTCGAGCGCAAGAACGCGATCTTCGGGGGCGGGTTCGGGCAGTCGAAGGTGATCGACGAGCCGGGGGAATGGCTGGTCTTCGCGCCGGGCCTGGTCGCCGCCCATCTGGCGCTGATCCTCGCCTGCTTCCTCGTCCTTCGGGCGCTCCACGGCCGCCGGCGGGCGGGCGGGGCGGTCTTCTGTCTCAACTTCCTGTTCCTCACCCTCGGCGCCATATCGGCGCTTCTGATCGCGAAGTTCCAGGCTCTGGCCTATTTCAGCGACGCGATGGGCTTCGAGCTGATCCGCAGCCTCGGCGGCGGAAGCCTCTACACGGCGGCGCTCTACGTGCTCGACGAGGCGACCTTGCTCGGGCTCGCCGCGGCCGGGGCGGCGGCGGCTTATTATCTCTGCTACCGGCTGGCGAGACGCTGGCTCCCCGAGTGGCGGGCGGGGCCCGACCCGCTGCGCTGGCGCCACCTGCTCGGCCTGCTCCTGCTCGCCGTGCCGCTGGCCCTCGCCGCCGGCTCGCGCCCGGACGCCCGCTACGGCCTTGCCCGATTCACCGCCTTCGGAGCGATCAGCCTCGGCCTGCACGGGCTGACCGATTTCGACCGCGACGGCTACAGCTGGTTCACCGCCCAGCGCGACCCCTCGCCGTTCGACCCGAAAAGGCACCCGCTGGCGCTCGACATACCCGGCAACGGCATCGACGAGGACGGGTTCGGCGGCGACTTCCGCCTCGGCGCGGCGCCCGGGCCGGCGCCGGCGCTCCGGCTTCCGGACAGGCCCAGGCATCTGGTCCTGATCGTGCTGGAGAGCATGCGCGGCGACGCGATCGGCAAGATTTACGAGGGGCGGCCGGTCACTCCGAACCTCAACGCCCTGGCCCGGCAGGGGTTTTGGGTGCGCGACGCCTACAGCCATGTCGGCTTCACCACCGAATCCGGGATGAGCATCTTCGGCGGGGCGCTTCGGCCGAGGCGCGGCGGCCCGTCGCTGTTCCGCGACCTCAAGGCGGCGGGCTACCGGATCGGGGTCTTCTCGGCGGCGCCCGAGGATTTCGGCGGCATTTCCGAGACGGTCGGGATGCGGGAGAGCGCCGATCTCTACGTCGACGCCGATCTGCTCAAGGCGGAGCGGGCGCACGAATCCGCCTCGCTGGGATCCCTGGCGCTGGACGGCCGGATCGTCCTTCGCGAGCTCGACCGGCATTTCCGCTCGGCGGCGGACTGGGCCCGGCCGACCTTCCTCTACATCAACATCCAGGAGGCGCATTTCCCCTACAGCCACAAGGACATGCCGCGCTTCCTGCCCGGGCGGCTGGCGAAACGCAGCGAGATCAAGGCCGCGAACCGGGCGATGGTGGAGCGCACCTACTGGAACGCCGCCGCCTACAGCGACTGGCTGGTGGGGCAGGTGATCGCGCGGCTGAAGGCGCAGGGCGTCTATGACCGCAGCCTGATCCTGATCACCGGCGATCATGGCGAGGCCCTGTTCGAGGAGGGCTTCCTCGGCCACGGCCACGTCATCGACCGGGCCCAGACGCAGGTGCCTCTGATCCTCAGCGACCCGGCGCTTCGGGTGGCCGGCCCCGTCGGGCTGGCCGATTATCGCTCAATCGTGCTTCGCGGCCTCTCCGGCGACGGGCCGCCGCCGCCCAAAAAGGCCGTGTTCCAGCATATCGGCACGCTCGACCGGCCGGGGGTGGTGGGGATGGTCGAGGCCGGCGGGATTTGGACGACGCTCAATCTCGAGACGGAGGAATTGTGGTTCAGCGACAGCGGCCGGCGCCTTCGCTACCGCGAGCTGAAGGCCGGTTCGCCGGACAAGGCGCGCGCCGACCGGCTCGTCGACGAATGGGCCCGGCAGAGATGGCTGGCGCGGGAGAACTCCCCTCCCTGAAGGGAGGGGCAGGGGGTGGGTCCGCCGAAGGCGACCGAAACTCCGGGTCGGAAGGGAAGTCTCGCTGTGCTCGCCTACCCACCCCCCTCCCCTCCCTTCCAGGGAGGGGAGGGAGGGGAGGAGTCAGACCGCCGTCCGGCCATATTCCTGGTGGTTGTAGGGGTGGCTGACCGAGAGGCCGCCGTCCACCACGAGGGCGTGGCCGTTGACGTAGCTCGCTTCGTCGGAGGCGAGGAACAGGGCGGCGGCGGCGATCTCGTCGGGGGTTCCGCCGCGCTTCAGCGGGTTGAGGTGGCCGATCCGGTCCTCCTTGCCGGCGGCTCGGGCCCATTCGTAGACGGGGCGGGTCATCCCCGTCTCGATGAGGCCGGGGCAGATGGCGTTCACCCTTATGTCGGCGCCGGCGAGCTGGGTGGCGGCGACCCGGACGAGGTTGATGACTCCGGCCTTGGACGCCGAATAAGCGGGGCCGCCGGCGCCGGCCCGAAGGCCGGCGACGCTGGCGGTGCAGATGATCGAGCCGCGGCCATTCTCCCTCATCGCCGGAGCGCTGTGCTTGATGGCGAGCGAGGGGCCGATCAGGTTGATGCGGAGGATCTCCTGCCAGTCGGCGACCTCCTGCTCGAAGAGCGAGGCGAGGCCGCCGGACACGCCGGCATTGGCGAAGAAGATGTCGAGGCTGCCGAAGCGCTGGAGGGCGGCCTGGACGAGGTCCTGGACATCGTCCTCGCTTCCGGCATCGGCCTGGATGCCGATCGCCGCGTCGCCGATTTCGGCGGCGGTCTCGTCCTGCCCCTCGAGGTCCGCGCAGATCACCTTCGCCCCCTCGGCGGCGAAGCGGATCGCGCTGGCCCGGCCGATTCCGGAGCCGGCGCCGGTGATTATGGCGATCTTGTCGGCGAGTCTCATGGCTTCACTCCGTCATTGCGAGGAGCGTAGCGACGAAGCCGTCCAGCGGGCGGAGGCGCGGCACGGGATTGCTTCGCTTCGCTCGCAATGACGGCTCAGAGTCCAACGCCCGTCGTGCTTCCTCCATCTACCACGATAGCCTGGCCCGTCACGAAGGTCGAAGCGTCCGAAGCCAGGAACACGGCGGCCCCGGCTATCTCGTGGGGCTCGCCGATGCGCTGGAGGGGAGTGTGGGCGGTGACCATCTTCAGAGTGTCCGGATTCTCCCACAGCGCCCTGGCGAAATCGGTTCGGATGAGCCCTGGCGCGATGCAGTTTACCCGGACCTGGTGGGGGCCGAACTCGGCGGCGAGGTTGCGGGCGAGCTGGAAGTCGGCGGCCTTGGAAATGTTGTAGGCGCCGATCACCGCGGAGGCCTTGAGGCCGCCGATCGAGCTGACGATGACGATCGAGCCGGCCTTGCGGCCGATCATCTCGGGGGCGACCATCTGGATCAGCCAGTGATTGGCGATGACGTTGTTCTCGAGGATCTTGCGGAACTGGTCGTCGCTGATCCCGCCCATCGGGCCATAATAGGGGTTGGAGGCGGCGTTGCAGACGAGGATGTCGATCCGGCCCAGTTGGCGGCGGGTCTCGTCGACGAGATTCTGGAGGGCCTCCTTGGACGAGATGCTGGCGGGGACGACGATGGCGGCTTCGGGATGCTTCGCGTTGATGGCGTCCGCGACCTCCTGGCAGGCTTCCGCCTTGCGGGAGGAGATGACCACCTTCGCGCCCTGATCCGCCATCGCCTCCGCGATCGCCCGGCCGATGCCGCGCGAGGAGCCGGTGATGACGGCGACTTTGCCGCTGAGGTCGAAGAGGGACATTCTGGTCTCCGTCATTGCGAGCGAAGCGAAGCAATCCGGCCCTGCGTGGGTCGCGAGCGCCGCACTGGATTGCCGCGTCGCTTCGCTCCTCGCAATGACGGCTTCTCCATCAGTCGAACACCACCACCGAGCGCGCCGAATCGCCGCGCTTCATGCGCTCGAAGCCCTGGTTGACCCGCTCGAGCGGAATGGTCTCCGCGACGATCGAATCGAGATCGAGAAGGCCGCGCAGGTAGAAGTCGACGAGGCGCGGGATGTCGACCGGGAAGCGGTTGGCGCCCATGAAGGCGCCCTGGAGCTTCTTGCCCGAGAGGAGGTCCATCGCGCCGAGCCCGACCTTCTCGTTGAGCGGCATCATTCCGAGGATGGTGGCGGTGCCGCCGCGGCGGAGCGCCTTGACGGCGAGCGCGGCCGAGGCGGGGCGGCCGACCGCCTCGATCGCATGGTCGACCCCGCCCCGGGTCATCTCGACGATCTCGGCCGCCGCGCCCTCGGCGAGCGGGTCGAGGACGTCTGTCGCGCCGAGCCTTCGGGCGAGCTCGCGCTTCTCCGGGACCGGGTCGGCGGCGATGATCCGGCCGGCGCCGGCGATCCGGGCGGCGTTGACCGTGGCGAGGCCGACGCCGCCGCAGCCGATCACCGCCACCGTCTCGCCGGGGACGAGCTTGCAGGCGTTGAAGATGGTGCCGGCGCCGGTCGTCACCGCGCAGCCGATGACGGCGGCGCGGTCGAGCGGCATGGCGCGGTCGATGGCGACGCAGGCATGCTCGTGGACCAGCATCGCCTCGGCGAAGCCGGAGAGGTTGAGCATCTGGTTGATCGCGCTTCCGTCTTCCGCCGTGATGCGCGGCGGGGCGCCGCGGGCCCGCCGGGTGTCGCCGCCGGGGCAGAGCGACATCCGCCCGGTCACGCAATATTCGCAATGGCCGCAAAAGGCGGAGAGGCAGGTGACGACATGATCGCCGACCTTCACCGTGCGGACCTCGCTCCCGACCGCCTCGACCACCCCGGCCGCCTCGTGGCCGGGGATGCAGGGCAGGGGGTGCGGGTAGGTGCCCTCGATGAAGTGGAGGTCCGAATGGCACAGGCCGCAGGCGGCGGTTCGGATGAGGACCTCGCGCGGGCCGGGGGCGTCGAGCACGGCCTGCTCGACGGCGAGCGGGGCGCCGGGGGCGCGGAGGATGGCGGCTTTCATCTTGCTCCTCCCCGGAACGGGGAGGGGGACCGCGCGGAGCGCGGTGGAGGGGTCGCCCCACCGACGAGGCCGCGCCGACCCCTCCACCACCGCCTTCGGCGGCGGTCCCCCTCCCCGTTCCGGGGAGGAGCGATAACGCCGTCACACCGCATGCTTGGAGAACTCGATTCGGGCGATGGCGCGGTTGTGGACCTCGTCGGGGCCGTCGGCGAGCCGCAGGGTGCGGATCCCGGCCCAGCTCTTGGCGAGCTCGAAATCCTGGCTCACCCCCGCGCCGCCATGGGCCTGGACGGCGTCGTCGATGATTCGGAGCGCCATGTTGGGGGCATAGACCTTGATCATCGCGATCTCGGCGGCGGCGGCCTTGTTGCCGGCCTTGTCCATCATGTCGGCGGCCTTGAGGCAGAGCAGCCGCGACATGTCGATGTCGATGCGGGCGGCGGCGACCCTCTGCTCCCAGACGCTGTGCTCCATCAGGCGCTTGCCGAAGGCGACGCGGGACTGGAGGCGCTTCACCATCGCCTTCAGGGCTTCCTCAGCGACTCCGATGGTGCGCATGCAATGGTGGATCCGGCCCGGGCCGAGCCTCCCTTGCGCGATCTCGAAGCCGCGGCCCTCGCCGAGCAGCATGTTCGACGCGGGGATTCGCACGTCCTTGAGCTCGATCTCCATATGGCCGTGCGGGGCGTCGTCATAGCCGTAGACGGTGAGCGCGCGCTCGACCGTCACTCCGGGGGCGTCGAGCGGCATCAGCACCATCGACTGCTGGCGGTGCCTGTCGGCGCTCGTGTCCGTCTTGCCCATGACGATGGCGACCTTACAGCGCGGATCGCCGGCTCCGCTCGACCACCATTTGCGGCCATTGAGCACATAGTCGTCGCCGTCGCGCCTGATCTCGCACTGGATGTTGGTCGCGTCCGAGGAAGCGACCGCGGGCTCGGTCATCAGGAAGGCGGAGCGGATCTCGCCGTTCATCAGCGGGCGGAGCCACTGCTCCTTCTGCTCGAGCGTTCCGTAGCGGTGGAACACCTCCATGTTGCCGGTATCGGGGGCGGAGCAGTTGAACACTTCCGACGCCCAGCCGATCCGGCCCATCTCCTCGGCGCAGAGCGCATATTCGAGGTTGGTGAGCTGGGTGCCCTCGAACTCGAAGCTCTCGTCGACATGGCGGAGCGCCTGGCCGGGCGGCATGAACAGGTTCCACAGGCCCGCGGCCTTGGCCTCGGGCTTGAGCTCCTCGATCACCTCGATCGGCTGCCAGCGGTCGCCCGCCTCGAGCTGGGTCTTATAGTCCTTGTTCCTCGGCCGAATCCGAGTCTCGATGAAATCGCGCACCCGGTCGCGGTAAAAAGCCTGCCGTTCCGTAAGGTCGAAGTCCATCCGGCCGGATTCCTCGTGCTGCTGCTGTGCGTCTTCGCTGCCAGAAACGGCCGGAATGCGCCAGTGGGGACGGTCGGCGGCGAGGCTGACGCCGCCTCGCTCAGGTGATAGGCGTCGGCCGATGAGCGAGTTCAAGCGACGTTTGATCGAGACGGCGGAGCGCGAATGGCGCTTTTTCGGAGGGTCGACCCGAAGCCTCGACGACACCTGGCGGATCGTGGGCGATCACGCGGTCGAGCCGTACAAGTCGCGGATCGGCGAATATTGGCGGGCGGTGGGGCGGCCGGACTGGGACGGCGGGACGGACGAGCCCTGGTCGGCGGCCTTCATCTCCTGGTGCTTCGCGGCCGCGGGGGCGGGCGACCTTTTCCGGCCGGACGAAACCCATTCGGTCTATATGGACCGGATCCGGCGCCACGACGGGATGAGCGAGGCGCTGGTCCTTCACCCGCCGGCGGCGGCGGCGGTGGCGCCCGGCGACCTGATCTGGAATTCGCGTTCGCCCAATGCCGGCTATCCCTATCCCGGCCACCCGCTCACCTATGAGGAGGCGGTGGCGCTGATCGAAGCCGGAACCTTCTTCGCCTCTCATAACGACATCGTGGTGGCGGTCGGCGACGGCCGGTGCGACAGCATCGGCGGCAATGTCTGCGACGTCCCGGAGGGCGGCTCGGTCACGCGCTCGACCTGGCGGCTGGACGAGGCCGGCCGGATCGCCGACCCGCGCAAGGACTGGATCGGAGTGGTGAAGAACGGGCTCTGACCTTTTACGGACGGAACAGCCGCCCTCCGGCGGACGTTACGGCTCCGTGTCAAGCGTATCCCCTAACTTTCTCATGATGACCCGGGTCGGCTTCGCAGGCCGCGGGCTGCTCTATCTGATCGTCGGCTATCTGGCGCTTCAGCTCGGCCGGAGCGAGGATGCGGGCGGCGCGCTGAACTGGCTTCAGAACAAGGCCGGCGGGCTCGTGCTCGGAGCGCTGGCGCTCGGCTTCCTCGCCTACGGGATCTGGCGCGTCACCGACGCCATCCTCGACACTCAGAGCAAGGGCCGCGACGCCAAGGGCATCGCCGGAAGGCTCGCCGGCGCGCTGAGCGGGCTGATCCATCTCGGCCTCGCCTTCACCGCGGCGAAGCTGGCTTTCGGCGGCGGATCGGGCGGCGATTCGAGCGACAGCGCGGAAAGCGGAGCGGCGGCGGCGATGAGCCTGCCGGGGGGCGACCTGCTCCTCTATCTCGCCGCTTTGGTCCTCGCCGTCGCCGGGGCGGCGCAGCTCGCCATCGCCGCCACCCGAGGCTTCTGCAAGCATCTCGCGCCTCGGGCCCGGGATCAATGGTGGGTGAATGCCGCCGGCATCGGCGGCCACGCGGCGCGCGGCGTGATCTTTCTCGCCGCCGCCTGGCTACTGCTCGGCGCCGGCCTCCACCAGGAAGCCGAGGAGGCCGGGGCGCTGGGCGACGCTCTGACCAGCCTGCCCGGAACGCTGCGCGCCGCCGTCGCGGCCGGCCTGTGCCTGTTCGGGCTCTACAGCCTGATCGAGGCCCGCTACCGGATCATCCCCGATCCCGACGTGAAGCACCGTCTGGCGGACGCCCTGACGTGAGCCGCGGGGGCATCTTCCCCACTTTCTTCCTGTCCGGATTCGAATGCTCGACCTTCATCTGGAAGGACCAGGGGCGGCGCGATCTGTGCGAGGAAACCCAGCATCGCGGCCACGCCGACGAGGATTACCGGATGCTGCGCTCGCTGGGAATCGCGGTGGCGCGCGAGGGCATACCCTGGCCGCTCGTCGACCGCGGCGGCCGCTACGACTTCTCCTGCATCGACCCGTTCCTGCAGGCCCAGCGGCGCCACGACATCCTGCCGATCTGGGACCTGTGCCATTACGGCTATCCCGACGGTCTCGACCCGTTCGGCGAGGACTTCGCTCCGCGCTTCGCCGCCTATGCGGCCGCCGCGGCCCGCTACGTCGCGAGCCACGCCCATCACGGGCCGCTCTGCTTCACGCCGATGAACGAGCCGACCTTCTTCGGCTACATGGCGGGGGAATGGGCGTGGGCGGCGCCGTTCGGCCGGGACCGCGAGACGAGGCGCCGGCTGACACTCGCCGCGGCGGCCGCCGACATCGCGGCGGTGAAGGCGATACGCGCCGACTTTCCCGATTCCCGGATGGTCCATATCGATCCGCTGATCTGGGTGGTGCCGCCGCGCGACCGGCCCGACCTCGCCGAGGCGGCCCACCGCGAATCCCATGACGACGCCTATCTCGCCTGGGACGCGATCTCCGGGCGCCGCTTTCCGGAACTGGGCGGGTCCCCGGAGATCCTCGATATCGTCGGCTTCAACAATTACAGCTTCGGCCAGATGGAATATCGCGAAGGCGGTCCCCACGCGCCGCTCGAGCCGGGCGACGACCGGATCCGCCTGCTCTGCGACCTGATCGAGGAGGGCGCGAAGCCGTTCGGTCGGCCCTGCATCGTCGCCGAGACCTCGGGCCTGAAGGGCGGCCGGCCCGACTGGCTGAACGACGTCGTGACGGAAAGCCTGGCGGCGGTGAACCGCGGCGTCGACCTGCACGGCGTGTGCCTCTTCCCCGCCGTCGACATGCCCGACTGGGGGACCGGTGAGTGGGTCCATAACGGCATCGCCGATCTCGAGCGGCTTCCCAACGGCACTTTGATGCGGGTCCCCTACCTCCCCTATGTCGAGGCGCTTCACCGCTGGCAGCGCCGGCTCGGTCGGGTGACGAAGCTGGACCAGGATCCGTTCGACCAGGCGGTGAACCTCGAGGACATCGTTCGCGCGGCCGGGGAGATGGCGCCGGCGGCGGACGCGGACTGGCACTGACCCTCGCGCGCGAGAACGGGTATCTGACATCATTTTTGTCGAAGAGGCGCGAACGGCTTGACTTATACGCATTACACTTATAAGCATCGTGCGTATAAGGAGCCGAGATGAGCGTTCGCGCCTTTCAGGATTATGCCAGGCCCTCGGTCGCCGCCGACCTCGTGCTCATGTCGGTGCGCGCCGGGCGGCTCGCCGCTTTGCTGCAGAGAAGGGAGCAGGAGCCCGAGGCGGGCAAATGGGCGCTTCCGGGCGGCTTCGTCGGGATCGACGAAAGCCTCGACTCGGCGGCCGAGCGGGTGCTGGCCGAAAAGGCGCGGATGGCCGGGGCCTGGATCGAGCAGCTCTATACGTTCGGCGAGCCGGAGCGGGATCCGCGCGGGCGGGTGATCACCGTCGCCTATTTCGCCTTGCTTCCGGAGGAGAGGTTCGGACCCGCCCTGACGGCGGCGCCGGACCTGACGCTCGCCGAGGCGCGGGTCGACTGGGCCGGTGAGACCGGCGGCCCCGCCAGCGCCGTCGGCGAGGACGGCCGCGAGCTCCCGCTCGCCTTCGACCATGCCGACATCATCGGCCTCGCCGTCAAGAGGCTGCGCGGCAAGCTCGATTATTCGGACGTCGCCTTCGCGCTTCTGCCGGAGCTCTTCACCCTGCGGGAGCTGCAGCAGGTGCACGAGGCGATACTCGGCCTGCCCCTCAACAAACCCGCCTTCCGCCGCCGGCTGCTCGACAGCGGCCGGCTCGAAGCGACCGGCCGGCGGGAGGCCGGCACCGGTTTCCGTCCCGCCGAACTCTATCGCCACGTTTCGCGCTGAAGAAAGGACCTGATCATGGCCACCATCCGCAATTTCGGTTTCGCCGCCTTGCTTCGGAGCGAGGCGAGCAGCTTCGTCATCCGCTATCGCTCGGGCCGGCCGGTCCGGGCCGGCCGCGGCCTCGCTTTCTGGTTCCGGCCGCAGCGCGCCAGCATCGCCGAGCTGCCGATGGACGACCGCGACACCGCTTTGTTCGTCAAGGGCCGGAGCAAGGACTTCCAGGACGTCGCGGTGCAGGGCCGGATCAGCTGGCGAGTCGCCGATCCGCAGCGTCTCGCCGAACGGGTCGACTTCACCATCGGCCTCTTCACCGGCCGCCACAATGGCGACCCGATCGACCAGATCGAGAGCCGCTTCGGCGGCCTCGCCCACCAGGCGGCGGCCCAGTATCTGATGGAATCGCCGGTTCGGGAATTGCTGGACGCCGGGCTCGAGCCGCTGCGGCAGCGGATCGAAGCCGCGCTGATCAACTCGCCCGCGCTCGGCGAGATAGGGGTGGAGACGATCACCGTCCGGCTGAGCAGCATCGCTCCGTCCAGCGAGCTGGAGCGGGCGCTTCAGACGCCGACCTTCGAAGCCCTGCAGCAGAAGGCGGACGAGGCGATGTTCGAGCGGCGCGCCCTCGCCGTCGAGAAGGAGAGGGCGATCGCCGAGAACGAGCTCGCCAACAAGGTCGAGCTGGCCCGGCGCGAGAAGCAGCTGATCGCCGAGGAAGCCGACAACCAGCGCGCCCGCGCCGTCGCCGCGGCCGAAGCGGGCCAGGTCGCCGCCGCCGCCGAAGCGGAGCGGATCCGGAGCGTCGAAACCGCCCGCGCCGAGGCGGAGCAGGGCCATATGGCCGTCTATCGCGACGTTCCGGGCGAGGTGCTGCTCGGCCTCGCGGCCCGCGACTTCGCCGCCAAGCTGGAGAGCATCAACGAGCTCAACGTCACTCCGGACCTGCTCGCCTCCCTGATCGGCGAGTTCCGCAAGGCGCCGCCGCCGGTGCTGGTGGACGCGCGCTAGGATGGGCGTAGTCGCGCAACGGGCGGTGTTCGTCACCCGCGAGACGGATTTCGAGTCGCTCCTCGCCCGCCACGGCACTCGCGAGCAGGCGCGTTTCTACCTCGAGACCCGCGGGCAGGACATCGTCGAGGTGGAGCGGCGGCACGAGCGTTTCGCGGCCGCCCTTCACGAGGCGAGGGCGGCGGCGCCCGCCGACTGGCGGCAGGCGGTGGTGAAAAGGGCAGATTTCGACCGCTTCCTGTTCGCCCCCGAGGATGTGATCGTCGCCGTCGGCCAGGACGGCCTGGTCGCCAACGTCGCCAAATATCTGCGCGGCCAGCCGGTGATCGGGGTCAATCCCGACCCGGAGCTGTTCGACGGAGTGCTCGTGCGCTGGCCGGCGGGCCGCCTGAGCGCGGCCCTCCGGGCCACCGCGGCCGGAGCCGCCGCGGTCGAGACCCGAACGATGGTCGAGGCCCGCCTGGACGGCGGCGAGCGGCTGCTGGCGCTCAACGAGATCTTCGTCGGCCACCGAAGCCACCAGTCGGCGCGGTACGAGATCGCGGTCGGGGGCACCCGGGAATATCAGTCGTCGAGCGGCCTCATTGCCGCGACCGGCACCGGCGCCACCGGCTGGGCGCGCTCGATCATGGGCGCGACCGGCTGGCGGGTGCCGCTCGCCCCGCACGACCGCGCCTTCGGCTATTTCGTCCGCGAGCCGTTTCCGAGCGTCGCCACCGGAACCAGCGTCCGCTCGGGACGGATCGAGGCCTCGGCCTCCATCGAGATCGTCTCGAGGCTCAACGAGGGCGGAGCGATCTTCGCCGACGGCATCGAGAAGGATTATCTCGCCTTCGACTGGGGACGGCGCGCGGAGCTCCGGGTGGCCGAGGAGGTGCTCAACCTGGTCGTCGATTAGGCGTCCGCGCCGGCGCGTGGGCCAGGCATTCCACTTCGACGAGCGCGCCCAGGGCGAGGCCGTCCGCGCCGAAGGCGCTTCGGGCGGGGAGCCGGTCCGGCTTGAAATAGGTCATGTAGACGGCGTTGAACGCCTGCCACTCCTTCATGTCGTCGATCATCACCGTGCATTTGAAGACGTCGTCGAACGAGAGGCCGGCGCGGGCGAGCATGGCGCCGATATTGTCCATGGTCCGGCGCGTTTGAGCCTCGATGCCGGAGGGCAGCGTCCCGTCGCTGCCGGTGCCGATCACGCCCGAGAGGTAGAGCACGTCGCCGACCCGCACCGCCGAGGAGAAGGGCAGCCGGAAACCGCCGGCCCGGGCCGCCGCCTGCACCGACTCGTCGGGCGGATAATATTCGACATGGGGGCGCTGCCCGACGGCCGCGCAGCCGGCCAGCGGCATTGCCGCGGCGGCGGCCGGCACGAGCAGGGCCAGGAACCTCTTCATGGCGCACAGCCTAGAGCGACGCTCCGGCCCGGTCTATGTCCGGTTGACGCTTTCCGCGCGCCGCGCCATTGACGTTAACGGAAAGCTGAGGAGCCGCTCGTGACCGACCTCGACACCTTCCGCGCCGAGACCCGCGCCTGGCTGGAGGCCAATTGCCCGGCCGAGATGCGCGAGCCGATGCGGGACGAGAGCGACGCCTGCTGGGGCGGACGCAACTTCCGGTTCAAGAACGAGGCCCAGAAGCTCTGGATGGAGCGGATGGCGCAGCGCGGCTGGACGGTTCCCGACTGGCCGAGGGACTATGGCGGCGGCGGGCTTTCGCCGGCCGAGACCAAGATCCTCAGGCAGGAGATGGCGCGGATCGGGGCGCGCAATCCGCTGATGAGCTTCGGAATCTCGATGCTCGGGCCCGCGCTCCTGAAATACGGCACGGAAGAGCAGAAGAAGCGCTTCCTTCCCGAGATCGCGCGCGGCGAGATCCGCTGGTGCCAGGGCTATTCGGAGCCCAACGCCGGCTCCGACCTCGCCTCGCTCCAGACCAGATGCGAGGACAAGGGGGATCATTGGCTGGTCAACGGCCAGAAGGTCTGGACCAGCTATGCGGACAAGGCCGACTGGATCTTCTGCCTGGTGCGAACCGACTTCGAGGCGCCCAAGCATAAGGGGATCAGCTTCATCCTGTTCGACATGGCGAGCCCGGGCGTCTCGACCAGGCCGATCCTTCTCATCTCCGGCTCCTCGCCCTTCTGCGAGACCTTCTTCGACGACGTGAAGGTGCCCAAGGACCAGGTGGTCGGCGAGATCAACAAGGGGTGGGACGTCGCCAAATATCTGCTCGGCCACGAGCGCGAGATGATCAGCGGCATGGGGCTCGGCGGCCAGACCGGAAGCCTCGGCGAGGCCCTGGTCGAGAGCATCGGCCGCGATCCCGACGGCCGCATGGCCGATCCGGTGCTTCGAGCCGACATCGCCCGCTTCGACGTCGACGCCATGGCCTTCCGGGCGATGTCGGAGCGGTTCATCGACGAGCTCAAGGCGGGGCTGGCCCATCCCGCGCAGCCCTCGATGATGAAATATGCCGGGACCGAGCTCAACAAGGCGCGGCACGAGCTGGTCATGGCCGCGGGCGGCTCGAACGCTCTCGAATGGGAGAGCGGGCGCTCGAAGAAGGGCAAGGCCGCTCGCGAATGGCTTCGGACCAAGGCCAATTCGATCGAGGGCGGAACGAGCGAGGTCCAGCTCGGGATCATTGCCAAGCGGATACTCGACCTTCCCGGAGCGTGATGAACGGGCTAGCCCTTCTCCGTTCGCCCCGAGCGAATTTCTTCCGCTTCCTCGCTTCTCTCTCCTAGGACCGCCGATGCCGCTCTACCTCACCGAAGACCAGGTCATGCTTCGCGACACGGCGCGGCAGCTGATGGCGGAAGAAGGCTCGATCGCGAAGCAGCTGCGCAAATATCGCGACCAGGGCTGCCCGGACGGCTTCGGCCACGCCTTGTGGAAGCAGATGGCCGAGCTCGGCTTCACCGGAATCCTGATCGACGAGGCGGACGGCGGGCTCGGGCTCGGTCATGTCGAGGCCGGAATCGTGCTCGAGGAGATCGGCCGAAACCTGACGCCGTCGCCCTTCCTGATCAGCGCGGTCGCGGTCGTCGAGGCGCTGAAGGGGACGCCGCACGCGCAGCGCTGGTTTCCCGGCATCCTGGCGGGCGACACCGTCGCCGCTTTGGCCGTCGACGAAGGGCCCAAGCACCGGCCCGAGGCGATCGCGATGCGGGCCGAGCGGGCGGGCAACGGCTTCCGGCTCAGCGGGCGCAAGCAGTTCGTCGTCCAGGGCGCGTCGGCGGACGTCATCGTGGTCGCCGCGCGCACGGACGAGGGCGTGACCATGTTCGCGGTGGAGCGGGAGGCGAAGGGGCTGGAGGTCGAAGGCGTCCGGCTGGCGGATTCCAGCATCGGCGCCCGGCTCGATTTCCAGGGCGTCGAGGTGAATGCCGACGCGGTGATCGGCGAGGTCGGCGGCGGCGAGGCCCTGCTCGGCCGGGTGCTCGACGCCGGCCGCTCCGGCGCCGCGTCCGAGATGGTCGGGCTGGGCTCCGAGGCGATGGCGATGACGGTCGACTATCTTAAGCAGAGGAAGCAGTTCGGCCGGCTGATCGGCGAGTTCCAGGTGCTTCAGCATCGCGCCGCGCATCTCTATTCCGAGCTGGAGATCGCCCGCTCGGCCGCGATCAAGGCGCAGCAATTGCTCGACGAAGGCAGCCCGGAGGCGGAGGCCATGGTCTCGGTCGCCAAGGCCAAGGCGGGGCGCGCCTCGACGCTGGCGGTGCAGGAAGGCGTCCAGATGCACGGCGGCATCGGCATGACCGACGAATATGATATCGGCCTCTACATGAAGCGCGACCGGGCTCTGAACGAGCTGTTCGGCGATTCCAATTACCACGCCGACAAGCTGGCGCGGCTGAAGGGATACTAGCTTCCCCTCCCTGGAAGGGAGGGGTCAGGGGTGGGTAGGCGAGCATGGCGAGCCTTTCTCTGCCTCGGAGTTTCGGCCGCCTCCGGCGGACCCACCCCCAGCCCCTCCCTTGCAGGGAGGGGAGGAGTTTTCGAATGCCCCTCGATCCCGAATCCTTCGATCTGCTCCTCGCCACCGTCCGCCGCTTCGTCCGCGAGCGCCTGCGGCCGCTCGAGGAGCGCGTCGACCGCGAGGACGAGGTGCCGGCCGAGATCGTCGCCGAGATGCGGGAGATGGGGCTGTTCGGGCTTTCCATCCCGGAGGAATATGGCGGGCTCGGCCTGACCATGGGCGAGGAGGTTCGGGTCGCCCTCGAGCTGGGCGGGACGACGCCCGCCTTCCGCTCCACCTTCGGCACCAATGTCGGGATCGGCAGCCAGGGCCTGGTCATGGCCGGGAGCGAGGCTCAGAAGTCCGAGTGGCTGCCGCGCATCGCGACCGGCGAGATCGTCACCAGCTTCGCCCTCACCGAGTCGGGCGCCGGCTCCGACAGCGCCTCGGTGCAGACGAAAGCGGTCCGGGAGGGCGACGTCTACCGCCTCACCGGCACCAAGCGC
Source organism: Allosphingosinicella sp. (assembly GCA_035628835.1). Classification (GTDB taxonomy): domain Bacteria; phylum Pseudomonadota; class Alphaproteobacteria; order Sphingomonadales; family Sphingomonadaceae; genus Allosphingosinicella. The sequence continues at coordinate 18,605 of DASPJA010000042.1, forward strand.
TTCATCACCAATGCCGACAAGGCCTCGCTGTTCACCGTCATGGCCCGCACCGGCGAGCCGGGCGCGAAGGGCGTCTCCGCCTTCCTCGTGCCGGCCGACCTGCCCGGAGTGAGCGTCGGCAAGCCCGAGAAGAAGATGGGGCAGCAGGGCGCCCATGTCTGCGACGTCAATTTCGACGATTCGCCGGTGCCGGCCGCCAATCGGCTGGGCGAGGAGGGGGAGGGGTTCCGGATCGCGATGCGGGTGCTGGACCGCGGCCGGCTCCACATCGCCGCGGTCTGCGTCGGGATCGCCGAGCGGCTGATCGCCGACGCGGTGGCCTATGCGGCCGAGAGGAAGCAGTTCGGCAAGCCCATCGCCGAGTTCCAGCTCATCCAGGCGATGATCGCCGATGCCAAGACCGAGACGATGGCGGCCAGGGCTCTGGTGCTGGAGGCGGCGGCGCTCAAGGATGCCGGCGAGCCGATCACGCTCGAGGCGGCGGCGGCCAAATATTTCGCCAGCGAGACCGTCGGGCGGGTCGCCGACCGGGCGGTGCAGATATTCGGCGGGGCCGGCTACATCGCCGATTACGGAATCGAGCGGCTGTACCGGGACGTCAGGCTGTTCCGGATCTACGAGGGGACGAGCCAGGTCCAGCAGCTGGTCATCGCGAGGGAAGTGATGAAAAGGGGAGGGTGATCCCTGAAAGGGAGGGGTGGGGGGTGGGTCCGCCGAAGGCGGCCGAAACTCCGGGTCGGCAAAAGTCTCGCTGCGCTCGACTACCCACCCCCATCCCCTCCCTTCCAGGGAGGGGGGTTACCTTCGAACCATCAGGTTCATCCGCGCCGCGGCGATCGGCCTCGATCGCTCCTGTTGCCAGGCATGGGCCTCGACATTGGCGACCCGGCTGCCGAGGCGGGTGACCAGAGCCGAGGCGAAGGTGTCGTGGTCGGTGCCGCCGCGCATGAAGTCGACGCTGACGTTGATCGGCCTCGCGGTCGCGCAGTCGCCCAGCGCCTCGAACAGCGTCCCCAGGGCGGCGAATTCGAGCAGCCCGGCGATCGCTCCGCCGTGGAGAAAGCCGGGGCGGCCGACCACCTCTTCGCGGAACGGCATCACCCACAGCAGGGCTCCGTCCCCGGTTCGCTCGGTGCGCAGTCCGAGCAGCTCGGCATAAGGGGGGAGGGGGTGCATGGGCGACCCGTTACCTGCAGGTGGCGACGGCGGCAAACATTCCCTCTCCCCTGTGGGGAGAGGGCAGGGTGAGGGGGCTCGGCCTATCCGGAAAGGCCGGACCCCCTCACCCAACCCTCTCCCCGCCGCGGAGAGGGAGAAGGTCGCCGGGCGCGTCGATATCCCGAAGCGTCTGTCCGACGCGCAGCGACCAGCCCAGCGCCTCGATCTTGCGCATCGTCCGTTCGGCCACCGTCGCCGTGCTCCACTCTATGCCCTCGAACAGCGAGCGGTCGAACCGCCCCAGCCCGAGCAGCGCATAGCCGCCGTCATGCGCCGGATGGATGACCGCGTCCCGCGTCTCCAGCGCCGCCGCGGCGCCTTGCAGCCGCGCGCGGTCCAGCTCCGGGCAGTCGGCGCCGATCAGCAGCACCGGCTCGTCCGCCAGCACCCGCTCCGCCGCCCGCGCCAGCCGCTCGCCCAGGTCGCCTTCGCCCTGTGCGGTGAGCGCCAGCCCCGCCCGCGCCTCGTGCCATGACGCCGCATCCGGCTCCCCGCATAGCTCCACCGCGAGCCCCGTCGCCAGCGCTTCCGCCACCGTCCCCGCCAGCATCCGAGCCGCCAGCTTCGCCGCCCCTTCCGCGCCCAGGGCCGGGATCAGCCGCGTCTTCACCCGTCCGGGCACCGGCGCCTTGGCGAAGATGACGATCCGGGTCACCCCCGCCGCCAGCGGTGATAGCGCTCGACCCAGGCGAGCAGCCGCTCGGGCTTGTGCGCCTTCTTCCATTCGCCGGCGGCATATTTGTTGGCTTCGGCGAGGGTGGGGTAAGCGTGGATGGTGGCGAGCAACTTGTTGAGGCCGAGGCCGTGCTTCATCGCCAGCACCAGCTCGGCGATGAGCTCGCCGGCTTGGGTTGCGACGATGGTGGCGCCGAGCAGTCGGTCCTTGCCCGGCTCGACGAGCAATTTGACGAAGCCGCGGCCGGCGCCTTCGGCAAGGGCGCGGTCGAGGTGGTCGAGCTCGTAGCGGACGACTTCGTACTCGATGCCCGCCTCCCTGGCGGAAAGCTCGTTATGGCCGACATGGGCGACCTCCGGATCGGTGAAGGTGACCCAGGGCAGCACCCGGTAATCGGCGCGGAAGCGCTTGAGCTGGCCGAACAGTCCGTTCACGGCGGCGAACCACGCCTGGTGGGCGGCGAAATGGGTGAACTGATAAGGGCCGGCGACGTCGCCGACCGCGTAGATGTTGGGAAAGCGGGTCTCCAGCCAGTCGTTGACGGCGACGGTGCGGCCGGTCTCGATGCCGAGATCCTCCAGCCCGTAGCCGGTCAGCCGCGCCTTGCGGCCGACGGCGACGATCAGCTCGTCGAAGGGGACCGCCTGTTCCTCGCCCCCGGAATGGACCACCAGCGTCTTGCCCTTGACCTCCATCGCTCCGTGCCGGGTGCGGATGTCGACCCCTTCCTCGCGAAGCACCGCCTCGACCAGCTCGGAAACCTCCTCGTCCTCCTTCGCCAGAAGCCGCGGGCCGTGCTCGACCTGGGTGACCTTCGCTCCGAGACGGGCGAAAGCCTGGGCCATCTCGGTGCCGATCGGCCCCCCGCCGATGATCGCGATCCGCTCCGGCACCCGTTCGCGCCCGCGCAGGGCCTGCCACATCGTATCGCTGGTGAGGTAGCCGCTGTCGGCGAGGCCCGGGATGGCCGGAACGGCGGGGTCGCCGCCGGCCGCGATGACGATGGCGCGGGCGGTCAGCCGCTCGCCGCCGTCAATCTCCACCGTCCACGGATCGACCAGGCGGGCATGGCCCTTGCGGACGTCCACTCCGAGCCGCGTATAGCGCTCGACGCTGTCGGCGGGGGCGATCTCGGCGATGATCCGGTGGATCCGCTCGACCAGCTCGGCGAAGCGCACCTGCGGCTCGGCCGGCGCCAGCCCGTAGGCGCCGGCGGTCCGGATCTCGTGGGCGGCGCGGGCGCTCCGGATCAGCGCCTTGGACGGGACGCAGCCGGTATTGAGGCAGTCGCCGCCCATCTCGCCTTTCTCGATCAGGGTCACTCTGGCCCGCACCGTCGCTCCGATCAGGGCGGTGACGAGGCCGCCGGCGCCGGCGCCGACGACGATCAGGTTGCGGTCGAAGCGGCGGGGGCGCCGCCAGCCGCGATAGACGCGGCGGCGCCTCCACCACCCGACCGCCGCCTTGGCGAGGAGAGGGAAGAGGCCGAGCAGGACGAGCGAACCGATCAGCGCCGGCGAGAGGATGTCGCCTGTGCTCTCGATCGCGGCGAGCTGGGTGCCGGCGTTCACGTAGACGATCGTGCCCGGCAGCATTCCGATCTGGCTGACCAGAGCGAAGGTGACCAGCCGCATCGCCGTCATGCCCATGGCGAGGTTGATGAGGAAGAAGGGGAAGGCCGGGATCAGGCGAAGGGTGAGCAGGTAGAAGGCGCCGTCCTGCGCCATGCCGCGGTCGACGGCGGCGATGCGCCGGCCGAAGCGCGCGGTCACCCAGTCGCGAAGCAGGTAGCGCGAGGAGAGGAAGGCGAGGCTGGCGCCGATCGTCGAGGCGAAGGAAGCGATGAGCGTGCCCTCCCACAGGCCGAAGATCGCGCCCGCGGCCAGGGTCAGGATCGCGGCGCCGGGAAGCGAAAGGGCGGTGACCGCGACGTAGAGGAGGAAGAAGGCGGCGACGGCGGCGAGCGGGCGGGCCTCGACGAAGGCGGCGAGCTCGGCCTTTCGTGCCTTCAGGTTGGCGAGGGTGAGCCAGGCGCCGAGGTCGAAGGCGAAGAAGGCGGCGATCGCCAGAACGATCAGGAGCAGCAGGAGGATTCGGCCTTGACTGCCCCGCTTCATCGTTCCCGCTCCCGGCAAGCCCCTCTCCCGCCTTTCGCGGGAAAGGCGAGGGAGGGGCCTAACACCCGTGAAGCAATTCGCCTATCCTCGCAGCCGATGAACGCACTCGCTCCCTCGCCCTTCGCCGATCCGCTCGCCCGGCCGCTCGATCCGGCCAAGTTCCGCGATCCGCGGGTGACCGCCAAGGGCGAGCCGCGCGCCCGGGTGGCGCTGCGGCGGCTCGACACTTTGTGGATCAACACCGGCACGCTCTGCAACCTCGCCTGCAAGAGCTGTTACATCGAAAGCTCGCCGGTCAACGATACATTGGTCTATCCGACCCTCGCCGAGATCGAGCCTTATCTCGACGAGGCGGCGGCGCTCGGCACCCGGGAGATCGGCTTTACCGGCGGCGAGCCGTTCATGAATCGGGAGGCGATCGCGATGATCGCGGCGGCGCTCGGCCGCGGTTTCGAGGTGCTGGTTCTGACCAACGCGATGCGGCCGATGCGGCGGTTCGAGGCGGCTCTGAAGGCCCTGCCGCGCGACCGGCTGACTTTCCGGGTCAGCCTCGACCATCACGGCCGCGCGGTGCACGAGGCGGAGCGGGGAGCCGGCACCTGGGACAAGGCGCTGGACGGCCTGCGCTGGCTCGAGGCCGAAGGGTTCCGCACGGCCATCGCCGGACGCCAGCTCCCGGGCGAGAGCCTCGAAGAAGCGCAAGCGGGTTACGCCGCCCTCCGCCGAAGCGAAGGCCTCGTCGCCGAGGCCGGCCTCGTCCTCTTCCCCGCGATGGACGCCGGCGCCGACGTGCCCGAGATCAGCACCGCCTGCTGGGACATCCTCCACGTCTCGCCCGCCGCGATGATGTGCGCCTCCAGCCGGATGGTGGTGAAGGCGAGGGGCGCCGGGGCCCCGCACGTCGTCGCCTGCACCCTTCTGCCCTACGACCCCCAGTTCGCGCTCGGCCCGACCCTCGCCGGCTCCGCCCCCGAGGTAAGCCTGAACCACCCCCATTGCGCGCGCTTCTGCGTGCTCGGCGGGGCCAGCTGCTCTGCCTCCCCTTCGCCGCGCGATGGGGAGGGGGACCACACGTAATGTGGTGGAGGGGTGACCTGATGATGCTTGAGCCATGTCACCCCTCCACCACCTTCGGTGGTCCCCCTCCCCATCTTCGATGGGGAGGCAGCTTGCGGACCGCCCGCTGTCATGCACAGATGCAACCGTGCTCTCCGTCGTCGTCCCCACCCTGAACGCCGCGGCCACGCTGGGCCGCTGCCTCGACGCGCTCGCCGGGGCCGGGGAGATCGTCGTCGTCGACGGCGGCTCGACCGACGCCACTGCAGCCATAGCCGAGCGCTCCGGAGCCCGCCTCGTCCGCTCGGCGCGCGGCCGCGGCGTTCAGCTCGCCGCCGGCGCCGCCGCGGCGGCGGGGGACTGGCTGCTCTTCCTCCATGCCGACACGATCCTGGCCCCGGGGTGGCGGGAGGCGGCCGAGTGGCACATGGCCCGGCGGCCGGACCGGGCGGCCTGCTTCCGCTTCCGGCTCGACGCCGGCGAATGGCGGGCGCGGCTGATCGAGGCGGGCGTTGCGCTTCGGGTGCGGCTGCTCGGCCTGCCTTACGGGGATCAGGGCCTGCTCATCTCCCGCCGCCTTTACGAGGAGGTTGGCGGCTACCGGCCGCTGCCGCTGATGGAGGATGTCGACCTGGCCCGGAGGATCGGCCGGATCCAGAGGCTGGATGCCGACGCGACCACCTCGGCCCGACGCTGGCGGCGGGACGGCTGGCTCCGGCGCTCGGGGCGCAACCTGCTCTGCCTGGCGCTCTACCGGCTCGGAATGAGCGCGGAGCGGGTGGCACGGCTCTATGGCTGAGCCGTCGGCCCTGTTCGAGGCGGCGGCGGCGAGGCTGCGCGGCGAGGGCGGCGTTCGCGACCTTGCCGCCGCGCGCGAGCTGTTCCGCCAGGCGGCCGCGGCGGGCAAGGTCGAGGCGGCGGTGATCTACGGCAATTTTCTCGCCTCCGGGGTCGGCGGGCCGCGGCAGTGGAGCGACTCGCTCCGGCTGCTCGCGGCGCTCGCCGAAGTGAACCCGCGCAGCCGCCTGGAGCTCGAGCGGATCGAGGCCATGGCGCTTGGCGCCGAGGGCGATCCCGTCGCCGTCCCAGAGGGCGAGCCGATCTGCGAGGCCCCCGCCATCATCCGCTTCCCCGGCCTCCTCTCCGCCGCCGAATGCGACTGGCTCGCCCGAGCCGCCGCGCCGATGATGGCGCCGGCGGTCGTGGTCGAGCCGGGCTCCCGGCGGCAGGTGCGCGATCCGGTGCGGGTCTGCGACAGCGTCGGCTTCACCTGGCCGCTCGAGAACCCCGCCGTCCACGCCCTCAACCGGCGGATCGCCGCGGCCAGCGGCACGGCCGTCGCGCAGGGCGAGCCGCTGCAGGTGCTTCGCTACCGGCCCGGCGGCGAGTACCGGCCCCATTTCGACGCCATTCCCGGCTTCGCCAACCCGCGCACGATGACGATGCTGGTCTGGCTCAACGATTCTTACGAGGGCGGCGAAACGCATTTTCCGACCGCGGGCCTCAAGCTGAAGGGGCGGCCCGGCGACGCCATCCTCTTCCGCAACACCGGCGCGGACGGCCGCCGGGACCCGGCGTCGGGCCATGCCGGGCTGCCGGTGCTCGCGGGAGAGAAGCTGATCGCCAGCCGCTGGATCAGGGCGCGGGCGTTCGAGATGCCGGTTGGGGAAGTGGCGGGGTGACCGTCATGCTGAACTCGTTTCGGCAGCCAGCTTCGAACCGCCTCGCGGGTGGAGAACCGGACCCTGAAACGAGTTCAGGGTGACGGCGAGGCGAACACCCTCCGGCACACGGCGTCGAGCTTGGCCAGAAGCGCCGGATCGCGCGCTTCGGGCGCGGTGATGATCGCCGAATCGAGGACCGTGTCGATCGGCGACGGTTCGCGCGCCTCCGGCAGCGCCCCGGCGAATTCCTCCACCATCCGCCGCGCCGTTCCGGCATTGGCCATCAGCTGGGCGATGATCGCCGAAACCTCGACCGCCTCTTCGCCCCGCCGCCAGCAATCGTAATCGGTGACCATCCCGACGAGCGCGTAGGGCAGCTCGGCCTCCCTCGCCAGCTTGGCCTCGGGCATGGCGGTCATTCCGATCACGTCGCAGCCCCAGCTTCGATAGAGCTCGCTTTCGGCGCGGGAAGAGAATTGCGGTCCTTCCATCGCGAGATAGGTGCCGCCCCGGGCGACGCTCGCGCCCGCCGCCTCGGCCGAGCCGGCGAGCAGGCCGGAGAGGCGCGGGCAGACCGGGTCGGCCATCGAGACGTGGGCGACGAGTCCGGGGCCGAAGAAGCTCTTCTCGCGGGCGAAGGTGCGGTCGATGAACTGGTCGACGACGACGAAGCGCCCGGGCGCCAGCTCCTCCCTCAGCGATCCGACCGCGGAGATGGCGACGAGGTCGGTGCAGCCGGCGCGTTTGAGGGCGTCGACATTGGCCCGGGCGTTGACCTGGCTCGGCGGCATCCGGTGGCCTCGGCCATGGCGCGGCAGGAAGACGAACTTCACGCCGTGCAGCCGGCCGGTCAGCAATTCGTCGGACGGCGCCCCCCAGGGCGTGTCGACCGCGATCCACTGCGCCTCCTCCAGCGCCTCCATCTCGTAGAGGCCGGAGCCGCCGAGGATCCCGATCGTCCATTCGCTCATGGGCTGTCGTTACGGGAATCTTCCCCTCCCTGGAAGGGAGGGGGGTCAGGTGAGGATGATGCGCAGGTCGCTGACGTTGGTGCCGGTGGGGCCGGTGACGAAGAGGCCGCCCCGCGCCGCGAACCAGGTGCCGCTGTCGTTCGCCGCCAGCGCCGCCTCGCCGCCGGGCGCGCCGCCCTCGAAGAAGGCGCCGGCGGCCCCGCCGACTCCGTCGATCCCGTCGGTGTCGGCGGCGAGCCCGCTTATGCCCTCGCGCCCCTCCAGCGCCAGAGCGGCGGCGAGGGCATATTCCTGGTTGGGGCCGCCTCGTCCCGGTCCGCGCACGGTGACGGTGAGCTCGCCGCCGGAGATGAGGGCGGTGCCCGGCCCCGCGCGCAGGGCGAGGGCGGCATGCTCGCGCCCCACCTCGCGCGCCTCGCCCTCGCATTCGAGCAGGCGCACCGCGTAGCCGAGCCGGCGCGCCTCCGCGGCCGCGGCCTCGAGCGCGTTGGCGGCGCCGGCGACGAGGCGCCAGGCCCCCGGCACCTGCTTCGGGGTTTCGGACCAGCCATTCCTGGGCGGCCTGATGGCATGGCGGGCGAGGATTTCCCGGGCCTCCTCCAGGCTCGAAGGATCGGCGGCGGTCGGGCCGGAGCCGATATCCTCCGGACAGTCGCCGACCACGTCGGAGATGGCGAGGGTCACCAGGCGAGCGGGCGGCGCGGCGAGGGCGAGGCGTCCGCCCTTGAAGCGCGAGAGGTGCCGCCGCACGCAGTTGATCTCGTCGACGGGAGCCCCGGACCGCAGCAGCGCCTCGGTGAGCCTCTGCTTCTCCGCCAGCTCGAGCCCCGTTCCCGGCAGGCAGGCGAGCGCGGAGGCACCGCCGCTCAGCAGCACGAGGACGAGGTCGTCCCCGCCGGCGCCCGCGGCCAGCGCGAGCAGCCGCTCCGCCGCCGCCACGCTGCCGGCGTCCGGCACCGGATGGGCGGCCTGAATCACCTCCACTTGCCGAAGCTCCCCGGCGCTTCCATGGGGTGTCACCGCCAGCCCCGACAAAGGCCCCCGCCACCGCGCCTCGACGCTCCCCGCCATCGGCACCGCCGCCTTGCCCAGCGCGAGGACGAGGGTGCGGCCGGGCGGCGGCGCCGGCAGATGCGCCGGCAGAACGCGCTCGGGCAGGCACGCCTCCATCCCCGCCCGCCAGATCGCCTCCAGATGCTCGCGCGACATGGTCGCGGGCTTGGCGCTTCGCAGCCGCCGCATCAAGCGCTAGGCTGGCTTCGTGAGACGCGCCCTCCGCATCGCCCTCCGCGCCGCCGCCGTGCTGATCGCCGTCCCGGCCCTCTATTTCCTCGCCGCCCTGATCCTCGGCGCCGTGCCGGCCAACCGCGACTGGCAGGAGGCGAAGGAAGGGGTGACGATCTTCGTCCGCACCAACGGAGTCCATACCTGGATCCTGGTGCCCAAGGTGACCGAGGAGATGGACTGGCGACCGCTGGTTCCGGGCGCGCATCTCCGGGACAAAGGCTGGGGCCACGGCAATTATGTCGCCCTGGGCTACGGCAACCGCGCCTTCTATCTCGAGACGCCGACCTGGGGCGATCTCACCATGAAGAACGCCTTCCTCGCCGCTTTCGGCCAGGGCAGGAGCCTGATGCACGCCGACCACGATCACGATCCGAGAGCGAGCGAGGACACGCGGCCGATCGTGCTCCGGCGCGAGGAATATCGCCGGCTCGCCGCCTTCGCGCGCGCCAGCTTCCAGTATGACGCCGAGGGGCGGACGATGCCGCTGATCGGCCGCGGCTACGGCACGTCCGACATGTTCTACGAGGCGGTGGGCCCTTACAGCGCCTTCTACACCTGCAACAGCTGGACCGGGCGGGCGCTGCGGGAGGCGGGGGTGAGGACGGGGGTCTGGACGCCGCTGTCGCAGAGCATCATGTGGCGGCTGGATTGAGGGTCCTTCGATACGCCGGTTCGGCAGGCTCACCGGCTACTCAGGATGAGCGGGACGGAAGGCGGACGTTCGCCAACCGCTCATCCTGAGGAGGGACTGAGCCCGGCGAAGGCCCCGTATCGAAGGACCCCCTACCCACGCCCCCACCGCTGCGTTAGAGGGGCTGCAACCGACAAACCACAGGGGGTTTCGATGGCGAAGATACTTGGCAACTTCCATCTGGCGCTGCTCATCGGAGTGGTGCTGCTGGCCGCGGCGATGTTCGGGCTGCACGGCGGGCTGCTCGCCGACGGCAGCTACGACTGGACGCAGTTCATGCGCTACCTGCACATCTTCGCCGGCATATTGTGGATCGGCCTCCTTTATTATTTCAACTTCGTGCAGATCCCCACCATGCCGAGCGTCCCCGCCGAGCTGAAGCCGGGCGTCACCAAATATATCGCGCCCAAGGCGCTCTTCTGGTTCCGCTGGGCGGCGCTGGCGACGGTGATCCTCGGCCTTCTCACCGGCGAGATGAAGGAAGGCGGCTATACGGCCCGCGCCCTCGGCCTCGCCGAAACCCACCGGACGATCGGCATCGGAATGTGGCTCGGAATCATCATGGCGGCGAACGTCTGGTTCGTGATCTGGCCGAACCAGAAGCGCGCGCTCGGGATCGTCCCGGCCGACGACGCGGCCAAGGCGCGCTCAGCCTCAGTCGCGATGATGGCCTCGCGCACCAACCTCATCCTCTCGCTCCCGATGCTCTACTGCATGGTCGCCTACGCCCATTTCGGCCTCTAGACGCCATCGCCGCCGCGGATGACGAAAGGCTGGTCCTTCTCGATCGACCGCGGCGGCACCTTCACCGATATCGTCGCCCGAGCGCCCGACGGGCGGCTGCTGACCGCCAAGCTGCTTTCCGACAATCCCGGGCAATATGACGACGCCGCCGTCGAAGGCATCAGGCGGCTGGTCGCGGAGCATGGCGACGCCCCCCTCGAAGCGGTCAAGATGGGCACCACAGTCGCCACCAACGCATTGCTCGAGCGCAAGGGCGAGCCGCTCGTTCTCGCCGTCACCCGGGGTTTCGGCGACGCGCTCAGGATCGGCTACCAGGCCCGGCCGGACATATTCGCCCGGCGCATCGTGCTTCCCGAAGCGCTTTACGGCCCGATCGTCGAGGTGGACGAGCGGGTGACCGCCCAGGGCGAGGTGCTGCGGCCGCTCGACCTCGACCGTGTCCGCGCCGATCTCGTGGATGCTCACCAGGCCGGCTTCCGAGCGCTCGCGATCGTGCTGATGCACGGCTGGCGCTGGACGGCGCACGAGGCGGCGGTCGCGGCTCTCGCCGGGGAGATCGGCTTCACCCAGGTTTCGGCCAGTCACCGCGTGGGACCCCTGATCAAGCTGGTCGGACGCGGCGACACCACGGTGGTGGACGCCTATCTTTCTCCGGTGCTGCGCCGCTACGTCGACCGGGTCGTCGCGGCGCTGGGAAAGGACGCCCGGCTCTTCTTCATGCAGTCGTCGGGCGGGCTGACCGACGCCTCCGCCTTCCAGGGCAAGGACGCGATCCTGTCCGGCCCGGCCGGCGGCATCGTCGGAATGGCCAGGACCGCCGAGGAAGCGGGTTTCTCGCGGATCATCGGCTTCGACATGGGCGGCACCTCGACCGACGTCTCCCATTATGCCGGCGCCCACGAGCGGACCAACGAGACGATCGTGGCCGGAGTCAGGGTCCGGGCGCCGATGCTGGAGATCCATACCGTGGCGGCGGGCGGCGGCTCGGTCTGCCACTTCGACGGAGCGCGCTTCCGGGTCGGGCCGGACAGCGCCGGGGCGGTGCCCGGCCCGGCCTGCTACCGGCGCGGCGGACCCCTCACCATCACCGACTGCAACGTCGTCCTCGGCAAGATCCGGCCGGAGCATTTCCCGAGGGTGTTCGGCCCGGGCGGGGATCAGCCGATCGACGCCGGGGCGTCGCAGGCGCTGTGCGAGGCGATCGGCAGGGAGGCGGGGATGCCGGCGGAGGAAGCGGCGGCCGGCTTCGTGCGAATCGCCGTCGACAACATGGCGAGCGCGATCAAGCGAATCTCCATCGCCCGCGGCCACGACGTCACCCGCTACACCCTGGCCTGTTTCGGCGGCGCCGGCGGGCAGCATGCCTGCCTCGTCGCCGACGCGCTCGGCATGGAGCGGGTGATGATCCACCCGCTCGCCGGGGTGCTTTCCGCTTACGGCATGGGCCTGGCCGACATGGTCGAGCTCAGGCAGCGCAGCGTCGGCGGGGAGGCGCTGGAGGATGTGCTCGCGGAGCTGGCCGGAGAGGCGGAGGCGGCGCTTCGGGGGCAGGGGGTGGAGCGGGTGGCGCTGAAGCGGCGGGCGGCGCTCAGGTATGAGGGGAGCGATTCGAGCCTGGAAGTTGAGGCTGGAAGTTTCGTGGCGATGCGCGAGGCGTTCGAGCAAGCGCATCGGACGCGCTTCGGCTTCGTATCGCCGGAGACGCCGGTGGTGGTGGAGACGGCGATCGTCGAGGCGATAGGGCGCACGGAAAGTCCGTTCGTGTCGAGCGAAGTCGAGACACCCCGTCGAGCGGAGCCGAGGCCCTTTGCCCTCGGCTTCGCTCGGGAGGGCCCCTCGACTTCGCTCGGGGCGAACGGAAAAGCCGACCCTGTTCTCGACCGCGCCTCGCTTTCCCCCGGGACAATCATCCCCGGCCTCGCCCTCATCGTCGACCCCTCCGCGACCACCGTGGTCGAGCCGGGCTGGCAGGCGGAAGTGGATCGTCTCGGCAACCTCATCCTCACCCGCGCCGCCCCTCGCGCCGCCTCCCGCGCCATCGGCACCGACGCCGATCCGGTCATGCTCGAAGTCTTCAACAACCTGTTCATGGCGGTGGCGGAGGAGATGGGGGTCGCGCTCCAGAACACGGCCTCCTCCGTCAACATCAAGGAGCGGCTCGATTTCTCCTGCGCCTTGTTCGATTCGGGCGGCGCACTGATCGCCAACGCGCCGCATATCCCGGTCCATCTCGGCTCGATGGGGGATTCGATCCGGACCGTCATCGAGGCGCGAGGGGACAAAAGGGACGGGCGCGGAATCCGCGAGGGCGACGTCTATGTCCTCAACGCCCCCTATCGCGGCGGCACCCACTTGCCGGACATCACCGTGATCATGCCGGTCTTCGCCGGCGAAGGCGACGCGGCTCCGGCCTGGTACGTCGCGGCCCGCGGCCACCATGCCGATATCGGCGGAATCGCCCCGGGCTCGATGCCGCCCGACAGCCACACCATCGCCGACGAGGGCGTGCTGATCGACAACGAATTGCTGGTCGACGAGGGGCGCTTCCTCGAGGCGGAGATGCGCGCTTTGCTCGCCTCCGGCCCGTGGCCGGCGCGCAAGCCCGACCGCAACATTTCCGATCTCAAGGCGCAGGTCGCCGCCTGCGCGCGCGGCGCGGCGGAGATGCGGCGCGTGGCGGGGGAATATGGCCGCGACGTCGTCGACGCCTACATGGCACACGTCCAGGCCAATGCCGAGGAGGCGGTGCGGCGGCTGATCGGCTCCTTGCGCGATGGCGACTTCCGCTACGCGATGGACAATGGCGCCGAGGTCTGCGTCAGCGTCCGGGTCGATTCCGCCCGCCGCTCGGCGACGGTCGACTTCACCGGCACCAGCGGCCAGCAGCCGAACAATTTCAACGCGCCTTATTCGATCTGCCGGGCCGCGACCCTCTACGTCTTCCGGACCATGGTCGACGATTCGATCCCGATGAACGACGGCTGCCTGAGGCCGATCACCCTGGTGGTGCCCGAAGGCTCGATGCTCAACCCGCGCTATCCGGCCGCCGTCGTCGCCGGCAACGTCGAGACCAGCCAGGTGATCACCGACGCCTTGTTCGCCGCCTGCCGAGCGCTCGCGCCGAGCCAGGGGACGATGAACAACTTCACCTTCGGCAACGCCCAGCACCAATATTATGAGACGATCGCGGGCGGCGCCGGCGCCGGGCCCGATTTTGACGGAGCGAGCGCGGTCCAGACCCATATGACCAACAGCCGGCTGACCGATCCGGAGGTGCTGGAGACCCGCTACCCGGTGCTGGTCGAGCGCTTCGCCATCCGCCGCGGCTCGGGCGGGGAGGGGCGGCACAAGGGAGGCGACGGGGTGGAGCGCCACATCCGCTTCCGGGAGCGGATGCGCGCCAACATCCTCTCCAACCGCCGCGAGGTGCCGCCGCGGGGGATCGAGGGCGGCGGCGACGCCAAGACCGGCGTGAACCAGGTGATAAGGGCCGACGGCACGGTGGAGACGCTGAGCGCGACCGCCTCGGCGGAGATGCGCGAGGGCGACATGTTCGTGATCGAGACCCCGGGGGGTGGGGGCTATGGATGTCCTCCCCATGCATCGCATGGGGAGGGGGACCAGGCGAAGCCTGGAGGAGGGGTGAATGGCTGAGGCCTGGTCAGTTACCCCTCCACCACCCTGCGGGCGGTCCCCCTCCCCATCTGCGATGGGGAGGATGTGGTGACCAATTACTGGGTCCTGCTGGGAATCCTGATCGTCGTCGCGGGCTTCGCGCTTCGGCTCAATCCGATGTTCGTCGTCACCGCCGCCGCCATCGCCACCGGCCTGATCGCCCGCATGGACATCGCCGAGGTCATCTCCACCTTCGGCAAGGCCTTCAACGACAACCGGATCATCGCCCTCGTCTGGATCGTGCTGCCGGTGATCGGCCTGCTCGAGCGCTTCGGCCTCCAGCAGCGCGCGGCGGCAATGATCCGGTCCTTCCGGAGCGCGACGACCGGCCGGCTTCTGATCCTCTACCTGCTCTACCGCCAGGTCATCTCCGCCATCGGCCTCCACAGCACCGCCGGCCACCCGCAGACCGTCCGTCCCCTGCTCGCGCCGATGGCGCTGGCGGCGGCCGAGAAGCAGCAGGGCGAGCTGGACGAGCCGACGTCGGAGAAAGTGAAGGCCTATTCCGCGGCGACCGACAATGTGGGGCTGTTCTTCGGCGAGGACATCTTCTTCGCCATCGCCTCGATCGTCCTCATCCAGCAGACCCTCGCCGCCTACGGAATCGTGCTGGCGCCGATCGAGCTCGGGCTTTGGGCTATCCCGACGGCGATCGCTGCCTTCCTGGTCCATGGCACGCGGCTGCTGATGCTGGATCGCAGCTTATCCTCCCCGCGGCGAAGCCGGGGGGAGGGGGACCATGCGAAGCATGGTGGAGGGGTAGGTGACGACGCCTCGGCAACTACCTCTCCACCACCCTCCCCATCTCGCGATGGGGAGGATAAGGCATGATCACCCTCCAGCATCTCTACGTCCTCGCCGGGGCGATGTTCGCGGCCTTCGCGATCCTCAGCGCCCTCGACCGCTCCAATCCCAAGCGCCTCGGCAACGGCGCCTTCTGGGGGCTGATGGCGCTGAGCCTGCTCGCCGGCGACCTGATCGGCGACTTCGGCAACGGCCTGCTCGTGCTCGGCCTCGCCGCTCTCGCCAGCCTCGGCCTGATCGGCCGCTCGCAGCCGCCGACCAGCTCGGACGAAGAGCGCGAGGCCTTCTCCGCCCGCCACGGCAACCGGCTGTTCCTGCCGGCGCTGATCATCCCGGCGATCGCCTTTATCGGCACCCTCCTCTACACCTACACCCCGCTCAGGGAGTCCGGCCTGTTCGAGGCCAAGCGCGAGACCTACGTCCTGCTCGGACTCGGCGTGCTGACCGCGCTGGCGGTGATCTTCGTCTGGCTCAGGCCGCCGGCGTTGGCGCCGCTCCAGGAAGGCCGGCGGCTGATCGACGCGATCGGATGGGCGGCGGTGCTTCCGCAGATGCTGGCCGCGCTCGGAGTCCTGTTCGCCGCGGCCGGGGTCGGAGCGGTGATCGGCGAGATAACCCGCGCGGTGATTCCGGAAGGCAGCGTCTTCCTCACCGTCGTCGTCTTCGCGCTCGGCATGGCGGTGTTCACGATGATCATGGGCAACGCCTTCGCCGCCTTCCCGGTGATGGCCGCCGCGATCGGCGTGCCCTTGCTGATCCAGGGCTATGGCGGCGACCCGGCGGTGGTGGGAGCGATCGGAATGCTCGCCGGCTTCTGCGGGACGTTGATGACCCCGATGGCGGCCAACTTCAATCTGGTGCCGGCGGCCCTGCTCGAGCTCAAGGACCGCAACGGCGTGGTCAAGGCGCAGGTCGGAACGGCGCTTCCGTTGCTCGCCATCAACATCCTCTTCATCTACTTTTTCGCGTATCGCTGACCTCCCCTCCCTGGAAGGGAGGGGCAGGGGGTGGGTAGACGAGCGCAGCGAGGCTATGGGGAGTCGGAGTTTTGGCCGCCTTCGGCGGACCCACCCCTAGCCCCTCCCTTGCAGGGAGGGGTACCGAGGAGCGCCATGCACCACCTCACGCCCGACACCGCCGCCCGCTTCGCCGAGATCGCGCTCGGGCATGTCACGCGGGAATTTCCGCACAAGCTCGATCATGTCCTCGACGGGCCGGAGGATGTGGCGGGGCCGCGCGAGCTTCATCCGATCTTCTTCGGAAGCTTCGACTGGCACAGCTGCGTCCACGGCTGGTGGCTGATGCTCCGGCTGCGGCGGCTGTTCCCGGACCTGCCGGCGGCGGCCCGGATCGCCGCGCTCGCCGACGAGATGCTGGCGCCGGACAAGGTCGCCGGTGAGCTCGCCTATCTCGACCGCGCCTATTCGGGCGGCTTCGAACGGCCCTATGGATGGGCCTGGCTGCTCGCCCTCCACGCCGAGGCGCAGCGTCACGAGGGCCAGGCCTGGGCGGGCGACCTCGAGCCGCTGGCTCGCGCCTTCGCCGACCGCTTCCACAACTATTTGCCCAAGCTCACCTACCCGATCCGGGTCGGAACGCATTTCAACAGCGCGTTCGCCATGATTCTCGCCATCGACTGGGCGGAGGCGAACGACTCCTCGCTCGCCGGCCGGATCCGCGAGCGCGCGCGCAGCTGGTACGGGCAGGACCGGGACTGCCAGGCATGGGAGCCGGGCGGGGACGAGTTCCTCTCCCCGGCCCTGACCGAAGCTTTGTGCATGCGCCGGACCCACGGCGACGGTCAATTCCGGCAGTGGTTCGATCTCTTCCTGCCGGACCTCGCCGCCGGCGAGCCGCGCAGCCTGTTCACCCCCGCCACCGTCTCCGACCGCTCGGACGGCAAGATCGCTCATCTCGACGGCCTCAACCTCAGCCGCGCCTGGTGCTGGCGGCAGCTTGCCCCGGCGCTGGAGCCGGAGCTTGCGGCGCTGGCGCGACGCACCGCCGACGACCATCTCGACGCCAGCCTCCCCCACGTCGCGGGCGATTATATGGGCGAGCATTGGCTGGCGACTTTCGCGCTGCTGGCGCTCGAAGCATGAGCCTGCTGCGCCCCCTCACCACCGGCGAGATCGGTCTTCTCGACGAAGCCTTCCACGGCCGGATCGACTGCCGGATGGTTCGCCTCATGGACGGGCATGACGGCAATCCGCTGCCGCAGGCGGCCTTCCGCAACGGCAACACCGCGATCACGCTTCGCAAGACCGTCTATTTCGGAGCCCATTACCGGCCGGACTTCGCCCGCGCCGACCCGCATGCCTGCGGCCTGTTCCTCCACGAGATGACCCATGTCTGGCAATATGCGCGGCTCGGGCTGGTTCGGTTCTTCCTGAGATACGGGCGCGATCTCTGCGCCTGCCGGTTCAATGCGCCGGCCATGTACCGCTACGTGCCCGGCGAGACCCGCTTCGCGGAGGCGCGGCTGGAGGCCCAGGCGCAGATGGTCGGCGACTATTGCGAGGCGCGGCTCGGAGGGGACGAGGCCCGGGCGAGGCTGGTCGCGGCGAGCCTGAAAGGCAGCGGGATCTACGGACTGTGAGATGTCACCCTTTTCCGCTTTCCGCGGGAGTGGGGTTTCAGGACGTAACCAGCCCTCTTTGATCCTCGCGGCCCATCGAGACCAGGAACGGATCCGACGCCTGCATCTCCTGGAAGTCGCGCTTCGAGCGCAGGCCGCGCCATTCGATCGCGATCAGCGCCTGGGCGATGGCGCCGCCGAGCGTGTCGCCGGGGCCGAGCAGGATGATCCGGTCCGCGGCCTGCTCCTTGACCGCCACCTGGAGTGCCCGGGTGAAATGGTAGGTTTCGAGGATCTGGGTGACGAAGGTGTAATCATGGAGGGCTGACGGGCTGCTGGCGAAAGGCCGCCAGATATGGCCTCGGCCGTCGATCATCGGCATTTCGGGCGAGCCGAACCAGTCGGCCGGAAGCTGCGCCATCGCCCGCTTCGAAGAGCCGGCCATGAGGGGCGTGTGGAAGGGTCCGTGGTTGACGAGCCGGAGCGGATCGCGCGCCGGGGTCGGCGGCGCCTCGGCAAGAAGCGCGGCGAGTCCGGCTTCGTTTCCGGCGAAGACGATCATCCCGCCGAGCTCGATCGAGACGTGGAGGCTGCAGCCGTCGCGGGCGCCGATCGCCGCGGCGAGCGCCAGCACCTGCTCGCGCAGGTCGGCGAGCGTCTTCCATTCCTCGTCGACGAGGGTGAGGAGGACCTGGCCGCCGGCCTCCCCCGCCTGGCTGTTCTCGCCCATCGCGTCGATGATCCGGAAGCCCTGCTCCGGTCCGACCGCACCGGCGACGGCGAGGGTCGTATACCAGCCCATCGAGTTGCCGGTGGCCGCGGCCAGATCGTAGCGCGAGCGGTCGATGGCGAGGAAATCCGCGTAGGAAGCGGCGAAGATGAGCGGCGAGGCGATGTCGCCGCGGGTGTGCAGCGCCGGGCTGAAGCGGTCGGCTCCGTCCAGCTCGGAAATGGTGGGTTGCCCCCGCTCCGAGCGCAGCCGGTCGAAGCTCGCGATCGGCTCGCCCTTGTCGGAATGGAAGCGCTTCAGATAGCCGAGCTCCGATTTGCCGTAGGTGCCGCGGCCCGGGCAGACGATCAGCGCCGCTTCCTTCTCAGCCACGCACCATCTCCAGCGCTGCGGCGACGATCGAGTCGCGGCTCGGCAGGGTGAGGGTGGCGGCGCGGCCGAGCGGGATGAACGAATCCTCGGCCGCGATCCGGCGGCACTCGACGCCCGGCGCCCGCTCCGCGAACAGCGCCATCAGCGCCTCGCTCTGCGAGCCCGTCCTTCGGCATTCGTCGACGATCAGGATCCGCTCGCAGCCCGCGACGGCGTCGATCAGGCCGTCCTCGTTCAGCGGCGCCAGCCACCGCAGGTCGATCACCCTCGAAGCGAGGCCGTGCCGCTCGCTGAGGATCCGCTCGGCCTGCCGAGAGAGATAATAGCCGTTGGCGTAGCTGATTATGGCGAGGTCGGTGCCGCTCCCATGAACTCCGAGCTCGCCGAGCCGAACCGGCTTGGCCGAGCCCGGCGCCGCGTAGGTCGAGGTCCAGAGCGAATCGCCTTCCTCGTGAAGGTCGCGGGTCATGTAGAGGGCGATCGGCTCGACGAAGACGATGACTCGCTGCTCCTCGAGTGCGAGGCGGACGCATTCGCGAAGCATCTCGACCGCGTCGGCGCCGTTGCTCGGGCAGGCGAGGATGAGGCCGGGAATGTCGCGGAAGACGGCGAGGCTGTTGTCGTTGTGGAAATGGCCGCCGAAGCCCTTCTGATAGCCGAGGCCCGCGATCCGGATGATCGTCGGGTTGGTGTACTGCCCGTTCGAGAAGAAGCTCAGTGTCGCCGCCTCGCCTCGGATCTGGTCCTCGGCATTGTGGACGTAGGCGAGGAACTGGATCTCGGTGATGGCGAGCAGGCCGTTATGAGCCGCGCCGATGCCGAGGCCGAGGATGCTCTGCTCGTCGAGCAAGGTGTTGATCACCCGGCAGGAGCCGAATCGCTCGTGAAGCTTGGCGGTGACGTTGTAGACTCCGCCCTTGGGCCCGACATCCTCGCCGGCGACGATGATCTCCGGGTGGGCCAGCATCAGGTCGGCCAGCGCCCAGCTCAGCAGGCGAGCCATGTGCTGGGGCTTGTCGATCATGTTTCGGTCGCGCTCGAACAGGGCCTCGCGCTGCTCCGGAGTCGGCGTGTTCGCCCGCGCCGGGCTGCGCCTGGGCGGTACGATGCTGGCCATCACGTCCTTGCTCGTGGTCAGCTTGGGACGCGCGATCGCCTGCTCGGCGACGCGGGCGAGGGTCGCCTCCGTCTCGTTGTAGATGTCGAGTATGTCCCGCTCCGACAGGGCTTCCTGCTCGACGAGCAAGGCGGCGCTGTAGAGCAGGGGGTCGCGCTCCTCGTCCTGCTCGATCTGCGCCCTGGTGAGATAGGTGGCCTGGACGTCGGAGCCGGCATGGCCGTAGAGCCGGACGCAGTCCATGTGGAGGAAGACGGGCCGCCGCTGCGTTCGGGCGATCCGGGCCGCATCGCGGGCGCCGCGCCAGGCGTCGGCCATGTCGAGGCCGCTGCAATGGACATAGTCGAGGCCCGGCCGGTTGCGGAACGAGGCGCCGATCCAGCCGGGCGGAGTGCGCGTGGAGATGCCGATGCCATTGTCCTCGCACAGGAAGATGAGCGGCATCGGAGTACCCTGATAGGCGGCCCAGGCGGCGGTGTTGAAGGCGCCCTGGGCGGTCGAATGGTTGGCCGAGGCGTCGCCGAAGCTGCACAGCACGACCGAATCCCTCGGAAGCTCGGTGTGCTCGAGCTTCAGCATCCTGGCGATGCCGATGCTGAACGCCGCGCCTACCGCCTTGGGCAAATGCGAGGCGATGGTGCTGGTCTGCGGCGGAATCGCCAGCGGCTTCGATCCGATCACCTTGTGGCGCCCGCCGGAAATGGGGTCTTCGGCCGACGCGGCGAAGCTCAGCAGCATGTCCCAGCAGGGCGTCTGGCCGGGCAGCTTCTTCGAGCGGTGGATCTGGAAGGCGTTGGACCGGTAGTGGAGGAAGGCCATGTCGTCGACTCGAAGGGCGTCGGCGACGGCGGCGTTGTTTTCGTGGCCCGAGCTTCCGATCGTATAGAAGCCCTCGCCCCGGGCCTGAAGCCGGCGCGAGAGCCGGTCCATCTGCCGGCTGGCGACCTGGCTGTAGAAGAGCTCGACCATCGCCTCGCGGGAAAGGCCGATGTCGGCCGGCTCGACTCCGCTCGTGCGCCGCGGCAGGTTGCCTGCGCGTACCTTGGCGACGAACTTCTGGTGAATGGCTTCGGCGGCGTCCATGGCGTCCAAGATCCGTTCGGGCTGAGCCTGTCGAAGCCCTCCCTTCCTTCCTTCGGGTGCCGGTAGGAGAAGGAGAGGGCTTCGACAAGCGCGGCCCGAACGCGCGAGGCGAATCCGACTGCGCCCCCCTTGACCTGACGTTTACGTAAAGTAGGGAGACGGGAAACACAGCGGGAGGAAAGATCATGACCAAGAGCGAAATGGCCGCGGCCCTCAACGAGAAGAGCGCCTGGCTTCCCGGCAAGAGGGTGAAGCTCGATTTCGGCTCCGAAGGCGTGGTGATGCTCGACGGCGCCGCCAGCCGGGTGACCGAGGAGGACGGTGCCGCCGACACCACGATCAAGGTCAGCTGGGAAGACTGGCAGGCGATGAGCGACGGCAAGCTGGACGGGATGACCGCCTTCATGCAGGGCAAATTGAAGGTCGAGGGCGACATGTCCAACGCCATGCAGCTCCAGGGCGTGCTGGCGAAGCTGAGGAGCTAGGTGGCGCCCCCCCTCCCTGGAAGGGAGGGGAGGAGGCCTGTGATGCTCCGCCTCTTCTACTCCCCCGGCGCCTGTTCGCTGGTGCCGCACGTCGCCCTGGAGGAAGCCGGCGCCCGCTTCGAGCCGGTCCGAACCGCCATCGCCGAGAAGGCGCACAAAAGCCCCGAATATCTCGCCCTCAACCCCCGCGGCCTCATCCCGGCGATGGAAGCTGACGGCCATGTGGTCACCGAGACTATCGCGGTCCTTGCCTGGATAGGCCACCGCTGGCCCGAGAGCGGGCAGCTGCCGCTCGACGATCTGGCGGCCCTGGCGCGGGTCTTCGAGCTTCTCTCCTTCTTCGCGACCACCCTCCATTATGGCGGCTTCGGTCCGATCTTCCGCGCCCGCGCCGCCGGCATCGAGCGGCCCGAGGCGGAAGTCGCGTCGGACCGCGAGCGCCTGCGCGGCCTGTTCGGCGAGCTCGACTCGCTGCTCGCCCCCGGCCCCTCGCTGCTCGGCGACCGCTACAGCCTCGCCGATCCCTATCCGCTCACCTTCCGCCGCTGGG
>DASPJA010000043.1:0-16639 GCA_035628835.1 Allosphingosinicella sp.
TCGCGGCGATCGGCGCATGGCTGGGCTGGACTCAGCTGCCGTTCGTTCTGGTCGGCGCCGGGCTGCTCGGCCTGGCGGCCCTGCTGATGAGGCGGGCGCGGGGCGAAGAGATCGCGGCAACCGACCGGCTGCCGCTCGGCGCCTTGATGGCGCTCGCCGCCTGGCCGATCTGGATTGTCATCAGCCGGTAAATCTACCGCGTCACAAGCCGCTTGCGCGGCGGGCCAAAAGCTGAAAGTTTGCCCGGCTGGCGAATCCTGGGCTGGATGGTCGCCAAAACATTGTTATGACTGTGGAAATCTGCCGCTAAAGGGTGACGCGGGGAAGGGGTTTGAAGTCGATGCGTTTAGCTTTTGACAGCCGGCGGCTGATCGGCCGCGCGCGGGGCGTCAACGGCTGGACTCTGCTCGAGCTCGCCCTCCTCGCCCTCATCGCCCTGCAATGCGCTCGGCTGATCTGGACCGCGCTGACCCCGGTGGGACCGCTCGGCGACTGGCGCGCCGCCGGCACCGAGCGCGTCGCCTCCGCCGAGATTCTCGGCGGCTTCGATCCCTTCTTCCGGCTCAGCGGCGCCGCCGGACCGGTGACGGTGACCTCGCTGAACCTCAAGCTGTTCGGAATCCGCCAGGACCAGGTCTCGGGTCGCGGCTCGGCCATCATCGCCGGCTCGGACGGCCAGCAGCGCAGCATCGGAGTCGGCGAGGAGATCGAGCCGGGCGTGACGTTGAAGTCGGTCGATTTCGACAGCGTCACCATTTCGCGCGGCGGCGCCGACGAACAATTGTTCATGGACCAGTCGCAAGGGCCGGCGGCGGTCGCCCCGCCCGGAGCGCCGCCGGCCACCGCGCCGGCTCCGCCCGTGGTCCAGCCCAGCACCTCGGTCGAGCCGGGCGGGCCGCCCGTGCCGCCCTCGCGGCCGCAGCCGACCGAAGTGAGCGCCGTGCCTCGGATGAACGGATCACAGCTGACCGGAGTGACGGTCGCCCCGCGCGGCAATGGCGAGGGCTTCCGGGCTCTGGGGCTCGCGCCGGGCGACGTCGTCGTCGCCGTCAACGGCCGCCGCATCCGCTCCGCCGAGCAGGCGCAGGGCATGGCGGCGCAGCTCGCCTCGGCGCGGGTCACCCTGCAGGTGGAGCGCGACGGACGGGTGCTGACGCTTCGGCCGGGATCGGCCCGGTGAAGCGCGCCCTGCTCGCCGTCGCTCTGATGCTGGCGGTGCCGCTGACGCCGGCATCGGCCCAGCATGTCGTCAATTTCCGCGAGGCCGACATCCGCGCCTTCATCGAGGACGCGGCGCGGGTGACGGGGAGGACCTTCATCGTCGACCCGGCGGTCAGCGGCAAGGTGTCGGTGGTGACCCAGCGGCCGCTGTCGCGCTCGGAATATTTCGAACTGTTCCTCTCCACCCTTCGCGCCAACGGCCTGATGGCGGTCCCGCTCCAGGGCGGCGCGTTCCGGATCCAGCCGATCGCCACCGGCGCCGCCGCCGGCGGGCGGGTCGCCGGGCGCGGCAGCGCCAACAATTTCGTCACCGAGATCTTCCGCACCCGGAGCATCGAGGGCGCCCAGGCGCTCGAGGCGCTCCGGCCGCTGGTCAGCCGCGAAGGCTCGATCACCGCCAGCCGCAACTCGATCGTTGTCGCCGATTTCGCCGACAATGTCGCCCGCATCCGGGCGGTGCTCCGGAGCATCGACCGGGATACGAACAGCAGCCGGATCGTCGCCCTGCGCAACGCCGGCGCGCGCGAGATCGCCACTTCGCTCAACGCCCTGATGGAGGGGAGCAGCCCGGGCGGCCGGGCCGCGACGATCGTCCCGATCGACAGCTCCAACTCGATCGCGATCCGCGGCGACGCCGCCACCGTCGCCAGGGTCGCCGCAATGGCCGAGGAACTCGACCAGCGCGCCGCCACCGGCACCGAGATCAGGGTCATCTTCCTCGAGCATGCCGATGCCGCCCAGCTCCTGCCGGTGCTCCAGCAGCTGCTTGGCCAGCCGGTCACCCAGCCGCCGCCGACGCCCGGCCTGTCCTCGTCGCGGGGCGAGGGTTCGACCACCTCCTCGACCACCCGCAGCGGCGGCGGCCGGCCCCCGGTGCGAACGACCACCACCAGCGCGGAGGCCCCGGCGCCGGAGACCGCGGCTGCCACCGGAATGAGCATCTTCGGGCCCCGCGGCGCGGTCGTGACCCGCTTCCAGGGCGCCAATGCCCTGGTCATCGCCGCCTCGACCGACGTCCAGCGCCAGTTGGGCGAGGTCATCCGCCAGCTCGACACGCGGCGCGAGCAGGTCCTCGTCGAGGCGATCATCGTCGAGATTTCCGACAATGCCGCCAAGAAGCTCGGAGTCCAGCTGCTCCTCTCCGGCCTCAGCGGAAGCAACATCCCGTTCGCCGTCACCAATTATTCCAACGCCAACCCGAACCTGCTGACGGTGGCGGGCGCCATAGCCGCCGAGCGGCTTCGCACGACGACGACGACGGTCAACGGCCAGGTCGTGACCACCACCCAGAACTCGCCGGTCGCCGACGCGCTCCAGGAGGCGGCGGTCAATTCCGTGCTCGGCGCCACGGGCGGCATCGGCGGCCTCGCCTTCAGGACCGGCAACGCCATCTTCGGCGCCATCATCAACGCCGTGAAGTCCGACAGCAAGTCGAACATCCTCTCGACTCCGTCGATCATGACCCTCGACAACCAGGAAGCGCGGATCCTGGTCGGGCAGGAGATTCCGATCACCACGGGCGAGGCGCTCTCGCCCAATTTCGACAACCAGTTCCGAACCGTCGACCGCGAGAATGTCGGAATCACCCTCGAAGTGCTTCCGCAGATCAACGCCGGCGGCTCGATCAAGCTCAACCTCCGGCAGGAAGTGAGCTCGATCGCCGGGCCGGTCTCGGGCCGCTCCACCGACCTCATCCTCAACAAGCGCGAGATCGAGACGGTGATCACCGTCGACGACGGCGAGATCGTCGGGATCGGCGGCCTGCTCGACGACAATGAGCGCCGCACGATCGAGAAGATCCCGTTCCTCGGAGACCTTCCCGCGATCGGCAATCTGTTCAAGTCCAGGAGCCGGAGCCGCGCCAAGACCAACCTGATGGTCTTCATCCGGCCGACCATCCTTCGCTCGACCGCGGACGCCCGGGCGATGACGGAACGGCGCTACGGCTACATTCGCGGCATGCAGTACAACCAGAATCCCAACGAGGAGCCGACCATCGACGAGCTGGTCCGCGAATATATGGGCATGGTGCCGCCCAACCCGGCGCCCGCGCCGCCGCCGCCGCTCGATCCGGCCCTCTACGCCCCGGTGACGAAGACGGGCGACCAGGTCGTGACTCCGACCGGGGCGCCGCCGTCGGGGGCGCCGAAATGAGCGAGCTCAGGAGCGAAGCCGAGGCGGCGCCCGCCGCGCCCGCCCTGAACCTGCCCTATCTGTTCGCCAAGCGGAACGGCATAGCCCTCGTCGGCGAGGCCGACGGGCAGGCGCGGGTGGCGCTTCGCCAGGGCGCGGATCCGCGGGCGCTGATCGAGGCGCGGCGGGTGCTGGGCCGGCCGCTCGCGGTAGAGGCCGTCACCGCCGACGGTTTCGACAAGCTGCTTTCCGAACGCTATGCCATGGACGATCAGGCCGCGGCCGACGCCGCCGGCTCGCTCGGCCTCGGCGACGAGCTCAGCCATCTCGCCACCGATTTGCCCACCGCCGAGGATCTGCTCGACAGCGCCGACGATGCGCCCGCCATCCGGCTGATCAACGGAATCATCGCCGACGCCGCCCGCCAGGGCGTGTCCGACATCCATATCGAGCCCTATGAGACCGGCCTGGTCGTGCGGATGCGGATCGACGGGGTGCTTCGCGAGACCCTGCGCATGCCGGCCCATGTCGCGCCGGTGGTGGTGAGCCGGATCAAGGTCATGGCGCGCCTCGACATCGCCGAGCGGCGGGTGCCGCAGGACGGGCGCATCGGGCTGACGCTGGGCGGCAAGCTGCTCGACGTACGCGTCTCGACGCTGCCGAGCCGGGCGGGCGAGCGGGTGGTGCTGCGCATCCTCGACAAGGAGAATGCCGGAATCGACCTCGACTCGCTGGGCATGCCGCCGTCGGTCCACGCCCTGTTCGCGGGAGCGCTGACCGAGCCGAACGGGATCGTCCTCGTCACCGGGCCGACCGGCTCGGGCAAGACGACCAGCCTCTATGCCGGCCTCAGGCTGCTCAACGACGGCAGCCGCAACGTCCTCACCGTCGAGGACCCGGTCGAATATGCCGTCGACGGAGTCGGCCAGACCCAGGTCAATCCGAAGGTGGGGCTGAGCTTCGCGGCCGGGCTTCGAGCCATCCTCCGCCAGGATCCGGACGTGGTCATGGTCGGCGAGATTCGGGACCGCGAGACGGCCGAGATCGCGGTACAGGCGTCGCTGACCGGCCACCTCGTCCTCTCCACCGTCCACACCAACGACGCGATCGGCGCCATCACCCGGATGCGCGACATGAAGGTGGAGCCGTTCCTGCTCGCCTCGACGCTTCGCGCGGTGGTCGCTCAGCGGCTGGTTCGGCGGCTCTGTCCCGCCTGCCGGGTGCCGGCCGCCGCCGATGCCGCGACCTCGGCCCTGGTCGGGGTCGAGCCCGAGACGATCGTCCATGAGCCCGGCGGCTGCGCCGGATGCGGAAACACCGGCTACAAGGGGCGCACCGGAGTGTTCGAAGCGGTGCGGATCGACGAGACTGTCCGCCGCCTGATCAACGCCGGCGGGGACGAGGTCGAGATCGCCGCCCATGCCTTCCGCAACAGCCCGAACCTCGCGGCGGCGGCCCGGCAGCTGGTTCGCGAGGGGGTGACCAGCGTCGGCGAGGCCGTGCGGGTGTCGCGGCGCGAGAGCGAGGATGTCTGAGTTCGCCTACCTGGTGCTCGACCGCGCCGGGCGCGAGCGGCGCGGGTCGCTGCGCGCCGGGACCCTGGACGAGGCCCGGGAGAAGCTGAGCGCCCGCGGGCTGTTCGTGGTCAGGATGGAGACGGCGAGCGGCGAGACCGCGCCGCCCCTGCTGTCGCGCCAGATCTTCGGCCGCAAGAAATTGAACGGCCGCCAGCTCACCGTCTTCACCCGGCAATTGTCGACCCTGGTGCAGGTCAGCCCGCTCGAGGAGTCGCTTCGCACGATCGCCCGGCAGACCGAGAAGGACCAGGTGCGCGACGTTCTGATGTCCGTCCACGCCTCCGTCCTCGAGGGGCGGCGGCTGTCGGAGGCGATGGCGCGGGAGCCGGGCAGCTTCCCGCCGCTCTACCGCGGAATGGTCCAGGCGGGCGAGGGGTCGGGGACTCTGCCCGCGATCCTGGAACGGCTCGCGGGCCTGCTCGAGCGGCAGGCGCAGGTCAGGAGCAAGGTGCTTAGCGCCCTCGCTTATCCCGCCGTGCTCGCGCTCGTCGCGGCGTTCGTCGTGTTCGCGCTGATGGTGTTCGTGGTGCCCCGGGTGGTCGAGCAGTTCGAGGATATAGGCCAGCAGCTGCCCTTTCTCACCCGGGCCGTGATCGCCGTCTCGCATGTGCTCGCCGCCTGGTGGTGGGCGATATTGCTCGGCATCGCGGCGATCGGCTTCCTGGCCCATCGCGCGCTTCGCGACGAGGGCCTGCGCCTTCGCTACGACCGGGCGCTGCTTCGAATCCCGCTGATCGGGAGGCTGTTGCGCGACCTTCACGCGGCGCGGATGGCGCGCACCCTCTCCACCATGGTGGCGAGCCGGCTGCCCTTGCTCGAAGGGCTGAAGCTGACCACCGAGACCGTCCACAACCGCGCGCTTCGCGCCGCCACCGCCCAGATCGCCGAGGCGGTCAGGACCGGCGGGAGCCTGTCGGGCGCCTTGAAGCGCTCGGGCATCTTCCCGCCGCTGCTCGTCTATCTCGCCGCCAGCGGCGAGGCGAGCGGACGCCTCGACTTGATGCTGGAACGCGCGGCCGACTATCTCGAGCGCGAGTTCGACAGCTTCACCACGACCGCCCTGGCTCTGCTCGAGCCGGCGATCATCGTGCTCATGGGCGCGCTGGTCGCGGTGATCGTGCTTTCGATCCTGCTGCCGATCCTGCAGCTCGACACACTGGCCGGAGGAATGGGATGAAGAAGCGGCATCATTCGGAAGAAGGTTTCACGCTCGTCGAGCTGATGGTGGTGATCGTCATCATCGGCCTGCTCGCGACCGTCGTCGTCATCAACGTCATGCCCGCCACCGACAAGGCGGCGATCACCAAGGCCAAGGCCGACGTCGGGGTCCTCGAGCAGGGGGTCGAGATGTACCGGCTCAACAAGCTGCGCTACCCGAGCGGGTCGGAAGGCCTCCAGGCGGTCGTGACGGAAGGCTATGTCAAGCGGCTGCCCAAGGATCCGTGGGGCAATGCCTATGTCTACGCGGCGCCCGGCCGCGACGGACGCCAGTTCGACATCTACAGCTTCGGCGCCGACGGCCGCGAAGGAGGCGAAGGCGAGGATGCGGACATCGGCAACTGGGACACGTGAGGGGGTACGGGGCGGACCGCGATGAACCTTCTCCGGGATGACTCGAAAGGCTTCACCCTCGTCGAGCTTCTCGTCGTCCTGGTGATTATCGGGCTCGTCTCAGCCGCCGTCATCCTCGGGATGCCGGACCCGCGCGGCGCTCTGCGGGGGGAGGCGCTGCGCCTCGCCGCCCGCGCCGACGCGGCGCGCGAGCGGGCGATGATGGACAACCGGCCGGTCGCCCTGGTGCTCAAGGACGGCGGCTACGGCTTCGAGTGGCGCACCGGCGGCGAGTGGCGGGCGATCGGCGAGCGGCCGTTCATCGAGCAGAGCTGGAGCGAGGGGACCCGGGCCTCGATGGCGGGCGGCGAGTCGCGGATCGTATTCGACTCGACCGGCTTCGCCGAGCCCGCCCGGCTTCGGCTCGTGCGCGGCAAGGAGGCGGCGGAGGTCGAGGTGACCGACGGGGGACGGGTGAATGTCCTGCCCTGACGAACGCGGCTTCACGCTGGTGGAGATGCTGGTGGCGCTGGCGATCTTCAGCCTCGCCGCGATGGCGCTGCTTCGGCTCGAGGGCGCCACCGTGACGACCACCGCCTTGCTCCAGGAACAGGCGCTGGCGCAGACGGTCGCGCGCAACCTCGCCGTCGAGCTGCTCACCGATCCGCGGCCGCCGGCCTTCGGCGCCACTCGCGGCGAGGCGGTGAATGCCGGCCGCAAATGGCGCTGGGTCCGCGTCGTCGGCCGCTCGCCCGAGCCCCGGATCCAGCAGATCCGGATCGAGGTGCGCAGCGACCGCGGGCCGGAGGCCGCGAACCTGACCTTGTTCAGGCGGGGGCCGCAATGAGGGGGGAAAGCGGCTTCACCCTCGCCGAGCTGCTCGTCTCGCTCTTCATCTTCGGGCTGCTTTCCGCCGCCGGCGTCGCCTTGCTCTCGTTCAGCGTCAGGGCGCAGGAGGCGGCGGACGCGCGGCTCGGCGACCTCGCCGATTTCCGGCGCGCGGGGGCGCTGCTCGCCGGCGATCTCGCCCAGGCGGCGCCGCGGCCGGCGCGGGACCAGGGGGGAAGCGTCCGCCCCGCTTTCCACGGCGCCGGCGGCGAGCAGGGCGGAGTGGCGCTCGCTTTCGTCCGGCGCGGCTGGGAGAATCTCGACGAGACGCCGCGAGCGTCGCTGCAGCGGGTGGAGTACAGCTTCGCCGACGGGCGGCTCGAGCGGCGCGTCTATCCTCGGCTCGACGGGGCCGCGCCGCTTCCCGCGACCACGGTGGTCGACGGAGTCCGTCGGATCCGGCTTCGCTATCGCGACCGCGAGGGGGCGTGGCGGGAGCGCTGGGACCCGACCGACCGCACCGAGCTGCCGCGCGCGGTCGAGCTGGTCATGGATGCGGAGGGGAGCGGAACCACGCGCCAGCTCTTCCAGACCGGGACGATGTGGTGAAGCGGCCGGTGCCTCCCTCGGAGCGCGGCGCGGCCTTGCTCGCGGTGCTGGTGCTGGTCGTGATCATGGCGGCGATCGCCGCGGGCGCCTTCGAGCGGCTGCGGCTGTCGACGGCGATGGCGATGAACGGCGCGGCGCTCGATCAGGCGCGCGGCTACGCCCTCGGAGTCGAGGACCTGCTCGCGCTCAGGATCGACGACCTCGCCGGCGAGGACGCCTATGTGACCACCCTGGCCGGCGACTGGAACGGCACGCCGCGCCGGATCCCGCTGCCCGGCGAGGGGCTCGCCACCGGCACGATCCGCGACGGCGGCAATTGCTTCAACCTCAACAGCCTCGTCCAGGGCGACGCCGCCTCGACGCTGGTCCAGCGGCCGGCCGCGATCGAGCAGTTCGTCGGCCTCATGGTCGTCCTCGGCCTGCCCGAACCGGCCGCCCGCCGAGTCGCCGCCGCCGCCGCGGACTGGATCGACAGCGACGACACGCCCGGCCCGCAGGGCGGGGAGGACGCCGCCTATACCGGCGGCGAGCCGGCCTACCGCGCCGGCAACACCCTGATGGCCGATCCCAGCGAGCTTCGCGCCGTCGCCGGGGTCACTCCCGAAATCTACCGGCAGCTGAGACCCTATCTGTGCGCGCTTCCCGCCGCCGACATGTCGCCGATCAACGTCAACACCCTGCTGCCGCGCGACGCGCCGCTGCTCGCCATGTTCGCGCCGGCGCGGGTGGGGGCGGACCGGGCGCGGGGGGTGATCGCGAGCCGGCCGCCGGCGGGCTGGCGCAACACGTACGATTTCTGGCGAAGCGCGGAGCAGGCGGGGCTAGAGACCAACGTTGATCCCATGTCGCAGCTCCAGCTCAAAACCTATTGGTTCACCATCGACCTCTCCGTCGCCTTCGAGGACGCGGAGATGGAGGAATGGGCCCTGGTCGACGCCCGGCTCAATCCGGCCAAGGTGGTGGCCCGGCGGTGGGGCGGCGGCGAATGAGAGAGGCCTTGCTCCTCTTCCTCCATCGTGCCGGCGGCATCGAGGGGTGGATCCGCCTGGCGGGGGGCGAGGTGGCCGCGCGCGGCAGCGGCCTCGACAATGTCGACGATCATCGCGGAGTGCCGGTGGCGGCGGTGGCGCCGGGCGAGCAGGTCTCGCTTCGCTGGCTCGAGCTGCCGGCGGGACTCTCTCCCGCGCAGGCGGCGGCCGCGGCCCGGCTGATGGCGGCGGAACTGAGCGCTCAGCCGATCGGCGAGCTCCATGTCGCGGTCGGGCGCGAAGCGGAGGATGGCGGCGGGCGCTGCGTCGGCCTCGTGCCGATGGAGACGATGCGCGAATGGCTGGCCGGCCTCGAGGCCGCCGGGTTCGATGCCGGCAGGATCATTCCCGAAAGCCTGCTGGTGCCGGCGCCGGCCGAGGGGCTGGCGACGTGGGACAGCGGTCCGGTCCGGCTCTACCGCGGTTCGAACGAGGCCTTCGCCGCCGAGCCGGAGCTGGGCGACATCGTGCTTGGCGGGCGCCCGGCCGTTCCGGTCGACTCGGATGCCTTCGCGGCCGGACTCGGAGCGGCCCTCGATCAGGCGCCGCTGGACCTTCGGCAGGGGCCGTTCGCGCGGCGCCGCGACTGGCGGGTCGCTCCGGCGCGCGCGCGGCGGCTGGCCATGCTGACCGCGGTGTTGCTGCTCATCAGCCTCGTCATCCAGATCGCCGCCATCACCCGCTACAGCTTCGCCGCGGACGCCGCCGAGGCCGAAACGCGCCGGATCGCGGCCGCCGCGCTGCCGCGAAGCCCCGGCGCCGCGACCGGGGCGGCCCTGACCCAGCGTCTCACCGAGCTGCGCGGCGGCGGCGCGGGCTTCGGAGCCACCGCCGGGACCTTGTTCGCGGCGGTGAAAGCGACTCCCAATATCGAATTGTCGGCGCTCGCTTTCTCCCCGGACGGAGTGCTCCGGGCGACGGTGCAGGCCGATTCGCCCGCCGCGATCGAAGCGCTGCGTCAGCGCGTCGAGACCAGCGGCTTCGCGGCCGAGGCGACTCCGCCGCGGACCGGCGGCGGCCGACGCGTCGCCGACCTGATGGTGCGGCCGCGATGACGGCGCGCCTCGCGGCCCTGTGGCTGGCGCGGACTCCGCGCGAGCGCTGGCTGCTCGGCGTCATGATGGCGCTGGTCGCCCTCGTCATCGTCTGGCTGCTCATCCTGCGGCCGCTCGGCGACATGCTGTCGGCGGCCAGGCAGCGGCACGGCGAGGCCGTCGAGGCGCTGGCCGAGGCGCGAGCCCAGGCGGCGGCGATCGGCGGGCTGGAAAGGAACCGGCGGGGGACGCCGGCGGGACCGATCGACACCGCCGTCGCCGCCGCGGCTTCCGCCGCCGGCTTCCAGCTTTCCGGGCTTCAGCCGGAGGGGCCGGGGCGGGTGTCGCTCGCCATCGGGGCGGCGCGGCCGCAGGCCTTGTTCGGCTGGATCGGGCAGCTGGAGGCGCAGGGCCTGATCGTCGAGCGGCTGACCGCGACCACCAATCCCGACCGCACGCTCTCCGCGCAGATCGTGCTCCGGAATCGGGGCGCCTGATGCGCATTCGCCTTCGCTGGTGGCGCGAGCTTTTCTTCGCCGGCGCCTTGCTGTTCTCCCTCGTCGCCTTGCTGCCGCTGCGAGTCGCGCTCGATTGGCTCGGCTTCGCCGACAAGGGGCTGGCGGCGCGCGAGGCTGAGGGGAGCATCTGGCTGGGCGGCCTCGCGGAGGCCCGCTTCGGCACGGTGGCGATGGGCGACGTCGCGACCCGGCTGCGGCTGCTGCCGCTGCTGGTCGGGCGCGCGCGGCTCGATATCGAGCAGGAGGATGACGGTCTGCGCGGCGCACTGACCCTTTCGCGCCACGGCTTCGGGATCGACGACGCCACGGGCTCGATCGAGGCTCCCGCCCTGGCCAACCTGCCGTCGCCGGTGCTTGACCTTTCCGACCTGAGCTTCCGCTTCGGAGACGGCCTGTGCGCCGAGGCCGGCGGCCTGGTGAAGGCTCGCCTGGCGGGCGAGCTGGCCGGCATGCCGGTCACTGCGTCCCTCGGCGGCCAGGCGCGCTGCGACGGGCAGGCACTGCTCTTGCCGCTGGCCAGCCAGACCAGTCCGGACCGGCTGGACGTCCGCATATTCGCCGACGGCCGCTACCGGATCGACGCCGCGCTCAAGCTCGGGGACGTGCCCTATTTCGGGCGGTTCGACGGGCGCTTCTGATCCTCGCCCGGGAGCAGCCGGGCATCTTCGCCCCGATAGCGGCTTTCGATGAAGCGGCCCTGGGTCTCGAAAGTCATGAGCGGGGTGCGGCAGACTTCGCGGCAGAGCTCGTCCAGCGCGTCCGCCACCGTTTCCAGACCGGCCCGGAGCCGGGACCGGACCTCCGGATCCTCCTCCCGGGCGGAGCCTGGAATGGCTTCGTAGGCGAGGATCAGCCCGGGCAGATGCTCGCCGAGCAGCCGCCGCGCTTCCCAGGAGGCGCTCGAATGGGGGGCGAGGGCGGCGAGGTGCGGCTGAAGATCGCCGAGGCGCTGGAAGATCCGGTCGAGCTGCGGCCGGCACTCGAGCGGAAGCCCGTCGCGCCGGCCGAGCAGCCAATCCTCCGCCTCGCCGGGAAGGGCGGCGAGCTCGGCCTGCGAGAAGTCGCCGTCCGTGCCGCGGCGCCTGGAGGGGAAGAAGAGCGAGCCGGCGGTCAGAAGGAAAACCCCGCCGCCGGCGGCCGCGAGCAGGGGCAGGGCCAGAGGCGCGACGAGAGCGCCATAGCCGACGACGGCCGCTCCGGAGGCTCCGCCGAGCCAGGCCGCGCGCTTCAGGCGCTGCTCGGCCTCGCGCGACTGGCGCTCGGCGCGGCGCTTTTCCGCCGCGCGCACGGCCTTGGATTTGCTGTGGCGGCGGAGATATTCGTCCGCCTGCCGCAGCATGCCGACGAAATCGAAACCCATCACACGTCTCCGGGGCCGCCGTCTTCCCTGTAGCGATTCTCGATGAACCGCCCCTGGGTCTCGAACGCCTGGCGGTCGCCCTGAACCAGCCGGTCGCCGATGTCGCCGAGCGCCTTGCGGGCTGCGTCGAGGCTCGCGACGAGGCGCTGATCGGCGGTCAGGCCCTCGCCGTCGGTCTGGTGGCGGTATTCGGCGGGTATGCGCTCGTAGCGTTCGATCAGCTCGGGAAGATGCTTGCCCATCAGCCGCCGCGCGTCCTGGGCGAGCGGGTCAAGCGCGTCCACTTCGGCAAGCCGCGATTCGAGCAGCGGCAGCTGCGCGCCGATCGCGTCGGCCCGCTGCGCCGCCGGCGCCGGCAAGGCGGCGCGGCGGCGCACCAGCAGGGTCTCGAGCTGGCGCACCACGGTGCCGGTCGGCAGCTGCTCGTTATAGGCGACCCGCTTCGGCTCCGACGGCCACAAGGAGAAAAGGAGAAGAATGGCGAGGGTGGCGAGGGCGACGATGAAGAGGCCGGTCAGGCCGATCGGACCGACGACCAGACCGAAGCCGATGGTCGCGGCGATAAGGACGGCGATCGCCAGGCCCATCGCCCCGACCCGGCGCGCGGCGGTGCCCGCCGTCCGGGCATAATAGCGGCGGGTCAAGCTTCCCGCCGCCGGCTTATGGCCGTCCAGCCGCGCCGAATATTCGTCGAAGCGGGCGATCGCTTCCTCGACGCTGCGGGGCGTGCGCGCCACTTTTGTCAGCCCTCGATCGGCCCGAGCAGGGAGTTCGGGACGCTCCGGCCGGCGAGCCGGTTCTGCTCCGTGCCCTCGGCGCGCGCGATGTAGCCGCGGCTCTTCTCCACCTCGCTGGAGAGGGTCTCGACGGTCTGCTTCATGCTGCCCAGAGCCTCGAGCTTGAAGGTGTCGATCGTATCCATCGTGTCGTAGATGTTCTGGAAGGCGCGCTGCAGCGTCTCGAGCGGGATGGTCGAGGAGGCGGCCTGGCGGTGGATCTCGCCGGTCTGGCTCTTGAGCAGCTCGCCGGTCGAATCGATGATGTTCGCGGTGGTCGTGTTGAGGGAGGTGATCTGCTCGAGCACGAGCCGCTGGTTGGTCATCGCCTGCGCGACGGTGACAGCCGTGCGAAGCGCGGCGACGGTGGTGGTGGAGGCGCGGTCGACGCCCTTGATCAGCTCGACATTGTTCTTCTTGACCAGGTCGAGGGCGAGATAGCCCTGCACCGTCACCGCCATCTGGGTCAGAAGGTCGGTGGTGCGCTGGCGGGTGTAGAAGAGCGCCGTCTCGCGGATCGCCTTGGCCTTGGTCGGCTCGGTGGCGTCGAGCTCGTTGGCCTTGTCCTCCAGCTTCTTGTCGAGCGCCTTGGAGATGTGGATCATCTGCTCGAGCTGGCCCATCGTCTTCCACATCGCCGCGCGCTCGGTGTTGATCGCCTCATTGTCGTACTGGAGCTCCTCCTTGCCGGAGGCGAGGCTGTTCAGGATCTTCGCGATGTGCGTCTGCGAGCTCTGATATTTCTGGAAATAATTGCCGAGCTTGTTGCCCCAGGGGATGAAGCCGAGAATCTTCCTCGACGTGCTGAGATTGCCCTGCTTGCCGGGATCGAGATCCTCGACGGTGCGGCGAAGCTCGAGCAGGTCGGCGCCGATGCCGGTATCCTTGTCGATCGCCTTGATCGGCCGGTCGAGGAAGCGGTTGGAATGGCCGGCGGCCTCGGCGATCTGCTTGCGGCCCATGTTGGTCAGCTCGTCGACCTTCTTGCCGAATTCCGGGCTGTTGGCGTCGGCCGCGACCAGCTCGTTGACGAACTTGTCGACGACCGTCTGCAGCTTGTCCTTCACTCCGGGCTCGATCGGCACCAGGCCCGCCGCCTCGGCCGGCGCGATCGTCTGCAGCGCCTCGGGCGCCTCGAGCTTCAGCTTGGTCTCGGTCTGGGTGGCCATGATGCTCGCTCCGTGATGCTTTTCAGCGGCTAAATGGGGCAGGGGAGGCGGCAAGCGCAAGGGCTAAAGTGTATTATCCATATAATACAGGCGGATGCGGTCCGCCGGGGGCGACCAGCGCCCGCGCCGCCGCCAGCGGCAAGTCGCCCAACCGGTCCAGGTCGACATGGCGATAGAGGCTTCGGCTGCGCCGGCCCCGGCGCCACGCCGCGAGGGTGCTGCGGGGCCTGTAGAGCAGCCCGGCCAGCACCAGCGGTCCGCAGAAAAGGGTTGCTCCCCAATGCGGGTAGCGGCCGGCGCCGAATTCCCAGGCGGCGATCAGCAATTCGCCTTCGACCGTGCAGGGGTAGCCGGTGAGGAGATGATGGACGTCGTGAGCGTCGATGGCCCGGCGGCGCCAGGCGAAGTTCGGCAGCGGGAAGACGACCGGATCGGCCCGGATTATCCACCACCGCGCCTCGCGCTCGTTGTGGCAAAGGCCGTTCTCGTTGCGGAAGAGTCGGAGAGCGTCGCCCACCTTTATCCTCCCCATCGCAGATGGGGAGGGGGACCACCCGGGGGGTGGTGGAGGGGTAGTTGACGGCGCGTCCGGAGGTTCGCGCGCGATCCTCCTGGCTCCTGTGCCAGTTACCCCTCCACCATGCTTCGCATGGTCCCCCTCCCCATGCGTTCCGCACGGGGAGGATGAGGTGGGCGCATGCCTCACATCGCCTCCTGACCGGGCGCCGCGACCGTCAGGGCGCGCTCGGTCGTGGGCGTGATTCCCGGCCGCGGCGGCAGGGTGCCGGGAAGCTTGATGTTCCAGGCGAGGCCGAGCCGCTCGAGCAGCAGGATGAAGTACCAGCCGAGGTCGATCTGGCCCGGATAGAGGCCGTGGCGCGCCGAGCTCGGAAAGGCGTGGTGGTTGTTGTGCCAGCTCTCGCCCATCGTCGGGATCGCCATGATCGGAACGTTATAGGCCTGAAGCGCGGCGCCATCGAGGGTCCAGTCCTGCGGTCCCCGGCTATGGGCGAAATAGGAGATGAACCAGTGCATGGTCGTGCACGCGGCCACCCGAACGGCGACTCCCCACACCAGCCAGGGCCAGCCGCCGAGCCAGTAGAGGAGGATGGCGAGCGGGATCTGCTGCGCCATCCAGGTCCTCTGCAGGAACTTGTAGAAGGGGTCGTCGCCAATGCCGGGACCGGGATCGAAGCCCGGTGGATGCTTCAGCTTCAGCTTGAAGTTGAGATAGTAGAAGCCCTCGATCCAGAGCGGCTTGCCGTGGCGAAGGAACCAGTGGCAGTCCGCCTCGCGCTGCGCCCAGTCGCGGCTGTCGTGGAGGCCGATCGTCCAGACCGGGCCGCCCATGCCGACCAGAGTGCCCAGATAGACCATCGTCCGCTCCAGCCATTTGGGGCATTCGAAGCTGCGGTGGATAAGACGGCGGTGGAAGCCGACGCTGTGGCCGGCGCACAAGGTAACGGCCGACAGGACGAGGAAGACCGCGAAGGCGCTCCAGCTGAAGGTGAGCGGCCCGAGCACCAGGGCAACGGCCAGGAAGCCGCTGTTCCACAGCGATCGCGCCGGGTCCCAAAGCACCTCGCCCTCGACCGGGCTCGCCGTGTCGAGGTCGGTCAGCGAGTTGACCTTGAAGGCGGTACGGCCCGCCGCCGCGTCGGGCATGTCAGCCATCCTTGCGCGCGATGATGGAGTCGATGAGGTAGCGGGCGCTCTGCCGGGCGGCGAGCTGCTCCATCGGCCCGAAATACCAGTAGGGGTCGAGGAGGCGGTGATATTTGACCGTCAGCGAGACCTGGGTGCGGCCGCCGCCGGCATCGCGGAAGCGCACCTCGGTGCCGTCGATCTTCATGTAATGCGACAAATAGCTGTCGTTCTGGACGATCTCGGTGCGGATTCGCGACGGCGTGACCTCAGCGATCCGGATCGCCATGTCGCCGCGCTGGATGTTGGTGAAGAACCAGCGCTTGTAGACGAAATGGAGGCGGTGGACGTCGCCGGCCTTCAGACTTCCCGCCTCGATCCGGGAGGGCATCGGGAAAAGCCAGAGGAACCAGTGCCGCCTGGCTTCGAACTTTATCGGCTTGGCCATGTTGGCCTGGAGCGAGGCGATGCTGCCGGGCAGGATCCGGGTGTAGGTCGCCTCGCTGTAGCGCGGGACGGTGGTGGCGCCGGTGAGGCCTTCGGCGGCGAGCAGGGCCACGACCACGGGGATCGCATAGGCTCCGCTATGGCCGCCGCCGTCGCGATCGGCGAGCGAGCTGAACATGAAGCCGATCGAGACCATGATGTAGTAGATCGGCATGAAGAACAGGACGCACAGGAAGCCTTCGAACAGCAGGGCCGAGCTGGCCAGCATGACGATGGTGGCGGCGCGCATGTGCCGGCCGTAGCGCTGCACCGGCGAATCGCCTTCCACGATCGGAATAACGAGGTGGAGCATGATCGAGATGGCGAAAGGGATCAGGATGTAGAGCAGGGTGGAGTTGCGGAACTCCGAATCGAGCACCGCGCGGCCGGTCAGGGTCGCCGCGCAGATGACGAAGAAGACGTAATAGCCGCCGCTGAGTCTTGGCAAAGTGGCCCCCTTTCAACAGCGTGCGACAGCCGCATGGAAAAGCCAAGCCCGGCATCCACTTCCGTCATCCTGAACTTGTTTCAGCATCCAGTTTCAAGCTGCGGGGAAGGTGGAGGCCTGGACCCTGAAACAAGTTCAGCAACCATTAGCTGGGCGAGGTTTGTTTTTGCCAGGCTGATCCTCTGGCGAGGACGGTGTTGACGAAGATGAGGAGCTTGCGGGCGCAGGCGACGAGGGCTTGTTTGTGGGGGCGGCCT
>DASPJA010000044.1:0-30765 GCA_035628835.1 Allosphingosinicella sp.
AAGGCCGCCCCCACAAACAAGCCCTCGTCGCCTGCGCCCGCAAGCTCCTCATCTTCGTCAACACCGTCCTCGCCAGAGGATCAGCCTGGCAAAAACAAACCTCGCCCAGCTAATGGTTGCTGAACTTGTTTCAGGGTCCAGTTCTCCACTCGCACCGACGCTCGTCCCTGGATGCTGAAACAAGTTCAGCATGACGGTGGCGGTACCTCCCCATACCCGCGTCAGCTTCCGTTCAGGTGGCCGCTGCTGTCTTATGAGACGTTGTAACATTCGTTCAGGGGAGAATGTCATGAGTCACGCCGCCCGCTTCGGCATCGTCAGCCTCAGCGCCCTCAGCCTCGGCCTCGCCGCCCTCGTCCCCGGCAGCTTCGCCCCCGGCGCCGCCGCTCAGGCCCGCGAGCCGCTCTGCCGGCGGGCCGCCGCTCTGCCGAAATTGCCGCGCGAGCCGGGGATGTACGACCCGCGGCAGCAGCGCAATGGCGGCTACGGCGCCCCCCCGAAAGTGGTCGAGCCTGCCAAGGGCTATGGGCCCGTCATGTCGGCTCCGCCCGCACCCCCGGCGCCGCCGCCTCCGCCCCCGACTCCGCCCCCGCCTTCGGCACCGATGGAACCCTATGCGGAGAGCGGCGAGGACAGCATCTCCGTCACCGGCAGCGGGGGCGAGAGCCGGGCGGTCGCTTCGCCGCCGCCGGTGGCCGGCGACTTCGCCGAGCCGCGCCGAGCACCCGGTCATTATCCCCGTCCGCCCCTGCCGCAGCCGCAATCCGGGCTGCTCACCGCCGGCGACCATGACGATCTGCTCAACCCGGAGCTCTATGCCTCCTATGCCGGCCGCTTCCTCCAGCACAGCAATCTTCGCGACCTTCCCCGTCTCGATACGCGCCGGGTGCTCACCGTCGCCGTCCAGGACGAGGCGGGCCGGCCGGTGCCCTTCGCGCGCGTCACCCTGACCTGCGCCGACGGCAATGCGCTGTCGCTCGCCACCCTCGCCGACGGAACGGCGGTCTTCTTTCCCGGCCTCGACCGGCTCGGAAGCAGCGTCCGGGTCACGGTGCCGGGCGCGCCCGTCCGCCGCATCGAGATCGCGGACGGCGCCGGCTCGCAGCGGCAGAGCGTCACCGTCCGCTCCGGGGCGGTTCCGGTGCGCAAGTTCGATCTCCTGCTCGCGATCGACACGACCGGGAGCATGGGCGACGAGATCAACTATCTGAAGTCGGAGCTGCGCACGATCATCGCCGATCTGAGGCGCAGCCATCCCGGCCTCGACATCCGACTCGGCCTCGTCGCCTACAAGGACGAAGGCGACGTCTACGTCACCCGCACCTATCCGTTCGTCTCCAACGTCAACGTGATGCAGGCCAATCTTCAGGCCCAATATGCCGATGGAGGCGGCGATTATCCCGAGGCGATGGACCTCGCACTGGCCCGCGCCGTCGCTCAGGACTGGCGCCCGGACGCCGTGAAGTCGCTTCTGCTCGTCGCCGATGCTCCGCCGCACGACTACAATATCGGCAAGGCCTGGCGAGCCGCCGAGGCCGCCCGCGCCAGGCGAATCCAGATCGTCCCCGTCGCCGCGTCCGGCGTCGGCGACGTCGCCGAATATGTGATGCGGGCGATGGCGGCCGCGACCCAGTCGCGCTACATCTTCCTCACCGACGACAGCGGCATCGGCAATCCGCACGCGACGCCCGCCGTCGACTGCTTCCTCGTCACCCGGCTGGACCGCCTCGTCCG
Organism: Allosphingosinicella sp.; assembly: GCA_035628835.1. GTDB lineage: Bacteria > Pseudomonadota > Alphaproteobacteria > Sphingomonadales > Sphingomonadaceae > Allosphingosinicella. The sequence goes on from DASPJA010000044.1 coordinate 1,735, forward strand.
CCGGGTCCTCGACAGCCAGATTTCAGGCCGGCGGGTCGAGCCGAGGGAAGGGGAGGTGATCCGCTCGGTCGGCCGCTACGACAACGGCAAATGCATCCTCCCGCCCGATTACCAGCGCTGGGAGCAATATTGACGGCCCCACGGCCGTCATCCCGGACTTGATCCGGGATCCATGAACATGGTCATCGGAGCTGTTCCGGGCCCGTGCTCATGGATACCGGCTTTGCCCGGAAGGACGGTGGTGGCAGATTCCTATTGCAGGCTCCTTGAAAGCCGGCAGGGGACTGTCAGATGGACGATCGGGAGAGCGCGGGTTATCTGCTGGGGGAAACGGCGCGGCTGCTCCGCGTGAACGCCGGTCTGGCGCTCGCGGCGGTGGCCGCGCTGACCCTGATCGGCGTCGTCTCCGATCTCTATCCCGCTTTCGCGGGCCCGGCCGGTTTCGCCTCCCTCATCGCGTTGCTGGTCTTCCAGTATGAGATCAGCTCGCGGCTACTCATCCATTACGACCTCGTCGACGGTGGCGGGCGCCGGCGCCTGTGGGCATTGCTGGGCCTGCACATCGTAAGCGGGCTCGGGATCCTGCTCGGTCTGATCCTGCTCGTCCTTCCAGCCGCCTATCTCTTCGTGCGCTGGTCAGCCGCCGTCCCGGCCCTGATCGCCGAGGAGACCGGAGTCACCGAATCGCTCCGTGTCAGCGGCGAAGCAGTCGAGGGACGCTTCTGGCATGTCTTCGCAGCGATATTGGTGGTCTGGACGCCATACGCGGCAGGCTTGCTTGCCTGGGCCCTGGCCCCCGAGGACGGAAGCCTGATCGAGAGCCTTATCGTGCGCCTGCCGGTCAATCTTTCCCTGATCGCCGCCTGGCACCTGGCGGTGGCGACCTATGCCGGGCGCCAGAACCACCACCGGCTGGCGGAGGTGTTCGCTTAGCCGCTTGACGGGGCTCGATCCGGGTCCCCACCCTATACGCGTACGCGTGAAGGATCCCCATGAAGCTTGTCGTCGTCGAATCGCCCGCCAAGGCGAAAACCATCGAGAAATATCTGGGGAGTGGCTATCGGGTGCTCGCTTCCTACGGCCATGTCCGCGACCTGCCGCCCAAGGACGGGTCGGTGAATCCCGACGACGGCTTCGCGATGGAATGGGAAACCTATGCCGACAAGGCGCGGCAGCTCAAGGCGATCACGGACGAGGCCAGGAAGGCGGACACCTTGATCCTCGCCACCGACCCCGACCGGGAAGGGGAGGCGATCAGCTGGCACGTCCAGGAGGTGCTGAGGAAGCGCAAGGCGCTGCCCGCCGACGTCGAGCGGGTCACCTTCAACGCCATCACCAAGGCGACGGTGAGCGAGGCGATGAAGCATCCGCGCGCGCTCGACGAGGATCTGATCGATGCCTATCGCGCCCGCCGGGCGCTCGATTACCTGGTCGGCTTCACCCTCTCGCCGGTGCTGTGGCGCAAGCTTCCGGGCGCCAAGTCGGCGGGGCGGGTGCAGTCGGTGGCCTTGCGCCTCGTCGTCGACCGCGAGCGCGAGATCGAGCTGTTCCGGGCGCAGGAATATTGGAGCGTCACGGCGCTGATGGAGTCGGACGGGCAGGAGTTCCTCGCCCGGCTGGTGCGCTTCAAGGGCGAGAAGCTCGACCGCCTCTCGATCGGCGATCGGGGAACGGCCGAGGCCGCCAGGGCCGCGGTCGAGTCGGGACGCTTCTCGGTCGCCTCGGTCGAGACCAGGCCGCTCAGCCGCAATCCGCCGCCGCCTTTCACCACCTCGACCCTGCAGCAGGAGGCGGCGCGCAAACTGGGCTTCGCCGCCAGCCACACCATGCGCATCGCTCAGGCGCTCTATGAGGATGGCTCGATCACCTACATGCGGACCGACGGAGTCCAGATGGCCCCGGAGGCGATCTCCGCCGCCCGCCGCGCCGTCGCCGACCGGTTCGACTCCGGCTACGTGCCGGACAAGCCCCGCCATTACGAGACGAAGGCGAAGAACGCCCAGGAAGCCCATGAGGCGATCCGCCCCACCGATTTCGGCCGCGACCGCGCCGGCTCGGGCGATCACGGCCGTCTCTACGAGCTGATCTGGAAGCGAGCCCTCGCCAGCCAGATGGCCTCGGCGCGGCTCGAGCGGACGACGGCGGAGCTGCTCGACGGCACCGGCCAGACCGGCCTTCGCGCCACCGGTCAGGTCGTCCTCTTCCCCGGCTTCCTCGCCCTTTACGAGGAAGGCCGCGACGATCCCGACGACGAGGATGCGCGGCGCCTGCCGCGCCTCCGGGAAGGCGATGCCCCGGCCAGGAAGAAGGTGACGGCCGAGCAGCATTTCACCCAGCCGCCGCCGCGCTATTCGGAGGCAAGCCTGGTCAAGAAGATGGAGGAGCTCGGCATCGGCCGTCCCTCCACCTACGCGGCGATCCTGCAGACGCTCAAGGACCGTGGCTATGTCGAGCTGGAGAAGAATCGCTTCATCCCGCAGGAGAGCGGGCGGCTTCTGACCGCCTTCCTCGAGCGCTTCTTCGAGCGCTACGTCTCGTTCGACTTCACCGCGCATCTCGAGGACGAGCTCGACGACATCAGCGGCGGCCGTGCCCAGTGGCAGAAGGTGCTCGAGGAATTCTGGCGCGACTTCAAGCCGAAGACCGCCGAGATCATGGAGCAGCAGCCCTCGGCCATCACCGCCGCGCTCGACGATTTCCTCTCGCCCTGGCTGTTCCCCGACAAGGGAGACGGCGGCGACGCGCGCCTCTGTCCCGCCTGCGGCGAAGGGCGGCTGTCGCTGAGGGGCGGGCGCTTCGGCGCCTTCGTCGCCTGCTCCAATTATCCCGAATGCAAGTTCACCCGCCGCTTCGGCCAGGGCGGCGAGGAAGGCGGCTCGGACGAAGGGCCGGAGGTGCTCGGCAAGCATCCGGAAACCGGCGAGGAGATCAGCCGCAAGACGGGCCGATTCGGCCCCTATATCGAGATGGGGCAGGGCAAGGAGGCGAAGCGGGCCTCGATCCCGAAGGATGCCGGCGAGCTCGACCTCGACCTCGCGATCCGCCTGCTCTCGCTGCCGCGGACGGTCGGCACCCATCCCGAGAGCGGCAAGCCGATCACGGCGTCGATCGGACGCTACGGCCCCTATCTCGCCCACGACGGAAAATATGCCAGGCTCGGCTCGACCGCGGAGGTGTTCGAGACCGGAATGAACGCGGCCGTGGTCAAGCTCGCCGAAGCGGCGGCGGGCGGCGGCCGGGCGCGCGGCTCGCGCGAGCCGCTCAAGGTCCTCGGCGCGCACCCGCGGACCGAGCTCGAGATCAGGCTGATGGAGGGGCGGTTCGGCCCCTACGTCACCGACGGCGCCACCAACGCCACCTTGCCCAAGTCCCTCGCGCCCGACCAGCTTACCCTCGAGGAGGCCGCCCAGCTGATCGACGAGCGCGCCGCCAAGGGCCCGCCCGCGAAGAAGGGGAGGGGCCGCAAGCCCGCCGCCAACAAGGCTCCGGCCAAGAAGCCTCCGGCCAGGAAGCCTCCGGCCAGGAAGCCTCCGGCCAAGAAGGCGCCGGCCAAGAAGAAGGGCTGATGCGCGGAAGCTGGACCCTGGTCGGGCTCGGAGTGTCGGCGGAGCTGCTGGCGCTGGCCTTGTGGGCCTTCGTCGGGGCCTATCAGAGCCTTTTCTGGCCGTTCGTCCTGCTGTCCTGCGTCGCCGCGCTGGCCGGCGCCTGGCTGGTTCTGGCGACGATGTTCGACCTCACCTTCCACCCGCCCCGCGGCGAACGGCTGCGGCCGGTGCGCGGCTTCGATCTGGTGCTCGGCAGCGGGCTCTTCATCCTCGCCTTGCTGCAATTGCGCGACGCGCTCGGCCAGCTCCCCGCCTGAGCGATTGCGCCCGACTTCCGGCTGAGTCACAAGGCCGAGGGGCTTGGGGAAGGAAAAGGCGATGCGGTTCGCGGTGGCATTGATCCTCCTCGCGGCGCTGCCGGGCATGGCGGCGGCGCAGGAGAAGGTGAAAGTGAAGAAGGAGCGCGCCACGGTCGCCCTCCCGATCGTCGTCGAGGCGGCGGCGGAGCCGGCTTCACGGGTCTACAGCTTCCGGCGGGGCGAATTCTGGGGATGGCAGCCGGCGCGCTACCGCTCGGCGATGACACTCGCGGAACCGGTCATGCTGCCCGACGTCGGGCCCGGCATTCTGATGGCGGCGGGCGAGCGCCTGATCGAGCTTCAGGCCAGCTCGAAGAATTTCTCGGGCTCGCTCTACTGCACCGGCCGGCTGCCCAATCCCAAGCTCGCCGGAATCCTCCTCTGCCTCGCCGACCGCGACGGGGACGGCCGGATGGACCAGCTGTGGACCGCCAGCGGATCGCCCAAATATCTGGTGCCCTATCCCTATGCGCGCTCGCGCCGTCCGATCGCCCCGGTCGCCGTGACTCCGGTCGAGGACAAGGCCGGCCTCGCCCTGCAGCTGGGCTTCTACGTCTCAGGCCACAACCCGATCTTCGGCACCCACCATTTCTACCCGATGCTGTCGACCGGCGGGGAGGTCGGCTATGTCTTCACCCAGTCGAAGAATTCGGTGCCGATCAAGAGCCTTCCCAAAGTCTTCGGGGTCGGCGGCGCCCAGATCAGCCTGGAGGCCTTCGAGGACAAGACCTACCGCGCCCGTGTGACCCGGCCTTACCCGGAAGGGGAGCGGCCCCTGGTCGGCGAGATACCGACCCAGACCATCTACGTCTCCGTCCCGGGCTGAGCGCAGGCCCGGCAGCCGGGGTCCTTGGCGATCTTCAGGGTGCGCATCGCCGGCGCCAGGCCGTCGAGGACGTGCACCTTGCCGAGCGGATCGCCGCCGAAGCCGAGTATCTGCCGGATCGCCTCGAGCGCGGCGAAGCTTCCGGCGATGCCCGCCATCGCGCCGAGCACTCCGAGCTCGGCGCAGGTGTCGCAATCCTCGGAGTCGAAGGCGTCGCCGACGAAGCAGCGGTAGCAGGGCCGCCCCGGCTCCCACCCCCGCCAGGTCGCTACCTGGACCTGGAACTGCCCGATCGCCGCCGAGACGAGCGGGATTCGCATGGCCGTGCAGGTGTCGGAGACGATGAGCCGGGTCGCGAAATTGTCGCTTCCGTCCAGCACCAGGCCGGCGCCGGCAAGCAGCTCGCCGGCATTGGCCGCGTTCAGGCGCTCTGCGGCCGCCTCGAACCGGACGTCGGGATTGAGCCGGGCCACCGCCTCGCCCGCCACCTCGATCTTGGGGCGGCCGGCGTCCGCCGTTCCGAACAGGATCTGGCGCTGGAGGTTGTCGAGCGAGACCCGGTCGTCGTCGATCACCGTCAGCCGGCCGACGCCCGCGGCGGCCAGATATTGCAGGGCGGGGCAGCCGATTCCGCCGGCCCCGACCAGCACGATTCGGGCGTCGAGCAGCCTGCGCTGGCCCTCGCCGCCTATTTCCCTGAGGACGATATGGCGGGCGTAGCGGTCGAGCTGGTCGTCGCCGAGAGTCACCGGCCCGTCGAGCCGAAGCCGCCGGCGCCCCGCTGCGTGCTGTCCAGGCCGTCCACCTCGGTGAAGGCCGCGCGCTGCACCGGCGCCGGCACCAGCTGGGCGATGCGCTCGCCGCGCCTTACCTCGAACGGGTCGGCGCCGAGATTGGCGAGGATCACCTTCACCTCGCCGCGATAGTCGCTGTCGATCGTTCCGGGCGTGTTGAGGCAGGTGATGCCGTGCTTCAGGGCGAGGCCCGAGCGTGGCCGGACCTGGACCTCATAGCCTTCCGGAATGGCGATTGCGAAGCCGGTGGCGACGGCGTGGCGGGCGCCCGGCTCGAGCGTCAGGTCCTCGGCGGCGACGACGTCCAGGCCGGCGGCGCCGGCGCTGGCATAGGAGGGGAGGGGGAGGCCCTCACCGTGCGTAAGCCGTCTTATTTGGATATCGATCATCGCGCCTCTCGATCCGTCGATCGAGCGAGTAGCGCCCGGCTCCCTGGGTTGCAAACAGCAGGCCGAGGAAGATCAGGATCAAGGCCGGCCACCAGCCGACGAAATCCTGCGGCCAGTGAACCATCCACACCGCGACGACGAAGACGAAGGCGGTGATCAGGCCGGCCCAGCGGGTGAGCAGGCCGAGGACGAAGGCGATTCCGCACAGGAACTGCGCCAAGACGCAGAGCGGCGCCATCAGCTCCGGCAGCGGGAAGTTGAACTGGGTGAGGAACTTGACGAACTCCTCCATCCGCTCGGCGCTGAAGATGTTGTCGTGGCTCTGGTAGATCAGGAAGGCGCCGGTCACCCAGCGCAGCAGCAGAAGCCCGAGATCAGCCAGCCTCGCCAGCGGAGTCAGCAGCAGCAGGTCGGTTCGCATCTTTTCCCCCCAATTCGGCCGCGATCCTCCCCGCCAGCCGCCGCGCAACCTCGCTCTTCTCGCCTTCCTCCCAGCTCTCGACGCCGGCGGCGGTGATCAGATGGACGCGGTTGCGGTCGCCGCCCATCACGTCTCCCGATACATCATTGGCGACGATCCAGTCGCACCCCTTGGTTGCTCGTTTCGCCTGCGCAACGTTTGCGGCGTCCCCGGTCTCGGCGGCGAAGCCGACGAGCAGCCGCGGCCGCTGCGGGCTGGCGGCCAGCCCGGCGAGGATGTCGGGATTGGGCAGCCAGTCGAGCCTCGGCGCCCCGGCCGCCTTTTTCAGCTTGGAAGGGAAGGGCTCGACCCGCCAGTCGGCCACCGCCGCCACCAGCACCGCCGCGTCGGCGGGAAGCGCCGCGGCGACGGCGGCCTGCATCTGGCGGGCGGTCTCGACGTCGATCCGCTCGACTCCCGCGGGCGTGGCGAGCGCCACCGGCCCCGCCACCAAGGTCACCCGCGCCCCAAGATCCGCGAGCGCCGAGGCAATGGCGAAACCCTGCTTTCCCGAGGAGCGGTTGGCGATCACCCGCACGGGATCGATCGGTTCCTGGGTAGGCCCGGCCGTGACGACGACATGCTTCCCCGTCAGCGGTCCGCCCGAAGCGAGATGCGATCGGATCGCCGCCAGGATCCGCTCCGGCTCAGGCAGCCGCCCCGGCCCATATTCGCCGCACGCCATTTCGCCTTCGTCGGGCTCGAGGATGGTCACCCCGTCCGACCGCAGCCTGGCGACGTTTCGGCGGGTCGCCTCATGCTGCCACATCCTGACGTTCATCGCCGGCGCCGCCAGCACCGGCTTGTCGGTGGCGAGGAGCAGGGTCGTGGCGAGATCGTCCGCGATCCCGGCCGCCATCTTCGCCATCAGGTCGGCGGTGGCGGGGCAGACGACCACCAGGTCGGCCTCCCGGCTGAGCTGGATATGCCCCATCTCGACCTCGTCCTTGAGGTCCCAGAGGCTGGTATGGACCGGCTGCTCGGACAAGGCCGCGAGAGTCATCGGAGTGACGAACTGCGCCCCCCCCGCCGTCAGCACGCAGCGCACGCTCCCGCCCGCCTTCCGGATCAGCCGGACGAGCTCGCACGCCTTGTAGGCCGCGATCCCGCCGCCGACGATGAGAAGGATGCGCTTGCCGTTCATTCGCCGAGGCGCGCGAGCTCGTCCCGGCAGGCCTCGTCCAGCGGTTCGAGCGTCTCTGTCGCGATCTGCCAAAGAATGCGGTAGTTCAGTCGACGATAATGATGTGCGACGATGTTGCGCAGTCCGTACATTTTCCGCCATTCTATTTCGGGGTGGCGTTCCTGCAGCTCCCGCGAAAGTTTGCGGCTGGCTTCTCCGATGGCGCCAAGGCGAAGCGCAGTTGCGTCTCCCTTGGTTCGGTCCAGCAGGAATTCGGCCTGGCTCGTTCCAACGAGGCTCTCGCGGACAAGCTGGACCAATTCCACTATCTCATCGAGATAAAGCGCATCCGCTTCGGGCCCGAGGTTCATCAGTAAACCTCGATCATCTCGTTCTCGACTCGAGGTCGAATGCGTCGATGGAGCAGCTCACGATCGACCAGGTCTACGCGCTTGCCGAGAATCCCCTCCAGCCGGTCCCATGCATCGGCAAGCTCGTGGAAGCCGGGCCTGAGACTATTCTCGGCCTCGTACAGAAGGTCGACGTCGCGCGCGTCCGGATCGGAGCGTGCAGCCGACCCAAACAGATAGAGCTTCGCGAAGCCGAGGCGCTTGAGCTCCGGCTCGAGCGGTCGCAGCGCCGAAAGAACTTCTTCTCGCTTCATGCGCTTAGAATAATGCCCATGCCGCTGCGGCGCCAGCCGCCGCCGAGAGGATGGCGGTGACCGCGTAGCGCCAATACCTTCGCGGCTTCACCACCACCACCTCGGCGAGCGGCGGGTCGGGCGGCGCGGCGCCGGGCGGCGGGTAATAATGGTCGATGCGCCGGATCAGCTCCGGGATCTTCGCGAAGGTCCTGAAGTCCCGCACGATGCGATCCGCGAGCGCGGCCTCGGGGCCGAGCTCGCCGCGCACCCATTCCCTGAGGAAGGGCTCGGCCGTCTCCCACATGTTGATATCGGGATCGAGGGCGTGGGCGACTCCTTCCTCCATCACCATCGTCTTCTGGAGGAGTAGGAGATGCGGCTGCGTCGGCATCTCGAAGTCGCGGGTGATGGTGAACAGCCCGTCGAGCATCTGGCCGACCGAAATGTCCTTGACCGGAAGGCCGCGGATCGGCTCGCCGACCGCCCTCAAGGCGGTGGCGAACTCGTCGACGTCGTGATGCGGCGGGACATATTGCGCCTCGAAATGAATCTCGGCGACTCGCCGGTAATTGCCGGTGAGCAGCCCGTAGAGGATCTCGGCGAGCCAGATCCTCGACTGGCGGTCGATCCGGCCCATGATCCCGAAGTCGATCGCCGCGAGCCGGCCGTCGGGGAGGGCGAACAGATTGCCCTGGTGGAGGTCGGCGTGGAAGAAGCCGTCGATCACCGACTGGCGAAGGAAGGCGCGGACCAGGATCGCCGCCAGCGCCTTGAGGTCGTGCCCGGCCTCGACGAGGGCATCGCGGTCGGTGAGCTTGATCCCGTCGATCCATTCGAGGGTCAGCACCCGTCGCGAGGTGCGCGTCCAGTCGATGGCCGGGACGTAGAAGCCGCTCTCGGCGACCAGATTCTCGCGCAGCTCCGAAGCGGAGGCCGCCTCGCGGCGAAGGTCGAGCTCGCGCGCCGTCCACTGCTTGAAATAGGCGATCACCGCTCTCGGCCTGAGCCGCGCCGCCTCGCCGCCCATCTGCTCGACCTGGGCCGCTGCCCAGGCATAGGTGTCCAGGGCGCGGGCGAAATCCTCCTCGATATTGGGCCGCAGCACCTTCACCGCCACCAGCTTGCCCTCGGTCGTATGGGCGCGGTGAACCTGGGCGATCGACGCGGCGCCCACCGGCTCCGGGTCGATGTCCGAGAAGATTTCCTCGAGCGGCTTTTCGAGCCCCTGCTCGATCGCTCTGCGCACTTCCTCGAAAGGCGCCGGCGGAAGGCTGTCCTGCAGGAGCTGGAGGTCGCGCGCCGCCTCGACTCCGACCAGATCGGGGCGAGTGGCCAGCGCCTGGCCGAACTTGATCGCGGCCGGCCCGAGCTCGACGAAGGCCTCGCCGTAATTGGGAACCCGCGGAATCCGGGCGCCGAAGCGAGCGATCCGGGCGAGGCGGCGGACCGGCAGCGGCGTGTTGGAGTCGCGCTCGATGCCGCGCAGCGCCCCGTGCCGGGCCAGCACTCGCCCCCACTTCAGAAGGCGCCAGATATGGACGACGGGATGGGTCAAATCTTCCAGCCGCTGTGGATGGCGACGAGGCCGCCGAGGATCGGCTCGGCTTTCACCCGGGCGAATCCGGCCCTGGCGATCATCTCCGAGAATTTCTCCATGGGCGGGAAGCGGCGGATCGATTCGACCAGGTAGCGGTAGCTCTCCTCGTCCCCGGCGACCGCTTTGCCGATCCGGGGCACCGCGTGCATCGAATAAGCGTCGTAAAGGCCGGCGAAGCCCGGCCAGCGGGTGGTGGAGAATTCGAGGCAGAAGAATCGGCCGCCGGTCTTCAGCACCCGGTGCGCCTCGATCAGCGCCGAGTCGATTTCGGTCACGTTGCGGATTCCGAAGGCGATCGTGTAGGCGTCGAAGCTCGACGCGCCGAAGCTCAGCCTCTCGGCATTCTCGACCGCCCAGGCAAGGCCGTCGAGGCGCCGCTTCGCCGCCCGCTCGCGGCCGACCTCCAGCATGTCCGGGTTGATGTCCGCCACGGTGACCATCGCTCCATTCCGGGCGAGCCGGAAGGCGACGTCGCCCGTGCCGCCCGCCATGTCGAGGATCGACTCGCCCTTGCGCGGCCTTACCCGCCGGACGAACAGATCCTTCCACTGCCGGTGCATTCCGCCCGACATCAGGTCGTTCATCAGATCGTAGCGCCGGGCGACCCTGGAGAAGACGGCGCCCACGCGCCGGGTCTTCTCGTCGGGCGCCACCTCCTCGAAACCGAAAGAAACCTTGTCCATCGCGCCCGCCTCTAGCAGGGGTTTCCGGAGATGTGCACGCCTTCAGTTCTCCATCGGTCTCAAGCGGATTTTCTCCGTTCGTGTCGAGCGAAGTCGAGACACCCCTCCGAGCGAAGCCGAGGCCAGATCCCGGAGTCGCTCGATAGGCCCCCTCGATTTCGCTCGGGGCGAACGGGGAGGGGTCGCAACCCGGCATCCCCCAATGCCTGAGCTGCCCGAGGTCGAAACCACGGTGCGGGGTCTTGTTCCCGTGCTCCAGGGCCGGCGGCTCGTCTCGGTCGAAACGCGGCGGCCGGACCTCAGACGCGCCTTCCCGCCCGACCTTCGCCAGCGGCTCACCGGGGCCACCGTCACCGGCCTTTCCCGCCGCGCCAAATACGGCCTCATCGACACCGACCGCGGCGACACGCTCGTCTTCCATCTGGGAATGTCGGGCCGCTGGCGGATCGACCCCGCCGAACTCGGAGCCCACGACCATTTCCTGCTCGAGACGGACGAGGGGAGGCGGGCCGTCCTCAACGACCCGCGCCGCTTCGGTTCGCTCGATCTGGCGGCGACCGCCGAGCTGGAGCAGCTTCCCGCCTTCGCGGCGATGGGGCCGGAGCCGCTCGGGCCGGAGTTCAACGCCGATTACCTGCTCGCCGCGCTTTCCGGCCGCTCCGCGCCGATCAAGGCCATGCTGCTCGACCAGCATGTCGTCTCCGGCCTCGGCAACATCTACGTCTGCGAGGCCCTGCACATGGCCGGCATCGCTCCGTCCCGCGCCGGCGGCAGGATCTCCCGGCCCCGGCTGGAGAGGCTGGTCGAAGCGATCAAGGCCGTCCTTGTCGCGGCGATCGAGGCGGGCGGCTCGTCGCTTCGCGATTATGCGCGGCCTTCGGGCGAGCTCGGCTACTTCTCGAAGCAGTGGCGGGTCTACGGTCGGGGAGGGGAGGCGTGCCATTGCGGAAGCGCGATTCGCCGGCGGGCCGATTCGGGCCGCTCCACCTTTTTCTGCCCCCGCTGCCAGCGCGCTTGAGGTTGACCTTTCGGGCCTCCCTGGCGTAGAGGCGCAGCCGAGCGGGTGCGGTGATTGGCCGCGCCCTTTTCATTTTAGCGATAAGAGGCAGTCAGACGATGGCGAACACGCCGCAGGCAAAGAAGCGAATCCGCCGCAACCAGCGCCGGACCGAGATCAACCGGACCCGTGTCAGCCGCATCCGCACCTTCGTCAAGCAGGTCGAGGCCGCGATCGAGGCGGGCGACAAGGATCAGGCGCTCGCCGCCATCTCCAGGGTCCAGCCGGAGCTCGCCCGCGGGGTCGCCAAGGGCGTCTTCCACAAGAACACCGCCGCCCGCAAATTCTCGCGCCTGACGCGCCGTATCGCGGCCCTCTCCTAAGCCTTTCTAAAGCTTCGAACTGGCCCGCCGGACGCGTTTTCCGGCGGGCTTTTTCGTGCCCAAAAGAACGTAAGGCGAAACCCTAGGGATTCCCGCGATTCGCGGCTCGCGCCAGCGAGAAAATGGCGGTTTTCCGCCATTTTTACGCAGAGCCGCAGAAAACCTATGTCAATATGTTTCTTTTCTGTGACGGCGAATTTCCGCCTTGCATGGCCGGGCCGAGGCTTCCAAAAAGGCCGCTCCGGCGGGGCGAATCTCCCTCCGGACGCCACAGCAAGAACGACCTTTCGAATCGGTTGCCGCCGGGGGGCGGCCGCGTGTCGGAAGAAGTTTGCGCCAGTCAGGACCCGAATGAAAGAGGTCCAGTGTGAAGAGGGGGTGCGTTTCGTGTCTGTGAAGCCGACGGGAGGCAGTTCTTCAGTGGAAATGATGGAGCGGGGCGCGCTCCAGGCGGCATGGGAGGCGATTCGCGCCGGACTCCGCCGCGATTGCGGCGCTCGCACCTTCGACGGCTGGCTTCGGCCGATCGCGCTCGGCAATCTCGACTCCGAGACCGGCACCCTCCGCCTCGAGCTTCCCTCCCAGTTCATGGCCGACTGGGTGCAGACCCATTTCTCCGAGCGCCTGACCCTCGCCTGGCGCGCCGCCTGCCCGGCCGTCCGCCACATCGTCATTCGCGTCGGCGCCGCCGCGCCCAAGACCGCCGCCGTCGTCGAGATCCCGGCGCCGCAGCAGGAGCCCGCCGCCGGCGAGGCGCTCTACGCGGTCGCGCTGGAGCCCCGCTACCGCTTCGAGAATTTCGTCGTCGGCAAGGCCAACGAGGTCGCCTTCAGCGCCGCGACCACCCTCGCCACCGCCGACAACGTCGCCTTCAACCCGCTTTTCCTCCACGGCGGCACCGGCCGCGGCAAGACCCACCTGCTCCACGCCATCGGCCACGAATTCCACCGGCTGAGGCCGCGGGCGAAGATCATCTACATGTCGGCCGAGAAGTTCATGGTCGAGTTCGTCGCCGCGCTTCGCGCCAACGACACGATCCAGTTCAAGCAGCATCTGCGCGCCGCCGACCTGCTGATGATCGACGACGTCCAGTTCATCGCCGGCAAGGAATCGACCCAGGAAGAATTCTTCCACACGATGAACGAGATCATCTCGGCCGGCCGCCGCCTCGTCATCAGCTCGGACCGCGCTCCCCAGGATCTGGACGGGATCGAGCCGCGGATTCTCTCCCGTCTCTCCTGGGGCCTCGTCGCCGACATCAACCAGGCCGACCTCGAGCTTCGACTCAACATCATCCACAAGAAGCTCGAAGCGCTTCCGGAAGTGTCGGTGCCCGACGACGTCGCCATGTTCCTCGCCAAGCGGATCAGCTCGAACGTTCGGGAGCTCGAGGGCGCCCTCAACCGCATCGCCGCCTACGCGACCATGCAGAACCGGGTGATCGACCTCGATTTCGTCGGCGAGGTGCTCGCCAACACGCTTCGCGCCAACCAGCGCCGGATCTCCATCGACGAGATCCAGACCCGGGTCTCCGAGCATTACCGGATCCGCAAGGCGGAGATGACCTCGGCCCGCCGCGCCCGCGAAGTCGCGCGGCCCCGCCAGGTCGCGATGTACCTTTCCAAGCAGCTGACTCCGCGCTCGCTGCCCGAGATCGGCCGCCGCTTCGGCGGGCGCGACCATACGACGGTGATCCACGCCGTCCGCCAGATCGAGAAGCTGCGCGCCCAGGATTCGGAGCTCGACGCCGACATCCGCCTGCTGACCCGCCAGCTCGAGGGCTGAGCGGGCGCGGGATGCCGCAAGCCCGGTGAACCCGCTCCTTCTCTTCGCGCTGATCGGCGCCTTCGTCAGCGGCACCCTCGTCGCCCTTCAGGCGCCGACCAACGCCCTTCTGGCGCGCGGCGCCGGCTCCCCCGTCAACGCCGCCCTCATCTCCTTCGCCGTCGGCACGGTGGCGCTGGTCGCCGTCGCCCTGGCGCTCGGAGTCCGCCCGAATGCCGCAGAGGTGAGGGCGCTTCCCTGGTATGCGTGGACCGGCGGCCTCTACGGCGCGGTGTTCGTGGCGGTCGCGGCCTTCGCGGCGCCGCGCATGGGAGTCACCTATTTCCTGATGGTCGCCATTGCCGGGCAATTGGTCATGGCCCTGTTGCTCGACCGGCTCGGCGCGTTCGGAATCCCGCGGGTGGAGATCAGCCCCGTCCGGGTCGCCGGAGTGCTCCTGGTCCTCGCCGGCGCCTTCCTCGTCCGCCGCTGAAGGCGACCGTCATCGCGAGGAGCGCGGCGCTGCGCTTCGCGATGACGGCGTGCCGTTTACTTCCAGGCCGGGCCCTGGATGTCGAAGCCCGCGGCCTGGAGCCGGTCCAGGATTCCGCCGCTCTCCGCCAGCGTGCGCAGGCCGAGGACGGCCATCGTCACTTGGTCGTCGTCGAGCAGCCCGCGCATCTCGGCGAAAAGCTCGTCCGGCGTCGGACCGATGCCGGCGCCGTAAGGCCAGCAGCTCGAATGGACCTTGTCCGCGGGCGAGGCGAGGACCTCCGGCACGCGCCGCGCCGCCCAGGCGTCCGAGCGCGCCTGGACCGCCGCCGGCCCCGCTTCCGCGGCCGCGATCGAGTCGATCAGGCACGGGACATGGTCGGAGGGCTGCGAGGCGAACAGGTCCTTCACCACCGGCTTGGCCTTCGATTTGGCGATCGGGTCCACCGCCAGCTTGAGCTTGTGGGTCTTGATCGCCTTCTCGACATAGTCGGCGGCATTGCGGCCGTAATCGACTTTGCCCTTGGCGCGGTCGCGCAGGTCGTTGGAGAGATGCAGCGGATGGCGGCCCTCATACCCTTTCTGCGCCATCCCGCGCGCCTGGAGGGCGGCGAGTCGGCGCATGTGCTCGGGGGCGACGAACTGCCCCAGTGTCTGGCCCTTGGGCAGGCTGCCCATCTTCTTGTACTTGGCGAGCCAGCCGATCAGGTTGAGCGGATTGCTGACCGTCAGGGCGTGCGACTGCGGGAACATCACCCGGTCCGCCTTCCTCAGCGCCTCGGTCAGGGCCAGGGGATCCCATTTGGTGGTCTTGGAAACTCCGGCGATGGCGCCGACCAGGACGATGGTCGTCCTGTCGCTGCGCACCGTCCACATCGGCACTCCGCTCCTCCGGCCGGTGACGATGATGTCCTCCGCCTGAGCCTGGTCTGCCGGGTTCTGCGCCGGCGCCGCGGACGCAAGCGCCAGTCCGGCCATCGCGGCCGCTCCGATATATTTCAGCATTCACCCTCCCCGAGACTTTTTCATATCGCCTGTCGGGACGCGAAATTCGGGTCGGCGGATGAACGCCCGTTGAATGCGCAAAGGAAAAGGGAGAGCCGCCGCGCCTTCGTCACCCGGATCGGGTCCGGATGACGGGGACGCGACGGCCCTCCCTCTCTTTCGGTCCGGCCGTCCTAGCGCTTGCGCTCCGGGGCCACCGTGATCTTCACCGTCTCGCCGCTGTTGCCGGGGAAGCCGGTGAACATCGCCTCGATCAGGTTCGGAACCAGCACGCTGAGCTCGTCGGTGCGCGAGCGGGCGCGGGCGGTGCCTTCGAACACCGCCTGGCCGTCGGGCCGGCGGATGTCCATGTCGAGGTAGCTGGTATAGACGGTGTAGACGTCGATCTCGTCGCCGAAGCCGCGATACCAGAACGGATCGTCCCAGCCGTAATAGAAGGGCGAGCGGAAGCGGCCGTAGCCGCCGAAGCGGGACCAGTAAGGCCGGTAGCCGAAGCCGCCATAGCCGAAGCGGCCGTAGCCGAGCGCGGGGCGGGTGACGACCTGCTGCCGCCCGTCGTCGACTCCGTAACCCAGCGACACGATCAGCGAGGCCTGGGAGGGCGAGCTCGCCTCGCTATAGCCCTGGGCGATCATGTGCCGGCGGACGAGATCGGCGTAACGCGAGAATTCGAGGCCGCCGCGGTCCTCGGGATCGGCCGCCTGGATGACGAAGCTCTGGCCGGCGGGGGCCGGCATCGCCTGGTAGCGGGAGACCTGGGTGGGCAGACCGGTCGCGCAGCCGCCCAGCGCGAGCAGGGCCGCGGGCGCGGCGAGGGTCAGCAATTTCTTGGCAAGAGACATGGGACGCATCCTCTTCGGAACGGAGCCGTGATTGTAACTATATAGGAAACCGGGCCTTTCTACAAAAGGCGGCTGAATGGCGGCTGAAGGGGACGGGATCAATTATACGCTCGGCCAGGCCGGAGTTTCGCGCCATTCTGAACCCGTTCGGGCTGAGCCTGTCGAAGCCCTTCACTTCGCTCGCAAACAAGGCCTTCAAGCTCGGGCCGAGCGGAGCGGGCGATTGAAGTCAGCCGGCCTTCTTGCGCCTGAGCAGGATGAGGATGTCGTCGCGGTTCATCGCTCCGATCGTCCAGGCGACGGCGAAATAGACGACCCCTCCGACCGAGACGAGCGCCCCCACGCCCACCAGCCGCCGCCCGGCCGAGCCGGCGAAGAAGCCCTCGAGCTGCTCGCGCACCAGATAGAGGGCGGCCGCCATCGCCAGCGCCGCGACCAGCTGGCGCGCCAGCCGGCTCCACAGCCAGGGCTCGAAACGGAAATGCCCGCGCGCCCGAAGCAGGACGTAGAGGGTGAGTGCGTTGATCCAGGCCGACAGAGCCGTGGTCAGCGCCAGCGCGGCGATCCCGATCAGCGGGATGAGCAGGAAATTGAGCGCGACTCCGATGCCAAGGCTCACCGCCGCGATGATCACCGGGGTCTTCATGTCCTTGCGGGCGAAGAAGCCGGGAGTCAGCACCTTGATCAGGACGTAGGCGGGCAGTCCGGCGACGATGATCGAGAGGACCAGTGAGGTGGTGGCGGCGTCTTCGGCGGTGAACTTGCCGCCCTGGAAGAGCGCGGCGACGATCGGCCCGGCCGTCACCGCCAGAGCCACCGCGGCGGGCAGGGTGAGAAGCATGGCGAGCTCCGTCGCCTGGCCCTGCACCCGGGCGGCGCCCGCGCCGTCGCCGGCGCCGACATGGCGGCTGATCGTCGGCAGGATCGCGGTGCCCAGCGCCGAGCCGATGATGGCGAGCGGAAGCTGGTTCAGCCGGTCGGAGAAACCCAGATAGACGAGCGAGCCTTCGGGCAGGCGGGTCGCGAAATAGGCGTAGAAGAGCTGGCTGATATAGTAGATGCCGCCGCCCAGAGTGGCCGGAAGGATCAGGATCAGCAGCTCCTTGACCCGCGGAGTCATCTTCGGCGGCCTGAGGCTCAGCTTCACCCCGGCGCGCCGGACCGCGATCCAGCACAGGGCGAACTGAAGAACCCCGCCCGCCAGCACGCCCCAGGCCATGGCCCTGGCCGTCACCGGCCCGCCGGCGGGGACCAGCAGCAGCGACCCGATCAGCGCGGCGTTGAGCAGGGCCGGGGCGAAGGCGGCGGCGGTGAATCGGGTCAGCGAGTTGAGCACGCCCGACAGCAGCGAGACCATCGAGATCAGAAGCATGTAGGGGAAGGTGATCCTCGACAGCTCGACCGCGAAGGCGAACTTCTCCGGCTCGTCGCGCCAGCCCGAGCCGATCAGAGCCACGAAGGCGGGCATGGCGATGACGAAGACGGCGGTGATCGCCATCAGCATCGGCAGGAACACCGCCTGCACTTCCTCGGCGAAGCGCCGCGCTTCCTCCATCCCGCCCTCGCCGTGGAGGCGCTGGCTGAACAAGGGCACGAAGCCCTGGCTGAACGCCCCCTCGCCGAACAGCCGCCGGAACAGATTGGGGATGAGGAAGGCCAAAGCGAAGGCGTCGGCGGCCATGCCGGCGCCCATCACCCGGGCGAAGATCATCTCGCGGGCGAAGCCGAGGATCCGGCTCACCATGGTGAGCCCGCCGATCGTCCCGGTCGCCTTCCAGAGGTTCATGGCGCCGCCTTCGGGGCCGGTCGGATCAGGCCTGGCCGATCTCGCCGGATGCCTGGCCCGCCATCTCCTGCTCCGCCCGGGCGACGTAGAGCGCGTGGAAATCGATGGGATCGAGCATCAGCGGCGGGAAGCCGCCTTCCTGCACGGTCTGGGCGATGATGTGCCGGGCGAAGGGGAACAGGATCCGCGGCGCCTCGGCGAGCAGGAAGGCCTGGGTATCGGCTTCGTCGACGTTGCGGATTCCGATCAGGCCCGCATACATGAGGTCGACGGCGAAGGCGGTCTGGCCGTCGGCGGTGGCGCGGACCTCGATGCGGAGCGCGACCTCGTAGATCTCGTCGTTCAATTTGCTCGAGCCGATGTTGAAGTCGACCTCGATCTTGGGCTGGGTCTGCCACTGATAGACCGCCGGGGAGTTCGGATTCTCGAAAGAAAGATCCTTCACATATTGGGAAATGACTCCGACGCGGGGCGCGGTGTCGTTGCCGTTGGGCTGCTGCTCGGCGGGATTGCCCTGGTCTTCGGCCATTTGATTCGCCTTCGAAAAATCGGGTTGAGGCGGGCCGCGGCGGCGCGGGACCCGGTGCGCCCGGGCGGGTAGCAGGCGCGGCCGGACCGTGCAACCGGTCGCCACGGCCCGATGCGTGCGCCATGGAACCGTGCGCCATTTGAATCCTTGACGCCAAAGGCCTATGTAGAGGCTCGTTGAGTTCGGAGAAACTAGTGACCGAGATTGTCCTCCTGGCGATGGTGGCCTTGTTCGTGGGCCTGAGGCTCTACTCGGTGCTCGGCCGCCGTACCGGCCACGAGCAGCAGCCGATCCTTCGCCCCGCCGAGACCGCTGCGGCCGGCGAAGGCGCCGTTCCCCCCGCCGATCTCACGATCGAGCGCCCGGAATCGGGCGGGTTCGTCTACGAGGAGCCGGCCACTCCGGGCATCCGCGCCATCGTCGCCGCCGATTCGAGCTTCGACGTCGCGCGCTTCCTCGAGGGCGCTCAGGCGGCCTACCGGATGATCCTCGAGGCGTTCTGGCGCGGTGACCGCCAGGAGCTTCGCCACCTCGTCGGCGGCAACGTTCTCGCCACCTTCGAGGAGGCCATCACCGAGCGCGAGGCCGCGGGCGAGCAGCTCGACAATCGCCTCGTCCAGATCGAGCGGGCCGTGATCCAGGACGCCCGCCTCAACGGCCGCACCGCCGAGATCGACGTCCGCTTCGACGCCGACATCGCGGCGGTGACGCGCGACCGCGAGGGCAGGGTCATCGCCGGCACTCTGAGCGACGCCATCCCCACCCACGACGTCTGGACCTTCCGCCGCACCCTCTCCAGCGGCGATCCGAACTGGCTCCTCGTCGAGACCGACGAAGCGGACTGAGTCCCGCCCGTCATTCCGGCGAACGCCGGACTCCATGAACACGGACGTTCGGCGTTGGTGCCGCGGTGCTCACGCATTCAGGGTCGAACCCGGCATGACGGTCTCAGAAACAATTTTCCTACACCCCCTCCCGAGGGGTATCCTCCCGGGATGAGCAGGGGCGAATCATGGCGGGATAAGCGGGGCGTGCTCCACCCGGGAGGCGGAAGTTTTTCGCTTCCTTGGAAGCCGAACCTTATGAACCTTCCGCCGCTCCTGGCGATGGTTCTTCTCGCCAGCTGCGTCCCCAAGCAGCAGAGGCCGGAGCCGCCCCAGCGCGCGCCGGCCGCGGAGGCCCCGCCGCCGGCCCCGGCCAAGCCTCCCACCGCCGCGCTGCTCGGGGTCTCGGCCGGACCGGCGCTCCCGGCCCTGGCCGAGGCCGAGGCCGCCCGCGCGCTGGAGGCCTTCCGGATCAGCTGCCCGGCCCTCGTCAAGCGCACCGACGCGAGCGGCCTCACCCGGCCCGAGGACTGGCGGGCCGCCTGTGCCGCCGCGGCCGCCCCTCCCTCGGCTCCGGCCTTCTTCGCCGAGCATTTCGAGCTGGTCCAGGTTGGCGACGGCGCCGCCTTCGTCACCGGTTATTTCGAGCCGGAAATCGCCGGCTCGCGCACCCGCCAGCCCGGATACGAGGTGCCCGTCTACCGCAAGCCGCCCGATCTCGTCGAAGTCGACGCCGCGACCGCCGAGGCGGCGGGCACGCCGCGCCGGGGGCGGCTCGAGAACGGAATCATCGTCCCTTATTACGAGCGCTCGGAGATCGAAGCCGGGGCGCTCGCCGATCGAGGCCTGGAAATCGCCTGGGCGGCCGACGAGATCGACTTCTTCTTCCTGCAGATCCAGGGCTCGGGTCGGCTGCGCCTGCCGGACGGCGGGGTGATGCGCATCGGCTATGCCGGGCAGAATGGCCGCGAATATGTCGGCATCGGCAAGCTGATGAAGGACCGCGGGCTGCTCGGCCCCGGCCAGACCACGATGCAGGGCATCGTCGCCTGGCTTCGCGCCAACCCGGAAGAGGGAAGGGCGATCATGCGCGAGAATAAGAGCTACATCTTCTTCCAGGAGCTGACCGGGGCGGGGCCCCTCGGAGCGCTCGGCCTCCCCGTCACCGGCCGCGCCACTGTCGCCACCGACCCCAAATACGTGCCGCTCGGGGCGCCCGTGCTCCTCCAGCTCGACCGGCCCGAGGCGAACGGCCTGTGGATCGCCCAGGATACGGGCGGCGCGATCAAGGGCTCCAACCGCTTCGACACCTTCTGGGGCGCCGGCCCAGAGGCGGCTCGGATCGCCGGCGGGATGCAGGGCCGCGGCCGCGCCTATGTTCTGGTGCCGAAGGGCACGCTGGCGCGGCTCGATGCGACGCCGGCTCAGCCCTGACGAGGCGAGATTGTGGGCGAAGGTGGTCGAGTCGGTGCGCCCGCTCGACGGCGTCGCCGCTCCGCAGCCGGCTCCCGCGCCCGGGCTTCAGGAAGATGCGCCTGCGCCGCCGCCGGCGCCGGTCCGCCGAGAGCCCGCCCCCCCGCCGCCCCGCAAGGGGCCGGGGCAGACCCTGGACGGCAGCTGGGATCGCCGTCTCGGCCGCGGGCTGGTCTCGCCCGACGCTGTGCTCGACCTCCATGGCCACAACCTCGCCACCGCCTATGACCTGCTCGACCGCCGGCTGGAGGAGGCGATCCGCGACGGCGCCCGGCTGCTCCTCCTCGTCACCGGCAAGCCCCCCGGCCCCGAGCGGCCGCTGAAGCGGGGCGCCATCCGCGCCGCCGTCGGCGACTGGCTTCACGCATCGAGGCATGCCGGCGACATCGCCGCCGTCCGCAACGCCCATCCGAGGCACGGCGGCGCCGGCGCCCTCTACATCGTTCTGCGGCGCCCGCGCGGCTGATGGATACCGAATGGTAACGCTTCCGGCATAATCTGCATCATGAACGCGCGCCTGTGGGGGGCGGTGCGGCAGGACCGGACAGGAAACACCGCCGATCATGGCTTCGACGGTCGCAAGGATCAGCAATCGCGTTCTCTCGGTGACGGCGGGTGTGTCGGCCTTCGCCCTGACGCTTTTGGGCTTTCTGCTGCTCGGCAGCCTCAACCAGCAGGTGGCGGCTTCCGTCGTCTTCGGTCTTTTCGCCCTGGCCATCGTCTACATGGCCGCCGAGCGGCCCAACAGCGCCCATGCCCGCGCCGTCTCGGCCTTGATCGACCGGCTGCTCGCCGTCAGCCGCGGCGATCTGTCGTCGCCGGCGCCGCCCGCTCTGAAGCGCGAGATGCCGGCTTTGGCGGCCGCCGTCGAAGGGCTGTTCGAGCAGGTTCGTTCCAATCTCGACGATGCCCAGGCCATGGCGATGTACGATCCCGTCACCGCGCTTCCCAACCGCCTCCATTTCCGCCGCGAGGCCGAGCGGATCCTGACGTCGCGCGACAGCGGCGCGGCCCTGCTGTTCATCGACCTCGACGGCTTCAAGGAGGTCAACGACCGCCTCGGCCACGCCCAGGGCGATCAGGTGCTGATCATGGTCGCGAACCGCCTCCGGGTCGTGCTCAAGGCCGAGGTGGCCGACGGCACGCTGGCGCCGCCCCTGCTGGCGCGTCTCGCCGGCGACGAATTCACCATGCTCCTTCCTGAGGTCTCTACCCGCGAAGAAGCGGAGCGGATCGGCGCCCGGGCGCTTGCCGCGCTGGCGGAGCCGTTCAAGTCGGCCGGCGGATCGGTGCTCATCGGCGGCTCGATCGGAATCGCTCTGGCGCCCGAGCACGGCTCCGACCTCACCGCTTTGATGAAGGCGGCCGATATCGCCATGTACCAGGCCAAGGCGGCCGGGCGCTCGCGCCTGTGCAGCTACGAGCCGGGCCTCGCACGCGCGTCCGAGGCGCGCAGCGCGATCGAGGCGTCGGTCCGCCGAGCCGTCGAGCGCCACGAGCTGGAGCTCGTCTTCGAGCCGCGCCTGTGCCTGCGCTCCGGCGCGATCACCGCCGCCGAGGCCCAGATACGCTGGAACGGGTCCGACGGAAGCCGGCTCCTCTCCGGCGAAGAGGCGATGCTTCAGGAAACCGGCCTCGCCGTGCATCTGGGCGACTGGACCCTCAACGCCGTGTCCAGCGCCCTGGAACGCTGGCGAGCCGCCGGGCTGGATCACCGCTTGTGCTTCCCCGTCGCCGCCCGCCAGTTCGAGCGGCTCGATTTCATCGAGCGGCTTCGAGCCGCCCTCGCCCGTGCCGGCAAATCGCCCTGGGGGGTCGAGATCGAGCTCAACGAAGCCGCGGCTTCCGGCTGCGACAAATGGGTTTCCGCCGAGCTCGAGCGGCTTCGCGCCGACGGAGTCGAGGTCTGCGTCAGCGATTTCGGGTCCGGCCGGGCGCGCCTCTCCGGCTTCGCCAGCCTGCCCATGCACCGGGTCCGGCTCGACCGCGGCATCGTCGCGGATATCGATCGGTCGGAACGGGCGAAGAGCGTCGCCGCTTCGCTCATCCAGCTCGTCCACGGCCTCGGCTGCGAAGCCGTCGCCGCCGGAGTGGAGCGGCAGGACCAGGTCGAGGTGCTCCGCGGCCTCGGCTGCGACAGCCTGCAGGGCTTTCCCGGAGTCGCTCCGATGCCGGAGGACGCCTTCCTGGCCTGGGCCGAGGCGCAGGATTGCGCCCGGAGCCTCGCCCACGAAGCCTATCCGAGCGCGCCCCTCACTATGCGCGCATAGATTCGCGCGAGGGTCCGGAGGTCCTCGACCGCCGCCGCCTCGTCGAGCTTGTGCATGGTGGCGTTCGGCAAGCCGAAATCGACGACCGGGCACAGCTCGATCAGGAAGCGACCGTCCGAGGTGCCGCCGCTGGTCGACAGCTCCGGCTCGACCCCCGTCTCCTCGCGGATCGCCCGCGTGACAAGGGCGTAGAGCGGGCCCGGCGGGGTCAGGAAGGCCTCGCCGGAGATCATCGCCTCGACCGTCGCGCCGGGCGCCTCGGCTTCGGCGATGCGGCGCACCAGCGCGACGAGGTCCTCGCCCCGGTGATGGTTGTTGAAGCGGATGTTGAGCTGGATCCGCGCGCTGCCGGGGATGAGGTTGGTCGCCCTCGTGTCCGTCTCGACCGAGGTCACCTCGAGGTTCGAAGGCTGGAAGGAGTCGCTGCCGTCGTCGAGGTGAAGCGCCTCCAGCGCCGCGACCACCCTCGCCAGCTTCGGGATCGGGTTGTCCGCCCGGTGCGGATAGGCGACATGGCCCTGAACGCCGGGAACGGTGATCCACATGTTGACCGAGCCGCGCCGGCCGATCTTGACGATGTCGCCCAGCCGCGAGTCCGAGGTCGGCTCGCCGATCAGGATCATGTCGGGCCGGATGCCGCGCTCAGCCATCCAGGCCATGATGGCGCGGGTACCGTGCACGGCCGGCCCTTCCTCGTCGCCGGTGATGAGCAGGCTCAAGGTGCCGCGATGCCCGGCGACCTCCGCCGCGGCGGCCACGAAGGCCGCGATGCCGCCCTTCATGTCGACCGCGCCGCGTCCGTAGAGCAGCCCCCCGCGTATCTCGGGACCGAACGGATCGCCGCTCCAGCCGTCGCCTGGAGGGACGACGTCGAGATGGCCCGCGAACCCGAAATGGGGGCTGCCCGTGCCGCGGGTCGCGAACAGATTCTCCACCTCCCCGCCGCTGACGAAGCGGTGGACCTCGAAGCCGAGCGGCGTCAGCGCCGCCTCGAGCGCGTCGAACACCTCGCCCCTGGCCGGCGTGACGGAGGGGCAGGCGATCAGCCTGGAAGCTAGCTCGATAGGGTCGATGGAACTGCTCACTATACCTGCCTATAACTGATCCGCTCATGCTGAGTAGGCATTGAGCGAAGTCGAAACGCCGTATCGAAGCACGCTCAGCGGCTACTCAGGCTGAGCGGACAGCTGTCAACACCAAAGGACTTGCATGCCGAAGCTCGATCTCGACGCCTTCCCGCGGATCAACACGACCGGCTATCCCTCGCCCTGGCGCGAGGAGATGGCCAAGCGTCATTACCGCCGCCTCGGGCCTGCCTCAGGTCTGTCCGACTTCGGAGTGAGCCACGTCACGCTCGAGCCCGGCGGCATCTCCAGCCAGCGCCACTGGCATGAAGGGGAGGACGAGTTCGTCGTCATGCTGGAAGGGGAGGCGGTGCTGGAGGAGGAGGATGGCGAAACCGTGATGCGCGCCGGCGACTGCGCCTCCTTCCCTAAGGGCGTCGCCAACGGCCACCGGCTGGTGAATCGAAGCGAGGCACCCTGCGTCTTCGTCGCCGTCGGCAGATTGGCGACGACCGACTGCCACTATCCCGACATCGACCTCCATCTCGACGGCGCCGCCAGCCGCTTCACCCGCAAGGACGGCACGCCTTATTGAGCTACTCGGCAGCTATTCCGCCGCCTGGGTCTCGTATCTCTCGATCACCCAGGGTTCCTCCTGCGCCGCCTCGATCCACTCGCGAAGCCAGGGATGCGACAGCATCCCCTCCATATAGGCGGCGGCGAAGCGCGGGACGGGGACGGAGTAGGTCACGAAGCGGGTGACGACCGGCGCGAACATGATGTCGACGGCGCCGAAGGTCCCGAACAGATAAGGCCCCCCGCCGCCGTGCCGGGCCCGCGCCTGGGCCCATAATTCGAGGATCCTGACGACCTCCTGCCGGACGTTGTCCGACATCTCCCTGGGCGGGAATTGCTTCCTGAGGTTCATCGGGCATTCGCGGCGCAGATTGTCGTAGCTCGAATGCATCTCCGCCGCCATCGACCGCGCCATGCCCCGGGCGACCTCGTCCTTGGGCCAGTAGCGGTCGCGGTCGGTCTTGTCCGAAAGCCACTCGACGATGGCGAGCGAATCCCAGATCACCGCCTGGTCGTCCCACAGCACCGGCACCTTGCCGCCCGAGGGCGCGAACTCGTTGCCCTCGCGGGTCTTCTCCCATTCCTCGTCGAACAGCGGGACGGTGATCTCCTCGAAGGCGAGCCCCGACTGCTTCACCGCCAGCCAGCCGCGCAGCGACCAGGAGGAATAGGCCTTGTTGCCGATGATGAGCTTCAGCATGTCGTCTCCCGTGCGCCGTGGCTCCTCAACACCGGCTTGGCCGAAGGTGCAATGAAAAAGGGGGCGGGGCTTGGTGCCTGGCCCGGCCGCCGTGATGGCGCTGGCGGGGGGCGCCGCATGGATCGATGCGCTGTCCGTATTCGGATGAAGTGGACGAAGTGGACATGACGCGCGCGTTTCGGACCTGTCCGGAATCGGGCGAAGTGGACGAAGTGGACGCGACGGGCGCCTTCGACCCGCGAAAGACGCTCCAAGTTTGGGGGAGGGCTTGAGCGTTCTTCCGATCTTCAGCCTCCCCGGTCATGCCGCCGACGGCGGGGGAGAGTTCAAAGAACCGAGCGGGGCCGGCTATGAGAACATAGCATGAACTTGTGTCCCCGGTCAATGAGCGGAGTAGCCGAGAGGCGGGTCGCGGCGCCTTAGGCAATTCGCGGCATCCGGGCCACGTACTGATCCTTCGGTGCTTAGGTGCTTCGGGTGAAACCTTGTCAGCGGGCGAGCGGGCACGGAGGTCGAAGGATGTCTCACCCGAAGCACCAAAGCACCTAAGGAGCCGTGCCGGGGAAGGGGTGACAGTATACATTTCCAGAACGGCAAGCGCCGCTGGCGGATCCGGGAAAATGTATACTGTCACTGTTTTCCTTCGCTGTGGCAGGGCCTCGATTTCGCAGGCTGGCCAAGGCCGCGGCAGGCGTGGTGGAGATGCGGCTCGCGGCGCCTAGGCAATTCGTGGTACAGGAGCCGAGCGGTGATCCTTAGGTGCTTTGGTGCTTCGGGTGAAACCTCTGTCGGCGGCCGAGCGCGCACCGAGGTTTGAGAATTGTCTCACGCAAAGCCGCTAAGCCGCAAAGGATCCGTGCCGGAAAAGGATGGCGGCCCACGTTTGCGAACGCCACCGGTGCTAGCGGAGCCGGGGAATTGTATACTGTCACTGTTTTTTTCCGATGACCAAAAAAAGGAGAGGGTTTTACACCCTCTCCCAAATTAGCTCATCTGCTGAGGTGAACTGTGATCTAGATTATCAGCCCGGTTCAATGGCTCGGTAGCTGGGCCCCCTGCACGAGGCCCGAAACAAGTTGAAACAGATGAACTCCATGACCCACAATTTGATCTATACCGACGACGGCTTGCGACACCAACGTCAAATAGAGAATCACATTGCGAATCCGCTTCGATTTCTTCTTCGTCTTCTTGTCCATGGGGAGCTCCCATCAAGAAGCACCCACGGGCAATAAACGTCGGCGGCGTGCGCCACCGCCAGCACCCTGATGGGTGCTGGCGGTTCGGACTATCACGCGGCCGAAACCGATCGCGACGACTGCTTGAAGTTGCTAGTTCCAAGCGATCGCGCACCAAGAATGTCACTTCATATATGAATGATACCTGTCCATAAATTCCAATCAGAATGCGCTTAGTCTTCATCCACCTACAGGTGGCACTTGAGGTGGAATTGGCATTACCCAATTGCACCGCCGCCGCCGCCAGCACGACCTGACGGTCTGCAAGGTTGCTCAGGAGGCGCGGAACGCATCGGCGGCGGATGCTGCCTTTCCGCCACCGTAACGAGCGGCGCCATCCGCTCCCATTTGGGGAGCGTGGTGACGCAATGACGCCCGTCGTCTTGATCAGCCGACTTCGGAGCCGAGGTTCAGGTGGCGCTCCTGCTCTGCGTCGATGGTCGCCCAAAGAAAAGGCCGCCCGCTCGAATGAGCGGGCGGCCTTTCCTGTCCCGGGCGCGTGAGCTCAGGCTTCGGTCGTCCCGTCGCCTTCGCCAGAGTCGGCAGGCGCCGCCGCCGGAGCGTCGGTCGGAATCTCGCCCGGCTCGGCGTTCGGATCGTAATCCTCGGTGAAGCCAGCCGTGTCCTTCTCGAACATGTCGGCCATCACGTCGACGCCCTGCGCCTGAAGCTCGGCCTCTTCCGGCGAGCGGGCGACGTTGACCTTGATCGTCACCGAGACCTCCGGGTGGAGGGCGATGCGCACCTCCTGGAGGCCGATCGCCTTGATCGGGCGGTCGAGGACGATCTGGTTCTTGGCGACCTTGTGGCCCTCGGCTTCGAGCAGCTCGGCCAGATCCCGCGCCGAGACCGAGCCGTAGAGCTGGCCGGTGTTGGACGCCTGGCGGATGAGCTGGACGGTGATCCCGTCAATGCCCTTCGATTCCGCTTCGGCGGCGGAGCGGCGCTCGGCGTTGGTCGCCTCGATCCGCTCGCGGTTGCTCTCGAACACCTTGCGGTTCGACTCGTTCGCCCTCAGCGCCTTGCCGTTGGGAAGGAGGAAGTTGCGGGCATAGCCGTTCTTCACCTTCACGACGTCGCCGATCGCGCCGAGCTTCTCGATCCTCTCGAGGAGAATGACTTCCATCGCTCGCGCTCCTTATTTCACGACGTAGGGGAGAAGGCCGAGGTGGCGGGCGCGCTTGATCGCGGTGGCCAGCTCGCGCTGCTTCTTGCCGGAAACGGCGGTGATCCGGCTGGGGACGATCTTGCCCCGCTCGGAGACGAAGCCCTGAAGCAGGCGGACATCCTTATAGTCGATGACCGGAGCGTCCTTGCCCGAGAAGGGGCAGCTCTTGCGGCGGCGGAAAAATGGGCGTGCCATGTTGCTGGTCCTTTCTCGTTACGCGTCGGCGAAGTCGCGGGGGGCGCGGTCGCCGCGGTCGCGGTCGCGGCCGCCGCGATCGCCGCGGTCTCCACGATCGCCGCGGTCGCCGCGCTCGCGCTCGCGCTCGCCGCGGCGCATCATCGCCGACGGGCCCTGCTCGTGGGCGTCGACGCGCACGGTCATGTAGCGGATCACGTCCTCGTTGATCTGGGTCTGGCGCTCGAGCTCGGCGACGGCGGCGGCGGGCGCCTCGAAGTCGAGCATCACGTAATGGCCCTTGCGGTTCTTGGCGATCCGGTAGGCGAGCGAGCGAAGGCCCCAGGTCTCGGTCTTGACGACCTTGCCGCCGGCGGCCTCGATGATGTTGGTGGCGGTTTCCGCCAGCGCGTCCACCTGGGCCTGGGCCAGGTCCTGACGCGCGATGAACACATGCTCGTAAAGCGGCATGGCTGCGCATTTCCTTGTCTTTGGCCGATCGCTGACGCCGCCCAATGCGGACGCCCCTCCGGCTATCGTCGTAAAATTGAACCGGGGCGGGAAGCGCATGGCTCACCGCCCCGGTTGCGGGCTCCATAGCAGAAGCCCGGCATTTCGCAAGCCTTAGCGGGTGGCGCGGAGCAGGTCGCGGGCCATCTGCAGGTGGTGGCGGAGCACCGGCAGCTGCTGGCGGGCGAAGGCGGCGGTGTCGCGGTCGCCGCTCCGCGCCTGCGCCTGGAACAGGGCGATCGCCCGCTGATGGGCGGAGACGTTGAACGCCGCCATCTCGCGGTCGAAGGCGACCCCGGACAGGCGCTGGAGCCGGCGCATCTCGGCGCGAGCCTCGGGCAGAACGCCCGCCGGCGGCCGCAGGCGGTAACGGGCCATGAGCGGTGCCGCGGCGGCCTGCGAGGCGCGATGGTCCGCCTGCAGCCTGCGTCCCGCGTCGCGCGTAGCCTCCGAGGCGCCGCGCTGCTCGGCGAGGGCGCCAAGCTGGATCTCGCTATTGTCGTTGAGGGCGGCCTGACGGAGGAAGGTCTGCGGCGGCGCGGAAAGCGCGGCAGTGGCGGCCAGGGGCGTCAGAACTAACGTAAGTAAGGTTTTGTATTTCATTGATTTTCTCCGGTCACGAGCAAGATGCCGCAAGAACCGGGACGGCGGAGACAAGTTCCCGCCCGGTTGACCCCTGCCGCCGCGCTGGCCTAGGCGCTCGCCGCAACCAAAGGAGAGCCGATGCGCGCGTTCATTTTCCCGGGCCAGGGGAGCCAGTCGGTCGGAATGGGCAAGGCGCTCGCCGAATCCAGCAGCGTCGCCCGGCACCTGT
>DASPJA010000045.1:0-11881 GCA_035628835.1 Allosphingosinicella sp.
AGCGACGTCGCCGAAGCCGCGGCGCCGTTGATCCTCACCTGGCGCCGTTCGGGGGTTCGGACGTCGGTGCCGGTGCCGATCTCCACGTCGCCCAGCCGCGCCGCCACCGCGAAGCCGCCGCCGCCGCCGGTTCGCGCCATCTCCGCGAGCGAAGCCCCGCGAAGCCCGCGTCCGGGCGAGAGCAGCGACACCGCCTCGAGCACGTTGGTCTTCCCGGCGCCATTCTCGCCGGTGAGCACGACCAGGCCGGGCCCCGAAGCGAGCACGGCGTCGCGGTAGTTGCGGAAATCGGTCAGGACCAGACGGGCGAGAGCCATCGCCCACCCCTAGCGGAACGGCGGCGCCCCGAACAATGCGGCGAGGGAGGGCTAGATCCCCTTCAGCCCCGCCGCCGCCAGCCGCCGCTGCGCCTCCCGGTAGCGGACCGGTTCCGCGATGCGCAGCCGCGCCCGCGCCGTCGCCAGCGGCTCCGCCATCAGAGCCTCATAATCCTCGCCGTGGAGCCAGGCGGCGCGCCTGCCGTGGCGCCAGCCTTCCCACACCGCCCGCGCGAAGGCGGTGTTGCCGGTGATTCGAAGGCTCTTCAGCGCCGCTCCGGCGCCGATGAAGGCCCATCCGAGCCCTCCGGTCTGGGCATAGGAAAAGGCGACCAGGCAGGCCTCCCCCAGCGGCTCGTCCGCCTCGTAGCCGGTCAGCACGTGCCAGATATCGTGGACGTCGCGCTCCCTTCGGCCAAACCAGGAATAAGGATGCTCGATGTCGGGCGGGATCTCCGTCTCGGCGACGCTGACCTCGGCGAGGCCGTCGGCCGAATAGCCGGTGCGGTCGAGGAAGAGCCGGTAGGCGGCGCCGACGCTGCCTTCGGGAAAGGACTCGACCCATGAACGGTCGCAGAGGCGGGGCGCCAGCTCGACCCGCCGGTAGGCGAGGCGCCCGCCTTCCGGGCTCGCGATCAGGCGGCGGTAGTTGCGGTGCGAATTGTCGGCGTTGAGGGCCCGCATGATCCGGAACACCTGGACCGTGTCGTCGCCATTGGCGAGCAGCCGGCGAAGCGCCCTGAACGCCGTGCCCCATTCGCGCTTCATCGGGACCGCGGGGTTGAACGACTGGCTCGCCATCGGCGACTCCGCTGCTGACATTGCTGTCAGTGTGCCACGTCCCGCCGCCGCGTTCAATCAGGAAGGGCGGGTCGAAGCATCTCCGGCGCCTGGCCTGCGGGCGAGCGCTCTCGTCATCCTGCGTCCCAGCTCGGTGCCGATCAGCGACGCCACTCCGGCGAAGGTCATCCAGGTCAGCGCCCTGTCGGATTTGCCGATGGCCACCGCCCACACGATCGCGACCGCGAACAGGATCGCGGCTAGCGCGACGATCCATTTGAGCCAGAAATCGCCGGGAAGGTGCGACTTGAAGAGCTGGTTTGAGGCGACGCCCGCGATCAGCGCCCCGGCCAGGCCCTGGACGAAGCCGACAGCGACCGCGGCGGGGTTCCGGGCCGCGACGTCGGCCCACCCGCCGAGATAGGCGATGACGAAATTGGCGAGCGCGAGGCAGACGATCGTGAGGGGCAGGGCCGCCGCATAGGCCCAGGTCGGGGGCGCTTCGGGCTCCATCCTCATACCCGCATCGGCATCAGAACGTAGAGCGCCGCGGCCTTGTCATTCTCGCGGAGCAGGGTGGGCGCGGCGGCGTCGGCCAGATGCATCTCCACCGTCTCGCCTTCGATCTGGCCCAATATGTCGAGCAGGTAGCGGGCGTTGAAGCCGATCTCGAGGCCGTCCGCGTTATAGTCTCCCGGCACTTCCTCGGCCGCCGTCCCGTTCTCGGGGCTGGTGACGGAGAGCGTGACCCGGTCGCGGTCCAGGGCCATCTTCACCGCCCGGGTCTTCTCGCTGGCGATGGTGGCGACCCGGTCGACGCCCTCCTCGAAGCTGCGGGGATCGATGCGGAGCAGCTTGTCGTTCGCGGTCGGGATCACCCGGCTGTAATCGGGGAAGGTGCCGTCGATCAGCTTCGAGGTGAGGATGGCGCTGCCGAGGCCGAAGCGGACCTTGGTCTCGGAGAGCGAGATCTGCACCGTGCCCTCGAGCTCGTCGAGCAGCTTCCTCAGCTCGGCGACGCATTTGCGCGGGATGATGACGTCGGGCATGCCCTCGGCGCCGGACGGCCGCGGCACGGTGACGCGGGCGAGGCGGTGGCCGTCGGTCGCCGCCGCCTTCAGCACCGGCTGCGCCTCGTCGGAGACGTGGAAGAAGATGCCGTTCAGATAGTAGCGCGTCTCCTCGGTGGAGATGGCGAAGCGGGTCTTGTCGATGATCTGCCGGAGGGTGGCGGCGGGAAGCTCGAAGCGGGTCGGAAGGTCCCCCTCCGCGATCACCGGAAAGTCGTCGCGCGGAAGGGTCGACAGGTTGAAGCGGGCGCGGCCGGCATTGACCTGCATCTTGCCCTCGGCCGCGTTCAGCTCGACCTGGCTGCCTTCGGGGAGCTTGCGGGCGATGTCGAACAGGGTGTGGGCGGAGACGGTGGTCGCGCCCGGCTGGGTGACGTTCGCCTCGACCGTCTCGACGATCTGGAGATCGAGATCGGTCGCCATCAGCCTCAGTCCGCCGCCTTCGGCCGCCTCGATGAGGACGTTCGAGAGGATCGGGATCGTGTTCCTCCGCTCCACCACGGACTGGACGTGGCCGAGGCTCTTGAGGAGCGTAGCCCGTTCGATCGTCGCCTTCATTGAAACCCCCGAAAGTCGTGACTTGAGCGAGTATTAGAGCGGCCCGCCGCCCCCCGCTAGGGGATTGTAGCGGAGGTTGCAAAAAGGGGCGGAGGATCGCTCCCCCGCCCCTTCTTTTCGATCCGGTCAAGGCCGGATCAGAAGCGCAGGCCGACGCCGACCAGCCCCTGGTGGCGGTCGAAGCCCTGCTCGTAGTTGGAATAGCGATATTCCGCCTTGGCGAAGGCGCTCCCGCCGAACGCGAATTCGAGACCCGCGCCGACCCGGACGCCGTCCAGATTCTCGCTCTCGCGAACCTCGGTGCCGACCACTCCGGTGTCGTAGACGGTCTTGACTCGGGCGTTGGTGTAGCCGGCCTTGGCGTAGAGCAGGGTCCTCGAGCCGAGCACTGCGCCGATCCGGCCGCCGGCATAGAGGTCGCGGCCGACCCGGGCGCAGAGCGTATCGGCGGGAACGACCACTCCGTCGACGCACTCGGCGAGCTCGGACTCGGTCGCCTCGCCCTCGATCCCGAACACCATCTTGCCCGATTGCTTGTCGAAGCCGACTCCCAGGCCGTAAGCGAGGCCGTCGGCATCGGTGCCCTCGACGTCGGTCGTGTCGTAGCCAACGAGGCCCTCGACCTTGACGCCGCTGAACGGCTCGGCCTCCTGGGCATAAGCGGGGACGGCGAGGCTGCCGGCCAGCAGGGCCGCGGCGATATACTTAACCATTGTCATTCACTCCGTTGCTTATTCTGACCGGACCGGAAAAGGGGATGCCGGTCCGACGGAGCGGAGTTGAGCGACCGCGAATGAACCCTGGATAAACACAATGTGGCGTCAATCGGGCATCGTATGACTATAAAGGGGCATCATCGTGGCCGCCAGATTTTCCTATTTATTTTCCGGCGGTTGCGCCTGTACTCGACAGGCAGGCGGCGGCGGCGAAATCACCTTTGATTCGAATTTTATTTATTTGGGCGGGGCACATCCGATGCCCCCTGTCCCGGCATCCGCGCGCGATCCCGGGCTGAGGCTCGCGGCTTTTCTGTTGCCAAGCGGCTCGCGGCAGGGCCATCCTTGCCGCCAGATGCTCCACTGGCGAAATTTCCTGTTGTTTTTCATGGCGGTGGCCGCGCCCGCCGAAGCCCAGCGACAGTCGCTCGGCATTTTCGGCACCTGGGGCGCCTTCCGCGGTGCGGATCGCTGCTACGCCATCGCCGAGGCTCACCAATCCGCCCGCGCCGGCGAGGCGCGCGGCTTCGCCTCGGTCGGCTACTGGCCGGGCCGGACGGCGGCCGGACAGGCCTATTTCCGGCTGAGCCGGGCCAAGCGCGAGGGCTCCGCGATCCTGCTCCGGATCGACCGCCGCACTTTCCAGCTGCGCGGCGGGGGCGCCGACGCCTGGGCCGCCGACGCCGCTGCGGACGCCGAGATCGTGTCGGCGATGCGCACCGGCATCGAGATGAGCGTCGAGACGCGCGCGGCGGGCGGCGCTCTGGTGCGCGATTCCTATCGCCTCCGCGGCGCCGCCACGGCGATCGACGCGGCCGCCATCGCCTGCGCCCGCGGGGGCTGACCCATGGCGCGCTGGTTCATCGCCCGCCACGGCGAGACCGTCTACAACGCCGCGAGGCGGATGCAGGGCGAGACGGCCCATACGCCGCTGACTCGCGCCGGCTTCCGCCACGCCGAGGAGATCGGGGAGGCGATGCTGGCCGCCCTCGGACCGGCGCCGGAGCTGACGCTCTGGGCCTCCCCCACCGGCCGGGCCCTGCAGACTCTCGCGATCGCCGCCGAGCATCTTAGCCTCGACTGGCACTCCGCCCGGACCGACGAACGCCTCTCGGAGATGGACATGGGCCGCTGGGGCGGGCGCTCCTACGCCGAGATCGCCGAGGCCCATGGCGGCTTCGTCGACCGGCGCGCCGGCCTCTTCACCTGCCGTCCGCCGGGCGGCGAATGGTATAACGACATCGCCCTGCGGCTGAGCGCCTGGATCGCCGATACCGCGGGAGAGCGAGGCGATCGGCTGATCGTGATGCACGGAATCTCCTCGCGCGTGCTGCGTGGACTGCTGACGGAAGCCCCGGACCGGCCGGGCTGCGGAGCGCCGGTGGCCGCGCCGCTTCCGCAAGGCTCGGTCGTCTGCTCGGAGGACGGGATGGAGACGGTGATCGGCCTCGGCAGCGGCGATCTGGGGGCCTCCGGGACGGCCTAGAAAAAGCGCCGTTTACCGGTGGAAGGTATCGCGGGGATCGTTCTTAAGCTCCAGATTTCGTGCCGCGAAAACTTGACTTTTCCGCGGTTTTCACTATCTAAGGGCCATCCCGTCCCCGGCAGTACGTCTTGAGGCGCCGCAAGGCAGACATCAGCTCAAGGCCGATCCCGGGGACAAATTTTAGGTGCAGCTTGGCAACCGCTTTTGTTATTGATGGCGCATATTTTCTGCGCCGGTTCGGCAGGACCTTTCCTCAGTATCCGGCGGATGACGCCAAGGCCGTTGCCGTCGGTTTGCAGTGGTTGACCTTTTGGCACCTGTCACAAAGGAATCGCCTCCCTGCTCCGGCCGTCCAGGCGGCCATTGAGCAAGGACTTCGGCTCGAGGAGAGCCCCGATCTATATCGTATATTCTTCTACGACTGCCCCCCTCTCGAGAAGAAGCTCCATTATCCGATATCAAAGCGTCCGCTCGATCTCTCCCGTACTTCCACCGCCGTTTTTCGCAAATCCGTTCATCGAGAGATTGGCCGGATTCGTAAGGCCGCACTTAGATTTGGTCGACTGAATGAGGATTTCGCTTGGCGGCTCAAACCGGACGCCCTGAAGCGGCTGCTGAAGAACTCGGACACCTTTGAACCTGAGGACGACGACTTTGAGCACGACGTGAAGCAGAAGGGGGTGGATATGCGTCTCGGACTCGACGTTGCGTCCCTCGCCTTCAAGCGCCAGGTCGATCAGATCGTATTAGTCGCGGCTGACGGCGACTTTGTTCCCGCGGCGAAGCTCGCCAGACGGGAAGGGATCGATGTCGTGCTCGATCCGATGGGCGGCACCGCAGCCAAAGATCTGGTCGAACACGTCGACGGCGTCCGCAACTGTCCGGGGAGCAATGCAATCATGCCGCTGCACCTCGCATGACAGCGCCGATGCCCATCCCCGGTCATATCGACCCGGTTCCAGTCCCGCGCCGCGCCTTCGCGGCGGAAGATGGCCGCGTGGATCTGGTCGGCCTGTCTCGCGATGCCATTCGTGAGACGCTGGAGCAGGCCGGGCTCGAGCCGAAGCAGGCCAAGCTGCGCGCCAAGCAGATCTGGCACCAGATCTACAATCGCGGCGCCACGTCGTTCGAGGCGATGAGCGACATCGCCAAGCCGCAGCGCTCCTGGCTGGCCGAGCGCTTCGTCATCGGCCGCCCGAAGGTCGTCGTCGAGCAGGTCTCGACCGACGGCACCCGCAAATGGCTGCTCAAGACTCCCGACGGCCACGATTTCGAGATGGTCTTCATCCCCGACGCCGACCGCGGGACGCTCTGCGTCTCGAGCCAGGTCGGCTGCACCCTCAATTGCGCCTTCTGCTTCACCGGAACCATGCGCCTGGTCAGGAACCTCACCGCCGGCGAGATCGTCGGCCAAGTCATGCTCGCCCGCGATTCGTTGGGCGAATGGCCGTCCCAGCCCGAGGGCCGGATGCTCTCCAACATCGTCATGATGGGGATGGGCGAGCCGCTCTACAATTTCGACAACGTCCGCGACGCCCTGAAGATCGTGATGGACGGCGACGGCCTCGGCCTCTCCCGCCGCCGCATCACCCTCTCCACCTCGGGCGTGGTGCCGATGATGGCGCGGGCGGGCGAGGAGATCGGGGTCAACCTCGCCGTCTCGCTCCATGCCGTGACCAAGGAGATTCGCGACGAGATCGTGCCCCTCAACCGCAAATACGGGATCGAGGAGCTGCTGGAGGCCTGCGCCGCCTATCCCGGCGCCAACAACGCCCGCCGAATCACGTTCGAATATGTCATGCTCAAGGACAAGAATGACAGCGACGAGGACGCGCTCGAGCTGGTCAGGCTGATCCGCAGGTACAAGCTTCCCGCCAAGGTCAATCTGATCCCGTTCAACCCCTGGCCGGGCGCCGTCTACGAATGCTCCGACGAGGAACGGGTGCGGCGCTTCTCCGACATCATCTTCGAGGCCGGGATTTCGGCCCCGATCCGCCGCCCCCGCGGCCGCGATATCATGGCCGCCTGCGGCCAGCTCAAGTCGGCCGCGCAGAAGAAGAGCCGCGCCGAGCTCGACCGCATCGCCGCCGAGAAGCAGGCCGCTTTGGCGTAAGCGGGGGGAAAGGTCCTTCGATACCGGCCTTCGACTTCGCTCAGCGGCGTATCGAAGGACGCCCAGCCTTAACGCCCCCTTACGACCCCATTCAGGACGGGCTCAACCCGGAGGCTTCATAACGCTCCTCATCCCGGCGGCAGGTCGCCGCCGCGAAAGGAGTTCACGATGTTCAGGAAGCTCAGTCTCGCCACGGCCGCCGCGGCCGCCACCCTCACCATGGTTCCGGCCGCCGCCGAAGCCCGCCACCGCGACGGCTATTACGACAGCGGCCGCTACCAGCAGAGCTATCGCGGCGACCGCTACGGCCGCTACGACAATCGCTATTACGGCCGCAGCGACGTCCGCTACAACGGCCGCCGCTGCAAGGGGACCACGGGCACCATCGTCGGCGGAGTCGCCGGCGCCCTGCTCGGCCGGGAAGTGACCCGCGACCGCTATCGCGGGCGCTCGGGCACCACCGGCGCGATCCTCGGCGGAGCGATCGGCGCCCTCGCCGGCCGCGCCGTCCAGAAGTCGGGCTGCCGCTAAGCCTTAATCCCTCCGGTAGTGTATCGAGGGCGGGGCCGGTCTCCTGACGGAGGCCGGCCCTTCTCATTCTGCCTCC
This sequence comes from Allosphingosinicella sp., assembly GCA_035628835.1. Taxonomy (GTDB): domain Bacteria; phylum Pseudomonadota; class Alphaproteobacteria; order Sphingomonadales; family Sphingomonadaceae; genus Allosphingosinicella. The sequence continues at coordinate 7,648 of DASPJA010000045.1, forward strand.
CCTCCGTGCAAGGGAGGGGCCGGGGGTGGGTCCGCCGAAGGCGGCCGAACCTCCGCGTCGGTAAAAGACTCGCTGCGCTCGCCTACCCGCCCCTAACCCCTCCCTTCCAGGGAGGGGATCTTCAGGGCGCGTCGAACAATGCCGCCAGTTGCTCGATCATCGTCCCGCCGAGCTGCTCGGCGTCCATGATCGTCACCGCCCGGTCGTAGTAACGGGTCACGTCGTGGCCGATTCCGATCGCGACCAGCTCGACCGGCGAGCGGGCCTGGATCCAGCCGATCACCTGGCGCAGATGCCGCTCCAGATAGGTGCCGGAGTTCACCGACAGCGTCGAATCGTCGACCGGAGCGCCGTCGGAGATGACCATCAGGATCCGCCGCTCCTCGGGCCTGGCGATCAGCCGGTTGTGCGCCCACAGCAAAGCTTCGCCGTCGATATTCTCCTTGAGCAGCCCCTCGCGCATCATCAGGCCGAGATTCTTGCGCGCCCGCCGCCAGGGCTCGTCGGCGGCCTTGTAGACGATGTGCCTGAGATCGTTCAGCCGGCCGGGACCGGGCGGACGCCCCGCCGCGAGCCAGGTCTCGCGCGCCTGCCCGCCCTTCCAGGCGCGGGTGGTGAAGCCGAGTATCTCGACCTTGACCCCGCACCGCTCCAGGGTCCGGGCCAGGATGTCGGCGGAAATGGCGGCGATCGAGATCGGCCGCCCCCGCATCGAGCCCGAATTGTCGATGAGCAGCGAGACGACCGTGTCGCGAAACTCGGTCTCGCGCTCGATCTTGTAGCTCAGCGAATGGGCCGGGTTGACGATCACCCGGGCCAGCCGCGCGGCGTCGAGAAGCCCTTCCTCCTGGTCGAAATCCCAGCTCCTGTTCTGCTGCGCCATCAGCCGCCGCTGAAGCCGGTTGGCGAGCTTGGTGACCGCGCTCTGCAGGTGGACGAGCTGCTGGTCGAGATAGGCCCGAAGCCGCCCCAATTCCTCCTCGTCGCAAAGCTCCGGCGCCTCGACCACCTCGTCATAGCGGGTGGTGAAGATGCGATAATCGAATTGCGGCGGGAGGTCGGACAAGGGACGGTTGGGGCGGACGGGGAGCATCCCTTCCTCGCCTTCCTCGCCCATGCCTTCCTCGCCTTCCTCCATCTCCTCCTGCGACCAGTCGCGCTCGCCCTCCTCGTCCTCGGAATCGCCCTGCTCGACCCGCATCTCGGCTTCGCCCGAGGCGCCGCCTTCCTCCTGCTCGTCCTCGTCCTCGCCCGGATCGCCCTGGTCCTTGTCGCCGCCCTCGCCCTCGTCGCCCTCGTCGGGATCGGCCTCGGCCTCCGCCTCGCCCTCGATCAGCTCGAGGTCGCGAAGCAGCTTGGTGGCGAGCGCGGCGAAGGCGGCCTGATCGTCCAGCACCAGCCCCAAGGCGTCGAGATCGGCGCCGGCCTTGTCCTCGATCCAGTCGGAGACGAGGCCGATCCCGGCCTGCGCCGCCTCGGGCGGCGCCTCGCCGGTCAGCCGCTCGCGCACCTTGAGGCCCAGCGCGGTGCCGAGCGGCACTTCCGCCCGGTTGCGGGCGCGGGTGATCGGATCGGTGCGCATGCGCATCTCGACCGCCCCGGCGAGATTGGCGCGGACCCCCTCCATCGCCCGGGCGCCGAGCGCCTCGACCCGGGCCTGCTCGACCGCGTCGAAGACGGCGCGCGCGACCTCGTCCGCGGGCGCGCCGCGGGCGTGAAGCTCGGCATTGTGATGCCGGAGCCTGAGCGCCGCCGCGTCGGCGAAGCCGCGAGCCTCGGCCACCTCGCGCCCGGCCAGCGCCCGGCCCGGCATCGGCACCTTGACGGTCTTGCCCGAAGTGGACGGCGCGTCGGCGGTGAAGCCGAGCTCCAGCTCCGGCTCGCGGGCGATCGCCCGCGCGGCGCCGGTCAGAACCTGGCGGAAGGCCTCGAGGGGGTTGTCGTTGCTAGCCAAGGGTCTTCCCGAAAGACTCCGTTCGCCCTGAGCTTGTCGAAGGGCTTTCCTTGAAATCCCGAACTGAAGGGGAGGGCTTCGACAAGCTCAGCCCGAACGGTTCTCCTTCCGCCCGGCCCCTCACTTCACCCCCTTCACACCGTCGCCGCGACGCTCTCCGGCAGGTCCTTGCCGAAGACTCGCTGGTAATATTCCGCGACCAGCGGACGCTCCGCCTCGTCGCATTTGTTGAGGAAGGTCAGCCGGAAGGCGAAGCCGACGTCGTTGAAGATGAGCGCGTTCTGCGCCCAGCTGATCACGGTGCGGGGGCTCATCACGGTCGAGATGTCGCCGTTGACGAAGCCCTGGCGGGTAAGGTCCGCGACCTTGATCATCTTCTCGACCTCGGCGCGGCCGCCCTCATGGTCGTACTCGCCGCTCTTCGCCAGGACGATGCGGGCTTCGACCTCGGCCGGCAGGTAATTGAGGGTGACGACGATGTTCCAGCGGTCCATCTGGCCCTGGTTGATCTGCTGGGTGCCGTGATAGAGGCCGGTCGTGTCGCCCAGGCCGACCGTGTTCGTGGTGGCGAACAGGCGGAAATAGGGATGCGGGCGGATGACCCGGTTCTGGTCGAGCAGGGTCAGCTTGCCCTCGGTCTCGAGCACGCGCTGGATGACGAACATGACGTCCGGCCGACCGGCATCATATTCGTCGAAGACGAGCGCCGTCGGAGTCTGAAGCGCCCAGGGCAGGAGCCCTTCGCGGAACTCGGTGACCTGCTGGCCCTCGCGAAGCACGATGGCGTCGCGGCCGATCAGGTCGATCCGCGAGATGTGGGCGTCGAGGTTGATGCGGATGAGCGGCCAGTTCAGCCGCGCCGCCACCTGCTCGACATGGGTCGACTTGCCGGTGCCGTGATAGCCCTGGATCATCACCCGGCGGTTCTTGCCGAAGCCGGCGCAGATGGCGAGGGTCGTGTCCGGATCGAAGACGTAGGCCGGATCGAGGTCCGGCACGCGCTCGTCCGCCTCGGAGAAGGCCGGCACCTCCATGTCGCTGTCGATTCCGAACAGGTCGCGCACCTTCCGCATCTGGTCGGGCGCGTCCATGATCACGGCGCCGCGGCTGGCGGGATTGGCATTGGGCAAATCGGACATCGTCACTCTCTGAAGCGAAAGGAATCAGGCAAAGGCCGGGCGGGACTTGAGGTGCGTATAAGCCTCTATCACCGCCTGCAAAGCCTTCTCGTGGCCGCGGTCGCCGCCATTATGGTCGGGATGGTAGCGGCGGAGCAGGTCGGCGTAGCGGCGCCTGAGCGTCCGCCGGTCGGCGTCGGTGCCGAGGCCGAGGACCCGCAGCGACTTGCGGTCCGGCTCGCTCAGTTCGCGGCCGTCGAGGCGGGGCCCCTCCGCGGCGGCGCGGCGGAAGCGGGCGCCGATGGCGTCGAGGGGGTCCTGGAAGTCGGCCCATTTGGGCGGGCCGTCGGCGCCCATATGGGCGAAGGCGCGGGTCTCGCGGTCCCAGCCGCCATAGGGATTGTTCGCGGCCTGGATCTCGTCGCTGCTCATCCCCTCGAAATAATTGTAGCCGGCGTTGAATTCGCGGACATGGTCGAGGCACAGCCAGCGCCAGTCGCCCGGGCCGTCGAAGCTGGGGCCGCGGCCGGCGGGAGCGCGGAACTCGCCCGGAGCGTCGCAGCCGGGATGCGCGCAAAGGCCGCGCGCTTCCGCCCGCCCGTGAAACCTCCCCTGCCTGCTGCCCGCGCTCGCCACTCACTCACCTTCGCTTCCAAACGGCCTATATAGGCGCGATGACCCAGTCTTTCACCGGCCGAATCGCCCCCGAGATCGAGCGGCGGCTGCGCGCCGCCCTCTCTCCCACACATCTCGTCGTGACCAACGACAGCGGCAGGCATCGCGGCCATGCCGGCGACGACGGCAGCGGCGAGAGCCATTTCACCGTGGAGGTGGAGTCGGAGCGATTCGCGGGGATGAGCCGGGTGGAGCGCCAGCGGGCGGTGAATACGGCGCTTGCGGACCTGCTCAGGGACCGGATTCACGCCCTTGCGATCAAGGCGAGGGCGCCGGGGGAGTGACTGGGTCGTCATGCTGAACTTGTTTCAGCATCCAGAGTGAAGACCGCCTCGCGGGCGGAGAGCTGGACCCTGAAACAAGTTCAGCAACCATTAGCTGGGCGAGGTTTGTTTTTGCCAGGCTGATCCTCTGGCGAGGACGGTGTTGACGAAGATGAGGAGCTTGCGGGCGCAGGCGACGAGGGCTTGTTTGTGGGGGCGGCCTT
>DASPJA010000046.1:0-49020 GCA_035628835.1 Allosphingosinicella sp.
GCGGCAACGATCTGCTGATCGGCGGCGGCGGGGCTGATCTGCTGACCGGCGGGTCGGGTTCGGACGTCTTCCGCGGCACCGGCGCCACCCTGGCCGGCGACACCGTCGTCGATATCGCCGCGGGGGATCGAATCCATATCACCGACGGGAGCGTCGGCAGCGTTTCGGTCTCGGGAACGACGCTCAATCTGGGCGGCGGACTCACCGCGACGATCGCCAACGGCGCTGGCCTGACCTTCACCGTTTCGGCGGCGTCGGACGGCGGCGTCGACGTGACGGTGGGGACCGCCCAGGCCCAGAGCAGCCCGGCCGGCTTCTCGATGGAGACTATCGATCGCAGTCAGGACGTGAATTTCGACAGCTACTTCGCGCCGCCGGAAGCCGACGATCACGGAATGCGGGCGATCGGCCGGAGCGTCTTCGAAGCCGATGTCGATCTCGGGCCGCTGGTCCAGCCGTCCCTGCGCGGCGAACTGGACGATCTGCGCGTGGAGCATTTCGTCATCGCCTGAAGACGGCAGGGCGGGCGCGGAGATGCAATGCTCCGCGCCCGTCTCGCCGGTGCCGGCGGCGCCGGATCCCCGCCAAAATTAGTACATCTGCGACAGGGCCGCGCCGCGCGCGTCGTCTCGGCCGCGTCTGCCGGGTCGGCGGCAAGCGCTCCCACCACCGCCCTTGCCCCCCGCGCCACGCCTGCTATATCCCCGCGCGACCGGCGGCCCGGCGGGCGTGGCGGAACTGGTAGACGCGCCAGGTTTAGGTCCTGGTATCGAAAGATGTGGGGGTTCGAGTCCCTTCGCCCGCACCAGTTGCGCCAGACTCGAAACCGTCCGGGGGACGGTTTCGGCTTGCGCAACTCCCGAGCGAAAGCGAGGGCGGTGCCGCCAGGCCGCTAATCGCCCAAAGGCCGCACTCCCGCGAGAAGGTAAGAGCTTCCAACCATGCAGACCGTCGAGACGTTGAACCAGGGCCTCAAGCGCGCCTACCGGATCACTATTGAGAAGAAGGAGATCGACGCCCGGGTCGACGGCGAGCTGAAGAAGGTCGCTCCGCAGATCCGGATGCCGGGATTCCGTCCCGGCAAGGTTCCGGCCAACCTCGTGCGCAAGATGCACGGCGCCGCGATCGAGCAGGAGGCGCTCAACAGCGCCGTCCAGGAAGGCGTCCAGCAGCTCATCGCCGAGCAGAATCTGCGCCCCGCGATGAACCCGCAGGTCGAGCTCGAGGAAGGCGGCCCCGGCAAGGACGCCGTGATCAAGGTCGAGATCGAGACTCTTCCGGAAGTTCCGGAGCCCAGGATCGACGACCTCAGGCTCGAGCGGCTGATCGTCGAGCCGAGCGACTCGGAGGTGGACTCCGCGATCGCCCGCCTGGCCGAGGGGCAGAAGAGCTTCGACCCGGCGCCCGCCGGAGCGGCGGCCGAGACCGGCGACCTCGTCGTCATCGATTATGAAGGCAGCGTCGACGGCGAGCCGTTCGAGGGCGGCAAGGGGGAATCGATGCGGGTCGAGCTCGGCTCGGGCCGGCTCATCCCGGGCTTCGAGGACCAGCTGGTCGGGGCCAGGGCCAATGAGCAGCGCACCGTCCGGGTCACCTTTCCCGACGACTATCCGGTCGCCTATCTGAAGGGGCGCGAGGCGGTGTTCGAGGTGACCGTCGGCGAGGTCCAGAAGCCGCGCGAGACCAAGGCGGACGACGCCTTCGCCCAGTCGATGGGCCTCGAGGGCATCGGCCAGCTTCGCGAGCTGATGAAGGGCCAGGTCGAGCAGGAGCTGGGCGGCCTCACCCGCACCCACATGAAGCGCAGGCTTCTCGACCAGCTCGCCGAGGCGCATGATTTCGAGGTCCCGGAGTCGATGGTCGAGGCCGAGTTCAACCAGATCTGGCAGCAGCTCGAGCAGGAGGCGGCCCAGGAGGAGGACAGCGAGGCGGCGCGCGCCGAGATGGAGGCGGAGCGCGGGGATTATCGCGCCATCGCCGAGCGCCGGGTGAGGCTCGGCCTGCTGCTCGCCGAGATCGGCCAGCGCAACAAGATCCAGATCAACGACAACGAGATGAACCAGCTGATCATGCAGGCGGCGCAGCAATACCGCCCCGAGGACCGGCAGAAGTTCGTCGACTATGTCCGCAACGAGCCCATGGCCGCCGCCCAGCTCAGGGCGCCGCTGTTCGAGGACAAGGTGGTCGATTTCCTGTTCTCGAAGGCCCAGGTCACCGAGCGCACTGTGAGCCGCGAGGCGCTCCAGGCGGAGATCGAATCGACCGATACCGGCCATGTCCACGGCCCGGATTGCGACCACGATCACGATCACGGGCACGATCACGCTCCCAAGGCGAAGAAGAAGCCCGCCGCCGCGAAGGCCGAGGCCGAAGCCAGGCCCGCGAAGAAAGGCAAGGCGAAGGCCGAAACCGCGGAGGCGACCGCCGCTGAGGCCCCCGCCGCTGAGGCGCCCGCCGCTGAGGCTCCCGCCAAAAAGGGCAGGGCGAAGAAGGCCGAGGCCGCCGGGGAGGCGCCCGCCGAGGCGGCGCCCGCCAGGAAGCCGCGCTCGAAGAAGAAGGATTCCTAAGCCCGGAGTCCTCGCCTAAGAAGCGGCGAGGGCCGCGGGGCAGGGGGAAAAGTGGATCAGTCGAAGCCTCGAATCGCAATCCTCCTCCCTTGCTATAACGAGGAGCGGGCGATCGCCCAGACGGTGGCGGCGTTCCGCGCCGCTCTGCCCTCGGCGCTGATCTACGTCTACGACAATAACAGCCGCGACCGCACCCGCGAGGTCGCCGCCGCCGCCGGAGCGATCGTCCGCGAGGAGCGCATGCAGGGCAAGGGCCATGTCGTGCGCCGGATGTTCGCCGACATCGAGGCCGACGTCTACGTGATGGCCGACGGCGACGCGACCTACGACGCCACCGCCGCTCCCGAGCTCGTCCGCAGGCTCGTCGCGGAGCGGCTCGACATGGTCGTCGGCGCCCGCCGGTCGGAGGTGGACGAGGCCTATCGCCGCGGCCACCGGGCCGGCAACCGGCTCCTCACCGGCCTGCTCGCCGGGCTGTTCGGCCGAAGCTTCACCGACATATTGTCCGGCTACCGGGTCTTCTCGCGCCGCTTCGTCAAGAGCTTCCCGGCGCTGTCGAGGGGCTTCGAGACCGAGACCGAGATCAGCGTCCACGCGCTCGAGCTGGCGATGCCGGTGGCGGAAGTGGTCACCGCCTACGGCGCCCGCCCCGAAGGCTCGGTGTCCAAGCTCTCCACCTGGCGCGACGGCTGGCGAATCCTTCGGACCATCCTCCACCTCTTCCGGATCGAGCGGCCGGTGCTCTTCTACGGCGGCTTCGCGGCCTTCCTCGCCGTCCTCGCTCTGGTGCTCGCGGTGCCGCTGGTGATCACCTACGCGCGAACCGGGCTGGTGCCGCGCTTCCCGACCGCCATCCTCATCACCGGAATGATGATCGTCGCCGCCTTGAGCTTCGCCGTCGGCCTCATCCTCGACACCGTGGTGCGCGGCCGCCACGAAGTGCGGCGGCTCCATTATCTCAGCCTGCCGGCGCCGGGAGCTCACGGCTCGGACTAGCGCCGGTAACCGCATCTTTTTGCACGATGGCGGAGCGCCGTGTAACGTGGCCGCTTTTCGACCCTGTTCGTACCCAGATCGCCGACGCTCCGTGGTCGAGGCAAGCGTCGCCCCCGATGACAGGGAGGTTTCATGGGCGAACCGCAAAATCAACCGGCTGCGCCGCCCTCCGGCCGCAACCTGCGACTATTGTGGTGGCTCTTCAACCAGGGCCTGGGTCACATCGGCTGGGTGCTTGTGCTGTACAGCATTGTCGCCGCGCTGACCGAACCCTGGGTTCCGCTCGAGAAATACGCGACGTTCATCTCCAGCCTGCTCACTCTGTTCGGCGTCATCGTAACCGCGGCGTCAGTATACGTGACTCGAGCGAGCTATCATCGCCCGTGGACGACGAACAAACGGATCGTTGCTCCAATCGTCATAGGCGCGTGCGCGATCGCGATATTCTTCCTCTTCTGGGAAGGACAATTGCCGGTCGTGATGGTGAACGGCTTCGCGATGCTCGGCCTTTCCGGAGGCCTGCAGCGGCTGATCCCGACCAATCCGCAGGATCTGACGGCCTGAGCCGCCGCCCGGACCAATTCTCTCGCCCGGTACGCCTCGACCTCCTGCCTTTCCCTGCACCGTTAGAGCATGATCGACCGAGGCTTCACTTCGTCATCGCGAGCGAAGCGGGGCAATCCAGCCTGGACTCCCGCTGGATTGCTTCGTCGCTGCCGCGAAGCGGCGGTTCATCCCGAGCGCCGCCGCGGGCGGCGTCGAAGGGCTCCTCGCGATGACGAAGCAGGCAAAAGCGATCACGCTCCAGGCGAACGGCTGGATTGCGGGATGAATAGCGGGCGAGGCGATTGCCGCCGGAAGCAAGCCTCGTAGCGAACCGCCGTCACTTTTCGAAAGCGGGATAGTCTTGGTGAACTCACCTTGCTTTCCACTGAGCATGGCGTCCGACTACCAGCGGGGGAAGCTAATATTCGCGAAAGCTCTTGCCAGTATTACGACTTGGGATCACTAGCCGGGTTCGGTGGGTGCGAGGTGCGTGTCTATGGAAATCCGGAAGGTCCAGGCCGCCGCGATGCGCCAGCGGGCGCGGAGCCTTCGCGAGGCCGCCTGCGATTTCTCGTCCGGAGTGTCCCGCACCCTGATCGAGCTGGCCGAGGTCATCGAGGCGGAAGCGGCCCGGCTGGAGGCGAAGGGGGACTGAGCCGGACGGATGGCCCGTCCGATCCGCCCGGAGCTCAGGCGCCGAAGATCATCACCGTCAGCATCACGCAGGCCAGCCAGACGGTGACGAGCACGGCCGGAAGGTAGAGATATTTCTTCCGCCACGGGCGGTTGCGGTGCCAGAAGGTGACGGGGGGCACGGTGTCGAGGAAGCGCATGAAGCGCAGATGGTCGGCATCGGCGCTTCCGCCGATCCGCGCCGGCGGCTCGATGTCGCGCTTGTAGCGCGGCCGCCGCGCGTCGAGCCCCTCCAGCTCCCCGTCGGCGTGCAGCACGAGGTCGGGAGCGAGCCCGAGATGGCGGAGCACCACCCGGTCGGGATTGCCGGGCGCCCCGAGCTCGGCCGTATAGCCGCGGCGGACCAAAGCATGCAGCCGCTCCAGCACCGGCGAGGGCGCCGCTTCGGGGGCGGCGGAGGGCGGCCGGTGCCCCTGATGGGGGACGGCGACCGTCCGGATATGTTCGGGGGCGATCTCGATTTCGTCGGCCATGGCGGCGGGGTAGCATGAGAGTATTAGTCGCGCAATACACCAACTCTCGCGGAAACCGGTGCCTGGCACTGTCTCTACCGGTCGATGCGAATGCCAGAAGCCCTGGACTGCAGGCCCGGTGGCGAATGCCATGTTCACCTTGTCTGGCAGATCGTTCGAATAGATAGTGTCGTTATTCCCGCTCGACGTGGACAGCGATTGGGCGGACCGGCGACGCCCTCCGCCAGCTCACCCTTCACATGCCCTGGTGACCTGTACCGGGCTGGCCAGATCTCCGCCGCCGCCGCCGCGCCCACCGCCGTCATAGCCGGTATAGCCTCCGGTCGAGCCGCCTCCGTACCGGTCACAATTCGTGTCGTCATGTCCGCTGAAGTCGGCCGAAACTTCTAGTCAGTGAAGTCTCGCTACGCTCGCCTGCCCACCCCCGGCCCCTCCCTTCCGGGGAGGGGAGGTGAAGTCCCTATTCCTCCGTCGGCTTCACCTCGCTGGTGTGGCTGGCCACCGCCACCCACTGACCGCCGCGGCGGGCGAAGACGTCGGTGAAGGCCCATTTGCCGCTGGTGTCCCTGCCGTCGAGGGAGGTGACTTCCTCGTCGACGCCCTGGACGATGGCGGTGTCGCCCATCAGCCGGACCTTGAGGTCGCGCACGTTCATCGATTTGACGACGTAGCGGGCGTCGAGGACCGACTTGAGCATGGTCGACTTGGACCAGAAGCCCATCCAGTTCCCGCCCCGCCAGTCGGGCGCGTAGAAGCGCATCAGGAAGTCGCGGTCGCGGGTCATCAGGGCGCGGGCATAATCCTGCTCGAGCCGGATCAGCTCGGCCTCGTCGCGGGCGGGGTCGGCCGGAGCGGGGGCGGCGGCGGGCGCGGCTCCGCCCGCGGTCGCGGCGGGCCGGGCCGGATCGCCCGGGCGCGGCGGCGCCGGGGCATCGGCCGAATCGCAGGCGGCGAGGAGGAGGAGGGAAAGCAGCGCCGGCTTCATGAACGCGTCGATCCGCATGGCGGGGCTATGGCGATGGCGCGGTGCGCCCGCAAGAGCCCGGGCAGGGCCGCGGGGCCGGCAGCCGCCGGCGGCCCGCCTCCGCTCACTCCTCCGGGGCGGCCCTGATCAGCAGGTCGAGCTGGGCGTCGCAGCCGGCGTCGATCAGCGCCTTGGCGAGCGCGGTCGGATCGTCGCCGACCGCGGCCAGGGTCTTGAAGCGCAGGCTGGTGGGCTCGGCGGCGCCGGCCCATTTGAGCTTATATTCGGCGCCGTCGGCGACCGGCAGCTGCTGCGGCCAGCGCTGCACCAGCCGTCCCGCCGGCCAGGCGACCGGCTGGCCGGCGCCGGCCGCCGGAATCACCTCCAGCGTCGCCTCGGAATCGCCGGCCGGCCGCCACAGCACGACCTGCTTCGGGTCGGCGAGGCAGACATTGCCGCCCTTCGACACGTCGACGTCCCACAGGCCCGGCGCGGGCGGCACTTCGGGGCCGCGCATCGCGCTGAACCGCGAGCGCGGGTTGAACGGCGCGGCGCTGCTTCCGCCGGCCACCTTGAACGTGCCCGGGCCGCGCAGGGTTCGGGCGCCCGACGGGGCGAGCACGGTGATCACGTCGCCGGCCTTGAGGACGAGCGGAGTATTCTCGCCGACCGCCCGGCCGGGAGGATAGGCCTTGGCCGAGGGCCCGAGCGAGCGCACCACCAGAGGCGCCGCCGAAAGCGCGGCCGGCGCCGCGATCACCGCCGCCGCCGCGGCTCCGGTCAGCGCCTTGAACCCGGTTCGTCCCATCTGTCCCACCTTCATGCCAAATGATTGTTCCGAGGCGGCTAATCCTGCCCTGTTGCGGGTTTATGCCCGGGCGCCCGCCTTTATGTTTCAATTGTGGCGGGGGCTCGAGGAAAGCTACGCCGCCGGCGCCGCGGGGTCAATCGGCAGCCGGAGCATCAGCGCCTCGATCTGCCGCTGCTGCCGGGCGAGCGCCGAGTCGATCGCGCCCTCCCGCGCCTGGCGGGCAAGCACCACCCGAACCGCCCGCGCCAGCGGAGCGGCGAGCTCGTCGAGCGCGTCGAGCTCGGCGGTGCTGAGGCGCGAGCGGTCGGGGTGCGGCCCGAGCAGGATCCAGCCCAGGCAGGTGCCGTCGTCGAGGCTGAGCGGGCGGCGAAGCGGGAAGAAGGCGTCGCCGGTCTCGACCCCGGCCGAGCAGGAAGCGTCGAGCGCGGTCCGCGCCAGCCACGCCTCCACCTCCCCGGCGCCGGCGCCCCGGGTCCCCGCCACCTCGCCGTTGATGACGAGCGCCAGCCGGGCCGAGCGAACCCCGGCGGAGATTCGCTTCAGCACTTCCTCGACCAGCTCCGGCAGGGTGGCGAAATGGCGCAGGTCGCGAAGGCAGTCGGGCAGGTCGCGGCGCATCTCGGCGAGCCGGCGGTGGAATCGCCGCTCCGCCCAGCCCTGGACCCGCTCGTAAATGGGGTTGATCATGATCGTCGACAAAGCGGCGCCGACGATCGGAGCGATCGAGCCCGCGTCGCGGCCGAAGAAGCGAAGGATCACCTCCTTCACCCCCTCCATCGTCGCGGCGAAGATGCCGGCGAGGATGAGCGCGATCAGGGCGAAGGAGGCCGAGCGGCTGATCGCCACCTCGGCGTCGTAGAGCCGGTAGCGGAGCAGCGCGACGAGCAGTCCGGAGACGAGCAGCAGGAAGGCGAGGCCGAGGGCGAAGCCGGCCGCGACCTCCAGCACCAGCTGCTGGCCGAGGCTCGGCGCCCCCGCCTTCAGCATGTCGGCGGTCAGCGAGGCTCCGAAGAAGAAGGCGTAGCCGGAAAAGCCGAACACCGCCCATTTGAGCTGCTGGCGCTCGTCCCCCGAAGCCGTCCTCAGCCGCCACAGGAAGAGAAGGACGGAGGCGGTCATCGCGGCGATCAGGATGGCCCGGTAGACGTCCCCCTCGAGGAACAGGAGCAGCGGCAGCGCCGCCAGCAGCGCCAGGGTGATCCGGGGCGACAGGCGGCCGTGCGGGAACAGCAATATGCCGCCGATCAGGAAGATGTTGGCGAGATCGTAGAGGGTGCGGTGAACGCCGTCGGGAACCATCGCGACCAGGGCGAGGAAGGTCGCCGAAGGCTGCTCGGTGCCCATGGTGAGGAGGATGGCGAGCGACACGATCGAGCTCACCACGTCGAAGCGCTTGCGCTTGTAGAGCAGCCAGGCGGAGACGAGCAGGAAGGGGTAGGTGAGCAGATGAATGAGGTCGATGACGCTGAGCAGCCCGCCCGGCACTCCGAGCGCTCGCGCGCCCTGCTCGATATGGGCCTCGCCGGTGCGCAGCGCGACCTCGCGCTCGCGCCCGTCCGGCGAGCGCAGCCTCAGGGTCACGTCGCGGTCTTCGGCGCCGCTCAGAAGGTCCCCGAACAGCAGCTGATCCGTCTCGTTGCCCGCGCCCGGCGGGGCGCCCGGCGAGCCCGGCATCGCCACCGCCGGAGAGACCGGGATGGTGTCGATCGCGACGATGTCGTCGCCCGGCCGGATTCCGGCGGCGGCGGCGGCGGGCCCGACCGGGAAGCGGATCCGGGTGAGGTCGTGCTCGGCGAGCGCCACCCCGGCGCGGCTTCCGGCGACCAGCCCGGAATTGCGGCCCGCCTCCGCCACCCGGTGCCAGGTGCCGGCGACCGGCCCCAGCAAGGCCAGCGCGAAGGCCGCGAACCAGATTATCCGGAAGAGGAAGAAGGTGCGCGGCCCGAAATCCGGCACGCGCCGGGGCAGCCGAAGCCGGAACCCGGCCGCCGCCGCCTCGCCCTCGGACGCCATCTCACCCGCCATCCCGCAAAGCGCCCCAACCTGCCCAGCCGGACCGATAGCATGGGCCGGCCCCGCGGCCAGCGGGAAAATGCCGCACAAGCCCCCCGCCTCCACCTCCCCTCCCTGCAAGGGAGGGGCCGGGGGTGGGTAGGCGAGCGAAGCGAGACTTTTGCTGACTCGGAGTTTCCCCCGCCTTCGGCGGACCCACCCCCAACCCCTCCCTTACAGGGAGGGGAGTCAGTCGAAGCGCCGCCGCCTCCGCCTCCCCTGCCTTGAAGGGAGGGGTTGGGGGTGGGTGCCGCCGAGGCACTCGGCGGCCCGCCGCAGGATCGCCTCGGCCACGCCCTCGGGATTGGCGGCGACGTCGCTGTTCCAGAAGCGGATGACGGTCCAGCCTTCCGCCTGCAAATGACGGGTCCGGGCCTCGTCGCCGCGCGAACCGATATGCTGGCTTCCGTCGATCTCCACGACGAGCTTGGCCTGGCGGCAGGCGAAGTCCGCGATATACGGCTCGATCGGAAGCTGGCGGGTGAATTTGGGGCGGTAGCGGGAGAGCAGACGCCAAAGGACGCGCTCCTGCTTCGTCGCCTGGCTGCGCAGGTCGCGGGCTCGGGCGGTCAAGCGGCGGGGGACGCGGCGGCCGGGCATGCGGACGAGCATAAGCGCCGCAAAAGCCGATCCAAAATCCGTATGCCGGCAAACCCGCCGGCGCGCGCCCTTAGCTCCCCTCCCTGCAAGGGAGGGGCCGGGGGTGGGTAGGCGAGCGCAGCGAGACTTTCCGGCCGGCGGAGTTTTCGCCCGCCTTCGGCGGACCCACCATCGAGCCGGTGCGAACGTCCCCCGGACGTTCGCAGCCATGTCCGGGGGACATGGCGGCCGGCTGATCCCCTCCCTTGGCAGGGAGGGGAGGCAAGCCGCGCCTAGCGCCTGCGCCCTTTCTCGTAGGTCTGGACGCAATTGTCCGTGACCGTCTTCGAGCAGGCGGGGTGCGAGGCGTCGGCGCCGGTCATCGTCGTTCCGGTCGCCGCATCGACCATCGGGCCGCCGACGCCGGTTCCGGCGGTGCCGTTGAAGCCGGCGGGGACCACCGCCGGGTCGGAGATGACGGCGATGCCGCGGGCGTCATGCTCGGGATTGGCGTTGCTCGGGGCGACGACCTGGCCGCTCGCGGGCATCGCGGCCGCGACCGTCGTCGCGCCGGGCGCGCTGGTGGTGGTGTTGGGCATGTCGCCGGGGGCGTTGGCGGTGCTCGTGGTCGTCGTGGTGGCCGTTCCGTCGGCATGGTGGGTGGTGGTCTTGGTCTTGGTGCCGGCGTCGAGATCGACATCGGGATCGCCGTCGGGCTGGACTCCGACGTCGACGTCGACGTCCGGCTGCGTGGTGGTGGTGGTGGTCTGCGCGTAGGCCGCGCCGCTCAGCAGGAGCGCAATCGCAAGGGCCGCTGTTTTCATCGCATCTACTCCAATGGTTACGAAGTGGCGGCGCGGGCCGTGCGCGCGCGCCGTCCAGCCCGGGGCGCCACGGCCGCGGACGGTACCGGATCAACCGTCGAGGGCCGCCGGGTCTCCGTGCCGCGCGGGCGCGGTTCGGCGGAGCGTGGCGCAGCCGGGCCGAAATGTCGCCCCTCCGCCACGATCCAGATCAATCCGCCGCCTCCCCCCTTACCTCCCCTCCCTGGAAGGGAGGGGCCGGGGGTGGCGAAGCGAGACTTTTTCGCTGACTCTTCGGTTCGCCCGCCTCCGGCGGACCCACCCCCAACCCCTCCCTTGGCAGGGAGGGGAGGTCAGCCGACGCGTCTCCGCCTTTGCCTCCCCTCCCTGCGAGGGAGGGGAGTAGGACCCTCGCTGGAACGAAGCGCGGCCTTTCCCCATTTAAGCCCTTGCTGCGGAAGGAGCATCGCCATGGCCGGCGGTTGGGCGCGCGACGGCGCGGTTCAGGATCAGATCGACGATACCGTCAGGGACGCGGTGCTGGGCGCCCGGGCGCGGCTTCCGGCCGGCGAGGGCTCCGAATATTGCGAGGATTGCGGCGAGCTCATCCCCCGGCGGAGGCGCGAGGCGCTGCCGGGGACGCGGACCTGCGTCCCCTGCCAGTCGGAGCGCGACTCGCGGGCCCGGCGCTCCGGCGCCGGCATCAACCGGCGCGGAAGCAAGGACAGCCAGCTGCGCTGAGCGCCCCCCTCCCTGGAAGGAAGGGGGAGTCAGCCAGAGGCGGCTCCTGCTCGCCCGGCGCGGGCTGGTTCGGATAAGAGCCCGGAGTCGGACTCGTGGATATGGCCGGGCAGCCGATCCGGCCGCCGCGGCGGATTTGGCTCAGAGTCCCGAGGCGGGCGGAAGGCCGACGGCGCCGCGCAGATAGGCGGCCCGGCTCTCCAGCTCCGCCTGCTCCGAGGGCGAGAGGCCGTCGCGGCCGTAGCGCCGGCCGAGGCGCCCGATCGCGCGCGCCTCGCGCTCGAGGCGGCGCGCCTCGGCCCGAGTGAGATGGCCGCTGTCGCGGGCCCGGCCGATCCGGTCCCTGAGGTCGCGGACCTCGCGGCCGATTCCGGGGCCGGGCAGCCGGCTGTCGCCGAGGAAGGGGCTCGACCGGGAGACGGGACCGTAATCGTGCCTGCCGGCGATCCGCGCCGCGGCCGGAGCGGCGGCGGCGGCGAAGACGAGAAGGACCAAGGCGGGGAGGGGGAAGAGGCGCATGTCGGGGCTCCGTTCCGGACCGGGCGATTATCGTTACGCGGGCTGAACGACAGCCGAACGGAGCGCCGGCCGCGGCTCTTGGAGGCGGCCGGCGGGCGCGTTAATCAGCCAGGTCCGCCGAGCCGAGGAGAGGAAGATGCCGAGGGGAGCCTGCCTGTGCGGCGCCGTCAGCTTCGAAGTGGAGGGCGAGCTGCCGCCGCCCGACGCCTGTCACTGCCGCCAATGCCGCTCATGGTCGGGCCATTGCTTCGCCTCCACCGACGTTCCGCGCGACCGGGTCACCGTCCATGGCGGCGAGCATGTCGCCTGGTACCGATCCTCGGAAAGGGTGCGGCGCGGCTTCTGCTCGATCTGCGGCTCGTCGCTGTTCTGGGATCCGCTCCACCGCGACTGGACCGCCATCGCCATGGGCGCCTTCGAGGCGCCGACGGGCACGAGTCTCGACAGGCATGTCTTCACCGGCGACAAAGGCGATTATTACGACATCGCCGACGGGCTCCCATGACCCTTTCGAACCCTTGAGCGTTGATCGTCTCATGGTCGACGTCCGCCTGCTCTACCCCCGGGACAAATATGAAGCGGCCGTACGGCTCGCCGAGGCTTTGACGGCGGCGGGCTATTCGGTTGAGCGCGAGGCGCTGGCGGAGGGCGGGGCCTTTCCTCGCCTGGCCGCTCAGGCCGGCGGGGCGAAGGTGCTGCTGCTGATCTGGTCGCGGGGGCTCGTCACCGCCGCCATGGCTCCGGGAGCGCTCGCCGAAGCCCGTCGCCAGCCAAGCCTCGTCGAGGTCTCCGTCGACAGCATCGAACCCGCTTTCGGAGGCGAGGCAAGCCCCGTCATTCTGCTGTCCGGCTGGCGGGGCCAGCCCTTCCATCCCGGCTGGCGCCGTATTCTCGCCGAGGTCGAGCGGCGGTCGGGACCGGGCGAGCTTCCCGCCCGCGCCGTGCCCGCCCCGCAGGGCCGGCCGGTCCGCGCGGCGGAAGTGGCGGCCGGCGCTTCGCCGCGGCGGCGCCCGGCCGCGCGCGCCTTCGTCGCCGCGGGCGCCTTGATCGCCGCGACCTTGGCCGCGGCGACGGCGCTCGAATGGCGCAGCCCCGCCGCCACGGACAACCGGCCGGTGGCCGTCGCCGCCCGCCCGGCCCCCGCAGCGGATGAAGCAATTCGCGCACCGGCCGCGTCTCCCGCTCCGGTCACGCCCGTGACCGAGGCGTCGCCGGAAGAAGCTCTTCCGGCTCCCTCGGCGCCCGTCGTCGCATCCGCGGAGGCACGGACGCCCGAGTCAGGGGAAACCCGTCCGCGCAAGCCGGCGGCTACGCAAAGGCACAGCGCCAGGCGGCTGGCGGCCGCCCCCGAGCCCGGCGTCAAGCGCTATTCGCGAAAGCATTCGAAAACGATGCGCCTCTTCTGCCAGCGCAGCGGCCGCTCGACCCCCCAATGCCGCACCTTCGCCCGCTCGATGCGCGAGGACCGGGGCTGAGCGGCCGAGGGAATTGGCGTGGGCGGCGAAAGCGAGTGGCTCCCCGGGACGGATTCGAACCATCGACCAACCGGTTAACAGCCGGTTGCTCTACCGCTGAGCTACCGGGGAGCAGCCTCTCGGGCGAGGCGCGCCTATAGCAGCGGGTTTCTCCGGCTGGCAAGGGCTCGCGAGGGCGGCTCAGGCCGCGAACTGCTCCATCGAGATCCGTTCGTCGAGGGCGTGCTCGGGATCGAAGAGGAGGGTGAGCGCGTGGCCGCGGTCGACGCTGACCTCGACCGTGGCGACGTCGCGCACCTCGCGCTGGTCGGCCACGGCCGAGACCGGGCGCTTCTCGGCGTCGAGCACGCGCAGCGATATCTTGAGGTCGTCGGGGATGAGCGCGCCCTTCCAGCGCCTCGGCCGGAACGGGCTGATCGGGGTCAGGGCGACGAGGTTGGCGCCGAGCGGCAGGATCGGCCCCTGGGCTGAGAAATTATAGGCGGTGGAGCCGGCCGGAGTGGCCACCAGGACGCCGTCGCAGACCAGCTCGGGAAGCACGGTCCGGCCGTTGACCGAAACCTCGATCCGCGCCGTCTGCCGGGTCTCGCGAAGCAGCGACACCTCGTTGATCGCCGGGCTGGTGACGGTCTCGCCGGCGACGGTCACCGCCTCCATCCTGAGCGGCGCCACCGACACCGCCTTGGCCCGGTTGACCCGCTCCCTCAGCCCCTCGATCCGCCACTCGTTCATCAGGAAGCCGACCGTCCCTCGGTTCATCCCGAAAATGGGCAGGATCCGGCCGGCGTTCAGCATCTCGTGAAGGGTCTGCAGAAGGAAGCCGTCGCCGCCCAGCGCGATCACCTGCTCCGCCTCCCCCAGGGGCACGAAGTCATAGGCCCCGCGAAGCAGCGCCTCGGCCGCCTGCGCCGCCTCGGCGGACGAGGCGAGCAGGGCGGTGGGCAGGTCGGCATTGGCCGTCATGGCCTGATTGCTAGGGGGGAAGGGACGGGGGAGCAAGGGGAGGCGGTGTCGGCCGATTTTCTCGATCCTGATTACTTTATCCTTCCGCCCGGCTACATGGAATCGGGCAGGCGCAGGCAATCATGGCAATAAAATCATCTCGCAGCCCCTCCCAGATGTCCCGAGCCGGGACCGGGGGGCTGCCCTTCCAGGTCGCCGCCGTCTGCTGGATCGACCTGCTGGGCTATGGCAGCATGATCGCAGAAGCCGAATTCAACCCGGTTCATCCCGGGGCCAGGGCGTCGATCACCCGGCTGCGCGCCTTTCATCGCATCGTCGCCGAGCATAGCGACCGCCAGTACCGGACGCTGGTGCTCAACGACGGTGCGGTCGCCTATCGCGATCTTTCGTTGCGCAGTTCCCGGGTCACCTACGATTTCCTCGCGCGTTCGGCTGCCTTGTCCGAAGCCCTTCGGGCGAGCGAGCGGCGCAACGGCTGGCCGGGCGCTCGGATGGTTCTCGCGGTGGGCTTTCGTGCCAAGGGCAGCCGACGCGCCATGGACGCGGCATCGGGCCAACTCGATTCTATCTTGGCGCGCCTCGATGCTGGACAGATTGGGGCTGAAGAGGCCGTGCGCGAAGCGGCGAGCATCGACCGATACTTCGACGTTCTTCCACAGCTTCAAGCGAATTTCGCGTTCACCAAAGCCTATGTCGCCGACGCCGGCGGCTCGAGCGCCGGGCTCGCGGGCCCTCGCCTGTTCGTCGACGAGGCGATTTTCGATGGGGGCGTTCCCCGATGGGTCAGTTCGGAACCCGCCATTCCCTTCCAGGACGAGCGCCTCGGCATCAAGGCTCGGTTCGTACCGGTCGATCGGCTTGTCTCGCCTCGCCGAAGCGGCGAGGAGATCCCAGGGATGCGCAATGCACTGCAAATCGCAGAGGCGATCGCGCCTTCCGCCTTGGTTTGGGACGCGATCCGGGCCGCTCAGGAACGCGCATCGGGGTCCGCCGGCTCGAAGTCACGCAGATCCGAAACGGCCCGCTAGACGGCGCCGTTTCGCCGCGAGCGAAGAGTCACCCGCTGGCGACCCCCGGGATTCGAGAATCCCGCGGAGCACCTGTTCAGCATTGCTCGCAGATCAGCCGCGACGGCGCGCACAGGGCCGGCCGGCGCTTCGTCACGTGCCCGCATTCGAGCTGCATCGCGACGGCGCCCCGCCCGCAAGGCGTGCTCGAAGTGACGGCACGGCTTCGCCGGTCACGGGGACGCCACGGCGTCTCCTCTTCGATGATCATTTGAAAAATCCCCCCTGCGCCCGAAAAAACGGCTCGCAATCAAGGCTGTAGCAAGCTTTCCTGCGAATACCAAGGCGCTTCGCCGCCAAAACGGAGCGATTGGCCCGGCCCTGTCCCGCACCGGCACCGCGGCTCGTCTAAACCGATTGTTGAGGGGATGCGCCCAGAGTAGACCGATGGGGTTCGAAGCGCCGTCGAAGGGGAAGGGAGAGGGAGGCATGGCCGCGTCCGGCGCACCGCTCTTCCTGCTGTCCTTCCGCCACCGCGACGAGCTGACCGCGACCGCGGAGCGTGCCGGCTGGCTCGCCATCGCCGCCCGCCGCGCCGACAATGCCGAAAGCCGGTTCATCGCCTCGGGCGCCTCGGTCGCCGTGGTCGACGCGCGCGGCGCCCTGCCCGAGGGCAAGGAGGCGGTGCGAAGCCTCGCCGATCCCGCCGAGGCCAATGCCGCCGCCCTGCTGGTGCTTCTGTCGCGCGGCGATTCGGACGCCCTCGACACGCTCTACGCGGATGGCGCCACCCATTTCCTGGTCAGCCCGTTCAGCGATTCCCAATTCCTCCAGGCGCTTCAATATGCCCACCGCCATGCCGAGCGGGTCGGCGGCCGCCGGCCGCTTCGCCGCGGCGAGCCGGAAGGGCAGAAGGGCAAGGCCGGAAGCGCCTCGTGGCGCTGGCGGCCGGGCTCGCAGACGGTCGAGCTCAGCCCGGCTCTCGCCCGCCGCGCGGGCCTAGGCGAGGAAGCGGGGCAGAGGATCAGCCTGCTGGAGCTGTTCCGCAAGCTCGACCCCGACGGGCGCAAGGCGGCGCGCGGCGCGATCGACCGGCTGCTCGCCACCGGCCAGTCGACCGCCTTCGCCCATACCGACGGCGCCGAACACGGGGGGGGCGAAGGCGCCCGCCTCGCCCACCACGTCCGCGTCGAGGGGGAGGGCGTCGTCGGCCGCACCGAGGCGATCGTTCCGCTGGAAGGCGCCGCCTGGCAGTCGCGCGACCCGATGACCGGGGTTCGCGACGGCCGGGCCGCCCGCGCCTGGATCCAGCGGCAGTTGAAGTCGGAAGGGGAAGGGCAGCCGGCCTTGGTCGTGCTGCTGCTGGCGGTGAGCCGCTTCGACACGATCAACGCCGCCTTCGGACGGCCGACCGGCGACGCCGTGCTCCAGGCCGCCGCCCGACGGATCGAGCGGCTGGCCGATTCGGACGGCCGCCGCCGCCTCGTCGCCCGGATCGCCGGCGCCGAATTCGCCATCCTGCTCGCCGCTCCGACCAGCCTTGGCGAAGGCCGCTTCCTCGCCGGCCAGCTCGTCGAGGCGATCGGCCGGCCGTTCATGTCGGGCGACCACGTCATTACCCTCGGCAGCCGGGTCGGAGTCGTCGCGTCCGAGGGCGACGAGGACGCGGCCGCTTTGCTTCGCCGGGCCAGCGCCGCGCTCGCCGAGGCCAAGTCGAGCGAGGCGGGGCCGGTCAAGGTCGTCGATGCCGGCGCCGCCAGCGACAGCGCGCTCGGCGACCAGCTCGAGATCGACCTCAGGCGGGCGCTCGACCAGGACGAGATCGAGATCCTCTTCCAGCCGCAGGTCTCGGTCGCCACAAGGCGAATCGTCGGCGCCGAGGCGCTCGCCCGCTGGCGCCACCCGCGCTTCGGCGAGCTCGGGGCGGTGACCCTGTTCAGCGTCGCCGAACGCTCCGACTATCTCGTCCAGCTCTCCGACCACGTCCAGCGCAAGGCGGTCGCCGCCGCCGCCGCCTGGCCCGAGGCGCTCGCTCGGCTGCGACTGTCGGTCAACATCACCGCCGCCGACATCGTCCGCCCCGGCTTCGCCGAGCAGTTCATCACGCTCGTCGCCGAAACCGGCTTCGATCCCGGCCGGCTCACCGTCGAGGTCACCGAAAGCGGCCTGATCGAGGATCTCGGCGCCGCCGGCAATCTGCTGGCGCGGCTTCGCGAAGGCGGGCTCAGGGTCGCGATCGACGATTTCGGGACCGGCTATTCGAGCCTCGCTTACCTGAAGGCGCTGCCGCTCGATTACCTCAAGATCGACAAGCGCCTGGTCGAGGACATCAGCGGCAGCCCACGCGACCAGGTGGTGGTGCGAAGCGTCATCGACATGGCCCGCTCGCTGGGCCTCGAGGTGATCGCGGAGGGGGTGGAGTCGGAGGAGCAGCTGGCCCTGCTCGCGAGGGAGGGCTGCAACCTCTACCAGGGCTTCCTCTGCTCGCCGCCGGTCGACGTGGAGACCTTGGTCGGCCTCGTGAGCCGGCCCTGAACGTCATCCCGGGCATGACCCGGATCCATGAACATCGTCGGTGCAAAACGTCGTCCGGCGGCGGTCATGGATTCCGGCCTCCGCCGGAAAGACGGGTAGCGCCGAGCCTCTGCTCGCCTCCCGATGTGGCGGCTCTCGCCGCAATGGCGGGGACACGTACCTTCTTGCGGAAAGGTACGTGTCCCCTGGCTACATGCCGGTAGGGCCGGAGCGCTGATCCTGCTTGTCGGCGGCGGCGAGAGGAAGCGATTTCACCGCCGCCTCAAGCTCGATCAGGCGCTTCGACCGGCTGGAGGAGGATGCCGGGCGCGCGCGGGAAGCTTCGCGGCGCTGGACGATGTCAGGCTTGACCGCCGACGTGGGAGCAGCGGCAAGGATCAATGAAATCAGCAACATCGCGGCATTCTCTCCGGTTGTGGAGCGGTCAACCGGGCGGGGAGCAGGGAGTTGCGGCGCGCGGGACGAAGCGAGCCATAGGCGGGGTGGGCCTCGCATCTGCCTCCCCGGCGCGAAGCGGTGGGGAGGGGGACCAGCGAAGCTGGTGGAGGGGTGACCGAACTCAGCTTCGGAGCCAGGTCACCCCTCCACCGCCTTCGGCGGTCCCCCTCCCCATCTCAAGATGGGGAGGCAGAGAGGATTCGCGCCAGCCCGCGCGACAGCTGCAGGGCGCCGTTGATCCGGCTCGGGGCGTCCGGCCAGTTGCGGGAGATGACCAGCTTGCTGTCCGGGCGCAGCTTCGCCGTGCCCTTGAGGCGCTGGACGTAGGCGATCAGGCCTTCGAGGTCGGGAAAGGTGTCGTTGTGGAAGTGGACGAGCGCGCCCTTCGCGCCGACGTCCAGCTTCACCACCTGCGCCGTCCGGCAATTCAGCTTGATCTCGATGACCTTGAGCAGATTATCGGTCTCGTCCGGAAGCTTGCCGAAGCGGTCGATCAGCTCGGCGGCGAAGGCTTCTATCTCCTCGCCTTTCTCGAGCTCGTTCATTCGCCGGTAGAGGCCCATCCGAAGGTCGAGATCGGGGACGTAATCCTCCGGGATCATGATCGGCGCGTCGACCGTGATCTGCGGCGAGAAGTCGTCGCTCGCCTTGAGGTCGCCGCCGCTCTTGGCGGCCATGATCGCGTCCTCGAGCATCGACTGGTAGAGCTCGAATCCGACCTCCTTGATATGGCCGGACTGCTCGTCGCCGAGCAGGTTGCCGGCGCCCCTGATGTCGAGATCGTGGCTGGCGAGCTGGAATCCGGCGCCCAGCGAGTCGAGGTTGGCGAGGACCTGCAGGCGCTTGTCGGCCGCCTCGGTGACGGTCCGCGTCGCCGGCGTGGTCAGATAGGAATAGGCCCGCGTCTTGGCGCGGCCGACCCGGCCGCGCAGCTGGTAGAGCTGGGCGAGTCCGAAGCGGTCGGCGCGGTGAACGACGAGCGTGTTGGCCGACGGTATGTCGAGGCCGCTCTCGACGATCGTCGTCGACAGCAGAACGTCATATTTGCGGTCGTAGAAGGCGCTCATCCTTTCCTCGACCTCGGTGGGCGACATCTGGCCGTGGGCGGTGACGAAATTCACCTCCGGCACCTCGTCGCGAAGATATTGCTCGAGGTCGGCGAGGTCGGCCACGCGCGGAGCGACGAAATAGGTCTGGCCGCCGCGATAATGCTCGCGAAGCAGCGCCTCGCGGATGACGACCGGGTCCCACGGCATGACGTAGGTGCGAACGGCGAGGCGGTCGACCGGCGGAGTCTGGATGACGGAGAGCTCGCGAAGCCCGGACATCGCCATCTGCAGGGTGCGGGGGATCGGAGTGGCGGTGAGGGTCAGCACGTGGACGTTGGCGCGCATCGCCTTGAGGCGCTCCTTGTGGGTGACTCCGAAGCGCTGCTCCTCGTCGACGATGACGAGGCCGAGATTCTTGAATTCGACGCTCTTGGCGAGGAGGGCGTGGGTGCCGATGACGATGTCGACCTGGCCGGCCTTGAGCCTTTCCTTGGTCTCCTTCGCCTCCTTCGGCGCGACCAGCCGCGACAGCCGCCCGATCTCGATCGGGAAGCCGCGGAAGCGCTCGCAGAAGGTCTGGTAATGCTGTCGGGCGAGCAATGTGGTCGGGCAGACCAGGGCGACCTGATGCCCCGCCATCGCGGCGGTGAAGGCGGCGCGAAGGGCGACCTCGGTCTTGCCGAAGCCGACGTCGCCGCAGACGAGGCGGTCCATCGGCCGGCCGGCGGCGAGGTCGTCGAAGACATCGGCGATGGCGCGGTCCTGGTCCTCGGTCTCCTCATAGGGGAAGCGGTCGGCGAAGGCGGCGTAGCTGGTGTCCGGCTCGACCACCGCGCCGGGCCGGAGCGCCCGCTCGGCCGCCGTCCTGATCAGCTCGCCGGCGATCTCGCGGATGCGCTCCTTCATCCGCGACTTGCGCCGCTGCCACGCCTCGCCGCCCAGCCGGTCGAGCGCCACCCCGTCGCTCTCGCTTCCGTAGCGCGAGAGGATGTCGATATTCTCGACCGGAACGTAGAGCTTGTCGCCGCCGGCATATTCGAGCGCCACGCAATCGTGCGGAGACGTTCCCACCGGGATCTGGGTAAGCCCCTCGTAGCGGCCGATGCCGTGATCGGAATGGACGACGAGATCGCCGGGGGTGAGCGTCGCCAGCTCGCTCATGAAGGCGTCGGCGGATTTGCGGCGCTTGCGGCGGCGGACGAGCCGGTCGCCAAGCATGTCCTGCTCGGTCAGCAGCGCCACGTCCGCCGTCGTGAAGCCGTGGTCGAGCGGCAGCACGGCGAGGGCTATTGTTCCTCCCCGGAACGGGGAGGGGGACCGCCGGCGCGAAGCGTCGGTGGTGGAGGGGCCGGAGGCGCTGTCGACCCCTCCACCAGGCTTCGCCTGGTCCCCCTCCCCGTCCCGGGGAGGAGCGGAGGCGCCGAGCGCCTCCTGCCAGGTATCGACCTCGACCGCCTTCTTCAGCCCGTGGTCGCCGAGCAATCCCTTCAGCCGCTCGCGCGCTCCGGCCGAATAGCTCGCCAGAACCACCTTCTTGCCGGCCCGCCGAAGCGCCGAGACATGCTCGACCACGGCCTCATAGACATTGACGTTCTGCGAGCGTTCCGGAGCGAAATCGCGCGCCGGATCGACCTCGAAATCGAGCACGGTCGCGCTCTCCGGTTCATGGAACGGGGTCGCCAGGTGGAGCGGGCGCTGCGCGATCAGCCCCTCCCATTCGTCGCGCCCGAGATACAGCGTCTCCGGCTCGAGCGGACGGTAGCTGCCCGGATCGGAGGACTGCGCCCGCCTCCTGTTCTCGTAATAATCGGCGATGGCCTCGAAGCGGGCATCGGCGGCGCCGGCGTCGTGGGCGTCGCGGACGACGAGATCGTCCTCGCCGAGATGGTCGAACAGGGTGTCGAGCCGCTCCTCGAACAGAGGCAGCCAATGGTCGATCCCGGCCAGACGCCGCCCTTCCGATACCGCCTGGTAGACGGGATCGCCGGTGGCGGTGGCGCCGAAGCGCTCGCGGTAGCGGGAGCGGAAGCGCTTGACGCTGTCCTCGTCGAGCAGGGTCTCGGACGCCGGGAGGAGGGTGAAGCCGCCTTTCTCGTTGCCGGTGGTGCGCTGGGTCGCCGGGTCGAAGCGGCGGACGCTCTCTATCTCGTCGCCGAAGAAATCGAGCCTCAGCCCCTCGCTCTCGCCGGCCGGGAACAGGTCGACGATTCCGCCGCGCACCGCATATTCGCCCGAATCCTGGACGGTGTCGGTGCGGTGATAGCCGTTGGCGCTGAGCAGGGCCGAGAGCTTCGCCATGTCGATCCGCTCGCCGGGCGCGAGCCGGGCGACCAGCTGCCGGACCCGGAACGGGCTCAGCGTGCGCTGGGTTGCGGCGTTGACGGTGGTGACGAGGAGCTGCGGCTTGTCCGCCTTGCGCTGAAGCGCGTGCAGAGTCGCCAGCCGTTCCGACGAGGCGCGGAGCGAGGGCGAGGCGCGGTCGTAGGGCAGGCAGTCCCAGGCCGGGAAGGCGAGCACCTCCAGCTCGGGCGCGAAATAGGCCGCCGCGTCCTGAAGGTGCCGCATTGCCGCCTCGTCCGGGGCAATGAACACCGCCCGGCCTTTCGTGGCACGTGCGAGGTCCGCCGCGAGCCAAGGCAGGAAGCCCGCTGGCGCGCCGGCCAGCGTCATCGGCCGCTTCGCGGTGAGGATCTTGTGGATGTCGGTCACTTATTCGGGGTGCTTGATATAGTTGAGGGTCTGGAGCCGCCGCATCATCGCCCCGCGGTAGCGCTCCGGCGGCTCCGCGGTTCCGATCGCCCAGGCCATGATGTCGGCGTCCTGCTCCTCGAGCAGGGCCTCGAACCACGCCATCTCCGCCTCCTCCCAGGAAGGGCCGTGCGCGTCGAAGAAGCCCCCGATCATGAAGTCGGCTTCGCGGACTCCGCGGTGCCAGGCCCGGAAGCGGAGACGCTTGAGGCGGTCAGCGGGGTCCAAGGGAGCTCCATACGGAAAAAGGCCGCCGGGAGCTTCCGGGCGGCGGGTGAGGGGGGCATGTAGGGGAGGGGCGGCGATATTTGAACCCGTCATTGCGAGGAGCGCAGCGACGAAGCAATCCAGCCGCGGCGTCCGTCACAGGCTCAGCACCGGATTGCTTCGCTTCGCTCGAATGACGGGGCATTGTTCCAACCCACCTGGCGACTTACGAACCCCTCATGCGCCCCGACATCCTCAACCCGCTCTTCGCCGAAGTGGAAGTGCTGAAGGGAATCGGTCCCGCCCTCGCCAAGCCGCTGAAGCGGCTCGGCCTGAACCGGGTCGTCGACATCCTCTTCCACCTTCCGGTGAACTGGATCGAGCGCAAGAAGGTGGATGTGCTCGACATGGCGGATGCCGGCGGCGTGGTGACGGTGGTGGTGACTCCGGTCGACTATCGCCAGGGCGGCCCGCGAAGCCCGTTCCGGGTCCATGCCACCGACCGCGAGGGCAATTATCTCTCGCTCACCTATTTCCACAACCCGGGCTGGGCGAAGAAGCAGTTCCCGCTCGGGGTCCCGAAAGTGGTCTCCGGGCGGATGGAGATGTACGGGCAGGAGCTTCAGATGGTCCATCCGGACTATGTGCTGGAGCCCAACCAGGCGCTCGACTTGCCCGAGCGCGAGCCGGTCTACCCGCTGTCCGAGGGCCTCACCAACCGCCGAATGGCCGATCTCGCCGGCCAGGCCCTCGCCCGGACGCCCACCCTCGCAGAATGGATCGAGCCGAGCCTGCTTGCCGCCCGCGGCTGGCCGGCCTGGCAGGACGCGCTCGGGGCAGCCCACCACAGCCGCGACCCGGCGCCGTCCCGGCAGCGGCTCGCTTATGACGAGGTGTTCGCCAATCAGCTCGCCTTGATGCTGGTCCGGGCCTCGTCGAAGCGCCGCCGCGGCCTTCCGCTCAAGGGCGACGGCCGGCTGCGGGACGCCCTCAAGCTGCCTTATGCCGCGACCGGCGCCCAGCGCCGGGCGGTGGCGGAAATCGACGGCGACCTCCAGCAGGAGACTCCGATGCTCCGCCTCCTCCAGGGCGACGTCGGCTCGGGCAAGACGCTGGTGGCGCTGATGGCGATGCTGAACGCCGTCGAGGCGGGCGCTCAGGCGGCCCTGCTCGCACCGACCGAGATCCTCGCCCGCCAGCATTTCGAGACCCTGACCCGGCAGCTGGCGGGGCTGCCCGTCACCGTCGCCATCCTGACCGGCCGCGAGAAGGGCAAGACCCGGGAATCGACCCTGATGGGCCTCGCCGACGGCTCGATCGACATCCTCGTCGGAACCCACGCCATCTTCCAGCAGGCCGTCGCCTACAAGCGCCTCGGCCTCGCCGTCGTCGACGAGCAGCACCGCTTCGGAGTGGCGCAGCGCATGATGCTGGCCTCCAAGGCGGAGCGGCCGCCGCATCTCCTCGTCATGACCGCGACCCCCATCCCGCGCACCCTCACCCTCACCCAATATGGCGAGATGGACGTCAGCCGCCTCGACGAGATGCCGCCCGGCCGCCAGCCGGTCGAGACCCGGGTGATGAGCCTCGAGAAGCTCCCCGACGTCGCCGACGCGCTCGCCCGCCACATCGCCCGCGGCGGCCAGGCTTATTGGGTCTGCCCGCTGGTCGAGGAGAGCGAGGCGTCCGACCAGGCCGCCGCCGAGGAGCGCGCCCGGCTTCTTCGCCTCCGCTTCGGCGACAAGGTCGGCCTCGTCCACGGCCGGATGAAGGGGCCGGAGAAGGACGAGGTCATGGCGGCCTTCCAGCAGGGCGCGATCTCCGTCCTCGTCGCCACCACCGTCATCGAGGTCGGGGTCGACGTCCCCAACGCCACCTTGATGATCGTCGAGGGCGCCGACCGCTTCGGGCTCGCCCAGCTCCACCAGCTCAGGGGCCGGGTCGGGCGCGGGGAGGGGCGCTCCATCTGCCTGCTCCTGCGCGGCAACGCGCTCAGCGAGACCGGCCGCGCCCGACTCGCCTTGATGCGCGAGACCAATGACGGCTTCCGGATCGCCGAGGAGGATCTGCGGCTTCGCGGCGCGGGTGAGATATTGGGGACGAAGCAGTCGGGCGAGGCGCAGTTCCGGCTGGCGAGCCCGGAGCAGATCCAGGCGCTCGCCCAGGCGGCGAGCGACGATGCCCGGCTGCTCGTCGACCGGGACGGCGGCCTGGAGGGGCCGCGGGGGCAGGCGGCGCGGGTGCTGCTCTACCTGATGGAGCGCGATTCGGCCGTGGCGTTGCTTCGCGGCGGCTGATTCCCCTCCCTTTCAGGGATGGGAGGTCTCCAGGCACCGCCGCAGCCACCCCAGCATCGCCTGCTTGCGCGCCGCCGTGGCGCCGTCCCACATGTCGTTGTGGATGAGGCCCGGAACGGTGCCGATCACCATCCGGTAGCGGCGCCGCTCAGCCGGCGTGGGGAGCACGCCCGGATCGGCCGGCTGGTCGCTCGAGCGGACCGAGCAGATACGCGGCCGGGCTGTCCGCGGCATCCTCATCCGGCGGTTGTCGAGGGTGAAGACGGCACTGACCATCGCCTCATGCTGCGCGGCAAAGAGCATGCTCGAATCGCCGCCGTTCGA
Source organism: Allosphingosinicella sp. (assembly GCA_035628835.1). Classification (GTDB taxonomy): domain Bacteria; phylum Pseudomonadota; class Alphaproteobacteria; order Sphingomonadales; family Sphingomonadaceae; genus Allosphingosinicella. The sequence continues at coordinate 24,788 of DASPJA010000046.1, forward strand.
ATGGCCGACCAGAAGCACCGGCCGCCGGTCCGCCAAGCCTCGCGCGCGCATCTCGCCGATGACGAACAGGAGGTTCGCCGCGCCCTGGTCCCACCACGGCCTCCGCACCACCGCGGGCTCGCCCGTCGCCGGCATCGGCGCATCGCCCTCCAGCTCGTGCTGCACCGAAGCGACGACATAGCCGCGCTCGACAAGCGCCTCAGCGATGAAGGAATAGGCGCGGTTGTTGCCGCCATAGCCGTGCGAGATCAAAGCCAGAGGCCTGGGCTTCCCCGGGTCCGCTCCATAGAGCGCGACCGGAACGGCGCGGCCGCGCGGGGCGTCGATCAGCTCGAGATCGCGCGGCGGCGCCGAGGCGGCCAGGAGCGGCGCGGCAAGCAGCGCGAGGCCTTTCTGATAGCGGTTCGGCATCCATCTCCCCATCATTGCGACCCTTCGAAGCCGCCTGCGGCGGCGCTCAGGATAAACTGACGCTGCGCGGCAGCGAAGCCGTCCGTTGCTGCGCCTCCGCCCGCCGAATTGCCGCGTCGCTTCGCTCCTCGCAATGACGGTTACGGTATCAGCAGCCCGTGCTTTTTCTTGCCCGCCGAAATGCGAACGTCGCCGGCGACCGCGATCGCCACGTCCTCGCCCGCCGTCTCTCCGTCGATCCGGGCCCCGCCCTGGGCGATCAGCCGCCGGGCCTCGTTCTTGGAGGCAACGAGGCCGAGCCCGACCAGCGCGTCGACCAGCGAAATTTCCCCCTCCACCTTGAGCGTGGGCAAGGCCTCGCCCGACGCGCCTTCCTCGAACGTCAGCCTCGCCGTCTCCGCCGCCTCCCGGGCCGCGACCTCCCCATGGGCCATCGCCGTCGCCGCATCCGCGAGAATTTTCTTCGCCTCGTTGATCTCGGCTCCGCCCAGCGCTTCCAGCCGCTCGATCTCGCCGACGGGCAGATCGGTGAATCGCCGAAGGAACCTGCCGACGTCGGCGTCCTGCGAGTTCCTCCAGAATTGCCAGTAATCATAGGGGCTGAGCTGGTCCGCGTTGAGCCAGGCCGCGCCTTTCTCGGTCTTGCCCATCTTGCCGCCGTCGGCGGTGGTGATGAGCGGCGTGGTGAGGCCGTAGACCTGGGTTCCGTCGACCCGGCGGCAAAGCTCGATTCCGTTGACGATATTGCCCCACTGGTCCGAGCCGCCGAGCTGCAGCCGGCAAGCGGCGCGGCGCGACAGCTCGAGGAAGTCGTAGCCCTGCAGGATCATGTAGTTGAACTCGAGGAAGGAGAGCGACTGCTCGCGGTCCATCCTCAGCTTGACGCTGTCGAAGCTCAGCATCCGGTTGACCGAGAAATGCTGCCCTATCTCGCGCAGGAAGGGGATATATTCGAGCCTGTCGAGCCATTCGGCATTGTCGAGCAGGATCGCGTCGGTCGGCCCGTCGCCGAAGGTCAGGAAGCGCTCGAAGACCCGTTTGATCGAGGCGATGTTGGCGTTGATCGTGTCGGCGTCGAGAAGCTTGCGCGCCTCGTCCTTGAAGCTCGGGTCGCCGATCTTCGACGTTCCGCCCCCCATCAGCACGATCGGCTTGTGCCCCGCCTGCTGGAGCCGGCGGAGCATCATGATCTGGATGAGATTTCCGACGTGGAGCGACGGCGCGGTGGCGTCGAAGCCTATGTAGCCGGGGATGACCTGCCTCTGCGCGAGTCCGTCGAGGCCCTCGGCGTCGGTCAGCTGATGGATGAAGCCGCGCTCGTCGAGGGTGCGGAGGAGCTGGGATCTGTATTCGGACATGGGCCGCTGCTTAGCCGCCCCGTCATCCCCGCGAAATCGAAAAGGTCGCCACGTCCCCCGGACGTGGCTGCGCAGCGCGGGGCGCTGCGCCCCTATTCGATGGGATCCCGCTTCTTCGCAGCCGTCCTCCCGGGAGAAGCGGGATTCCCGCTTTCGCGGGAATGACGTAGGGGGCAAGCGATGGCCATGCGCTTATCCCTCCACCCCCATCCCGATACCCCCTGCGGCCCCCTCACCGGAATCGAGGTCGAGCTGGCCCGGGTCCGCCCCCTCAAGCTGCAGATCCGCTACGTTCTCATCGGCAAGCATCGACAGGTGCGGCTGAAGCTTCGCGATCAGGATCGGGACGACCCGCTCTGGCGCCACACCTGTTTCGAGGCGTTCGTCCGGATCGGCGGCGAGGAGGGATATCTGGAATATAATCTCGCGCCGACGGGCGATTTCGCGGCCTATCGCTTCGATCGATACCGCGAGGGCATGACCCCTGCCAGGGAGATCGGGTCATCGATCCTCGACGTGCAGAGGCGGACCGAACCGCTCGACCTGGAGCGCAGGGCGTCGCTCAAGCGAGCCGGCTTCGACACGCTGGAGCGGTTCGAGCCGTCCTTCTTCTCCCTCAAGGCCGAATTGTCTTTTTCGAACGTGATGGGTCTCGCGGTCGCCCAGCCCTGGTATCTGGGCCTCTCCACCATCGTCGAGGAGAGGAACGGCCGGATGTCCTACTGGGCGCTCGCCCATCCGCCGGGAAAGCCCGATTTTCACGACCCTGCTTGCTTCGCCCTCGAACTCCCGGCAGCGAGGCCGGCATGAAATTCGGTATCGACCGCCTCCTCGCCGACCCCGCCTTGCGCAAGCCGCTCGAAGGAAAGAGGATCGCTCTCCTCGCCCACCCCGCCTCGGTGACGGAGGACCTCACCCATTCGCTCGATGCCCTGATCGCCCGCGGCCTCAACGTCACCGCCGCCTTCGGTCCCCAGCACGGCCTGCGCGGCGACAAGCAGGACAATATGGTGGAGTCGGACGATTTCACCGATCCCGCCCACAACATCCCGGTGTTCAGCCTCTACGGCGAGGTGCGCCGGCCGACCGGCCAGTCTATGGGAACGTTCGACACGATCCTCGTCGACCTCCAGGACCTCGGCTGCCGAATCTACACCTTCATCACCACCTTGCTCTACGTGCTGGAGGCGGCGGCTAAGCACGGCAAGCAGGTCTGGGTGCTCGACCGGCCCAATCCCGCCGGCCGGCCCGTGGAGGGCCTGACCCTGCTTCCCGGGTGGGAGAGCTTCGTCGGCGCCGGTCCGATCCCGATGCGCCATGGCCTGACGTTGGGCGAGCTCGGCCGCTGGTTCGTCGACACGATGAAGCTCGACGTCGATTACCGGGTGATCGAGATGGAAGGCTACGAGCCCGATTCAGCCCCCGGCTTCGGCTGGCCGCCGCAGCGTATCTGGATCAACCCCAGCCCCAATGCCGCCAACCTGTGGATGGCCCGGGCCTATGCCGGCACCGTGATGCTCGAGGGGACGACCCTGTCGGAGGGGAGGGGGACGACTCGTCCGCTCGAATTGTTCGGAGCGCCCGACATCGATTCCGCCGCCACCCTTGCCGAGATGCGCCGGCTCGCGCCGGAATGGCTGGAAGGCTGCGCGCTCCGCCCGATCGCTTTCGAGCCGACCTTCCACAAGCACGCCGGCAAGACCTGCCACGGAGTCCATATCCACCCGGAAGGGCGGTTCTACGACCACGACACCTTCCTGCCCTGGAGGCTCCAGGCGCTGGCCTTCAAGGCGATCCGGCGGCTCCAGCCCGGCTACGACCTGTGGCGGGATTTCCCTTACGAATATGAGTTCGACAAGCTCGCCATCGACGTCATCAACGGCGGCCCCGGCCTTCGCGAGTGGGTGGACGACGAGGCTGCGGCGCCGGGCGATCTCGACAGCCTCGCCCTTCCCGACGAGGAGGCCTGGCTGGAGCAGCGCCGGCCTTTTATGATCTACCCCTCGCGTTGACGAAAAGCGTCTGAATACCTAGATAAAAGCCATGGCCATTCGTCGCATCATCGAAGCTCCGGACCCCTTGCTTCGGCAAATTTCCACGCCGGTCGAGGCGATCACGCCCGAGATCCAGACCCTGATCGACGACATGTTCGAGACGATGTACGCGGCTCCGGGCATCGGCCTCGCCGCCATCCAGGTGGGCGTGCCCAAGCGCATCCTCGTCATCGACCTTCAGGATCCGGAGGAGGAAGACGGCGAGCCGGTGCGCAGGCCGATGGTGTTCATCAACCCGGAGATTTTGCGCACCTCCGAAACGCCTCGGCCCTACAACGAAGGCTGCCTCTCCGTCCCGGATCAATATGCCGAGATTGATCGCCCGGACTCGATCCGCGCCCGCTGGCTCGACCGCGACGGCAAGGTCCACGAGGAGGACATAGAGGGCATGCTCGCCACCTGCCTCCAGCACGAGATGGACCATCTCGAGGGCATTCTTTTCATCGACTATCTCTCGCGCCTGAAGCGCGACATGATCCTGAGGAAGCTCGCCAAGCAGCGCAAGCTGGCCGCCTGACCTCCCCTCCCTGCAAGGGAGGGGAGATATCCACAACTTAGGTGTCCTGCCCCTTTACCATTTCCGACACCTGCTTTAGGTTCGCCCTTCGTTCCAGGGGCGCAACATGGACTCCTCGCTCATCCTCGCCATCATCCTGGCCCTCGCGGCGGGGGCCGCACTGGGCTGGTTCCTCGGCGCGCGCCAGGCCGCCGTCTACCGCAAGGAGCGGGACGACCGGACCGAGGATTTCCGCAAGGCGATCGCGGATCTCGCCGGAATGCAGGAAAAGCTCGACGAGGCCCGCCAGGCCTGCGCCGACGCCCGCACCGAATGCGCCCGCCTCTCGGCCGGTCAGGAGGAGCGCGAGCGAGCCTTCGAGGCTCGGCTGACCGAGTTGCGCGAATCCCGCGAGGCGCTGTCGGCGCAGTTCAGCGAGATCGGCGGCAGGCTTCTCGGCGAGGCCCAGAAGAACTTCCTCGAGCGCGCCGACGCCCGCTTCAACCAGGCCGGCGAGAAGCATGAGGAGAAATTGAAGGCGCTGCTCCAGCCCGTCGAGACGACCCTGAAGCGCTATGAGGCGGGCCTCGCCCAGGTCGAGAAGGAGCGGGTCGGAAGCTATCGCGAGCTTCGCGAGGCGGTCGAGCTGGTCCGCTCGGGCCAGAGCCAGGTCCGCGACGAGGCGGCCCGCCTGGTCAGCGCGCTTCGCCACAGCCCCAAGTCGCGCGGCCGCTGGGGCGAGCAGTCGCTGCGGAACGTGCTCGAGCAGGCCGGTCTCTCGCCCTTCGCCGACTATCAGGCCGAAGTCAGCGTCGACACCGATGACGGGCGCCTCCGTCCCGACGTGATCGTCCGGCTGCCCGGCGGCCGCAAGCTGATCATCGACGCCAAATGCTCGCTCAACGCCTTCCTAGACGCGTCGGAGGAAGTGGACGAGGCCGCCCGCGCCGCCCACCTCAAGGCCCATGCCGGCTCGATCCGCAATCACGCCCAGAAGCTCGGCGCCAAGAATTACTGGGACCAGTTCGGCGACGCCGCCGATTATGTCGTCATGTACATTCCCGGCGAGCATTTCCTCACCGCCGCGCTGGAGCAGGACGACGGCCTCTGGGAATGGGCGTTCGAGCGGCGGGTGCTTCTCGCCACGCCGACCAACCTCGTCGCCATCGCCCGCACGGTCGCCAGCGTCTGGCGGCAGGAGAAGCTCGCCGAGGAGGCGGCCGAGATCGCCCGCCTCGGCAAGGAGCTCCACTCGCGCCTCGCCACGATGGGCGGCCATGTCGCCCGCATGGGCCGCAACCTGGAGCTGGCGACCGGCGCCTACAATGCCTTCGTCGGAAGCCTCGAGACCCAGGTCATGACCCAGGCCAAGCGCTTCGAGGCGCTCGAAGTGTCGTCGGGCGCGAAGGCGATCGAGGATCTTCCCCTGGTCGAAGGCTCGCCGCGCCCGCTGACCAAGCTGTTCCCGACGGAGAGCGAGGGCAAGCCGAGCTGAGGGTCTCTGCGTCGTTCTCGCGACGTCATGCCGAAACATGAAAGCAGCGAGCCCGCCGCTCAATCCTCGCCGCGACGAAGCCTGATCGTTCCGGCCTCGCCGGTCAGCTGCAAGACGTCTGGAGAGGGGCGGCTGATCCGCGTCGGGCCGCTCAGGATCCGCCACGCCAGCAGTTCGCGCCGGGCGGCGGGGTCGCCGCAGCCGCTCCGGGTCGAGCCGAAATCCGAGATCGTCATCACCCCGCCGGCGATCCGGTAGCGGCCGCCGATGCGGTTGCAGCCGGAATAGCCGACGAAGCGGTCGCTTTCGAAATCGAGGGCGAAGCGGTCGTCCCTGAAGACGTCGCCGGTCAGCCCCGTCGCCTCGCCGCCGATCTCGGCGAAATACCAGCTCGTCCCCGCCAGCGAGTCGGCCGGAAGAAGCGCTCCGCCGCAGCCGCCATGATCCTCGCCGCCGACGGTGAGGTACACCGAATGGGCGTAGCGCCGGCCGCTGGCCTTGTCGGTGCAGGCGAGCGGCAGGATCGACAGATCCAGTCCCTTGGCGCGGTAGTAGAGGATGCCCTCGTCATCGACGGGAGCGGGCGCCTCGACGGCGACCGGCTTCTGTCCGTCGAGCGAAAAGCCGATCCGGCCCTTCTCCATCGTCAGCGACCAACCTTCGCCCTGAGCGCGATAGGGCTCCTCCGGCGCGGCATGAGCGTCCGCGGGCGTGAACGCGACCGCCAGAGCAAGGGCGAGACTTCTCAACTTTCACTCCTCCACTGGTTGATCACCTCATAGGCCATCACCGCGGTCGCCACCGCCGCGTTGAGGCTGTCGGCCTTGCCGAGCATCGGCATCTTCACCAGCAGGTCGCATTCCGCCTCATAGTCGGCGGGCAGCCCCTGCGCCTCGTTGCCGACGAGGAGGAAGGCGGGCTTTGCGTAGCGGGGGACCTGATAGTCGAGCTCGGCGCGAAGGCTGGTGCCGATCAGTTGCCCTTCGCCGCCGCGGAGCCAGGCGAGGAATTCGCCCCAGGGCGCGGCGGCGATCCTCTGGGTGAACAAGGCGCCCATCGACGCCCGCACCGCCTCGGTCGAGAAGGGATCGACGCAGTCGTCGACGAGGATCAGGCCGCCCGCGCCGACCGCGTCCCCGGTTCTAAGGATGGTGCCCAGATTGCCCGGATCGCGAAGCGCCTGGGCGACGATCCAGAGCGGGGCGGCCGACCGGTCGATCCGTTCGAGGCCCATGTCGAAGCCGCGGTAGACGGCGACGACGGCCTGCGGATTGTCCTTCCCCGAAAGCTTGTGGAGGATTTCGGCGTTGGTCTCGATCACGTCGCCATGGGCCGCCTCGACCTCGGCGATCAAGGTGTCGAGCAAGGGGTGCGAGGTGCCGGCCGCGAAGAACAGGATCGCCGGCAGCCGCCCCGCCTCGCGCGCCTCGGTGAGGATCCGGAGCCCCTCGGCCAGGAACATGCCCTGCCGCCGCCGCCCCTTCTTGTCGCGCAGCGCCCGGACGTCCTTGACCAGCGGGTTCGAGAAAGCGGTGATCTGGCGGGGCATCGCCCGTCATTGCGGGGAGCGAAGCGGCGAAGCAACCCAGGAACTTCCGCCGGAGCCAGCCCCCGCGAGGGGCGGAGCCTGGCCCGCGTGCGGCCCGAAACCGGGCCGATCAGCTACCGCGGATCAGCAACACCGGTCCGTGGGAGCCGGCCTTCCTGTCCGCCGCGATCCGCACATAGGCCGGGGAGGAGGCCCAGGCGTCGAACTGCGCCTCATCCTCGAAGGCGATGATCACCACCTTGTCGCCCGGCCAGCGCCCCTCGATGATCCTCGGGCTTTCATCCGCGGCGAGCAGGCGGCCGCCGAACGGCTGCAGCGTCGCCATGAACCCGTCCCGGTAGCGGTCGTAGGCCGTCCGGTCGGTGATGGTGAGCTGGGCCACCGCATAGACGGTCATCCCGGTACCTCCGTCGTCCCGCGCGGCATCGCGCTTCGGTCGAAGAACACCTCGTTTCTGAAGATCCGGCTTCCCCGGAGCCGGACGACGCACACCCCTTCCCAGGAAGGCGCGTCGCCATCGTCGCTCAGATGCGCCTGCCAGTAGTTGAGAAAGCCGTCGGGAAGGGGAAGGCTGCGTCGATGCGTCCAGCGCCAGTCGGGGTAGCGGCCGAGAAGCTTGGTGAAATAGCGACGCAGCGCCTCCCGACCCTCGACTCCGCGCGGCACGGCCGGATCGCTGTAGAAGGCGTCTTCGCTGTAGAAGGCAAGCAGCCGGTCGGGATCGTTGCCGGTCCAGGCGGGCAGCCATTGCGAACAGAAGGACTCGGCTGCCGCGGCGTCCCACCCGCCGTCGCTCACCATCCGCCGCGCTCCAGCCAAAGGTCCGCCATGGTTATCCGGTCACAGCCCCAGAAGGGCTCGCCGTCCACGACCAGCCACGGCGATCCGAAGATGCCGCGCGCGACCGCCTCGTCGGAGCGCTGCCGCGCCAGCTCCTTGATCTCGGGATCCGCGTTCGCAGCTGCGATCTCGTCGGACGGGAGGCCGAGCGTCGCTGCGAGGGCCGCCACCGCTCCCGGGTCCGCGGTGTCGATTCCCTCCTCGAAATAGGCGCGAAGCACGGCCGCTGCGAAGGGGCCGACCCGATCGGCCGCCTCCCGCTCGAGCCAGTGGCAGGCCCGCACCGCCGGCAACGCGACCGACGGGTGGTGCGGCGGGAGCCGGAACGGCCGGCCGCGGAGCCGGGCGATCCGCTGCCAGTCGCGCAGTGCGTAATCGGACTTGAGGGGAGTGCGGCTGAGCCCGCGCGAGCCGGTCGCCCGGAATGCCGCGCCGATCATGAACGGGCGCCAGGCCACGCCTCGGCCGTGCCTTGCCGCCACGGCCTGGACCTCCGGCTCGGCGAAATAGGCATAGGCGGAGCTGAAATCGAACCAGAATTCGATCGGGCCGCCGCTCATGCGGCCGCCTCGCCGGCCGCGGCCGAGTCCAGCAGCCAGCTGCGAAACGCCCGCAGCCGCACGTCGCGCAGCGACAGGCGCGGATAGACGAGCCAATAGGCGCCGCGGCCGCTCGGATGCACATAAGCATGGGCGAGCCCCAGCCGGCCGGCGGCGACCTCCGACTCCGTCATCGCGACGCTGGCGAGGCAATAGCCCGCGCCGTCGGCGGCCGCCTTGATCGAGAGCGCGCTGCTGTCTACCCAGGAAACCGGCAGCGCGGCCTGCGGGGCCCCGCCGCAACGCGCCCGCCACTCCGCCCAATCCTGCTCCCGGTGCCGCGACAGAAACAGCCGCGCCGGAGGCGGTGCGTCCCGACGCGCGAACAGAGCGACCGTCTCGTCGAAAAGCTTATCGGCGACCAGGCCGTCCCAGCGGCCGTCCCCAAGCCGGACGGCGGCGTCGACATTGGCGGCATCGAAGGCGGCGAGTTCCTGCCCGGCCTGAATCGCCAGGTCGAGACCGCCCGCTTCCTTCAGCCGCGGCATCAGCCAGTAAAGCGCGAAGGTTTCCAGCACGCTGAGGCGAAGCGGGCCGCGCACCTCGTCGAACACCTCGTCCACCGCCCTGGAGATCAGCCGGAAGGCCGGCCGCAGCCGGCGACCGAAAGCCGCACCCTCGCGGGTCGGTGCGAGGCCCCGCCTCTCGCGGAGGAACAGGCGCAGCCCGAGCCGGCGCTCGAGAGCGGCGATCCGGTGGCTGACTGCCGAGGCCGTCACTCCAAGCTCGTCGGCGGCCCTGCCGATGCTCCCAAGCCTGGCCGCCGCCTCGAACGCCTCAAGACCACTCAAAGTCACCCCGAGCCTCATTCCGAACGTCCTCCCGATGCCGCCTCCGAGGAGCCCGCGCACGCGCAACCTGCTCAATCATCGCTGAGAATATCTCAATCCACCAGCCCCGCGCGCGACGCTATCGTCGGGCAGCATGCAACCGCCGCCGCCTGTGTCGCCCCATGTCGCGGCGAGCTTCGCCCGTCAGGGGCTGATGCGAAGCCTCGGCGCCCGCCTGGTCGAGGCCAAGGACGGACGGTGCACGATCGAAGCGCCCTTCGGAGACGCCCTCGGCCAGCAGCACGGCCTCTTTCACGGGGGGGCGATCGCAGCGATTGCGGATACGGCCGGCGGCTTTGCGGCGCTCTCGGCGGCGCGGGGCGGCGACGTGCTCACGGCGGAGTTCAAGATCAGCTTCCTGCGTCCCGCCGCCGGGAAGCTCGTTCGGGCCCGGGCCGAGGTGCTCAGGCTCGGGCGCGGCCTCGCCACGGTCGCCTGCCGGGTCCACGTCGTGGCGGCCGACGGCGAGGTGCATTGCGCCGAGCTGCTCGGCACCATGGCCATCCGCGGGGCCGATGATCGGCCCGGCCGAGACGCGCCAGGCGGAGCCGGCGGGCCCGCGGCGTGATCACTCCTCGCCGAAGCGGTCCTCGACCAGCGTTGCCAGGGCGTTCAGCGCTTCCTCGGCACGGTCTCCCTCGGCGTGGATGGTGATCGAATCGCCGAAGGCCGCGCCGAGCATCATCAGGCCCATGATCGAGGTTCCGCAGACCCGGCTTCCGTCCTTCTCCACCTCGATGCTTGCGGGGAGCCCCGCGGCCATGGTCACGAACTTGGCGCTGGCGCGGGCGTGGAGACCGCGCCGGTTCTTCATCTCGACCGTCCGGCTGGGCACGCTCAGACGGTCTCCCCGAGTATCTCCGAGGCGACCGAGATATATTTGCGCCCGGCCTCCCGCGCCGCCGCGACCGCGGCCTTGACGTCGAGCAACTTGCGCGCGCCCTCGAGCCGGATCAGCATCGGCAGGTTCACTCCGGCGATGACCTCGATCTTCTCCGACTTCATCAGCGAGATGGCGAGGTTGGACGGAGTGCCGCCGAACAGATCGGTGAGGATGATCACTCCATTGCCGTCGTCGACCTTGGCGATCGCCTCGGCGATGTCGTTGCGGCGGCCTTCCATATCGTCCTCGGGGCCGATGCAGATCGACTCGATCCGCTCCTGCGGCCCGACGACATGCTCCATCGCCCGAACGAACTCAGCCGCCAGCCGGCCATGGGTCACCAAAACCAGACCAATCATCTAGACTTCCCAATCCTGCGGCTTGCCCCCGCCGCCGCCCTCGACCCCCTCGCGCGGCGGCGAGGCGAGGTCGCGATGCTCGACCGTGGGCGAAAATCCCGCCTCGTGCAACCGGGCAGCGACGCGCTCCGCGACGTGAACCGAGCGGTGTCTTCCCCCGGTACAGCCGAACGCGATCGTCACATAGGATTTTCCTTCCGCCCCGTAGCGCGGGAGAAGGACGAGGAGCAGGTCCTCGATCCGCGCCAGGGCTTCGTCATAGCCTTCGTCGCCGGCGACATAGGCTCCTACGGCGGGATCGAGCCCGGTGAGGTCTCGAAGCTCGTCCACCCAGTAGGGATTGCGCAGGAAGCGAAGGTCGAAGACATTGTCCGCGTTGCGCGGGATCCCCCGCGCGAAGCCGAACGACATGACCGACAGTGTCGGCGCGACGGTGCCGGAGCTGAAGCGCTGGCGGACCTGCTGCTGGAGCGCGTTGGGCAGGGTATCGGTGGTGTCGATGACATGATCCGCCCACCGGCGCAGCGGCTCCATCAGCTCGCGCTCGGCGGCGATGCCGTCCGTGGCGGGCCGGTCGGGGGCGAGCGGGTGGCGGCGGCGGGTTTCCGAATAGCGGCGCAGCAGCTCGGATCCGGCGCAGTCGAAATAGAGGGTCTCGACCGGCACTCGCTGCTCGTTCGCCAGCGCCTTGATCTGCTGGACGATCCGGTTGGCGTCGAAATCGCGGGTTCGGCTGTCGACCCCCAGGGCGAGCGGCCGCCGCCGCCGCGAGCTGCCTTTGCCGAGCGGAGTGTCGAGAAGGTCCTCGAGCAGCGACAAGGGCAGGTTGTCGACCACCTCCCAGCCGAGATCCTCGAGCGTTCTCAGCGCCGTCGACTTGCCGGCGCCGGACAGGCCGGTGACGAGCAGGATACGCTGCGGGGCCGATCCGGCGGTCAAAGGGGAAGTCCGAAGCGCACGAGCGCATATTCTAGCTTGAGCGGCGCCGAGGGCTCAAGCGCCGCGAGCGCGACGAGGGGGACATCCTCTCCGGCGACCCTCACCGTCCTCGGCTCCGGCAGCCGCTCCGGCGCCGACTCGAGGTCGGCATAGAGGCAGACCGGTATGTCGCTCGCCGGCTCCAGGTCGACGATTCCAACTCCGCGAACCTCGATGCGGCCCGCGATCGTCGCCGGCGCCCGGGCCAGCAGCCGGCCGCCCCTCCGCCTGAGCTCGGTATAATCGTCGCTGACCAGAATTGCCCCGCGGTCGACCAGGCGCAGGGCGAGGTCGGATTTGCCGGCGCCGGGGCGGCCGGCGAGAAGCACCGCGCGGCCGCCTATGGCGACGCAGGAGGCGTGGACCAGCGCGTCGGGCGGGTCGCTCACGCCGAGGGAACCTCAGGGAAGTGGAGGACGAAGCGGGCGCCGCTGCGGCCGTCGTGGCGGCTCTCAACCTCGATCCGCCCGTCATGGCCGTCGACGGTGGCCTTGGCGATGGCGAGGCCGAGGCCGGAATGGCGGCCGAAGCCGTCGGCTTCCGGACGGACGGAGTGGAAGCGGCGGAAGATCGAGGCCCGGGCCTCCTCCGGGACTCCCGGCCCCTCGTCCTCGACCGCGATCATCACCTCGCCGCCCACCCGCGCCGCGCCGATCTCGACGAGGCCCCCCGGCGGCGAGAAGGAGATGGCGTTGTCGACGATATTGTCGATCGCCCGCGCCAGCCGCGATTCGTCGCCGAGGATGACGGCGCTTCCCACCCGCGGCCGGGCGAAGGCGAGCCGGACCTGCCGCTCCGCCGCCCGCGGCCGCCACAATTCGAGCAGCGATTCGAGGAGGTGGCCGAGATCGACCGGCTCGAACCGGGCGCGGCTCAGTTCGGCGTCGAGCCGCGAGGTTTCGGCGATGTCGACGATCAGCCGGTCGAGCCGGACGACGTCGCTTCGAACCACGTCGAGCAGCTGCCGGCGAAGCTCCGGATCCTCGATCTTGTCCAGGCTCTCGACCGCCGAGCGGAGCGAGGCGAGCGGGTTCTTGAGCTCATGGGTGACGTCGGCGGCGAAGGCCTCGGTGGCGTCGATCCGGTAGCGCAGCGACTGGGTCATGTCGCTCAGCGCCCGGGCGAGCAGGCCGATCTCGTCGCGGCGGGCGGGGAGGGTGGGGACGGCCACCTCGCGGGCGCGGCCGAGCCGGACCTGGTGGGCGGCGCGGGCCAGGCGGCGCAGCGGCAGGGCGATGGTCCGGGCCAGGAACTGCGAGAGCAGGACCGAGACGATCAGGGTGACGAAGATGACGATCAGAAGCGTCCTTCGCTCGTCGCGAACGATGCTTCGTATGTCGCGCGCGTTGCGGGTGAGGAGCAGGACGTCGTCGGTGGCCGGGATCCTCGAGGCCGCGGAGATGAACAAGGTCCCCTCCGGAGCCCGGCGCAGCATGGTGGTGGCGCGCGGCGCGCGCAGCGCCGCGACCGCTTCGCTCCAGCCCTCGATCCGCTCCGGCTCGGGCAGCGGCAAAGGCGAGGCCGGCGGCGCTCCCGCGACGGCGTCGAACAGATTGTCGAGCAGCCGGGCGACATTCTTGCGCCACGGCTCGAGGGCGGGGTCGCGAAGCTCGTAGGTCGGCGGCGCTCCGCTCCAGCTGTCCATGCGCAGCGCCCCGTCGGGGCCGAACACGCGCAGGCGCGTTCGCGAGCGGGCGCCCAGCCGGTGAAGCAAGGCGGTCTTCTCGCCGGGTTCGGCCAGGGCCAGCGAATCGGCCATGATCCCGACCTGGGTCTCGGCGCTGGTCACGGCGCCCGCGGTCAGCCGGCCGCGGAAGCTGTCGAGATAGAAGATGCTGCCCGCGAGCACCGCCACGGCGAAGATGTTGACCGCGAGGATGCGGTGGAGGAGCATCCAGCGTCCCGACCATTTGAGATCGAGATCCTTCTCGTCATTCCTCGGCAAAACGGTAGCCCACGCCGTAGAGCGTCTCGATCGCCTTGAACTCGCCGTCGGTGGCGCGGAACTTGCGCCTCAGGCGCTTGATGTGGCTGTCGATGGTTCGGTCGTCGACATAGATGTCGTCCTGGTAGGCGACGTCCATCAGCTGGTTGCGCGACTTCACGACTCCGGGCCGCTGCGCCAGCGCCTCCAGGATCATGAACTCGGTGACGGTGAGGGTGACGTCGCGCCCGTCCCAGGTCACCCGGTGCCGGGCCGGATCCATCTGCAGCCGGCCGCGCACGATCTGGGGGGTCTCGGCTTCCTGCTCCCCATCCTCCGCCGGTGCCGCCCGCGCTTCCGCGCGACGCAGAATGGCACGGATCCTGGCTATTAGGAGCCTCTGGCTGAAGGGCTTTGTGACATAATCGTCGGCGCCAAGCGCGAGGCCCAGCGCTTCATCGATCTCCTCATCTTTCGAGGTCAGGAAGATGACGGGCAGGTCCAGTTTCTCGCGAAGGCGCCTCAGCAATTCCATTCCGTCCATCTTCGGCATCTTGACGTCGAGCACGGCGAGGTCGGGCGGGTTGTCGACGAGCGCCTTCAAGGCCGCCTCGCCGTCCGAATAGACCCGCGTCGCGAAACCCTCCGCCTGGAGCGCGATCGATACCGAGGTGAGGATGTTGCGGTCGTCGTCGACCAGCGCGATGGTGACTGGCATTCCCGCTCCTTCGTCATCCCCGCGAAGGCGGGAATCCATGCTGAGACCGAATGGATTCCCGCTTTCGCGGGAATGACGCGCCTGCTTAGCCTGCAGCTTTCACAGGCGCCACCCTTTGACGAAAGGGACCGGCTCCGATATGCGCAACGCCACATGAGGGGCGGCGCTTTTCCGCCCGTTTCGTCATATAATTCAAAGGGAGAATGTCGTGTCCGATCGCGTGCCGGCAAAGGGGCTGGGGTTTAGCACCGAGGCCGAGCTTCACTGGAACCTCGGAACTCCGCAGCTGGTAGAGCAGGCCGTGCGCCGCGGCGAAGGCATGCTCGCCAAGGACGGCCCGCTGGTCGTTCGCACCGGCAAGCATACCGGCCGCTCCGCGCAGGACAAGTTCATCGTCCGCGACGCCGAGACCGAATCCACCATCTGGTGGGACAATAACCGGTCGATGACCTCCGACCATTTCGCCGCGCTCAAGGCGGATTTCCTCGCCGTCGTGGCGGAGAAGGAGACCCTGTTCGTCGCCGACCTGTTCGGAGGCTCGCAGCCCGAGCACCGGGTCCGGGTGCGGGTGATCAACGAGCTCGCCTGGCACAATCTCTTCATCCGCACCCTGCTGGTGCGCCCGGAGTCGAGCGACCTCGCCGCCTTCGAGCCCGAATTCACGATCATCGACCTGCCCAGCTTCCGGGCCGACCCGGCCCGCCACGGCACCCGCTCCGAGACGGTGATCGCGGTCAACCTGACCGAGCGGATGATCCTGATCGGCGGCACCGCCTATGCCGGCGAGATGAAGAAGTCCGTCTTCGGGATCCTGAACTACCTGCTCCCCGCCGAGGGCGTGATGCCGATGCACTGCTCGGCGAACATCGGTCCTAAGGGCGACACCGCGGTCTTCTTCGGCCTCTCCGGAACCGGCAAGACGACGCTCAGCGCCGACGCCAGCCGCACCCTCATCGGCGACGACGAGCATGGCTGGTCCGACACCGCCGTCTTCAACTTCGAGGGCGGCTGCTACGCCAAGATGATCCGGCTCTCGCCCGAGGCCGAGCCGGAAATCTACGCGACGACGAAGCGCTTCGGAACCGTGCTCGAGAATGTCGTCATCGACGAGTCGACCCGCGAGCTCGACCTCGACGATTCGAGCCTGGCCGAGAATACCCGCGGCGCCTATCCGATCGACTTCATCCCCAATTGCTCGGCCGACAATATGGGGCCGGTGCCGCGCAACATCGTCATGCTGACCGCCGACGCGTTTGGGGTCCTTCCTCCGATCGCGCGCCTCACGCCCGACCAGGCCATGTACCATTTCCTCTCCGGCTACACCGCCAAGGTCGCCGGCACCGAGATCGGAGTGACCGAGCCCGAGGCGACCTTCTCTACCTGCTTCGGAGCGCCCTTCATGCCGCGCCATCCGAGCGTCTACGGCAACCTGCTCAAGGAGCGGATCGCCAGGGGCGGAGTCTCCTGCTGGCTGGTCAATACCGGCTGGACCGGCGGCAAGTACGGAGTCGGCAAGCGCATGCCGATCAAGGCGACGAGGGCGCTTCTCAACGCCGCTCTCGACGGCAGCCTGAACGGCGTCGAATTCCGCACCGACGAGAATTTCGGCTTCGAGGTTCCGGTCTCCGTGCCGGGCGTCGACACTTCGATCCTCAACCCGCGCGACACCTGGGCCGACAGGGACGATTACGACGCCACGGCGGCGAAGCTGGTCAAGCTGTTCATCGACAATTTCGCCAAGTTCGAGGCCCATGTCGACGCGGGTGTGCGCAACGCCGCGCCGCGCGCCCAGCAACAAGCGCAAGTGGAACCCGCCCAGACGGCCGCCTGACGCTCAGCCACTCAAGACCCGAAGGGGCGCGTCGGCGAAGGCCGGCGCGCCCTTTTCTATGCCGTGAAGGACCGACCATGAAGGACAAACACGATCCGCGTCTCTTTCCAGACGACGCGGCGATACGCCATATCGGCGACGGCCTGCTCGACTGCTCGCTGAGGCGGGAGGAATGGACCCACGAAGCGCATCTGGCCGCCTGCTGCTGGCTGCTCGTCGAGCGCCGCGACATACGGCCCGAGCGCGACCTCCCCGACATCATCCGCCGCTTCAACGAGAGCGTCGGCGGCGTGAACAGCGACTCCGAAGGCTATCACGAAACCATCACCCAGTGCTTCATCCGCGCCGTGCGGGTGTATCTGGCGCGCACCGATCCGGCGCTGCCGCTGGTCGACAAGGTCAACGGCCTCCTCTGCTCGGCGGAAGGCCGCCGCGACTGGCCCTTATGCTTCTACGACCCGAAGACCCTCTTCTCGCGCGAGGCGAGGCTGGGGTGGGTGGAGCCGGATCTGGCGGCGCTGCCGCCTGTCCTCGCCGGTAGAAGCCTTGAATAAGAAGAATTGCTACTGGAGGTCAGGCGAAGCGAAGGCAGGGTGAAGCGCGTCAACGTCACGCCGGCGGCCGGCCGACGGCAAGCCGGCATGAATGTCTCACGCAAGCGGTCAGAAAGGACCGGGCAATCCCCAGCGTTTCGCGAAGAACCTCTTCATCCCGGCAAATGGCTGGCGTCGGCCCTGCTGAACGCGAAGCTCGCGGAGCACTTCCTGACGCAGGGAAGGCGTCAGGTGATCCAGCGTCGCCCTCAGCATGAAGAAGGGCCGGTAGTCGGAGTAGCGGAGCCGCCGCAGTTCCTCGCGGTTCAGCCCGAGGACGCTTTCCGCCGCGCGCATTGCCCGATCCGCCCTTCCTCCTCCCGCCGATCGAATCGTGATCTCACGATTGATGTCGTCGACCTCATACGCGAACAGGGGCTCGGGATCCTCCAGATACGGGTTGGGGAGATCGGCATCCTCGGCGACCCAGAGCGCCGCGACGTCCTGGTCCGTGAGCAGCGTCGAATCGAGAATCAAGGTCTGAAGCAGGAGATCCAGTTCCGGGCCCGTGGGCAGCGCCGGCGGCATGGCGGGCTCGGGCAGCCGGGTTCCGCCGATCGGAAACTCGTCGCCCTTGAACTTCTGATTGCAGATTTGACAGCTGAACAAGTAATTTTCGAAGGCGAGGGCAAGCCACCAATATATCGATTTGGGCCGGTAATGCTCGACGTCGCCATGCGCGACGACATCGGTCGAAACCTCGCAATAGGCGCATTTCCCGCCCGTGTCCTGCTTGAGCGCACCCTTCGCCGGCTTCCAGGCAGCCGATTCGAACTCAAATCGCCCGCTGAGCCGGGCCGCATAATAGAGGTTCGCGAGCTTGCCCGCAGCCAACTTCAACTTCGGCTGCTGAAAGGCTTTCGGCACGTAGGCCGCGGCCCGCCGGCGCTCCAGCCGGATCACTTCAGCTCCGGTAAGCCGTCAGCGTTGGCGCGACGCGCGACAGCCTCGACTGCCTCCGGTCCCGTGCCGGGCGCCAGTTGCGCGGCAACCCTTTCGAGCAACCTGTTGGTCCGCTCCAGATAGGGCGGGACGTCCTGCCAGTTGGAGGCACCTTTCAGCTCGCGTTCGAGTTTGCGGATGCGCTTCTCGTCGTGCGCCGAGGTCTTCGCCTTCGGCTCGCCGACGCCCTGCAACCTGCGCAACTCGTCGCGAAGCTCCTGCACCTGCGGGGAATCCAGCGAGCTGAGGCCGAACAACGGACTTTCCAGAAGCTGCGGGAGCAGAAGGCGGTTGGGTGCGCCCTCGAAGGCATGCAACACCGCCCCCGCCTCGCTGTCGCGCTTCAGTACATATAATTCGCCCTCATCGGCCTGATGGATCGTGAGAGGCGAGTGCGTCGTCGCGATGATCTGGAAGTTCGGCAGCGTCTCCTGAAGGAAAGATACCAGGCGCCTCTGCCATATCGGATGAAGATGGATGTCGACCTCGTCGATCAACAGCAATCCCCTCGCGCGCAGCGGGTCCCTATAATCTCCAAAGGACTCCGTCATCTGCCAGAGCAGATCGCCGCACCAGGCCGCCATGCCCTGATAGCCGTCCGACAGCGCGCCGAGCGGCAGCTTTCCGTCGGGCGTTTCGAACATCAGGCGCCGCTGCTCGCGGTCGATGCCATCGAATTTTACGTCGGGTAGCAACGTGTTGAGGGCCTTGCGCACGGCAGCCAGCCCGGTCCGTCCCCGGCGGTATTCGAGATCCATCGCCCATTGCTCGAGCGAAGTCAGCGTCACGTCCGGATTGAAGAGCGTCGCCACCGCCCGGGCGCGGGGAGAACGTATGAACGTCGCCGAGTCCCCGAACGCGTGGCGGGAGCTTTGCGGGCGCCGCGAAACGCCATATCCGACGGTGAAGTAGTTCCGTTCGGACTTGGCGACGGCGGCATCGATCTGTTGGAGGTCGCTTCGATTTCGGTCGATGAACTCGAGGGTCGAGGAGCCTCGCGACAAGTTCAGCGCCGCCCGGCGCTCCTCACCGTCCGCCGTGGCGAATTCAACCTCGATCCGCCCCTCGTCGCATCCGAGCCTGATCCAGTCGTCCGGATTGCCGACCAGTTCGGCCGCGGCGTCGCTGCCGGCCATGGCCAGGGCGACGCTGCGCAGCACCGAGCTCTTGCCTGTCCCGTTTTCGCCGAGAAGGTAGGTCCATTTCCGGGAAGGCATTCCCGAGACCGCAAAGGGAAGATCCAGCTCCTTGATCGAGCGAAGATTGCTGATTTTGAGACGTCGAAGAAACATGCGATCACCCGATAAAGCGAAGACAACCTAATACGGGGGTGGGCGGCTTACCAGCCTGACGCGTGGGGACTCGCCGGAGGGTCGAGGCCGATGGGGACTGGTCTGAATTCCCCTCCCTGGAAGGGAGGGGTGAGGGGTGGGTCCGCCGTAGGCGGACTGAGCTCGGACTCAGCAGAAAAGTCTCGCCGCGCTCGCCTGCCCCCCCCTGGGCCGGGCGCGAAGCGATTCAAGGAAGCGCGCCTGGTCCTCCTCGCCGATCAGCCGCCGCAGGGGCGGGTGTGAATCGCCCTCGTCCTGAGCAACGGGAACATAAGGAGAGCGGACTGGACAATTCCCATTCTGCTCCGTTGGGGTTCTTTCGATTCCGCCGGGGGCAATTCCTCTTGCATCTCCGGCATTTCCGACCATTGTCATGGCGAACCGGGGGTACAGGGCCGTGCGTTTCGCAGCTTCATTCGTCGTCGCCTCGATGCTCGCCGGCGCGCCCGCCCATGGCCGCGGCGACGAGGTTCAGCGGGCGCCGGTTCCCGCCTGGGTGGTGCCCAGCGAGCCGATGCCCGTCCCCGCCGATGCCAGCGGGCTGCTCTTCGTCCGCCGCCACGACGCCCTGATCCATCTCGACCGCGAGGGCGAGGCGCATCACCTCGGCTACCGGATCAGGATCCTCCACCCCAACGCTCTTCAGCTGGGCAATCTCTCGATCGTCTGGAACCCTTCGGCCGGAGCGCCCACGGTCCATGCCATAAGGGTCCACCGCGACGGCAAGGCGACCGACCTGCTCGAGGGCGCCGCGTTCGAGATATTGCGCCGCGAGGACCAGCTCGAGGCGTCGACCCTGACCGGCGTCCTGACCGCGGTGCTTCGGGTTCCCGACCTGCGTGTCGGCGACGAGCTCGAATTCGCGATGACCGTCCGCTCGAGCGATCCCACTTTGGGGGCGGACTCGGCCGGCCTGCTCATGCTCCCGCCCGAGCCGTCGCCGGGCCGCTTCCGCCTCGGCCTCAGCTGGGACGAGGGGCAGGAGCCTCACCTCAAGATGGCTCCGGCCATGGCCGCCGCCGCGAAAACGGGCCCGCGCGCGGTCGCCTTCTCCTTCGACAATCCGCCCGTGCTCGTTCCCCCCAAGGACTCGCCGCCGCGCTACGGCTGGCAGCGGGTGGTCGAATATAGCGACTTCAAGGACTGGGCCTCCATCTCGCGGCATTTCGCCCCCCTCTACGCCAAGGCGGCCGCGCTCGGCTCGGGCTCGCCGCTCAAGGCCGAGGCGAGGCGGATCGCGGCGGCCCATCCGCAGCCGCTCGACCGCGCCGCCGCCGCACTGAAGCTGGTCCAGCAGGAGGTGCGCTACATCTATGTCGGACTGAACGGCGGCAACCTCACGCCCGCCGCGGCGGAGGAGACCTGGCGCCGCCGCTACGGCGACTGCAAGGGGAAGACCGCGCTTCTGCTCGCGCTTCTCGCCGAGCTCGGGATCGAGGCGGAGCCCGTGCTGGCGAGCAATGCCGGGGTCGACGACGGACTCGACGAGCGGCTGCCGAGCCCGCTGATGTTCGACCACGTCCTGATTCGAGCCCGGATCGGCGGCTCCGATTACTGGCTCGACGGCACGCTTCCGCCGGTGGCCGGGCCGGGGACGGCGCCGGTCATGCCCTATCGCTGGACCTTGCCGCTCACCGCCCGGGGCAGCGCCCTCGTTCCTCTGGAGTGGCAGGTTCCGGCCGTTCCCAACGAGATCTCCCTCTATGAGATCGACGCCCGGGCCGGCTTCGCCGAGCCGGCGCGGATCACCAACACCACGATCCTTCGCGGCATCGAAGGCCTTCAGCAGCAGATCCAGCTTTCGGGCCTTTCCCCGCCCCAGCTGCTCGCCTCGCTTCGCCAGCAGATGGTCGGCGACACGTGGCAGAGCATCGAGGACGCC
The DNA here is from genome assembly GCA_035628835.1 of Allosphingosinicella sp. Lineage (GTDB taxonomy): Bacteria > Pseudomonadota > Alphaproteobacteria > Sphingomonadales > Sphingomonadaceae > Allosphingosinicella. The sequence continues at coordinate 45,861 of DASPJA010000046.1, forward strand.
AAATGGCGCTACGATTCGAAGGCCCAGGCCAGCATCCTCACCATCAGCGGCACCGGAACGGTCGACTGGGACGACGACGGCAAGGGGGAGAAGTCGCTCTCCCTCCCCGGCGGCGGCTTCAGTCCGCCGGAGCGGCGGATCCGGCCCGCCGACCAGGACCAGGACGTCCCTTACGCCATCGAGCCGGGCTTCACCTGCCACGTGACGACCGTCCGGCTGCCGCAGTCGACCCGGCCGTCGCAATGGTCGTTCAACTCGGGCTTCGACACGCGCCTGTTCGGCCGCAATTATTACCGCGCGTTCGAGCTTCGCGACGGAGCGATCCGGATGGTGCGAGGCTCGCGGGTCGAGCGGCGGGAGATCGACCCGGGCACCGCCAGGCGGGACAATGCGAAGATCGCCGCCTTCGACAATAGCATGGCGTGGATCACCTACGATCCGTCGCGCAAGGGGCCAGAGCCCGAGCCCACGGCGCGGGTGCCGGCCACCTACGAGATCGACTGGACGGCCGCCGGAATCCCCTGCCTCGGCTCCGCGGCGGCCCGCTAGCGCCCCCCCCCCGGCCGCCAAATGTGGACCGTTCAACCCTGACGCCGTGCGCTGTGGCGGCCGGCGCCGGAGCTACCGGACCGGAATCCCGAGCTTCGCCATGGCCGCGTCGAACGGTTCGGCATCGTCGATCCGGAGCGCCACCCGGTCATATTCCGCCTTTCGGACCGTAAGGGGCGCCTTCAGCCGAAGCAGGCGGTTGGGGTGGGCGAGGGGGACGGTGTTGATCGCGCCTCGGCCGTTATGCTCGCCGGGCCCCCATCCCGTCGCCACCAAGTCGATCGCGGCGAGCGGGATGCGCAGGGTTCGAAGCGAGCCGGTGCTGAGCAGGAGCTCGTCGCCGTCGAGCCGGTGCGGGTGGCTGCGAAGCGAGCGGATCCAGAAGACCAGCCAAAGGATCGACGCGGCGGTCAGGCCGAACAAGGGCCAGGCGAGGGCGGGCCAGCGCAGCGACACGAGCAGGTGAACGACCAGCAGCTCGCCGACGGCCAAAGCGACGATCGCCCAGAGCATCGGCGCCACGGTCCGGTGGTAGCTGAAAGCCTCCTGCACGAGACGGGATTATGTCGCCGCCGCCCTGCGCGCAACCGGCCCGGGCTGTTTCTCTCCAGCCGTTCCGGCTAGTCTGGGGCGGGAATCGGAAAGGCCGTGCGGATGGCGGACGATATCGTGATGGACCGGATCGTCGCGGCCATGGGGCAGCTTCATTCGGGCGACCGCGACGGGGCGAAAGCCGCGTTCGAGGAGATCTGGTCCGGGCTCGGCGAGGACGGCGACCCGTTCCACGTCTGCACCCTGTCCCACTACATGGCCGACGTTCAGGACGACGTGCGCTCGGAGCTGGAATGGGACCTTCGCGCGCTTCGGGCGGCGGGCCGGGTCACCGACGGACGCGCCCAGCAGCACCATGCCTCGCTGTCGATAGGGAGCTTCTATCCCTCGCTCCACCTCAACGCCGGCGACGCCTGGCTGCGCCTCGGCGACACCGGCAAGGCCCGCGAGCATGCCCGGGCCGCCGAGGCGGCATGCGGCGCTCTGCCCGACTCCCCTCTGGCCGAAATGACCCGCACCGGCATCGCCCGACTGGCGCGAAGGATCGAGGAAGCCGCGCGGTGACTCGGAAAATGGGGCAATTGGGGCCGCACCGGCCGGTCTTCCAGTTCGGCCGGCAAGCGGTCCGGTCGTGGCGATCGCGAACCGGCCGCCCCGAGGCCGCGGCTCCGATTGATCCGCCCAGGCCGAGCGCCGCCGCGCGTCCTGGCTCGAACGGTTCCGAAAAAGGGATGATCTGGTGACAGTCGCCCGACCGTTCGCCGGCTGCCGGCAAGCGGAGGCGAAGGCGGGCACAAGGCCACCACGGCGCTTCCCTGGAAGGTCGGAAACCGCTAATTCGCGGGCAGGGGCCGCTGACCGGCGAGCACGGCCCGGCCCGATGTTTCGAAAGGCGGAAAGGGATGATGTTGACCCTGTTGCGAGGCGCCTTGCTGATCCTGTTCCTGGCGATGCTGCCGTGGCTCGGCCGCGCCGAGGCGCACGAACCGAATGAGGTCAAGGCGCTTTGCCAGACGGATGAGGGGCTCGGCCAATTGATGGACCGGATTCGGGCGGAGAAGCCGCCGGGCACGCTTACCGACAAGGACTATCAGGTCATGGGCACCGCCCTTCAGGAAATGTGCGGCGGCGTCGTCGCGCGGTGGGAAGGCGCTTATCCCTTGCAGCTCTGCGCGGCCCCGCCGCCGCCATTCACCGCCTTTTGCTGGGAGGACCGCGAATGCGATGTCGATTGGAACGACGAGTGCGAATATAGCGGCGACGCCCGGATCCCTCCCGAGCTCAAATTGCAGGCCTGCCGCGTGGACTACAGGGTAGCGGCGGCGCGCGGGGACGAGGCCGGCTTCGAAGTGACGCCGAAGTTTCCGATCGAGGACGAAACCGGGCTCACGAACCGCTTCGGCGGGTTTCACCTGCGATTGTTCGCGAAGGGGCCTTACAAGGTCTTCAACCGGACGGGCGCGAAGTTCCGGATCGAGGACGTGCGGCTGCTGGCTGTCCCCATCGACACGAGCAATGCACGGCGCCGTGAGTTGAAATGCCTGTTCTTCCAGCATCCGGAACCCGCTCCGCCACGGCCGGCGCCGCCCGCGTCGCCAGCTTATCCCCCCTCGGACCTGCGCAGCTGCGGGCTCGTCTGGGTGCGCGACGCCGGCGAAATGTCGATCTGGAGGGCGACGCGCTTCTACACGTCGGTCGGAGTATCGACCCAGGACAGCAATGGGCGCTGGGTCGAGGCGGTGGTCGCGATGAGAGCCAACGACCAGATCTCGATCAGAAGGGGTGCCCAGCGGGCGCGCTGCCTTTCCTGACGCGGTTCAGACGAAGGGGACGATCAGCGGTCCCGGCGCGCGTAGCGTTGGGCGAATTCGCGGTCGGACATGACGAGGTAGCGGATCATGTCGATCAGCGCCCAGGGCACGGTCAGCAGCAGGCCGATGACGGTGCAGCTCAGGATCAGCATGGCGATGCCGGAGCCGGTGCGGCCGAGATAGAAACGGTGGATTCCCAGCGGCCCGATCAGGAAGGCGATCAGCGCGGCGATATATTTGTTGCGGTC
>DASPJA010000047.1:0-15813 GCA_035628835.1 Allosphingosinicella sp.
TAGCCCTGTCGGGCGAAGAAGGCCTCGATCTTCTCGCGTCCGTCCAGGTCCTCGCTGACCGTCAGCACCTGCAGCCGATCCCCTTCCCGCCCCGCCAGCCTGTCGAGGGTGGGCATCTCGGCGACGCAGGGCGCGCACCAGGTCGCCCAGAGGTTGAGCAGCACCGGCCTGCCGCGGAAATCGGCGAGGCTCGCCGGAGCCCCGTCCGGATCCTCGAACTCCGTCGCCGGGGCCGCGCTGCCGGCGCGCGAGCGGTCGAGCTTGCCCGTCGGTGCCGGCTCCTCCCGCGGTCCGCTCCAGCCGGGCTGGTCGGGGTTGGCGGTGTTGGCCTCCCCGCCGCTTTGGCCGCAGGCCGCGAGGAAGAGGAGCAGGAGCAGGAGCAGGATCGGCCGCATGGCTCGGCGCGTAGGTCGGCGAGGGCGCGGCGGCAATCCCCCCGCGGTCCCGAGCGGATTGGCCTTGGCCGTCCGCTCCGGCTTCGGCTATGGCGGCGTCACCATGCGCGCCTTCCTCTCCCTCCTCGCCATCGCACTCCTCGCCGGCTGCGGCAACGTGGAGCCGTTGCAGCCCGAAGCGGGGCAGGGAATGCCCGCCAAGCCCGCCATGGCGGCCCGGGCGCCGACCACCGAGGAGCTGCTGACCCCGCCTTCCAACGCCCGCCCCGACCGCCAGGACGAGGGCCTGCGCCGGTCCGAGGAACGCGAGGACGATCCCTTCGACCTTCCCCCGACCCGCTGACAGAAGCGGCGCGCAAGATTTTCCGGAGACGAAATTGAAGAAAGTCAGAAAGGCGGTCTTCCCCGTCGCCGGCCTCGGTACCCGCTTCCTGCCCGCCACCAAGGCGGTGCCCAAGGAGATGCTGACCGTCGTCGACCGTCCCCTCATCCAATATGCGGTTGAGGAGGCGCTCGAGGCGGGCATCGAGCAGATGATCTTCGTCACCGGCCGCGGCAAGACCGCGCTCGAGGACCATTTCGACATCGCCTACGAGCTCGAGGCGACCCTGCGCGGGCGCGGCAAGTCGCTGGCTGCGCTCGACAGCACCCGGCTGCCGCCCGGCTCGGTCGTCTCGGTGCGCCAGCAGGAGCCGCTCGGCCTCGGCCACGCGGTCTGGTGCGCCCGCGACATCGTCGGCGACGAGCCGTTCGCCGTATTCCTTCCCGACGAGGTGATGGTCGGCAGCCCCAATTGCACCCGGCAACTCGTCGACGCCTATGAGCAGGTGGGCGGCAACGTCGTCGCGATGCTCGAGGTGCCGCCCGAGGAGACTCATAAATATGGCGTCGTCCGGCCCGGCGCGACGGAGGGCAAGCTCACCGAAATTGTGGGTCTGGTCGAGAAGCCGGAGCCCGGAACCGCGCCCTCCAACCTGATGCTCCCGGGCCGCTACATCCTTCAGCCCGAGATCATGGCGGCGCTCGGCAGGATCGAGCGCGGGGCGGGCGGCGAGATCCAGCTGACCGACGCGATGGCGGCGATGATCGGCACGCAGCCCTTCCACGGCCTGACCTTCGAGGGCGAACGGCACGATTGCGGCCATATGCTCGGCTTCGTCATCGCCAATATCGCCCTCGGGCTGAAGCGGGACGACATCGCGCCGGCCCTGCGCGACTATCTCGCCCGGCTCGGGTGACCTGCACCGCCGTCCTCGCCGGCGACGGGCCGATCCGCTGCCTGAGCGCGGAGGAGGCGGCGGCCTATTCCGGCCCCGGCTTCGTCTGGATCCATATCGAGGGGACGGACGAGGAGGGCCTCGCCTTGCTCGCGGGGCAGGCGATACCCGACGTCGCGTCGAACGCGCTCATCGCGACCGAAACCCGGCCCCGCTGCGACGTGATCGACGAGGGCGCGCTGATCAACCTTCGGGGCCCGGCCGCCGAGAAGCTCGAGGACACCGACCGCCTGGTGTCGATCCGAATGTGGATCCGGGCCCGCAAGGTGAACTCCGTCACCCGCCGGCCGCTACTGGCCACCGACCTGGTGCGGGCGCAGATGGAGCACGGCACGATCAGCGATCCCGGCGACCTCGTCGCGGCCTTCGCCCGTGCCATTTCCAAGCAGCTCGACCCGCAGGTCGCCGGGCTCGGCGACAGCCTGGACGATTGCGAGAGCGAGCTTGACGATTCCCGGGCGCTCTACGGCCTTCGCACCACCATCGCCCGGATCCGCTCCGAAGCGATCGCCTTTCGCCGCTTCGTGGCGCCGAACCGGGATGCGCTGGTGACCTTGGCCGAGCTCGCCTTCCAGTGGCTGTCCGAGGAGGACCGGCTGCACATCCGCGAAGCCGCCGACCGCTTCGCCCGAATGACGGAGGAGCTGGAGGCGGTGCGCGAGCGCTCGGCGCTTCTCCACGAGCAGCTCACCGATCTTCGCGGCGAGCAGATGGAGAATCGCTCGCTCGTCATCTCCATCGTCGCCTTCATCTTCCTGCCGCTGACCTTCGTCACCGGCCTGCTCGGGATGAATGTCGAGGGCATTCCTTACGCCGGCGAGCGCTGGGCTTTCTGGGGCGTGGTCGGCTTCTGCGTGCTGATCGGCGCGCTGGTCCTCGCCTGGTTCATGTGGAGGCACTGGCTGAGGCGGTGATCTCCCCTCCCTGGAAAGGAGGGGAGTCAGCCGCCGAAGCGCTCCCGCAACCCCATCATCGCCAGCGCCGCCTTGGCCGCCTCGCCGCCTTTGTCCTTCTCGTCCGGCCGCGCCCGCGCCAGCGCCTGGGCCTCGTTCTCGACGGTGAGAATGCCGTTGCCGATGGCGAGGCCGTCCAGCGTCAGCGCCATGATGCCGCGAGCGCTTTCGCCAGCGACGATCTCGAAATGATAGGTCTCGCCTCGGATCACGACGCCGAGTGCGACGAAGCCGTCGTAACGCTCCGTCGCCGCCGCCAGCGAGATCGCGGCCGGCACTTCCAGGGCGCCGGGTACCGTCGCCGTCTCATGCTCGTGCCCGGCCGCCTCGATCGCGGCCCGGGCGCCTTCCAGCAGCAGGTCGTTGAGATGGTCGTAGAAGCGGGCCTCGACGATGAGGATTCGCGCCATTCTATTCCTCCAGCGGGATCGGCCGCTCGCCGACGATGGCGAGGCCGTAGCCGCCGAGCGCGACCGGCGTGTGATGGGTGTTGGTCAGGAGGATCATGTCGTGCACCCCGAGCGCGGACAGGATCTGGGCGCCGCCGCCATAGTCGCGCAGCTCGTCCGGGCCCTTGGCGGCAGCGTTGCCCGAGCGGAGGTTGAGGGCGGCCGACAACGCGTCGGGCATGGCCCGGTTGAGGACGACGATGACTCCGCTTCCTTCCTCGCCGATGATCTTCATCGCGCCGCGCAGCATTCCGCCGCGCCCGCCTTCCTCGCCGAAGGCGTCGGCGAACAGGCTGAGCTGGTGCATCCTGACGAGAGTCGGCTTCGAGGGATCGATCCTCCCCTTGACCAGGGCCACCTGCTCGGTGCCGAGGGCCCTGTTGAGGAAGCTCTTGGCCGTCCAGGTCCCGCCCCAGCGGCTCTCGAAGCTGGCCTCGCCGGTCTGCTCGACGAGATGGTCCTTCTTGAGGCGGTAGGCGATGAGGTCGCGGATCGTTCCGATCTTGAGGCCGTGCAGCTGGGCGAAGGCGACGAGATCGTCCATCCGCGCCATCGTTCCGTCCTCGCGCATGATCTCGCAGATCACGCCCGACGGGTTGAGCCCGGCCAGCCGCGCCACGTCCACGGCCGCCTCGGTATGGCCGGCGCGGATCAGCACTCCTCCGTCGCGGGCGACGAGCGGGAAGATGTGCCCCGGCGTGCAGATGTCGTCGCGGCTCTTGGAAGCGTCGATCGCCACCGAGACGGTGCGGGCCCGGTCCGCCGCCGAGATTCCGGTCGTCACCCCCTCCTTCGCCTCGATCGAGGTGGTGAAGGCGGTTTCGTGGCGGGTGCCGTTGTTGCGGCTCATCAGCTCGAGGCCGAGCTGGTCGACCCGCTGCCTGGTCAGCGCCAGGCAGATGAGGCCGCGGCCGTGCTTGGCCATGAAGTTGATCGCATCCGGGGTCGCCATCTGGGCGGGGATGACGAGGTCGCCCTCATTCTCCCGGTCCTCGTCGTCGACGAGGATGAACATGCGCCCGTTGCGCGCCTCGTCGATCAGCTCTTCGGGGGAGGAGAGGAAGCCGCGTTCCATCTAGCGCCTCAGCTCGAGCATCCGGCCGATGTAGCGGGCGAGGATGTCGATCTCGATATTCACCTTCCGGCCCGGAGCGATCTCGGCGAAGCTGGTCTGCCCGGCGGTGTGGGGGATGATGTTGAGAGCGAAGCGGACACCGTCGGAGACCGGCTCGACCTCGTTGACCGTCAGCGAGACGCCGTCGAGGGCGATCGAGCCCTTGGCCGCGATATAGGATTCGAGCTCGGCCGGGGCGATCACCGTCAGCCGCACCGACCCGCCCACCTCGACCGCGCCTTCGACGTCGCCGACCGCGTCGACATGGCCGGTGACGATATGGCCGCCAAGCTCGTCGCCGAGCCGAAGCGACCGTTCGAGGTTGAGGCGCGCGCCCTCCTCCCAGAGGCTGGGCGCGCTGCGGCTGCGGGTCTCGGCCGAGACGTCGACCGCGAACCAGTCCGGGCCCTTGTCGACGACCGTCAGGCACACGCCCGAGCAGGCGATCGACGCGCCCAGGTCGACCGTCGACATGTCGTAGGCGCACGCGATCCGAAGGCGCAGGTCGCCCCGCTCCTCCGCCGCGACGACGCGGCCCACATCGGTGATGATTCCCGTGAACATATGCTCGGTTCGGCCCTTATCCGTTCGGGCTGAGCCTGTCGAAGCCCTCTCTTTTCGGCCGGGTCGGAAAAGAAAGAAACCCTTCGACAGGCTCAGGGCGAACGGGGTTTGTCAGTCACGCTGGCGCTCGTAGACTTCGAGCCGGTCGATGCCAAGCATCCGGCTGTCGGCCAGGTTCCAGCGGCGGTGGGCGTCGGCGAGGTCGGTGAGGCCGATATAGCCGACCGACGACTTGCCGTCGCCGATCAGGATCGGAGCGCGGTAGATCAGCATCCGGTCGACGAGGTCGGCCGCGAGAAACGCCGAAGCCGTGGCCGAGCCGCCCTCGACCAGCAGATCGTTGACATCAGGCAGTCGGAACACCTCCTCCGGCGCTCCCACCCGGGTCCAGCCGTCGACCGGCTCGCCGCGGGTCAGCAGCGCCCGGCGCGGCGAGCGTTCCTCCAGCCCCGGCAGCCGGACGTCGAGCTTCGGCCGGTCGCGCTCGTAAGTGCCGCGGCCGACCAGGATCATGTCGCAGCGCGCCCGTTCGAGATGGACATGGGCGCGCGCGTCCTCGCCGGTGATCCAGCGGCTTTCGCCGGAGGGCAAGGCGATTTTGCCGTCGAGCGACATCGCGAGTTTCAAGGTGATGCACGGCCGTCCCAGCCGCACCCGGGTGAGGAAACCGGCCATGGAGCGGCCCGCTTCCTCCGCCCCCGGGCCGGTCTCGACCTCGATTCCGGCCGCGCGCAGCCGCTCGAAGCCGCCGGCCGCGATGCGCGGGTCCGGGTCTTCGAGCGCGGCGACGACCCGCGCAACACCGGCCTTTACAAGCAGATCGGCGCAGGCGGGCCCGCGCCCGCTTCGATGGCAACAGGGCTCCAGGGTGACATAGGCCGTGGCTCCCCGTGCCGCTTCGCCGGCTTGCTCGAGCGCCATCGCCTCGGCGTGCGGGCGCCCGCCCGGCTGGGTCCAGCCGCGGCCGGCGACGATCCCGTCCTTCACGATCATGCAGCCGACATTGGGGTTGGGGGCGGTATTGCCGCGGCCGCGCTCGCCGAGCGCGACGGCCGCGCCCATCCAGCGCTCGTCCGGAGTCAAAGGCCGAGCCGCTCCAGCTGCTCGTTATGCTTCTTGAACATCTCCTGGCGTTCCTTGAGCGCCTTGTCGCGCCGCGCCTGGTCGATCTTCTGCTGCGCCTTGATCTCCTCGTCGCTGCGGTTGGCCGGCCAGCTTTCCACGTAGATGAGCTGCGGCCCGGGCAGGATGTTGGTGCGTCCGTCGATGATGAAGACAATGACGATCGCTGTCGGCATGACGACGGCCAGAGCGGCGGCGATCCACTGGTGCGGCCGGCGCTCGCCGGCGAAAGCGCGAAGGTCGGCCCAAAGCGCGCGGGGGGAGGCGGGACGGGGGAGCGGCATGGCGCCAAGATAGGCGCTTCGCCGCCCCCCCGCCAGTCCCGGTCAGTCGGTCGGAAGCACCCAACGGATCGCGCTGGTGACCGTGTCGCTGGTCGGCCTCCCGTCGCTTCCCGTCGCCGGCTGGAACTTGGCGCGCTGCCGCATCAGCTTGCAGGTCGTCGCGTCGAGCGCCGAAGAGCCGCTCGAGCTGGTGACGCTGCACTCCTTCACGCGTCCGTCCGGCCCGACCGAGAGTCGGAACCGGGTCGTGCCCTGCTCCTCGTTGCGGACCGCGCTCGTGGGATAATCCTCATCCGAGACGTAGGAAGCGAGGTTCGCCTTCGCCCGAGCCGGCTTGATCTCCCTGGGCGCCGGGACAGGCGCCGGATCCGCCTTCGGGACCGGGACCGGATCGGGCTGCGCGATCACCGCCGACGGGACCGGGGGCAGCGGCTCCGACTGGGCGAAGACGGGTTCCCTCGGCATCTGGATGACCGGAGGAGTGTGGGTGATCACCGATGGCGGCGGCGGCGTCTGGGCTTTCGTGGGGGGCGGCGGCTCGGGGGGCGGGGGCTTCTGCTCGTCGATCATGTCCACGATCGTGGGGGTCGGCTTTTCCGGGCTGAACACCTCGCCCTTGGCGAGCGCCAGCGCGGTCAGCGCGGCGCCATGCATCAGCACGACGACGGCGAGGGCGGTGGGGCTGGTCTTCTTCGGCTGGTAGAAAGCTCCTTCCATCATGGCCTCTCTCCTGCTTCGGTCGCTGTGCGACTCATGAGACATTATCTCATAACATTATGTTACAATGTAACACAAGCGGGAAAGTTCCTGCTGCTGAAGAGCCGGCGTCTCCCCTCCCTTCCAGGGAGGGGAGGAGTCACAGCGCCGCGCGCAGCCTCGCGACGGCTTCGTCGCGGCCGATCAGCGGCAGCAGGGCGGCCATTTCCGGGCCGCTCTCGCGCCCGGTCAGCGCCAGCCGGAGCGGCCGGAACAGCGCCTTGCCGGAGCGGCCGGTCCGCTCCTTCAGGGCCGTAACCAGCCGGGGCCATGGCGGTTCGCTCCAGTCGAGCGCCGCCAGCGCGTCGGCCGCCGCCTCGATCAGCGCCCGATCCTCCCCGGCTGCCTTCGCTTCGACATGGCCGTGCAATATGTCCCACCAGTCGGCGGCTTCCGCGACCGTCCTGAGGTTCGGCCGGATCGCCGCCCAATCCTCCGGCGCCACGCCGGCCGGCAGCCGAGCGGCGACCGACTCGAACGGCAGCTGGTGGACGATGCGCGCGTTGAGCTGGGCGAGTTCGTCGAGGTCGAAGCGCGCGGGTGCGCGGCCGAAGGTGGCGAAATCGAACGACTCGATCAGCGGGCCCGGCCCGGTCACCGGCTCGACCGGCAGGCTGGTGCCGAGCCGGGCGAGCTTGGCGACAAGCGCGATCGGCTCGATCCCCTGCTCCCTCAGCGCGTCGGCGCCGAGCGAGCCCAGCCGCTTCGACAACTTGCCCTCCGAGCCGACCAGCAGGGCCTCATGGGCGAAGGCCGGCGGGGCCGCGGCCAGCGCCTCGAACATCTGGATCTGCAGCGCCGTGTTGGTGACATGGTCCTCGCCGCGCAGCACATGGGTGACGCCCATGTCGATATCGTCGACGCTGCTCGGAAGCATATAGAGCCAGCTGCCGTCCTCGCGCCGAACCACAGGGTCGGACAGCAGGGCCGGATCGAAATGCTGAGGCCCGCGGATCAGGTCGTTCCACTCGATGGCCGCGCCGTTATCGAGCCGGAAGCGCCAGTGGGGCCTTCGCCCCTCCGCCTCGAGCCGCGCCCGCTCCGCCTCGCCGAGGTGAAGCGCCGCCCGGTCGTAGACCGGCGGCTTGCCGCGGGAGAGCTGGACCTTGCGCTTGAGGTCGAGCTCCTGCGCCGTCTCGTAACCGCGATAGACCCGGCCCGCCTCGCGAAGCCGCTCGAACGCCGCCTCGTAGCGGTCGAAGCGTTCCGACTGGCGATGCTCCTCGTCCGGCGCCAGCCCGAGCCAGCCGAGGTCCTCGCGAATCCCCTCGGCATTCGCCTCGCTGGACCGCTCCTTGTCGGTATCGTCGAGCCTCAGGATGAAGCGGCCGCCATGCTTGCGCGCCCACAGCCAGTTGTGGACCGCGGTCCGGATGTTGCCGACATGGAGCCGCCCGGTCGGCGCGGGAGCGAAGCGGGTGACGACATGCATGGAGCGGGCTGTAGGACCTTTGCCTCCCCGTCGCCAGATGGGGCGGATGAGGCGCTTGCCATCCGCCCTCTTCCGCCTATGAAGCCTCCACGCCCCCTTCCGCGGAGACTCTTCCCATGAAGCTGATGGCCGGCAATTCGAACCTGCCGCTGGTGAAGAGCATCGCCGCCTATCTCGAGCTGCCGGTGACCGAGGCGAGCGTGCGCCGCTTCGCGGACGAGGAGGTGTTCGTCGAAATCCACGAAAATGTCCGCGGCGAGGACGTGTTCGTGGTCCAGTCCACCTCCTATCCCGCCAACGACAATCTGATGGAGCTGCTGATCTGCATCGACGCGCTCCGCCGCGCCTCGGCGAAGCGGATCACCGCCGTCCTCCCCTATTTCGGCTATGCGAGGCAGGACCGGAAGCCCGGCCCGCGCACTCCGATATCGGCCAAGCTGGTCGCGAATCTGATCACCGTCGCCGGCGCCAACCGGGTGCTGTCGGTCGATCTGCATGCCGGGCAGATCCAGGGCTTCTTCGATATTCCCACCGACAATCTCTACGGCGCTCCGGTCATGTCGGAGGATATCAAGGCCCGCTTCAACGGCCGCGCCATCACCGTCGTCTCGCCCGACGTCGGCGGCGTCGTCCGCGCCCGCGCACTCGCCAAGCGGCTCAACAACGCGCCCCTCGCCATCGTCGACAAGCGCCGCGAGAAACCGGGCGAATCGGAGGTGATGAACATCATCGGCGACGTTCAGGGCCGCTTCTGCATCCTGATCGACGACATCGTCGATTCGGCCGGCACCCTGTGCAACGCCGCCGCCGCGCTGCACGAAGCGGGGGCGGAGGACGTCGTCGCCTATTGCACCCACGGGGTCCTCTCCGGCGCCGCCGTCACCCGGGTCGAGAATTCGCAGCTTTCCGAGCTCGTCATCACCGATTCGATCCAGCTCAGCGAGGAGGCGACGGCCAGCCCGCGAATCCGCGCCCTCCCGATCGCGCCCTTGCTCGCCGAAGCCATCAAGCGCATCGCCGACGAGACCAGCGTCTCCAGCCTGTTCGACTGATGCCGCGCGTCCTCATCACCGGCGCCGGGCGAGGCATCGGCCTCGAACTCGCCCGCCAATATGCCGCCGAGGGATGGGAGGTGATCGCCACCGTTCGCGATCCCGGCAAGGCTGAGGAGCTCGCCGCGCTCGGCGCCCGGATCGAGGCGCTGGACATGCGCGACTTCGCCGCCGTCGCCGCTTTCCCGGAGCGGCTGGCCGGCACGCCCCTCGACCTGTTCATCGCCAATGCCGGGGTGTCGAAGGCCAAATGGATCCGCGGCCGCGAGGATGCCGAGGCCTGGCAGGATGTGCATGCCGTCAACGCCGTCGCGCCCGTCCTTCTCGCCGAGACCCTGCTTCCGCTGGTCGAGGCCGCCGGCGGCCGGATGGCGGCGATGAGCAGCCGGATGGGCAGCATCGCCGACAGCTCGGGAGGCTATATCGGCTATCGCGCGTCCAAGGCCGCTCTGAACGCCGCCTGGCGGGCGCTCGCGCTGGGCTGGCGGGAGCGGCCGGTGACTCTCCTCCTGCTCCACCCGGGCTGGGTGCAGACCGACATGGGCGGCCCGCAGGCGCCGCTGCCGGTGGAGGAGAGCGTCGCCGGCATCCGGCGCGTGATCGCCGGCCTTCCCCGAAGCGCCTCGGGGGCCTTCGTCGATTTCCGTGGCGCGCCTGTGCCCTGGTAGGGCCCACGGGAGTTGCCATTCGCCCACACCCCCTCTATAGGCGCCGCTTCTTTCCAGCTTTGGAAGAAACGAACGGCCCGGCCGATAGGGCTGCCGTGGCCGTTCTCAAACGTCGCGCCGCTGGGCGCACAAGGAGACGAAAATGCCCAAACTGAAGACCAAGAGCGGCGTCAAGAAGCGCTTCAAGCTCACCGCCACCGGCAAGCTGAAGCACGGAGTCGCCGGCAAGCGCCACCGGCTGATCAGCCACAACGCCAAGTACATCCGCCAGAACCGCGGCACCGAAGTTCTCGCCAAGGCCGACACGGCCCGGGTGAAGCTCTGGGCGCCCTACGGCCTGAACTAGGAGGTACCGACACATGGCACGCGTCAAAAGGGGCGTGACGACCAAGGCTCGTCACAAGCGGATCCTGGAGCAGGCGAAGGGCTATTACGGCCGCCGCAAGAACACGATCCGGATCGCCAAGCAGGCCGTCGAGAAGGCCGGCCAATATGCCTATCGCGACCGCAAGGTGAAGAAGCGCTCGTTCCGGGCGCTCTGGATCCAGCGGATCAACGCCGCCGTCCGCCAGGAAGGCCTGACCTACGGCCAGTTCATGCACGGCCTCAAGCTCGCCGGAGTCGATCTCGACCGCAAGGTTCTGGCCGACATCGCGATGCACGAGGGCGAGGCCTTCAAGGGCATCGTCGCCCAGGCTCGCGGGGCGCTTCCGCAGGAGAGCCAGGCGACCGCCTGAGCCCTGTACGACCAAGATAAAGGAAGGCGCGGCAGGGGAGACCCCGCCGCGCCTTTCCTTTGCGGCGAAGGAGAACCGTTCGGGCTGGGCCTGTCGAAGCCCTCTCCTTCTATCGCGTCATGAAGCAGGAAGGGGCTTCGACAAGCTCAGCCCGAACGGTGTTTTCGTTCCTCCAGGCTAGTGAAGCGTCTCCGCGGCGATCGAATAGCGCACCGTCGCGCAGCCGCTCTTCTCCGGGCAGCAGCTGAGGCGTGTCCATTCCGTCTTCGCCTTGCGCTCGTCCTCGAACGGTCCGGCCATCGTCTCGGTGCCCGGGATCAGCGCGCGGAAGTCGGGGCCTTCATATTCCCCCCCGATCACCCAGAATCGCTTGGTCATGTCGGGTCTCCTTTCACTTACTCGGCCGCCACGGCGGTGATGAACTGGTCGGCCTCGGTCGACTCGGCGAGGGCGGTGGTCGAGGCGTCGCCGCCCGAGACGGTCTGGGCGATGAGATCGAAATAGCCTGTGCCGACCTCGCGCTGGTGACGGGTGGCGGTGTAGCCGCGGCCTTCGGAGGCGAATTCGGCCTGCTGGAGCTCGGAATAGGCCGCCATTCCGCGGTCGCGATAGCCGCTGGCAAGCTCGAACATCGAATGGTTGAGGCTGTGGAAGCCGGCCAGGGTGACGAACTGGAACTTGTAGCCCATCGCTCCCAGCTCGCGCTGGAAGCGGGCGATCGTGTCCTTGTCGAGCCTGGCCTCCCAGTTGAACGAGGGGGAGCAATTATAGGCCAGCATCTTGTCCGGATATTCGCGATGGACGGCCTCGGCGAAGCGCCGGGCGTCGTCGAGATTGGGGTTGCTGGTCTCCCACCAGAGCAGGTCGGCATAAGGCGCGAAGGCGAGGCCGCGCTTGATGCAATGGTCGACGCCGGTGCCCTCGCGGAGGCGGAAGAAGCCTTCCGGGGTGCGCTCGCCGGTCAGCCATTCGCGGTCGCGCTCGTCGACGTCGGAGGTGATCAGCCGGGCGCTCTCGGCGTCGGTTCGGGCGACCACCAGGGTCGGAACGCCGCAGACGTCGGCGGCGAGGCGGGCGGAGACGAGGTTGCGGATATGGGCCTGGGTCGGGATCAGCACCTTGCCGCCGAGATGTCCGCATTTCTTCTCGCTGGCGAGCTGGTCCTCGAAATGGACGGCGGCGGCGCCGGCCTCGATATAGGCCTTCATGATCTCGAAGCAGTTCAACGGGCCGCCGAAGCCGGCCTCGGCGTCGGCGACGATCGGCACGAACCAGTCCCGAGTCGCGCCGTCCTCGGCATGCTCGATCTGGTCGGCGCGCTGGAGGGTCCGGTTGATCCTGCGGCATAGTTCCGGGCCGGCATTGGCCGGATAGAGCGACTGGTCCGGATACATGGCGCCAGCGGTGTTGGCGTCGGCGGCGACCTGCCATCCGGAGAGATAGATGGCCTTGAGACCGGCGCGGACCATCTGCATCGCCTGATTTCCGGTGACGGCGCCCAGCGCGTTGACGTAATCCTCGGTCCCGAGCAGCTCCCAGAGGCGGTTGGCGCCGCGGCGGGCGAGGCTGTGCTCGATGGAAACGGAGCCGCGCAGCCGCCGGACCTCTTCGGGCGAATAGGGCCGGTGGATGCCGGAGAAGCGGCCGGCGGGAGCCGGGATCAGACTGCTGAAGTCGGTCATGCTATCCTCAAGTCGCTGAAGTTCACGACAGAAAGCGCAACCCGGCCGCGAGGGCACGGCGAAAAGGGTCGTGTTGTAACGCTATGACTTGCGACTGTTGTAAAGCTATGACAATGTTCCTGCCATGCCCGCACCCGAGCGAAAGCTGTATCTCGGCGGCCGCCTCAGGCGGCTCAGGCGCGAGCTGGGGCTCAACCAGAGCGCGATGGCGGGGGAGATCGGAGTGTCGCCCTCCTACCTCAACCATCTCGAGCGCAACCAGCGGCCGGTGACTGCGCAGGTGCTGCTCCGCCTGGCCGAGGTCTACGATGTCGACCTGCGCGCCTTCGCGGCGGAGGGACCGGACGGAACCGGGGTCGACCAGCTCGGCGAGATCTTCGCCGATCCGATGTTCGCAGACATCGGAATCCCGCGCTACGAGCTGCTCGAGGTGGCGGACAACGCGCCGTCGGTGGCGGACGCCGTCTCGCGGCTCTACGCGGCCCTGGTCGAGCGGCGGCAGCATCCCGCGGGGGCGGTTCCGGACGAGACCTCGCTGGTGACTCCGGAGGCCTGGGTGCGCGATCATATCCAGGCGCAGCGCAACCATTTCCCCTATATCGAGGACGCGGCGGAGACCCTGGCCGGCGCGCTCGGCGACCCGACCGGCATTTTCGAGGCGCTGAGGCGGCGGCTGCGCGAAGGGTTCGGAATCGACACCCGGGTGATGCCGCCGGAAGTGGTGGAGCCGGTCAGCCAGGCCTATGATTTCCACCGCAAGCGGCTGATGCTCTCGGCGATGCTGAGGCCCGAGAGCCGAACCTTCGGCACCGCCTACCAGCTCGCCCTCGTCGAGTTCGGGCCGATGCTCGACCGAATGGTCGAGACCGCGGGCGCCCCGGACGTGCCGACCCGCCGGCTGCTTCGCATGAGCCTGGCCAATTATGCGGCGGGGGCGATCATGATGCCCTATGCCGCCTTCCTCGCGGCGGCGGAGAAGCATCGCTACGACGTCGACCGGCTCTGCGCCGATTTCGGCGCCAGCGTCGAGCAGGTCTCGCACCGGCTGACCACCCTCGCCCGCACCGGCGCGCGCGGAGTGCCCTTCTTCATGCTGAGGGTCGACGCGGCGGGCAACGTTTCGAAGCGGTTCGCCGGCGAGAGCTTCCCCTTCTCGCGATTCGGAGGCACCTGCCCGCGCTGGAACCTCCACGCCGCCTTCCAGACTCCGGGCCGGGTCGCCACCCAGATCGTGGAGACTCCCGACGGGGCGCGCTTCTTCACCATCGCCCGGACCGTCGACCGCGCCGTCCGACTCGACCCGCGCGAAAGCTCGCAGCTCGCCATCGGCCTCGGCTGCGACGTCAAATATGCGCCGCGAATCCTCTATGCCGACGGCGAGGACCTGGCCAAGCCCTATGTCACTCCGATCGGCCCGGCCTGCTCGATCTGCCCGCGCCTGCGCTGCCCCCAGCGCGCGGCGGCTCCGGCGGGGCGGACGCTGGCCCTGAACGAGACCCAGAAGACGATCTCGCCATATCCGTTCGTGGGGTAGCCCGCGCTTCCCCGGCGGCGCTGGACAATCTTGGGCGGCTCCAACATGATCGCCCCTCCAGGCGCCTCCCCGGGGAGCCGCTCCAGCCCGAGGATTCGTGACGCCATGAAGCCGCTTGCCTTCGCCATCGCCGCCCTGCTCGCCCTCCAGCCCCAATCCGGAGGAGCGCAGGCCGCCCAGGCCGCGCCGAGCGAGGCGCTGATCGACCGCTTCCTCGCCGTGCTGCCTGACCGAGCCCAGATCGAAGCCGTCGAGACCGAGATCGACCCGGGCGAGCTGAAGGCGCTGGTCGCGCTCAATCCGGGCAAGGAGGCGCAGATCAGCTCGATCCTTCGCGCCAACCTCGCCTGCACCGGCCCGGCCGTCTCGGCGGGCACTCTGAGGATGCTTCGAACCATCGCCCGCGAGCTCGGCGAGGAGAAGCTGAAGAGGCTGGTCGGCTTCTACGAAGGACCGGATTATGCCGCCTTCGCCGCGCTCGCGGCCCGGATGGAGGGCGTTGCCGCTCCAAGCGCCGAGGACAGCGCCGCCATGGCCAAATTGATGGGCGCCTATCCGCTCCAGGCCTTTCATCAGCAGCTGAGCCGGGCCGAGGAGATATTCGCCGCCGACCAGGGCTTCATGGCGGCGGCGATGAAATGCGCTTCCGAGCAGGTGGAAGCCCTGACCAAGGCGGGGCTCAAGGCGAACTGATCTGCAGGCGCCGGGGCACCCCGGGCCGCCCCGGCTCGCATTCCAGCGACGTCCGATCCCACCCGGCGAGACCGGCCGCGGCGCCATAGGTGCTTTCCAGAAAGGCCATCAGCGCTCCATCGGGATCCTTCGCGGCCCGCACCGCCTCGTAGGGCAATACGAACTCGCCCAGCGCTTCGTCGAACCGCGCCGCCTCCGGCTCGGCCCGAGCCTCGCCGAATCCCTCCGGCGACGGATAAGCGTAGGAATAGAAGAAGGGCTCCCCGCCGCCGCCGGCGCCGCCCGGCCAGAAGCCGGCGCTGGAGACCTCGTGGCTATAGGCCTCGCGGGTGATGTCGTCGGGAAGGTGGGGGATGCCGCCGGGATGGAGGGGCGCCGGGCGGCCCGAGAAGCGCGTCACGGCGAGATCGAAGCTGCCCCAGAAGAAATGGACCGGGCTCGTCTTGCCGAGGAAGCCGGAGCGGAACAGGCGGAAGACCCGGTCGGCGTCCAGAAGCGCTCCGAGCAGGCGACCGGCGCTGTCGCGATCGTAGGCGCGGGGCGTGTCGTCGTCGGCGAAGCGGACGGGCGGATCGAGCTCGTTGGTGGCCGGGTGGATGCGGACCTCGTGCCCGGCGGCCTCGAGGCACTCCGTCGCCTCGCGGTAGAATTGCGCCACCGACATCGGCCGGAGCGGCAGTCGGCGGGTGATCCCGCCGTCGGCGAAGGTGAACTGATGGTCGACCAGGTCCAGCCCGAGCTCGAACGGGCCGCCCGAGCCGTAGAGCGGCTCGGTCCTGAGCCCGCGCGGATGGATCCGCAGCGTGACGTGCCAGCCATGGTTTCGCCACGGCAGCAAGGCCACCGCCGCCTTGCCCAGTATCTGGCTGTAGAGATGAAGGGCGGCGATGGTGGGACCGTCGCGGGCTTCGGAGAGTGAGGGCCAGGGCATTGGGGGATTGTGCCCTCAACCGCTCCGCCCGTCATCCTCGTGGTAGCGAAAAGGTGTATTCTTCCTTGGCTGCATGAGCAGTGCCGGACCCCGGGTGGCCACCCGGGGTCCGGCGTCGGCTGTCGGATCGTTCGTCACCCTATCCCTTGGGGATGAGGTTCAGCTTGATC
>DASPJA010000048.1:0-16286 GCA_035628835.1 Allosphingosinicella sp.
CCCAGCAAGACGATCGCCCGAAGCGACGCGTCGGTTTCCCCGGCGTCGTTGACGCTGGTCAGCCCCAGCAGGTCCTCGAGGAACCCGGCGGCCTTCATCGCGGCGAACGTGAGGAAGGCATAGGTCCAGAATTCCCGCCGCCGCGCCCGGCCGGAATAGTCGCGCCACCGCCTGAACGGATCCAGGATCAGGTACACTCTTCCCCCTCAACTCCGCGGCCCCTGCCGCCTATAGCTCAGCGCCTCGGCGACGTGAACTGGCCGAACCGCGCCAGCCAGGATCGATTCCGTCCTCAAGTGGCTCGGGTTGCGCTTACCCCGGACCCCGCTAAGGGGTCGCGTGAGGAGACCGATCATGCCAATTCAGTTGACCCCGGGCGAACGTCTGATCGCCGTGATGCTGGCCGATATGATGGAGCATCTGAAGGTCGAAAGCGATGTTGATCCGAGGCAGATCAAGGACCTGCTGTTCAGCAACAATGATTGGGCGCTTCCCTTGGCCGTCGGCGGCCTGTTCGGGGGAGAGGGGCCTACCGACCATCAGATCGAGGAAACATATGCCATTTTGGATATGTGGAGGGGTATTGAGGCCGCGCTAGCTCAGTTAGCCGAGGAAGAGAAGGCCGGCCTCGATCTCGACCAGTTCAAATTCGAAGGTTTCGACGCGAACAACGACAAGCATTATTTCCTAACAAAAACCCTCGTCGAGCTCGGCCGCTATTCCGAGCGCGATCCCGTCATCAACAGCCATAGCTCCTCCAGCCTCGAGCATTATCGCGTGATGCTGGAGCGTTACCGCGATGCTCGCCGCGGCGGCGGTGCCCGTCCCCTTTCACTAGACCAATTGAAACGGGTTGTCGGCTATGAGGAGCGGTGAGTCTCTCACATGCGGAAGCTCATTCGTTCGAGCCGGCCAACCGGCCAGTGCGGGATCTCGACCGTGCCGGTTGCTCTGGGTCGGCAGCGCGGCGTACTGACGGATAAGCGGCCCACTTTCATCGGCTGAAGCGGCGGCGGGCCGCTTCGCGGGCGGTCGTCGCGCTTTGTCGTCCCAAGCCTCAACTCCGCGGCCCCTGCCGCCTATAGCTCAGCGCCTCGGCGACGTGAACTCGGCGGACTCCTTCGCTCCCCGCGAGATCGGCGACGGTGCGCGCGACCCGCATCACCCGGTGGAAGCCGCGGGCGGAGAGGCGCATCGCTTCGGCGGCCTGGGCGAGGAGGCGGCGGCCGGGCTCGTCGGGCCTCGCGACCTGCTCCAGCCGCTCGCCGTCCACTTCGGCGTTGGTGCGGATGCCCTGCCCTTCGTAGCGCTCGGTCTGGACGGCGCGGGCGGCGGCGACCCGGCGGGCGACCTCGGCCGATCCCTCCGAAGGCGGCGGCAATACGAGATCGGCGGCGGCCACCGCCTGGACGTCGACATGGAGGTCGATCCGGTCGAGCAAGGGGCCCGAGACCCGCGCCTGATAATCGGCGGCGCAGCGCGGGGCCCGCGAGCAGGCGAGCGCGGCATCGCCGAGATGCCCGCAGCGGCACGGGTTCATCGCCGCGACCAGCTGGACCCGGGCGGGGAAGGTGACATGGGCATTGGCCCGGGCGACGCTGACCGTCCCGGTCTCCAGCGGCTGGCGAAGCGAATCGAGGGCGGAGCGCTGGAATTCGGGAAGCTCGTCGAGGAACAGGACGCCGAGATGAGCGAGGCTGACCTCGCCCGGCCGGACTCGAAGGCCGCCTCCGACCAGCGACACCATCGAGGCGCTGTGATGCGGGGCGCGGTAGGGCCGGGTGCGGATGAGGCGGCCGCCGGAGAGCGTCCCGGCGACGCTCGCGATCATCGAGACTTCGAGCGCTTCGGGCGGCGTGAGCTCGGGCAGGATGCCCGGCAGGCAGGAAGCGAGCAGCGACTTTCCAGCGCCGGGCGGACCGACCATGAGCAGATTGTGACCGCCCGCGGCCGTGATCTCGAGAGCGCGCTTGGCCGTCTCCTGGCCTTTCACCTGGCGCAGGTCCGGTCCGAAGCCGGCGGGCTCCGCCTCGCCGGGCGCGGGCGGCGAGAGCACGCTGCTGCCGCGAAAATGGTTGAGGAGGGCGATGAGATCGGGCGCCGCGACGATCTCCACGTCCCCCGCCCAGGCCGCCTCCGCCCCCTGCGCGGCGGGGCAGACGAGCCCGAGGCCGCGAGCCGACGCGTTCATCGCGGCCAGAAGCACCCCAGGCGACGGCGCGAGGCGGCCGTCGAGACCCAGCTCGCCGACGGCGACATAGCCGGCCAGGGTCTCGGTATCGATCGCTCCCAGGGCGGCCAGCATTCCGAGCGCGATCGGCAGGTCGTAATGCGAGCCCTCCTTGGGCAGGTCGGCCGGCGACAGGTTGACCGTGATCCGCTTGGGCGGAAGCGACAGCCCGATCGCGGCGAAGGCGGCGTGGACCCGCTCCCGGCTCTCGGCCACCGCCTTGTCGGGAAGGCCGACGACGAGAAACTTGGGCAGGCCCGCCGAGATCTGGACCTGCACCTCCACGGCGCGCGCCTCCAGCCCCAGGAACGCCACCGTGGCGACATGCGCGACCATGAACTATTCTCCAATTTCCACGCCTTTTCGATGAGCAGACGAACAGTAGTCAACGTTTTCCGTGTTTCACTGCCGTTATCCCGACGAAAGTCCGGGACCTCGGGACGAGAAGTCTCGGCGGGTCTCCCGGAGGGCCCGGCTTGCGTCGGGATGACGGACAAGGCGACTGCCGTCTTGCGCGGCTAACACAGCTTTCCCACATTGGGAGCATGGGAAGGATCGACTGGCGGCACCTGACGAACTACCCGGCGGTGCGGAGCGCGCTGGTCGTGCTCGGGTTCATCCTGATCGGACTGACTCCTCTGCTCGGGCCCATCCCGGGGCCGGGCGGAATCATCGTGTTCGCCGCCGGGCTTTCGCTGGTGCTGAGGTACAGCGCCTGGGCCAAGCGCTATTATGTGAAGTTCAAGCGGCGCCACCCGAAGAAGGGCGACTGGGCGGACTGGGGGCTCAGGCGAGCCAGCGCGAAGCGGCGGCAGGCGCTCGCCAAGGCTCAGCAGGAATTGACTTCCGGGGCCGATTTGCCTAACGGGACCGCCGACGAAGGCCGCTCTCGCGAGGGCGGCCCTTTTAATTCCGATTTTCGAGGTAAGAGCGATGAAGCGCACCTTCCAGCCGAGCAATCTCGTGCGCAAGCGCCGGCACGGCTTCCGGGCCCGGACGGCGACCGTGGGCGGCCGCAAGGTTCTGGCCGCGCGCCGGGCGCGGGGCCGCAAGACCCTCTCCGCCTGAGCTCCCTCACCCGCCGAGCCGATTTCGTGGCCGCCAATCGCGGCCGCCGAGCCCCCATGCCCGGCTTCGTCCTGCTCGTCCGTCCCCGCGAGGACGACGATCCGGCGATCCGGCTCGGGATCACCGTCACGAAGAAGATCGGCGGAGCGGTCGTTCGCAATCGGATGAAGCGGCGCTTCCGGGTCCTCGCCCGCGACCTGCTGCCGCGGAACGGCATCGCCGGAGCCGACCATGTGCTGATCGGACGCCAGGGCGGCATCGAGCGGGACTTCAAGCTGCTGAGGTCCGAGTTGGAGACTGCTTTGGCTAGGCTGGCAAGAGCTTCCGTTCGGCCTGAGCCTGTCGAAGGCCAATCCTTCACTTCCGCCCCAGATGCCAAAGAAGGGAGGGCTTCGAGAAGCTCAGCCCGAACGGACAAGGGCTGAAGAGTGCTGGCGCGCGCCCTGATCCTGATTGCCAAGGGCTGGCAGAAGGGGCCGTCGCGGGTCCTGCCGCCGAGCTGCCGCTTCCAGCCCAGCTGCTCGGCCTATGCAATCACCGCGCTCCAGCGCTATGGGGCGCTTCGCGGCGGCTGGATGGCCGCCAGACGTCTGCTCAGATGCCACCCCTGGGGGGGCTCGGGCCATGATCCGGTACCGTGAGGGTGAGGGGAATTAGGTGAACGACCACCGTAACATGATCCTGGCGATCGTCCTGTCGGCGATCGTCCTGATCGGCTGGAGCTTCCTGAGCGAAAGCTTCCTGCCCACGGCCAAGCCGCCGGCCACCAAGGTGGTGGACGGGAAGAGCGTGCCCCTTCCCCAGCCCAAGGCCGATCCGGCGGCGGACGGACCGATGGCGATGCGCAACCGCGACGAAGTGCTGCGGGCAACTCCGCGGGTGCGGATCGACACTCCCCATCTGGCGGGCTCGATCAACCTCAAGGGGGCAAGGATCGACGATCTCGTCCTCACCACCCACCGCGAGAGCATCGCCAAGGATTCGCCCGCCATCCGCCTGCTATCGCCCGCCGGAAGCCCCGGCGCCTATTTCGCGAGCTTCGGCTGGGCCGGAGACCCGCAGCGCGTGCCGGGACCGGAGGCGGTCTGGACCCCCAGCGCAACGAGGCTCGCGCCGGGCAGCCCGGTGACGCTGAGCTGGGACAACGGCCAGGGCCAGCTGTTCCAGATCCAGCTGGCGGTCGACGAAGGCTATCTGTTCTCCGTCCACCAGAAAGTCGTCAATCGCGGCTCGGGCGACGTCGCGGTGCGGCCCTATTCCGTGCTCAGCCGGATCGGCGTCTCCAAGGATCCCGATCCGTGGACTGCCCATGCCGGACCGATGGGCGTGTTCAACAACGCCGCCGATTACGGCAACGATTACAGCGACGTCGCGGAGCTGGGCGAGCGCCGCTTCAACAGCCGCGGCGGCTGGATCGGCTTCACCGACACATTCTGGCTCACTGCCATCGTCCCCAACCAGGGCAGCGGGGTCGACGCCGCCTTCAGGCACAATCGCGGCAGCGACGCCTATCAGGCCGAGGCGATAACCGAGCCGGCGATCGTGCCTCGCGGCAAGATCATGGACTATAGCTCGCACCTGTTCGCCGGAGCGAAGGAGATCGAGCTTCTCGACCGCTACACCGAGCAGCTCGGCACCCCCCTCGAGCGGGCGATCGACTGGGGCTGGTTCCGCTGGTTCATGCAGCCGATCTTCTCGCTCCTGAACTGGCTCTATGCCGCGCTCGGCAATTTCGGCGTCGCGATCATCTGCCTCACCCTGATCGTTCGCACCCTGATGTTCCCGATCGCCCAGAAGCAGTTCAAGTCGATGGCCGCGATGCGCGTCCTCCAGCCCAAGATGAAGGCGCTGCAGGAGCGCTTCAAGGACGACAAGCCGCGCCTCCAGCAGGAGATGCTGAAGCTCTATCAGGAGGAGAAGGTCAACCCGATGGCCGGCTGCCTGCCGATCCTGATCCAGATTCCGATCTTCTACGCCCTCTACAAGGTGCTGATGGTCTCGGTGGAGATGCGCCACAAGCCGTTCGCCTTGTGGATCAAGGACCTGTCGGCGCCCGACCCGCTGACCCCGGTCAACCTGTTCGGCTATCTCGACTTCCAGCCGCCTTACTTCCTGGCTCTGGGCGTGCTTCCGATCCTGCTCGGAATCACCATGTGGCTGCAGTTCAAGCTCAATCCGCCGGCGACGGACCCGATCCAGAAGCAGATGTTCGCCATCATGCCCTGGGTGCTGATGTTCGCGATGGCGCCGTTCGCGGCGGGCCTCCAGCTCTATTGGACGGTCAACAACATCCTCACCATCCTCCAGCAGAAGTGGCTCTACAGCCGCTATCCGGGGATGAAGGCGGTGCCGGAAGCGCCGGCGCCGGCGAAGTGAACGAAATGGACGCCGGCATGGACGAGGCGGCCCGGAAGCTGTTTTCCGGGCCGATCGCCTTCCTGAAGTCGGCGCCGGGCCTGAAGTTCCTGCCCGATCCCGCCGCGCCGGAAGTGGCCTTCGCCGGCCGCTCCAACGTCGGCAAATCGTCGCTGCTCAACGCGCTGACCAACCGCAACGGCCTCGCCCGCACTTCCAACACGCCGGGGCGGACCCAGGAGCTGAACTTCTTCGACGTCGGCGAGCCCCTGCGCTTCCGACTCGTCGACATGCCGGGCTACGGCTTCGCCAAGGCGCCCAAGGAGGTCGTCAAGAAGTGGCGCCAGCTGGTGAACTCCTATCTGCGCGGGCGGCAGGTGCTGAAGCGAGCCCTCGTCCTCGTCGACTCCCGCCACGGCCTCAAGGAGATCGACCTCGAGGTGATGAAGATGCTCGACGACGCGGCGGTCAGCTATCATCTCGTCCTGACCAAGGCGGACAAGGTGAAGGCGTCGGAGCTGGCCGAGGTCGAGGCCGCGACCGCGGAGGAGGGCCGCAAGCACCCCGCCGCCCATCCGGAGATCATCCTTACCTCGGCCGAGAAAGGCATGGGGATCGAACGATTGAGGACGGCGGTGCTGGAGTCGGTGCTTTAGTTGCCCCGGTCCTTCGACACGCCGTTTCGCCAGGCTCAACGGCTACTCAGGATGAGCGGACGAGGATAATCCCAAACCGCTCATCCTGAGTAGGGACTGAGCGAAGGCGAAGGCCGGTATCGAAGGACCCTTCCTCAATAGCCCATCAGCGCCAGCACCTCGCGCCGGCTGCGCTGGTCCTCGCGGAAGACGCCCATCATCCGGCTGGTCGTCATCATCACTCCGGGGGTGTGAACGCCGCGGGCGGTCATGCAGGCGTGGCTGGCTTCGATGACGACGGCGACGCCCTGCGGCTTCAGATGCTCCCAGACGCAATCGGCGACCTGAGCGGTCAGCCGCTCCTGCACCTGCAGGCGGCGGGCGAAGCCGTGGAGGACGCGGGCGAGCTTGGAAATGCCGACGACGCGCTCGGCGGGAAGGTAGGCGATAGACGCCTTGCCGATGATCGGGGCGAGATGATGCTCGCAATGCGACTGGAAGGGTATGTCCTTGAGCAGCACGATCTCGTCATAGCCGCCCACCTCCTGAAAGGTGCGGCTGAGATGATGGGCCGGATCCTCGGCATAGCCTCGAGCATATTCCTTCCAGGCGCGGCCGACCCGGGCCGGCGTGTCGGCGAGGCCCTCGCGGTCGGGATCGTCGCCGGCCCAGCGGATGAGGGTGCGGACCGCCTCCTGGACGTCGCCGGGAACCTCGATCTTGGAGGCAGGCCGAACAAGATCGCCGTCGCCCGGTTCCCGATGTTCCGCCATCTTCTCTCCGCCTAGGCGGGCGGTGGTGACCCCGACAGGATTCGAACCTGTGG
The DNA here is from genome assembly GCA_035628835.1 of Allosphingosinicella sp. Taxonomy (GTDB): domain Bacteria; phylum Pseudomonadota; class Alphaproteobacteria; order Sphingomonadales; family Sphingomonadaceae; genus Allosphingosinicella. Next base: position 7,115 of record DASPJA010000048.1, read on the forward strand.
CCCTCAGATTAGGAATCTGATGCTCTATCCTGCTGAGCTACGGGGCCGCGCCGCCTGAGAGCGGGAAGTAGGGCTCGGCGGCGTCCGGGTCAATTCTCCGTTCCCGGCTCCGCGACCGGGAAGGGCAAGGGCGCGATCGGAACGCCCTCGTCGATGAGGCTCTCCGCCTCCGCCAGGGTGGCCTGGCCGTGAATGGCCCGGGCCTCGGCCTCGCCGAGATGGATTGCCCGCGCCTCGTCGGCGAAGCGCTCGCCCACCGCCTCGCTGGCCTCGAGCAGACGCTTCTGGGCCGTGGCGGCGGCGGCCAGCATGTCCTTCACCCGCTCCGGCGACGGCGCGCGATTGCCCTTCGCGGGCACGGCGGGAGCCATCGGCGCCTTGGCGATCTCGGCCGATCCGCAGACCGGACAGGCGACGAGCCCCCTGCCCCGCTGCTCCTCATAATCCTGCGACGAGCCGAACCAGGCTTCGAAGACATGGCCCTGACCTTCGCAGCGCAGATCGAAGATAATCATAAAACGCGCTCGACCGGCGGGATCGGGCGGCGATGGCGAATGGCTGGAAGCCGGGCCCGGACCGCCTCCACCTCGGCCAGGTCGATGTCGGCGAAGCCGATTCCGTCCTCCTCCCCCATGTCGAGCAGGACGTCGCCCCAGGGGCCGACCACGAGGCTGTGGCCGTAGGTCTCGCGGCCGTCCTCGTGACGGCCCGACTGGGCGGCGGCGACGACGAAGACGCCGGCCTCGATCGCCCGCGCCCGGATCAGCACATGCCAGTGCGCCTGCCCCGTCGGAACCGTGAAAGCCGCTGGAATCGAAAGCACCTGCGCTCCGGCGTCGGTGAGCGCGCGATAGAGGTCGGGGAAGCGCAGATCGTAGCAGATGGAGAGGCCGAGCGGCCCCGCCGGGCTGGCGGCGACCACCGCCCGCCCGCCCGGCGCGTAAGCGGCGGATTCGCGCCAGCTCTCGCCGGTGGCGAGATCGACGTCGAACAGATGGAGCTTGTCGTAATATGCGGCGAGACCGCCGCTGCTCGCGATCAGATAGCCGCGATTGCGGAGCAAGGCGGGATCCTCGCCGCGGATCGCGAGCGAGCCGAGATGGACCCAGATCCCGGCCCGCGCCGCGGCCGCCCGAACCTCGGCCAGCACCGGATCCTCCGCCTCGACCCGAAGATGCGCCGCCGCCCGCGCCCGGTCGCGGTCGAGCAGCCCCGACATTTCGGGCGTGAACAGGATCGCCGCCCCGCCCGCCGCGGCCTCCTCCACCGCCGCGACGAGGCCGCGGGCATTAGCCTGCGGGTCGATGCCGGTTCGGGCCTGGTAGAGGGCGATGCGGGCCATGAGCGACAGGTGGGGCGCCCCGCCCGCCCAAGTCAATGCCGCTCAGGCCTCTGAACAGACCCGCCCCCCGCAAATCGAAAATAGGGTTACAAGGCCCGCCTGCGCGGTCCCGCCCCGGACCGGTTCATGCAGACGGACCAAAGACGCAAATCCGGGACAATACTTAATTGACTCCCTGGGCCCATGGGTCGAGGCTGGTTCTTGGGCAGGAACGGGGCCGGCGATCGATTGCACGCCGCCCGCCGCCTTCAGGAGGCCTTATGACGGAGCCCACGCCATTCAAGCCGGCCGCCGACGCCGAGCTTTTCATCCGCCTGGATGTGGCCGGCCTGGCCGCCCTGCTGCGCGCGGTCGAAGCGGCGATGATCGACGGGCGCGGGCATCTGACGCTCGGCGGCGGGAGCGGGATGATCGTTTCCGGAACCGCGCCGTCCGGCCGGTTCGGCACGGTTACGGTGACCTTCACCGACGCCGAGGGCCCGGCCGACGATGCTGGCAGCACCGGCCGCCCCGACCCCGAGCCGCTGCCCCGGATGCCGATCCTCGAGCTGCAGGGCTGAACGGCCCGAACCGGGACTCGGGCGGCAAATAGGATTTGCAAATCCGATTACAGGTTCTACTCCTGTTCCCATAGCCGACTCTCGGATCCGAAGGGTTCGCGCGGGCACTGGGCGAGGACGAAGATGGAACCGGAATTCACCGCGGGTAAGGCGGCCGCCGACGCCGAGCTGTTCATTCACCTCGACATGGACGGCCTCGCCGCCTTGCTGAGAGCGGTGGAAGCGGCGATGGCCACCGGGCGCGGCCATCTTACGCCGCGCAGCGGCAGCGCGGTGATCGTCGGCAGCGGCGGTTCGGGCGCGTTCGGCAGGGTGACGGTGACCTTCGCCCATTCCGCCGGCCCGTCCCACGACCGCGGCCCCATCAGCAAGCCAACGCCCGACCCGGTGCCGAGGAGCCGCGTTCCCGCGATGAGCTGACCGGCCGGGCGGCCGGCTCAGCCTTCCGCGCCGGCGCCCTGGAGCATCGCGTCGAGCTGGCCCGTGCGCTCGAGCTCGGCGAGATCGTCGGAGCCGCCGACATGGCGGCCGTCGATGAAAATCTGCGGGACGGTGGTGCGGCCGTTGGCGCGGCCGAGCATCTCGTCGCGCTTGCCGGGCACCGAGTTGATCTCGAACTCCTCGTAGTCGGCGCCCTTCTCCTCGAGCAGCCGCTTGGCGCGGGCGCAATAAGGGCAACCGAATTTGGTGTAGATTTCGACGCGGGCCATCGTCAGCTCCTGAAAGGGTCGCTTGTCTCCCTAGGAGAACAATGCGCGCCGCGATAGGTTCACGGCGAGTCGACGGCAACGACGCGCGCCCAGCACAGAATCTCGACCGAGGCGGCGCCGGCGCGCTTCAGGACCCGGGCGCAGGCGGACGCGGTGGCGCCGCTGGTATAAACGTCGTCGACGAGGATGATTCGGCGGCGGGCGAGTCGGGGCCGTGCCGCGGGCGGCACCCTGAACGCGCCGCGCACGGCGAGCGCCCGCTCGCGGCGGCCGAGTCCCCGAAGCGGCGGAGTCGCGCGTATTCGGCGGAGGAGGTCGAGCTCGGCGGGGAGGCCGCTTCGCCGGGAGAGGGAGGAAGCAATCAGGGCAGCCTGGTTGTAGCCGCGGGTCCAGATCCGCCAACGGTGCAGCGGCACCGGCACGAGCAGGGCGTTGCCCTCCCCTTCGCCGACATGGCGGAGCATGAAATGGGCGAGGATCTCGGCGAGGCCCGGGCGGCCGCTATATTTGAGCTTCAGCGCCACCGCCCGCGAGACCTCGCCATAAGCCACGGCGGCTCGGAGCCGGTCGAACGGGGGCGGATCGGCGAGGCAGCGGCCGCACTCGGCCTCCGCCTCCCCGCCATATTCGAAGGGCAGTCCGCAGCGCATGCAGCAGGGTTCGCCGAGAAAGGCCAGGCTACGCCAGCAATCGACGCAGAAACGGTGCGGCTCGCCGGCGATGGCGCCGCAGCCGGGGCAACGCGGCGGCAGCGCGAAATCGAGCATCCCGCGAAGCGCGGCATGGGCGAAAGCGGCGGCCGGGGCGGGCATCGGGCGACTGTGCCCCGGCCGGCGGCCGGCATCAATCCGGCCGGTCCAATTCTTCCCGGTGCGTTAGGGATATTTGAACGGGCCGGCGCGCATAGCGGCGCCAGGGACCTGAGGCGAAGCGAGGACTATGCCGGAACGCGTGCTGCTGCTGGGCGACGATCTGCGCGCCTTCCTCGCCATTGCCCGTTCGCTCGGGCGGCAGGGGGTGGAGGTCCATGCCGCGCCTTCGGATTTCTCGTCGCCGGCGCTGAAGTCGCGCTACATCGCCGCCGCGCACCGCCTGCCCCCCTACCCGCTCGATGCCAAGGCCTGGGAGGCGGCGCTGGCGCGGCTGATCGCGGAGCGGGGCTTTCGCAAGGTGGTGCCGACCAGCGACAGCGGCCTGTTCATGCTGCGCCACCATGCCGATGCACTGGGCCGAGATCGCATCGCGATCGCCGGCGAGGCGGCGCTGGAGATCTTCAGCGACAAGGCGAACACCCGCGCCCTCGCCGACGCCCACGGCGTGCATGTGGCGAAAGGGATCCTGCTCGCCGGCGACGAGACCGCCGAGACGTTGGCCGCGACGCTCGGCCTGCCGCTCGTGCTCAAGCCGCGAACCTCCTATGCGCTCGGCGACATCCAGACCAAGCGCTCGGCCGTCGTGGTCCGAGACCGGGCCAGCCTCGACAGCCAATTGAGCTCGGGTGCATGGCGGGGATGCGTGGCCGAAAGCTTCTTCCCCGGCATCGGCGTCGGGCTGTCGGTGCTCGCGCGCGAGGGACGGATCCTCTTCGCCTATCAGCATCGCCGGCTGCACGAGAGCTCGGAGACCGGCGCAAGCACCAAAAGGGTGAGCGAAGCCGCCGACCCCGCGATGCTCGCCGCGGCCGAGACTCTGGCAGCCGCGGCCCGGCTCGACGGGGTGGCGATGTTCGAATTCCGTCTCGACCGCCGAACCCGCCGCCACGTGCTGCTGGAGGTCAATCCGCGCTTCTGGGGCTCGCTTCCGCTGGCCGTTGCGGCGGGGGCGGATTTTCCGGCTTATTGGTGGGACGTCGCCGTCCACGGCCGCGAATCGAAAGGCGCCTACCGGCCCGGAACGCTCAAGGCGGACATCACCGGCGAGTTCGACCGGGTGGTGGACAGTTTCGAAGGCGCGAGGGGAATCGGGCTGCTTCGCGCCGGAATTGCCGGATTGGCGACCGCGATCAACCTGCTGGTGGCGCGCAAAATCGCGGACAGTTGGGCGGCGGACGACCCGGAACCCTGGCGCGAGGAACGACGGACGATCGCCTTTCGGCTGAGCCGGGGCCTGCGCAAAAGGCTTCCCGGCCGGCAACGCCGCCGCCGCGCCCGCTTCGAGGACGTCGTCCGCCGCATCTCCGAAAAGGCGCGGGGCCGGCCGCTGCGGCTGGTGCTGGTGGGGCGCGACAATGTCTGCAGGAGCGCCTTCGGCCACGGGCTGCTTCGGCTTCGGCTGGCGGGCCTGCCGGTGGAGATCGTCTCCGCCGGCTACGAACCCAGGCGCGGCCTGTTCCCTTCCGCGTCGACCGTCGCTGCCGCGGCCGGGCATGGGGTGAACCTGACCGGGCACAGCTCAAACGCCTTGTCGCACGGACATCTGGAAAGCGCCGACGCGTTGATCCTGTTCGACGACCAGACCGAGTGGCGCCTGCGGCAGATGGTGCCCGACTTCACGGCCGAGGTGGTGGCGCTGCCCGGCCTCGAAGGCGCCGGCACGGAATCCTTCCCCGCCATTGCGGCGGCGCTCACCCGCCTGGCCCGCGTGGTCGAGGAAGGGTGCCGTCCCGGCCGCGACTCGACGCCTGCCACCGTCGGGCCGGCGAAAATTCAGGTGGCGGCCTGAGCCCATGGCTGCGAGCGAGCCCACCTCCCGCAACACGCTCTACCGAAGCGCCGCGCTCGCGGTGACTCTGCAATGGCTGATGCGCTTCATCGGCCTGATCTCGGTGTTCATCCTCGCCCGGCTCCTCCGCCCGGAGGATTTCGGCCTCATCGGCCTTGCCGTCGCGACGCTGTCGCTGGTCGAGCTGCTCGGCTCGGTGGGACTCTGGCAGGCGCTGCTCCGGATCAAGGAATGGGACCGCGAGCATCTCGACACCGCCTGGACGATCCAGCTGATCCTGTTCGGAGCGATGGCCCTGATCGGCCTCGCGACAGCGCCCCTGGTCGGCTATATCTACGGACAGCCGGCGCTGACCGCGGTGCTGGCAGTGCTGTCGCTGCGCTTCCTGCTGCTGGGCTTCATCAATATCGGCATCGTCGAATTCGACCGGCAGCTCGCCTTCGGCCGCGATCTGAGGATGCGCGTCGGCTCCCGCCTGGCGTCGTTCGTCGTCACCATCGCCGCCGCCTTCTGGCTGCGCAATTACTGGGCTCTGGTTGTCGGTCTCATGTGCCAGAGCAGCTTCTTCGCCATAGCCAGCTACATCGCCCATCCCTTCCGGCCGCGGCTGTCGATCCGGCGGCGGGCCGAGCTGCTCGGCACCTCCCTGTGGATCTTCGCCCATGCCGTGACGCAGACGGTGCAGATGCAGATCGAGCGGCTGGTCATGGGCCGGTTCAGCTCCAACCACATTATCGGCCTCTACTCGGTCTCTAAGGACCTGTCGGAGATCTTCACCCAGGAGATCGCGACCGCCCTCAACCGGGTCACCTTCGTCACCGTCGCCCGCACCGACGAGCCGCTCGCGCCGCTCACCACGGCGCAGATCCTCGGCGTCTATGCGATGATCGCCGCGCCGATGGGCTTCGGCCTCGCCGCCACCGCGGAAAGCGCGATCCATCTGCTGCTCGGCGCGGAATGGATCGGGGCCGCGCCCTATCTCAAGATCGTCGCCGTCTATTCGGCTTTCTACGCCGTCTACAAGGTGATCGCCTCCTCGCTGCAGGCGGCCGGCTTCGCTCGCCGGGCGGCCTTCATGTCGGGGGCAGGCGCCCTGTGCCTGACGATCGTCATCGCCGGCGCCGCCTGGATCCGGCCGGACGTCATGACGGTGGCCTTCGCGGCGTTCGCCGCCAACTTCCTTGTCCTCGCCGGCGGCATTCGCGTGATCGCGGGCTATTCGGGCCAGAATCCGTTCGCCCTCGGCCTGCACGTCTTCCGTCCGTTCGCGGCGGCGGCGGCGATGGCGGCGGCGGTGCGCCTGCTCGGCCCCGACAGCGGCAGCGCGATCGTCGACATGAGCGGGGCGGTCGCCATCGGCCTCGTCGCCTATCCGCTCTTCCTCCTGGGCTTGTGGTGGGCCAGCGGTCGTCCGCCCGGCGGCGAGCGCGAGGCCCTCAACTTCCTGATCGAGATTCGGCAGCGGCTGCGCCGGCGCCCCGCCGCCGGAAAGGCCTGAGCGCATGGACGCGATCGTCGCCCTGAGCGACTGGCTCTACCTGCTCCTCAACGGCCTCGCCGGCCGCTCCTGGCTGCTCGATACGATCGTCTCGCTCCCCCTCGACAACGCTCTGGTGAAAGCGGGGCCGATCGGCGCCTGCTTCGTCTATGCCTGGTGGTCGGGCCGGGACGAGGCCGAAACGCGCCGCCGCCGCGCCGCCTTGCTCGTCACCATGGCATCCCTGGTCTTCGTCATGGCCGCCACGAAGTCGCTCGGCGACGCCGTTTTCCAGCCTCGGCCCTACGTCCATGCCCACCAGGCGTGGCATGTCCAGGAGGGCAGGCTGGTCGAGACTCCCAGGCTTGCCTATCGCGAGCCGCTGAACGGGCAGGTGCGCGCGCGCACCGCCTCGCTGAAGCGCGGCGAGATCGACCGGAACGACCTCGCTTCCTTCCCCAGCGACCATGCCGGCTTCTTCTTCGCGCTGGCCCTCGGCATCTTCTTCGCGTCCCGGCGCGCGGGTGCGGTCGCTCTCGCCTGGACGGGGGCGGCGATCCTGCTGCCCCGGATCATCACCGGAATGCACTCGCCGCTCGACATCGCCGCCGGGGCCGCGATCGGCGCGGCGGTGCTGCTCGCCCTCCGGTTCGCGGCGCGGGGCGCGCGGCGCTGGGCACTCGAGCCGCTGGCCGGCTGGACTTTGCGCCACGAGGCGCTGGCGGCCGCCTTGCTGTTCTTCGTCGCCTATGAATCCGCCAACGTGCTGACCAATGTGAGGGACCTCGCCGGAACGGGCGAGGAGATCGTCGACCATGTCGGCGGGAGCTGAAGCCCTGCGCCGGCTCACCCCTATGCTGTTCGCGCTGGCCCTGGCCGGCTGCGGCAAGCTCGACCAGGAGGCGATGGTGCTGACGGTCGAGCCGGGCTGGACCGCCGAGCTGGTGGCGAGCGAGAAAGACGGCTTCGGCTCCCCCGACGGCCTGCTCTGGGCGGACGGCACGCTCTATGTCGCCGACGAAGGGGGCTCGGCGGTGCGGGCGTGGCGGCCCGGGACCCGGCCGGCGATCCTGGCCGACGCCCGGGCGGGGCTCGCCTCGCCCGAGGATCTGGTGCGCGACTCCGCCGGCAACACCTATTTCACCGACGACACGCGCGGCGGCCTTTGGCGCACCGACAGAAGCGGCGTCACCGCCGCCCTCGTCGAGCCGGGCCGGGGGCTGCCCTCGACGGAAGGGCTCGGCCTTTCTCCCGGCGGCGACCTGATCGTCGGCGACGCCCCGGGACACCGGATCCTGAAAGCGAGCCCGGACGGAAGCCTTTCGGTGCTGATCGGCCCGGAAAAGCGTATCTCGAAGCCGGAGAGCTTCGCCTTCGACGGCGCCGGCAACCTCTATATCGCCGACAATCGCGACAACCTGCTCTACCTGCTGACGACCGACGGCCGGCTCCGCCGGATCGTCGCAGACCGGAAGGGCTTCTCGCCCGAGACTCTGCATTTCGCCGGCGGCACCCTGTTCATCACCGACAGCGATAACGGCAAGCTCTACCGCTACACCCCGGATGAAGGGCTGAACGTCATCGCCCTGTTCGGCGGCAGCCTCGCCAACGTCCAGGGCATCGCGGCCGATGACGAGGGGTCGCTCTACCTGTCGGTGCAAAGCCACCTCGAAGGACGCAAAGGCTACATCCTCAAGCTCAGCCGCAAGGTATCTCCGTCACCCTGAACTCGTTTCAGGATCCAGCTCCTCACCCTTCCGGACCTCAGGCTGTGGGATGAGCGCCTGTGCCCGCTCCCGGCGCCGCAGGCGCCAATTTTCAAAGAGAAGGCACAAGGCGCAAAGGCACGACGTAGAGAGCACCCTTTTTCTACGTCGCGCCTTTGTGCCTTCTTGCCCTTCCCTCAATAAATCCAGGGCCTGCCGGCCGGTGAGGTCACGCATGTTGCACGGGGGGCTAACCGCGGAGCGGCTCCACCCTGGATGCTGAAGCAAGTTCAGCATGACGGTGGAGCGATCCGGCTCTAACGCGGGCGCGATGAGCCAGGACTCGCCTTTCGACCGGCGGCTGCGGCGGCTTCGGCGGGACCGCGCCGCCGCGCGCTTCGGCGAGGCCGACTATCTCCATCGCCTCGCGGCCGACGAGCTGATCGAGCGGCTCGAGTGCGTCAAACGCGACTTCCGCCGGGCGCTCGATCTCGGCTGCGCGGGCGGCTATCTGACCCGGCGGCTGCGGGAGCGGGGGCTCGAGGTCACCGCCTGCGACTCCGGCGGCGCCTTCGCCCGGGCGGCGGGCGGAGTTCAGGGCGACGAGGACCGCCTGCCCTTCGCCGACGGCGCCTTCGACCTGGTCGTCTCGGTGGGCGCCCTGGACAGCGTCAACGATCTGCCCGGAGCGCTGCTGCTGACCCGCCGCGCGCTTC
>DASPJA010000049.1:0-58280 GCA_035628835.1 Allosphingosinicella sp.
GGGGAGGGCGGAATCCTCGACGTGGATCCGGCCGCCATCGTCGAGCTCTACAAGGCCCATGGCGCATTGCTTTTGCGCGGCTTCGGGGCCGACGTCGCGCAATTCAACGCCTTCGCGCGCCAGTTCTGCTCGACCTCGGTGTTCAACGAAAGCCCCGGGCGCCAGCCGCTCGATCCCGCCAACAACATCCACACGGTCGACGGCGGCACCGGGCCGTTCAACCTCCACCCGGAGCTTTCGCGCGAGCCCTGGAAGCCGGACGCGGCCTTCTTCGCCTGTCTCTCGGCACCAAGCCGCGGCGGTGCGACGACCATCTGCGACGGGGTCGAGCTCGTCCGCGCCCTGCCTGAAGAAGTGCGCCGCGGGCTCGAAGGACGGCGGCTTCTCTACGTCAAGCCGACCTGGCCGGGCCTGCTCGACTATTGGCTGGGCACGCCCGACCCCAGCGACGAGCAGCTCGCCAACCCGCCCGCCTCCTGTCCCTACCAGTTCCGCCGGTACGGCGACGAAGTGGTCAGGTTCTTCACCCGCCCCGCCCTCCATCGCCCGATGTTCATCGACGAGCCGGCCTTCGGCAATTTCCTGCTTTTCGCGCGCTTCAACAATAAAAGGCCGGATCACCCGCTGCTCGACGACGGCCGGGAGGTTCCCGAAGCGTGGCTGCAGGCGATCAAGGCGGCCGGCGACCGGCTGGCGGTCGAGGTCGCCTGGCGGGCGGGCGACGTGCTGATGCTCGACAATACCCGCTTCATGCACGGCCGTACGGCGATCCTCGAACCGGGCGAGAGGCTGATCGCGACCTTCTTCGGCTATCTCGACTTCGCCGAACCCGATCCCGAGGAGCCGTCCGACCCGCCCTGGCGGCGCGGGGAATTCTATCCGCCGCTTCCGCCAGGCGAAAACCGAGCAAATCCGGGACGTTGAACCCTCGCCCGATTTCCGCTAGACTCCGCCCGAAAATTGAGGGGACGATTATGGCTCGGATGCTCTTCTTCGCAGCGCTCCTCGTCGGTGCGGCGACGCCGGCTTTGGCTGACACTCCCGCCGACGTGAAGGCGCGCAATGCCCAGAGCTGGGACGTGCTTTTCAGCGAATATCCGCCGCGCGCGCTCGCCGCGGGCCAGCAGGGGCTGGTCGGCTACAAGGTGAAGCTCGACCGCGACGGTTATGCGACCGAGTGCGAGGTGATCAGGCCCAGCGGCCATGCCGTCCTGGACGAAGAGACGTGCCGGCTGATCCTCAATCGCGCCACCTTCAAGGGCATGAGGGATTCGAACGGCCGCCGAGTCGCCACCGTCGCCGAGGGCGACGTCAATTGGGTGCTCCCGAGCCGGGCCGCCAGCTATTCGGGCCGGCCCGCGGCGGCGCCGGCCGGCCTGCGCATCGTTGACGCGCCCGCGCAGCCTTCCGGAAAAAGGGTCTGCAAGCGCCACCTCAAGACCGGCACGCTCGCCACCTATGAGCGGATCTGCATGACCGAGGTCGAGTGGGCGCGCCACCGCGAACGCAACCAGGCCGAATGGGGTGAGCTGCAGGGCTCGAAGGGCAGCAGCCGGAGCAACTGACGGCTGCCCTTCAGGCCGCCGCCTTCCGCTCGCCGGTGTCCAGCGTCAGCGCGCCGTCCCCTTCCTCGACCCGGACGGTCGATCCGTCCGGCACGTCGCCCCTCAGGATCGCGTCCGCGAGCGGGTCCTGCAGATATTTCTGCACCGCGCGCTTCAGCGGCCGGGCGCCGTAGACCGGATCGTAGCCGACCCGGCCGAGCCACGCGCGGGCCGCGTCGCTGAGCTCGAGGCCGATCTTGCGGTCCGCGAGCAGCTGCCGGACCCTGGCGACCTGGATGTCGACGATCGGGGCCATATGCTCGGCGGCGAGGCGGTGGAAGAGGATGATCTCGTCGAGCCGGTTGAGGAATTCGGGCCTGAAATGGGCCCGAACCACCTCCATCACCTGCGGCTCCACGGCGTCGACGCTCTGCCCCTCGCCGAGCCCGGTCAGATACTGGCTGCCCAGGTTCGAGGTGAGGATGATGATCGTGTTGGTGAAGTCGACGGTGCGGCCCTGGCCGTCGGTCAGCCGGCCGTCGTCGAGCACCTGCAGGAGCACGTTGAAGACGTCGGAATGGGCCTTCTCGACCTCGTCGAACAGCACCACCTGATAGGGCCGCCGCCGAACCGCCTCGGTCAGTACTCCGCCTTCCTCATAGCCGACATAGCCGGGAGGGGCGCCGATCAGCCGGGCGACTGAGTGCTTCTCCATGAACTCCGACATGTCGATCCGCACCATCGCGTGCGAATCGTCGAACAGGAACTCGGCGAGCGACTTGGTGAGCTCGGTCTTGCCCACGCCGGTCGGCCCGAGAAACAGGAAGCTGCCCAACGGCCGGTTCGGGTCCTGAAGCCCCGCCCGCGACCGGCGTATCGCCTTGGCGACGGCTCGAACCGCCTCCTCCTGGCCGATCACCCGGCGGCCGATCTCGGCTTCCATGTTGATCAGCTTCTGGCGCTCGCCCTCCAGCATCCTTTCCATCGGAATTCCGGTCCAGCGGGCGACGACGGAGGCGATGTCCTCGCTCGTCACTTCCTCGCGGAGCATGGCGGTGGCGCTTGCGGCTTCGACTTCGCTCAGCTGTTTTTCGAGCGCCGGAATTCGGCCATATTGGAGCTCGCCGGCCTTGGCGAGGTCGCCCGCGCGCTGCGCCTGGTCGAGCTCCAGCCGCGCCTTGTCCAGCTCCTCCTTGATCTTCGCCTCGCCCGCGAGCTTTTCCTTCTCCCCCTGCCAGCGCTGGGTCAGCTCCGCCGATTGCTGCTCGAGATTGGCGAGCTCGTCCTCCAGCGTCTTCAGCCGGTCCTGCGAGGCGCGGTCCTTCTCCTTCTTGAGCGCCTCGCGCTCGATCTTGAGCTGGATGATGCGCCGGTCGAGATTCTCGATCTCCTCGGGCTTCGACTCCACCTCCATGCGAAGCCGCGAGGCGGCCTCGTCCATCAGGTCGATCGCCTTGTCGGGAAGGAAGCGGTCGGTGATGTAGCGATGGCTGAGGGTCGCCGCCGAGACCAGCGCGCCGTCGGTGATTCGAACCCCATGGTGAAGCTCGTATTTCTCCTTGAGTCCGCGGAGGATCGAGATCGTGTCCTCGACCGTCGGCTCGCCGATGAAGACCGGCTGGAAGCGCCGCTGAAGCGCCGGGTCCTTCTCGACATGCTTCTTATATTCGTCGAGCGTGGTGGCGCCGATGCAGTGAAGCTCGCCGCGGGCGAGCGCGGGCTTGAGCAGGTTCGAGGCGTCCATCGCGCCTTCCGATTTGCCGGCGCCGATCAGCGTGTGCATCTCGTCGATGAACAGGATGATGTCGCCCTCGCCCTGGCGGACCTCGTCGAGAACGCCCTTCAGCCGCTCCTCGAACTCGCCGCGATACTTGGCGCCGGCGATCAGCGAGCCCAGGTCGAGCGCCATCAGCCGCCGGTCCTTGAGGCTGTCGGGCACGTCGCCATTGGCGATGCGCAAGGCGAGGCCCTCGGCGATCGCGGTCTTGCCGACCCCGGGCTCGCCGATCAGCACCGGATTGTTCTTGGTCCGCCGCGCGAGGATCTGGACGGTCCGCCTTATCTCCTCGTCGCGGCCGATGACGGGATCGAGCTTGCCGTCGCGCGCCGCCTGGGTGAGGTCGCGGGCGAATTTCTTGAGAGCGTCGTAGCGGTCCTCGGCGGACTGGGTGTCGGCGGTGCGGCCGCCGCGAAGCTCGTTGATCGCGGCGTTGAGCGTCTCCGGCTTGAGTCCCGCATCCTGCAGCGCCTTGCCGGCATCGGTCTTGGACATGACCAGTGCGAGCAGCAGCCGCTCGACCGTGACGTAGGAATCGCCCGCCTTGGACGCGATCTGCTCGGCCTGGTCGAGCACCCGCAGAGTTTCGGCGTCAAGGCCGGGAGTCGATGTCGCGCCGCTCCCCGATACGACGGGGATTTTCGCCAGCGCCTCGTCCGTTTCCCGCCGAGCGGCCTCGGCGCTTCCGCCGGCGCGCGCGATCAGGCCCGAGGCCATGCCCTGCTCGTCCTCGAGCAGCGCCTTGAGCAGATGCGCCGGCGCGATCCGCTGGTGGTTCATTCTCAGCGCGACGGTCTGCGCCGCCTGCAGGAATCCCCGCGCCCGTTCGGTGAATTTGTCCAGGTTCATATCAGCCCCTCGATTGTCCCGGCCGATATGGTGTTACCTTGACGCCCATCAAGTTGACCCGGGTTTATGGGGGCGGCTGATAATCGAGGTTTTGGGCCTGGAGATCGTTCAGGCGAACCAGCCATAGCCGCACCTGCTCTACGAAAGGCGCCCACTCGGTGTACGGCATTTCGTGATTGATGCGCCGCATCTCCAGGATCGGCGCGGGCGCCTGAGCATTGCCGACCTGGTCGACCCGATCCAGCGGTCCCATGGAGGGGTCCAGAGACGAATCCTGAAGATAGCTGAGGCGATCGACTCGATTGAGAAACAGTCCGTCCAGCCATTGACCGCATTTAGGCCCGACCTTCGCGGAACCGCTTTTCTGCGGAAGCACATAATGGTCTTCCTGCCGGCCCGAGGCCTCGATCACGATCTCCTTCAGGAGGGTGGCCGGGTGCCCGTTCGGATCCTGAAGCCACAGGTTCTGCACGGTGGCTAGGGGGGAGTTTTGCACGGCGTGGCCGAGGTTGGACTTGCTCAGGAGGGGAACGTCCTTCCAAAGCGGTGCATTCAGCATCTTCCTCAAATAGGAGGCGAGCAGCGCCAGTAGGCCCGTGACGTGTTCGCGTTTCTCATCGTCATACCCCGCGGAATCGGGAAACCGGGCGGCGAGCTCCCGGCGGACCGCGATCAGAACCTCGCCGAGCAGCCGATCGTCTCCCTTGTAATTCTCCGCCTGGCGGTTCTGCATCAGATGCGCATTGGCCTGGGTGAGCGACTGGCCCTCGACCCGCTGCGACAGCATCGAGATCATCGTCGACAGCCGCTCGAACCGCACGCCCGCGGTGACTTGCGGGTCCGCGGTGACGGGATCGTCGAGCTTCTTCGACTTGATCGTGAGCTGCTTGGGATTGCTGTTGAACAAGTTGGGATTGACGACGAACCCGTCCTTGAACTGTTTCGCGTAGTTCGTCACTCCTCCCATTGTGGCATTGAAATTGGTGGCCTCGTCGCGGTGATCGATGATGAATTCCGGTTCGCCCCCATCCGACTCAAGGTGCCATTTCGTACCATTCTTGACGGATTTGCCGCGGCCGGGATCGAATTCGTTCTCGCCACGGTAGAACTGCCAGTGACGGGCCTGGAACTCGAAGCCCACCGCCAGCTGGGTTGGCGGATCAGCCGGACTCCTTCGCTGAACGGGGGTTGCGCCGGTAACCGCAGCAAGCGCGGCATGGCCCATCCGGTCCGCTTCGGCTTCGAGGCTCGAGTCGGTGTTGAGGGCGACGCCCTTGAGCTGCAAGGTCGCCGGCACGCGCCCCTGCTTCTGCTGGACCACATGCCAGGCCTCGTGCGGCAGCTGCCGCTCCTCGCCCGGCGCCAGATGGATATTGTTGCCTTTGGCGAAGGCGAGCGCGCCGAGCTTCGCGGGGTCCGCGGAATTCCGGTGGACTCGAACGTCGTCCATGGCCAGGCCCGACAGCGCCTCCAACCCCGCCTTCAGTTTGTCGGGCAGCCCTGTCTGGTTCGGTGTCGCCGCGCGGGCTGTCGGGTGCGCGCCATGCTCCTTGAGCTGCACCGGCGCCCAGGGAGGACGTGGAACGTGGGGCCTTGGCGATGGCGCCGGGTTTCGGGGCGATCGCGCTTTCGGTGCCGTCCCGAGTGCGGGAGGCGGGCGAGCCATCGGGCGGTCCTTTCCGCCGGAACGATCAGTCCCGGCCGTTACGCGACTCCGCAGAGAAACTCACATGCGCCGCCTTTATGGGCCCGAGCGGGCGGCGGGTAAAGCGAGGCCCTCGCCACGCCTCGGCGTCCCTAACGCGCCGCCTTCTTCTGCCTGGGCGCGAAGACCTTGCCGAAGAAGCTGTCGGCATACCAGCGCGGCGCCTCCGGGGCGTCGGCGATCTCGCGGGCGATGAGGTAGTTGATCCGGGCGAACTTGGCCGCCGCGTCCCAGCGGATCGGCAGGTCCATCTGGTCGCTGACCCGGTGATAATGGTTGGCGAGGAAGGCGGCGGTCGCGTCCTTGCCCGGCCCCTTGATTCCGGTGGCGAGCGCGACCGACGGGATTCCGACCTTCACGAACTCATAATGGTCGGAGCGGGTGAAGAGGCCCTGCTCCGGATAGGGATCGGGAGTGAGCGTGACGCGGTCGCGGGCGGCGGCGCGCTCGACGATCGGCCCGAGCGTCGAATGCTCGGCGCCGAAGGCGATCACATCCTCGAAATCGTAGGTGAGGATCGGCATGTCGAGATTGACGACTCCGACCAGCTTTCGGCCGGGCAGCGGGTTGCGGGCGAGATACTGGGCGCCGAGCAGGCCGTCCTCCTCGGCCGTGACCGCGGCGAAGAGGATCGAGCGGCGGGCCCGGTCCGGCGAGGCGGCGAGCGCCCGCGCGGCTTCCAGCAGGGTGGCGATCCCGGCCGCATTGTCGAGCGCGCCGTTGTAGATCTTGTCCTTGCCGGGAAGGCTCTCGTCCACGCCGTCATGATCGAGATGACCCATCACCAGCACATATTCGTCCTTCAGCACCGGATCGGATCCCGGAAGGACGGCGACGACGTTGGGGCTGTCGAAGCGGGTGCCGACGCTCTCCCGCTCGAAGCGCATCGTCTGGGCGAGGGCGAAGCCCTTGGGCTTGCCGCCTTCGCGCTCGGCTTCGGCGAGGATCGCGGCGAGCGGCCGGCGGGCGCCGCGGAACAGGGCTTCGGCGGCGGGCGCGTTGAGCGCGGCGCCGAACTTGAGGTCCGGCGAGTCGGAATAGGGGCGGCCGTCGGCCGTCAGCCAGTTGAGCGTCGGGACGGCGGCATAAGCGGCTCGGCGCTCCCAGGAGAAGACCTTAAGCGCCGTCGGGGTGAGGATGTTGAGGGTGCCGACGGCGCCGTTCGCCTGGGCGACCTTCGCCTTCTGCGAAGCGAGGTGGGCGCCGATGTCGCTCGCCATGCCCTTCGGGAAGCCGCTCAGCATCGCGACCACCTTTCCGCGCACATCGAGGCCCTTGTAATCGTCGATGCCGAGCTCGGGCGCCTGAAGCCCGTAGCCGACGAACACCACGCTCGCCTCGATCGCCTGGCGCGGCTCCGGCCCGCCGGGAGCGATGATGATGTCCTTGCCGTTCTCGAAAGTGGTGCCCGCGATGGCGAGCCGGGCGTTCGCCTGGCCGAACCGGTTCTGGCGGAAGGGCACGTTCTGGTACCAGGCACCGCCGGGGCCCGCGGGCTCGAGGCCGAGCGCCTCGAACTGGGTCGCGACGTAGCGGGCGGCGATGTCGTAGCCGCGGGTGCCGGCGTCGCGGCCTTCGAGGAGATCGTCGGAGAGAAAGGCGACATGCGCCCTGACCCGATCCGCGCTGAACTCCGGCGCCGCCGCCTGCTGCGCCGGAGCGCTCCCGGCCAGCAGCGCCATGGTTGCAACGCCCGCGAAATGGATAAACCGCATGTCCGTCCCCTGACTCCCGAATGAGCGGACGGTTTAGCCGCCGCCGCGGCGGCGGCAATGACCGCTATTGCTAATTACCCGCGGCCGGCCGCTCCGCTTTCTCCCGTCCGGGCGCCAGCACCTTGCCGAAGAAGCTGTCCGCGTACCAGCGCGGCGCCTCGGGGGCGTCGGCGATCTCGCGGGCGATCTCGTAGTTGATGCGGGCGAACTTGGCGCCGGCCTGCCAGTCGATCGGCAGGCTGAGCTGGTCGGTGACCTTGTGATAATGGGTGGAGAGGAAGTGGGTGAACTTCTCGCGGCCCCCGTTGGCGAAGCCGGTCATCAGGAAGACGGACGGCACGCCTTCCTGCACGAAGCGATAATGGTCGGAGCGGGTAAAGAGGCCTTCCTCCGGCAGCGGGTCGGGAGACAGCGCCACGCCCATCCCGCGGCCGGCGCGCGCCACCGCATTGCCCATCGTCGAATGCTCGGCGCCGAAAGCGATGACGTCGGTGAAATCGTAGAGCAGCACCGGCATGTCGAGGTTGACGACGGCGGCGACCTTGCCGCCCGGCACTTCGTGGCGCGCCAGATATTCCGCTCCGAGCAGTCCGTCCTCCTCCGCGGTGACGGCGGCGAACAGGATCGAGCGCTTCGGCCGGTCGGGCGAAGTCGCGAGCGCCCGGGCGACCTCCAGCATCGTCGCGATGCCCACGGCATTGTCCATCGCGCCGTTGTAGATTCGGTCGCCCTCGCCGGAGGGCTTGATCCCCTCATGATCGAGATGGGCCATCAGAAGCACATATTCGCCGGCCAGGGCCGGGTCGGAGCCCGGCAGCACGGCCAGCACGTTGGGGCTGGTGAAGCGACGCTGGGTGCTCTGCTGGGCGACGGAGATTTTCGGCTTGAGAGCGAAGCCCTTGGGGCGGCCGCCGCTGCGTTCCGCCTGATCGAGCACCCGGGCGAGCGGAGTCTTCGCGCCCGCGAACAGGGCTTCGGCGGCGGCCGTGTCGAGCGTCGCCCGGAAGCGCAGGCCGGGCGCCGGCGAGTAGGGCCGGCCGTCCTCGCCGATCCAGCCCATCGCCGGTTCGCCGGCATGTTCCTGAAGCCTCGAGAAGGGCCGCCTCTTCGCTTCGGAGAGCGTGCGCAGAGACACGAGGCCGATCGCGCCGCGCTCGGAGGCGACACGCCTCTTCTCCGAATTGAGGTGGGCGCCGACATCGCTCTTCATGTCCCTGGGGAAGCCGTTCAGGACGACGACCACCTTGCCGCGAACGTCGAGACCCTTGTAATCGTCGATTCCCAGCTCCGGCGACTGCAGGCCGTAGCCGACGAAGACGGCCGGCGCCTCGAGCGAGACGGGCGCCGCTTCCGGGGTCGGGTTCAGGATCACCTCCTGGCCGTGCAGGAAGCGCCGGCCGCCGATCGCAAGAGAGGCGGGCTCGCCGCCGAGCCGGTATTCGAGGAAGGGAACCTGCTGGTACCAGCCGTCCTTTCCGGCCGGCCTGAGCCCGAGCGCCTCGAGCCGGCTCGCCACGTAAAGGGCGGCGAGATCGTAGCCGCGGCTGCCGCTGTCGCGTCCCTCGAGCCGGTCGTCGGCGAGGAAGGTGACGTGGCTTCGGAAGCTTTCGGGCGAGAATGCGGGCGGCTGAGCCTGAGCCGGCGAGGCGAGGGCGAGGCTGGCGAGGGCGAGGGCGAAGCTGTTGAAGCGCATGAGAATCCTGGGTTCGAGTTGGCCGCCCAGTACAGCAGATTGGCGCCCGGTCAAAAGCGCGGGCGCCAAACTCGACCCTCAACCCTCATGCCGGGTTCGCTCAAGAACCCGAAGCGCGGGTCGGACGTCAGGTCAGGTTGTTGCGGTTGGGACCGAGCCCGGCATGCAGGGCGTTATCGTCCGGGAAGCCGTGATAGGTGATCCCCGCTCCCTGGCCCAGACTTGCGGTTATCTGGATCTGGAACGTGCGGACGTCCGAATTGCGGACACTGGAGCCGATCTTGGTCGGCGAGTTCGCCACGAGAATCCATTTGAGCACGTTCGGATATTCTGCCGCGGCCGCCGCGATGATGTCGGCCATCCGGAGGGTCATTTCGCCTTCCATCAGCGTCATCGCGGACGCCTTCGGGATCGACCACGCGGACTTCTTCGCAGTCGGATGGGGGATGAAGTGAAGGTCGCCATGCCCTGCGTCGAAATTGAAATTCAGCGCAGCCGGCAACGGCCCCAGCACCGGCGCGGCGACCGCCGGCTCCTCGGCCTCGACGCCGTAATAGTCAGCAATTTCAGAAATCTCAGGCTTTGGTCCCTGTGCCTGCTGGATCCCGAGGAATTTGTTGATTTCCGTCCAAATGTAGCCCGGGTCCTTGCCTTGGAAGGGCCG
Organism: Allosphingosinicella sp.; assembly: GCA_035628835.1. GTDB lineage: Bacteria > Pseudomonadota > Alphaproteobacteria > Sphingomonadales > Sphingomonadaceae > Allosphingosinicella. Next base: position 9,948 of record DASPJA010000049.1, read on the forward strand.
CGCCGCCGGCTGGCCAAAATAATAATGCAGGTAATTACTCTTGAAGCCGTCGGTTATGATGCACTGGCAGACTTGAGTGGCGGCCGAGACGATGCTTAGCGGCCTGATCTCACGGTCTTGAGCCGCGCCGCCCTCGCTTATGACCGCCGCGTCCATCGCCCGAACGCCCATCAGGTCCGCCTCGCGCTCCAGCCCGCGATCGTCGTTGATGCCGACGCCGCCTTTGGCCTGAATTGTCGCCCGAACCCTTCCCTGCTTTTGCTGGACGGCGTGCCAGGCCTCGTGCGGCAGGTGCCGTTCCTGTCCCGGGCCGAGATGGATATCGCTGCCCCGGGTGAAAGCGAGCGCGGCCAGCTTCGCCGGCTCGGCCGAGTTGCGAAGGACGCGGACGTCATCCATCGCTATTCCCGAAAGCGCCTCGATCCCCGCCTTCAGTTCGTCGGGCAGGCCGGTCCGGATCGATGCCGGCCCGGCTGCAGGCGAGGGCCCGCCTCGCGCCTTCTGATGCACTGGCGCCCAGGGCGGGCGCGGGAGGTGCGGCTTGGACGACGGAAGCGGGTCGCGGGGCGAGGCCGCCTTTCCAGCCGTCTTGCGCGCGGGGGGCAGGCGGCTCATCGGGTCGTCCTTTCCGCCAGGACAGTTGCGCCCGGCCGTAATGCGCCTGCGGAGACACATGCCGCGCCGCCACTATGAACCCGCTCAGCCGACGGGTAAACCGCCCGCGCGTCGCAACGAGGGCCGGACCTGCCGCGGCCGACGAGAAGATTGCTGCGTCGAGCGACCGCATATTGCGCGGCTTCGGCGCGCCGCTATGGTGCCGCGCGACCAAGACTCGGGAAGGACTGCCGAATGCGCCGCCTGTTGCTCCCCTTTGCGCTCTTTTCCGCTTTCGCGATTGCCGGATGCGCCGCCACGACCCCGGACGAGGTGGCGAGCGCCTCCGACGCTCCGGCCGCCGCCGAGGCGCCGGCGGCGCCCGCTGCCGCCGCTGCCGCCGGGCCGGCCCCGGTCGCTCAGCTCGTCCGCCAGATCGACATTCCCTACGAGCAATTCACGCTCGACAACGGCCTGCGGGTCGTCGTCCACGAGGACCGCAAGGCGCCGGTCGTCGCCATCTCCATCTGGTACAATGTCGGCTCCAAGGACGAGCCCAAGGGCAAGACCGGCTTCGCCCACCTGTTCGAGCATCTGATGTTCAACGGTTCGGAGAATGCGCCCGGCGATTATTTCGAGCCGCTGCGCGAGATCGGCGCGACCGACTTCAACGGCACCACCTGGTTCGACCGCACCAATTATTTCCAGACCGTGCCGAAGCCGGCGCTGGAGCGCGGCTTGTTCCTCGAGGCGGACCGCATGGGCCACCTGCTCGGCGCGGTGACCCAGGAGAAGCTCACCAACCAGATCGGAGTCGTCCAGAACGAGAAACGGCAGGGCGACAACGAGCCTTACGGCCTGGTCGAATATGCCCAGCTGGAGGCGCTCTATCCCGAAGGCCATCCCTACCGGCACTCGACGATCGGCTCGATGGCCGATCTCGACGCCGCGACGCTCGAGGACGTGAAGAACTGGTTCCGCTCCAAATACGGCCCCAACAACGCCGTCCTCGTCCTCGCCGGCGACGTCTCGGCGGCGGAGGCCCGGCCGCTCGTCGAGAAGCATTTCGGCCATATCCCGCGCGGGCCGGTCAACAACCCCGCCAAGGCGGACGTGCCGACCCTGCCGGCGCCCAAGGTCGAGGTGATGAAGGACCGCGTCGCCAACGTTCGGCTCTATCGCAACTGGATCGTGCCCGGAATGCTCGACGACGCCGCCGTCCAGCTCGACGTCGCCGCCGGAGTCCTCGGCGGCCTCGCCAGCTCGAGGCTCGACAACGAGCTGGTCCGCAAGGACCAGACGGCGGTGGGCGTCCGCGCCTACATCCTGCCCTTCCACCGGGTCAGCCAGTTCGAGATCCAGGTCGACGTGAAGCCCGGGGTCAATCCCGACACCGTTTCGGCGCGGCTCGACCAGATCGTCGCCGATCTCATCGCCAACGGCCCGACCGAGGATGAGGTCCAGCGCGTCGTCATGTCCGACGTCGCCGGCCGCATCCGCGGTCTCGAGCAGGTCGGCGGCTTCAGCGGCAAGGCCGTCGCTCTCGCCGAGGGCGCGCTCTATGCCGACGATCCCGAATTCTACAAGAAGCAGCTCCTCGCTTACGGGCGGGTGACCCCGGCGACGGTCAAGGCGGCGATGCAGAAGTGGCTGACCCGGCCGGTCTATGCGCTGCGGGTCGAGCCCGGCGAGCGCGAGGCCTATGAGGAAGCCAAGGGCTCGCGCACCGGCGGCGCCGCCAGCCAGCGGCCGCGTTACTACCGCCAGCCCCGGCCCGGCGAGAAGCCGATGGCCCCGCTGCCCTTCGTCTCGCCTGACGAGGACGCGCCTGAGCCGCTCTCCTACCAGAAAAGGCCGCTGCCGCCGGTCGGCGACGTCTCCAACCTCGACTTCCCGGACATCGAGCGGGCGACCCTCTCGAACGGCATTCCGGTCGTCTACGCCCGCCGCGACGTCGTGCCGGTGGTTCGGGTCGCGGTCGAGTTCGACGCCGGAGTCGCCGCCGATCCGGCCGACGCGCTCGGCACCCAGTCGCTGATGCTCAGCCTGATGGACGAGGGCACGACCAGCCGCAACTCGATCCAGATCGCCGAGGAGCAGGAGCGGCTCGGCGCCGTCATCGGCCCCGATACGTCGCTGGACCGGACGGCCATCGGCCTCGCCGCCTTGACCCCGAATCTCGGGCCGTCGCTCGACCTTCTCGCCGACATCGTCCGCAATCCGGCCTTCGAGCCGGGCGAGGTCGAACGGCTGCGGGCGCAGCAACTCTCCGCGATCGACCAGGAGCTGACCGAGCCGAGCGGGCTCGGCGCGCGGGTGCTTCCGCCGTTGCTGTTCGGCGCCAATCACCCCTATGGCCGCCCGTCCAGCGGCAGCGGCGACAAGGCGGTCGTCGCCCGGCTCACCCGCGACGATCTGCTCCGCTTCCACCAGAGCTGGATCCGGCCCGACAAGGCGACCATCTTCGCCGTCGGCGACATCCCGCTCGCCGAGCTGGTGCCGATGCTCGAGGCGCGGTTCGGCAACTGGACTCCTCCGGCGGTGCCGAAGGGGACCAAGAACTTCGCCGCCACTCCGCCGGCGCCGAAGCCGCGAATCGTCCTCGTCAACCGGCCGCAATCGCCCCAGTCGCTGATCCTCGCCGGCGCCGTCTTGCCGGTCCGAGGCACGGACGACGTGCTGACCCTGAATGCCGCCAACGAGGTGCTCGGCGGCAACTTCCTGTCGCGGATCAACATGGACCTGCGCGAGACGAAGGGCTGGTCCTACGGCTCGCGCAGCAACATCGGCATGCGCGAGCAGCTCGTTCCCTATCTGATCAACGCTCCCGTCCAGGCCGACAAGACCGGCCCGGCGATCCGGGCGCTGATGGATCAGGTCTCGGGCTTCGTCGGCAACAAGGGCGTGACGGATGTCGAGCTGACCCGGGTGATCAACGGCAATACCCGCCAGCTCGCCGGCCAGTTCGAGACTTCGCAGGCGGTGCTCGCGGCGCTGCGCTCGAACGCGCTCTACAAGCGTCCGGACAATTATTGGGAGGCGATCTCCGACCGCTATCGCGGAATGACGATCAGCACGCTCGACCAGGCCGCGCGCAAGGTGATCGACCCCAGGAAGATGGTCTGGGTGGTGGTCGGCGACGCCGCCACGGTCCGCCCGCAGCTCACCGGCCTCGGCCTGCCGATCGAGGAAGTGCAGCCGAAGTGACGCGATTCCCCCCTCCCTTGAAGGGAGGGGCCGGGGGTGAGTCCGCGCCGACGGCGGCCGAAACTCCGACGCCGCGAAAGGCTCGCTGCGCTCGCCTACCCACCCGGAGCCTTCCCTTGCAGGGAGGGGAACTTAGCGGAAAACGCGGGTCACGTGGCCCATCTTGCGGCCCGGCCGCGCCTCGCCCTTGCCGTAGAGGTGGAGGTGTGCCGCGGGATCGGCGAGGATGGCGGCCCATCCGTCCGCCGCGCCGCCGATCAGATTGTCCATCTCGACCCATGCCCCGGTAAGCGCCGTCGCCCCCAGCGGAAGGCCGCAAATGGCCCGGACATGGTTCTCGAACTGCGAGGTGACGGCCCCCTCGACGGTCCAGTGGCCGCTATTGTGGACCCGGGGCGCCATCTCGTTGAACACGGGTCCCTCGGAGGTGGCGAAGAATTCGAGCGCCAGCACTCCGACATAATCCAGCGCCTCCGCCGCCTCGCGGGCGAGCGCCTCGGCCTCGGCGACCTGCGCGTCCAGCCCTTCCGCCGGAGCCCGGCTGCGGCGCAGGACTCCGCCTTCATGCTCGTTGCTCGGCGCCGGCCAGATCACCGTCTCGCCGTCGGAGCCCCGGCACAGAAGGATCGAGAATTCCGAATCGAAGGCGATGAAGGCTTCGAGCACCGACGGGGCGCCTCGGACCGACGCCCACGCTTCCTCCGCCTCCGAAGGCCTCATGATCCGGGCCTGGCCCTTGCCGTCGTATCCGAAACGCCTCGTCTTCAGCACCGCGGGGACGCCGAGCGCCGCCAGCGCCTCGTCCAGGCCCGTGCGGTCGTTCACCGGCCGAAACGGGGCCGGGCTTCCGCCGAGCGCGGCGACGAAGCTCTTCTCGTTCAACCGGTCCTGAGCCACCGCCAGCGCCTCCGCGGGCGGATGAAGCGGTACCTGGGCGGCGAGCGCCGCCAGCGGCGCGGCGGCGATATTCTCGAATTCGTAGGTGGCGACGTCCACCTCGCGGCCGAAGTCGGCAAGCGCCGCCTCGTCCTCCCAGGCGCCGCGGGTGAAGCCGGCCGCGACCTCGGCGGCGGGCGGCAGCTCGTCGGGGGCGTAGATATGGCATTTGTAGCCGAGCCGGGCCGCGGCCATGGCCAGCATCCGGCCGAGCTGTCCGCCGCCGACGATGCCGATGGTCGAGCCCGGCGCCAGACTCATCCAGCCGCCGTCATTCCGGCGTTTCGGCGACGCCGTCGGTCTGCCGCTTCCGCCAGGCTTCGAGCCTTCCGGCGAGCGCCTCGTCGGACAGGGCCAGGATCGAGGCGGCGAGCAGGCCGGCATTGGCCGCGCCCGCCCTGCCGATGGCGAGCGTCGCCACCGGTACTCCGGCGGGCATCTGGACGATGGACAGGAGACTGTCGAGGCCGTCCAGGGCCTTGCTTTGCACCGGCACTCCGAGGACGGGCAGCCGGGTCATCGACGCCGCCATGCCCGGCAGGTGCGCCGCTCCGCCGGCGCCGGCGATGATGATCCTGAGGCCGCGCCCGGCCGCGCCCTTCGCATAATCGTAGAGCCGCTCCGGCGTCCGGTGGGCCGAGACGACCTTCGACTCATAGGCTATTTCGAGCGCATCGAGCATCTCGGCGGCATGGCGCATCGTCTCCCAGTCGGAGCGGCTGCCCATGATGATCCCGACCTCGGCCATCCTCGCTCCTCTATCGGGGCGGGGCCGGGGAGGCCAGAGCTTCGTTTTTGCTTAACCAGGCTGCGCTATGCAGAGTCCATGTCAAGGCACGCATCCGACTTCGCCGGCCTTCCGGTCGAGACCTCCGACGAGAACGCGCTGCTCCGCGCCGCGCTGGCCGAGGCCCAGCGGCGCATCAGCGAGCTCGAGCAGCGCGCCGAGAGCGACAGCCTCACGCCGCTCCCCACGGCCCTCCGCTTCCGCTCCGAGCTCGAGCGGGTGGTCGGCCTCGCGGAGCGCCACGGCACCCACGCGGCCGTCGTCGGAATCGAGCTGACCAACCTCGACGCCGTCAACGAGCGCCACGGCCACTTCGCCGTCGACGCCGCCCTCGTCCACGTCGCCCGCCTGCTCTGCGGCCTGATCCGCTCGACCGACATCCTCGCCCGCACCGGCGAAGCGCGTTTCGACCTCATCCTCGATCATCTCGATCACAACAGCGCCATCGACACCGGCGACCGGCTCGCCCGCTGCATAGCGGAGAACCCGCTGGACCTCGGCCACGCCCGGGTGAAGCTGGAATCGGCGGTCGCGACGACGGGGATCATGCCGGGCGACAAGCTGGACGAGGTGCTCGCCCGCGCCGAGCGCAACCAGGCCCTGGCGCGGGCGGAGGATTGAATAGGTAAATCCCCTCCCTGCAAGGGAGGGGTCAGGGGTGGGTCCGCCGAAGGCGGCCGAAACTCCGAGTCAGATAAAGTCTCGCTGCGCTCGCCTACCCACCCCCAACCCTCCCTTGCAGGGAGGGGAGATCATCAGCGCTCGCTCAGATAATAGCGGTCCATCGCGGCTAGGCCCTCGTCCAGCTCGTAGACGATCGGCTGTCCGGTCGGGATCTCCAGCCCGGTGATCTCGTCGTCCGGGATGTTCGACAAATGCTTGACCAGCGCCCTCAGCGAATTGCCGTGGGCGGAGATCAGCACCCTCCGCCCGCCGCGCAGAGCGGGCGCGATCCGTCCCTCCCAATAAGGCAGCACCCGGGCGATCGTGTCCTTCAGGCTCTCGGTGCGCGGCACCTCTATTCCGGCATAGCGGCGATCGGCGGCCAGGTCGTAGGGGCTGTCGGGCGCCATCGGCGGCGGCGGGATGTCGAACGAGCGCCGCCAGATCCGCACCTGCTCGTCGCCATGCTTCGCCGCCGTCTCGGCTTTGTTGAGTCCGGTGAGGCCGCCATAATGGCGCTCGTTGAGGCGCCAGTCCTTCTCCACCGGAAGCCATAGCCGCCCCATCGCTTCCAGCGCGAGGTTGAGCGTCTTGATCGCCCGCGTCTGCAGGCTGGTGAAGCAGAGGTCGAAATCGAGCCCCTTCGCCGCCATCAGCTCGCCGGCCAGCCGCGCCTCCTCGGCGCCCTTCGCGGTCACGTCGACGTCCCACCAGCCGGTGAAGCGATTCTCGAGGTTCCAGGCCGACTGGCCGTGGCGGATGAGGACGAGGGTGGGCATGGGTCTTCCGTTCTCCGTTCGGGCTGAGCTTGTCGAAGCCCCACCCTGCTCTTTCAGGTCAAGAAAAAAGCCCCTTCGACAAGCTCAGGGCGAACGGGGTGAAGGGAGCTAGCGCTTCTTCGCCGGAAGCTCGTCGATAATGGCGTGAAGCGCGTCGAGGCAGGCGCGGGCGAGGAGTGCGCTTCGCTCCGGCGACCAGCCGCGGCGCGGGTCCGGCAGGTCGGCATTGTCCTTGAACGGCATTTCCAGAGTCATGGAGACGGCGCCGAAGCGTTCGGCGAGCTGCGAGGTCGACATCGACATGTTCGCCCCGCCGGGCCTCGCCACCTCATAGCCCTTGCGGGTCTGGAAATCGGGGGAGAAGCGGACCAGCTCCTCGCTGAACCGGTCGAACAGCTTCTGCTGGCGCTCGTTCCAGCTCGGTATGCCCTCGAAGCCGGCGAGGAAGTTGGCCGGGATCGCCTCGTCGCCATGGACGTCCATCGCGAAATCGACTCCGGTGCGGTCCATCTCGTTCCTGACGTACAGCACTTCCGGGCTGCGCTCCGGGCTCGGATCGTGCCATTCCCGGTTGAGGTTGGTGCCGACGGCGTTGGTGCGCAGATGGCCGCGGCGCGAGCCGTCGGGATTCATGTTCGGGACGATGTGGAAGGTCGCCCTGGCGAGCAGCCGCCGGGCGACGGGATCGCTTTCGTCGAGCAGCCGCTCGAGCGCGCCTTCCATCCACCATTCCGCCATGGTTTCGCCGGGATGCTGGCGCGCGTAGAGCCAGACCTGGAGCGGCCCCTCGCCGATCCGGAAATAGTCCATCTCCTGCCCGTCGAGCGTCTGCCCGAGCGAGCGGTGCTCGACCGCCGGATGGCCGGCGACGGAGGCGACGAGATCGTGGTGGCGCTCCATCGTATAGGGCGCGAAATAGGCGAACCAGACGCTGTTCGAGGGCGGGGTGAGGCTGATCGTGAGGATGCCGCCGTCGTAGCTCGTGTCGACCCGCTCCCACTCCTCCCGGTCGACGGACATGCAGGCGCGGTAATCCTGCCAGCCGAGCGGGTAGGCGGCGCCGGCGCAGTTGAGGATCCTGATCTCCACCTTCTGCCCGGCCCCGCCGGTGAGGCGGAAATAGAACCATTGGTAGAAATCGGACTGATGGTCCTTGACGATTTCGAGGTCGGCCCGGTTGCCCTGGATGGCGACGGTACGAATGTTGCCGCCATCGAAGGGGCTGGTAACGGATAGGGTCATCGCACCCTGATAGTGCGCCCCGACTCCCCGGGGAAGTCCCGAAACAGGGCGCCGGCGAGCCGCTCGACGGCGGCGGTCCGGGCCGCCTGAGCGCTGCCGGTGGGAGCCTCGTCGACGGCGCGGCCTTCCCAGAAGACGGTCCCGTCGGAGCGCCGCCTGATGGCGACTTCGAGGAGCGTAGCGGTGACGTTGGCCGAAGTTCCCACCGGCGCGTTCCCTGAAACGCCGCGCCCGATGCGGGCCGCGCTCAGCGCCGCGATCGCTTCGCGACTGCCCTGCTCGAGGTCGATGAGGGCGATCTGCTCGGAGCCGGTCGTCGTCGGCACCACCGTCCAGCCGAGCCGGGTCAGCTGGCGCGCGACGGCGGCGGCATAGGCCGGGAATTCGGGCCGGTTGCCGTCGGCCTTGTCGAACGGCTCGACCGCGATCTGCGCGCGCGCCACTGGCTCGCCGAGGTGGAAGCGGGCGACGTCGACCCCGCCGGCGGCCGGACGTTTGCCGCCGCCGCCGCTCGCGCAGGCGGCGAGCGCCGCCGCCAGCAGAAGGGGCGCGCTGCGCAGAAAAGCTGTTTTCATCCCGGCACCTCTTGGTCTAGCGCCCCCGGATCGTATGGGCGCTGCAACGATCGGTTCAGCGCTCTTTGCCGCATTAGGGTTCCGTGAGGGAAGAGCTTAGATGAACAAGCCCGCGAACATGCCAGTGGTGCTGGTCACCGGCGGCGCCGGCTATATCGGCAGCCACGCCGTGCTGGCCCTGCTGGATGCGGGCTGGAAGGTGGTCGTCATCGACAACCTCACCACCGGCTTCCGCTGGGCGGTGCCGGAGGAGGCCGCGTTCGTGGAAGGCGACATCGGCGACCAGGCGCTGGTCGGGCGCCTGATCGAGGAGCATGGCATTGGCGCCATCGTCCATTTCGCGGGCTCGATCGTGGTTCCGGAATCGGTCGAGCAGCCGCTCAAATATTATGAGAACAATACGGTGAAGAGCCGCTCGCTGATCGAGAGCGCGGTCAAGGGCGGAGTCCGCCACTTCATCTTCTCCTCGACCGCCGCGACCTACGGCCTTCCCGAGCAGGTGCCGATCGTCGAAAGCTCCCGAACCCAGCCGATCAATCCTTATGGCTGGTCGAAGCTGATGACCGAACGGATGCTCTCGGACGCCGCCTTCGCCCACCCGCTCAACTTCTGCGCGCTTCGCTATTTCAACGTCGCCGGCGCCGATCCCAAGGGCCGCTCGGGCCAGTCCACCGCCGGCGCCACCCACCTCATCAAGGTCGCCGTCGAGGCCGCGACCGGCAAGAGGCAGGCGGTCTCGGTCTACGGCACCGATTACGACACGCCCGACGGCACCGGCGTGCGCGACTACATCCACGTCAGCGACCTCGCCGCCGCCCATGTCGACGCGCTCGAGAAGCTGGTCGAGGATCCGACCACCAGCCACATCATGAATTGCGGCTACGGGCGCGGCTTCTCGGTGCTCGAGGTGCTGGAGGCGGTCGACCGGGTGACGAACCTGCGCATCGAGCGGCGCATGGAGCCGCGTCGGGCCGGCGATCCCGACGCTCTGGTCGCCGACAACCGCAAGATCCTCGCCACCTTGCCCTGGCGGCCGAAGCTGGACGATCTGGACACGATCGTCGCCCACGCTTTGGCGTGGGAGAGGAAGCTGGCGGAGCGGGCGGCGTCATAGCTCCTCCGTCATTGCTTCGTCGCTTCGCTCCTCGCAATGACGAATCGGAGGCCTTAGAAACAGGGTTGTCCCTGTTCAACGCCGAGGACGAATGAACACCGAAGAAGCAGAGGCGGTCCTCAAAGGAATCCTCGAGCCGCTGCCGCTCGACACGTTCTTCCACGCGCTCGGCCGCTCGGTCCTCGCGGCTCCGGGCGGTGCCGGCCATGAACGGGCGGCCCTGTTCGGCGACGATCCCGTCGCGACGGCGCTCGGCGCCTTTGCGACCCATGCGGAGCGGCTCGACTGCCATGGCGTCAAGCCGGCGCTGCCGCCGCCCGGACCGCAAAAGGTCGCCGCCGAGGCCGAGTTCCGGAAGCTGATCGAGGCCTATCACCAGCGGGATTATACGGTCCGCATGCCCGAGGTGATCGCGCTGTCGCCGCCGCTGCAGCGTTTCGCGCGCGCGCTCGAGCTGCTCCTTCACCAGCCGGTCGATGCGTCCTTGTTCTGGAGCAAGGCCGGCGCGGGGGCGATCGTCCACTACGACAATCGCGACAATCTCGTCTTCCAGCTTCACGGCCGGAAGCGCTGGTACGTCTCGACCGATCCGCCGGGCCTCCAGAACAATTGGAAGCATGTCGGCGAGCCGCTCCCGAACCTGCGGCGGCACAGGGTGATCGACGTCGGTCCGGGAGATCTGCTCTACATTCCCCGGGGGACTCCGCACACGGTCGACTCCGTTTCCGAATCGCTTCATCTCGCGGTGCTGTTCGTGCCCCTCACGCTGCGCGACGCACTCATCGCCGCCATCGACCATCTTTCCGACGAGGACCGGTCGTTCCGCGAGACGGCGGAGGAGCGCGCCGATGGAGCTCCCGGGGAGCTGCCTTCGCAGGTGGTGCGCGGGCTCGAGCGGCTGATCGCCCGGTACCGGTCCGGCGGCTTCGTCGAGGCGGCGATGCAGCATCGCTCGTCCCGGTTCGTCGCGGGTCTGCCAGCCCTGCCGAGGCCGAAGGCGACCCCGGAAACCACCGCCGACACCCGGGTCCGCCATGCGCCGCTCGCCCTGTTCCACCTGCGGCGAACCGGCGACTGGATCGACTTCGGCTTTCCCGGCGACCGTCTCGCCATCCATCCCGGCGTCGAAGAGGAGCTCCGCTTCATTCGCGACACCACGGAATTCCGCGTCCGGGACGTTCCCGGCGCCTCCACGATCGAGGTTCGAGTGGCCTTGGTCGGCAGGCTGATCGCGGCCGGGGTCCTCGAGCCGGTGACTTAAGACGCGCCGATCCGGCCGGCCCTCGCCAGCTTGACTTGGAAGCCCCGCCAAACTAGGTGGGCTCCTCGCTTTTCCAGCAGACATTTTCGACCAGACAGGCAGGCGTTCCGAGCCATGAAGATCCGCAATTCGCTGAAGTCCCTCAAGTCGCGCCATCGCGACTGCCGCGTGATCCGCCGCCGGGGCCGCACCTACGTCATCAACAAGACCAACCGCCGCTTCAAGGCGCGCCAGGGCTGACGTCCTTCGATACGGGCCTTCGCTTTCGCTCAGTCCCTACTCAGGATGAGCGAGAGGAAACCCGCAACCGCTCATCCTGAGGAGCCGTTGAGCTTGTCGAAACGGCGTCTCGAAGGACCCACCGCCGTCATCTTCGACGTCGGCAACGTCCTCTACGGCTGGGATCCCGAGTCCTTCCTCGCCCGCCAGCTGCCCGAGGACGAGGCGCGGCTTCGCTTCATCGAGGATGTCGACCTGTGGGGCTGGCACGATACGCTCGACGCCGGCCGCCCGTTCGGCGAGGCCGCCGCCGAGATCTCCGAGAAATTCCCCGATTACGCCGCCTATATCTCCGCCTGGGGAGAGCGGTTCGGTGAGACGATCAGCGACCCCGTCCCGGGCATGCACGCCGTCGTCGAGGAACTGGACGGGCGCGGGGTTCCGCTCTTCGCCATCACCAACTTCTCGGCCGACTTCTGGGCCCCGTTCCGCGAGCGCGAGGCCGCTTTCTTCCGCCGGTTCCGGGGCATCGTCGTCTCCGGCGAGGAGAAGCTGCTCAAGCCCGATCCCGCCATCTACTATCGCGCGCTGCACCGCTTCGGGCTGCAGGCGCACGAGGCCTTGTTCGTCGACGATCGCAAGATCAACGTGGAAGGGGCGGAAGCGGTCGGCATGCACGCGCATCTGTTCACGGGCGCCGAGGATCTGCGGCGGCGGCTGAAGGCCGAGGGGCTGCTCTAACCCCGTCATTGCGAGCGTAGCGAAGCAATCCAGTGCGGCCTCAGAGGCCCGCTGGATTGCTTCGTCGCTACGCTCCTCGCAATGACGGGAAACCATGGGCCTCCCAGCCGCGTTCATTTCGGCGATGAGACAAAGATGGCCCGCCAAGCTCTGGATCGTCCGCCACGGGCAGAGCGCCGGCAACGTCGCCCGCGACGCGGCGGATGCCGCCGGGCTCGGCATGATCGACCTCGACATTCGCGACGTCGACGTTCCGCTGAGCGATCTCGGCCACCGCCAGGCCGAAGCGCTCGGCCGCTGGTTCGCCGCCCTCCCCGAAGAGGAGCGGCCCGAGGTCGTGCTCACCTCGCCCTATGTCCGGGCGCAGGAGACCGCGGCCGCGATCTGCGCGGCCGGCGGCGTGGTCTCCCAGGTCAAGGGGCCGGTCAAGGACGAGCGCCTGCGCGAGCGCGAGTTCGGCCTCTGGGACCGGCTGACCACCGCCGGAGTCCGCGAGAAGTTTCCGGAGCAGGCCGAGCAGCGCACCCTGCTCGGCAAATTCTATCACCGACCGCCCGGCGGCGAGAGCTGGGCCGACGTCATCCTGCGCCTGAGGAGCGCGCTCGACACCGTCAGCCTCCACCATGCCGACCGGCGGGTGCTGATCGTCTGCCATCAGGTGGTCGTGCTCTGCTTCCGCTATATATTGGAGGAGCTTGACGAGGCGCAGATCCTGGCGATCGACAAGGCCGGCGACGTCGTCAATTGCGGCCTCCTCCAATATGAGTTCGAACCCGACGACGAGAAGCAGTGCGTACCCAAACTGGTCTGCTACAATTTCGCCGCGCCGCTGATCGAGGAGGACGCGCCGATCACCTCCGAGCCGGACGCGATGGTCGCCGCCCGATGAGCGAGTTCGAGATCCTCGACCGCGACCTGCTCCGCCGGTACCCGCTTCCCCACCATTCCGACGACGGGGACAAGGAGGAGCGCGGCCGGCTGCTCGTCATCGCCGGCAGCCGCGAGCTGGCCGGGGCCGCTCTGCTCGCCGGCACCGGCGGGTTGCGCGCCGGCGCCGGCAAGCTCCAGATCGCCACCGGCGCCAGCGTCGCTCCTGGCCTCGCTATCGCGATGCCCGAGGCGCGTGTCGTCGGCTGCCCGGAAACCGAGGATGGCTGCATCGCCACCGGAGCCATCGAGGCTGTTCTGGAATGGGCCGGCGGCGCCCAGGCGGTCCTGATGGGCTGCGGGCTGCAGCACGGGCCGCCGCTCGAGGAAATGCTCGACGCCTTGCTCGCCAGCGGGCTCGACAAGCCGCTCGTGCTCGACGCCGCCGTGCTCGGCTCCCTGGCGCCGCGGGCCGAGACCTTGCGGGCCTGGCGCGGCGGCGCCATCCTCCTGCCCCATGGCCGCGAGATGGCGCGCCTGCTCCAATGCGAGGCGGAGGAGGTGGAGGCGGACCCGCTCGCCGCCGCCGGCCGGGCCGCTCGGACCTTCGGCGCGGTGGCCCTGATCAAGGGCCAGTACAGCTACATCGTCGCTCCGGACGGCCGCGCCTTCCGCTTCACCGGCGGCGGGGTCGGCCTCGCCACGTCCGGCTCGGGGGACGCGCTCGCGGGCATCGTCGGGGGTCTGGCCGCCCGCGGCGCCGATCCGCTGACGGCGGCGCTGTGGGGGGTGCATCTCCACGGCGAGGCGGGACGGCGGCTCGCCAAGCGCATCGGGCGCATCGGCTTCCTCGCCCGGGAGCTGCTCGACGAGGTGCCGGGGCTGATGGAGGAACCGTCGTCCGCCGTTTGACCTTCGCCGTCATGATGAACTTGTTTCAGCATCCAGTTTCGAGCAGCGGTGCGGGTGGAGACCTGGACCCTGAAACAAGTTCAGGGTGACGATACTGGAGTCGTTTGCGTGAACCACCACATCATCGACCGTGCCTATTCGCTCCTCAACGAGGGGCGCGTGGCGGAGGCGCTGGAGATCAGCACCCGCCTGGCCGAAGCTCCGCATGCCGGCCACGACGCCCTGGTTCTCCATTCCGAAGCGCTCAAGCGGGTGCACCGGCATGAGGAGGCGCTTGCGGTCGACCAACGTGCGGCTTCGGCCTTCCCGGGGAGCGGCACGGCCTGGCACAATCTGGCGGCGACGCTCGTCGAGCTTGGGCGGGGCCGGGAAGCGCTCGAAGCGCTTGCCGGCGGCTTCGCGGCCGGGCTCGATTCGCCGCTGAGCTGGCAGGTGAAGGCCCGGGCCCATGTCGCCTGCGGGGAGACCGAGGCGGCCGATGCGGCCTACCGGGAAGCTGCCCGGCGGGCGCCCAACCTGCCGACCATCGCCGCCGAGCGCGCCGACTTCCTCTGGATGGCCCGAGGCGATCTGGCGGCGGCCCAGGCGGCCCTCGATCAGGCCTTCCACGCCGGCGCTCCGCCGGCGCCGCTTCTGCTCGTCAAGGCGAAGCTGCTCGCCTCGGCCGGCGACCCGGAGCAGGCCGCCGATCTGCTCGACCGGGCGGTCGGCCATCTTCCCGACGAGCCGCAGCTGGTCCTCGCGGCCGCGCAGGCGGCGCTCGAGGCCGGCCGCCTCGCCGAGGCGGAGCGGCACGCCCGGCGCGGCGAGGCGCTCGCGCCCGATTCCATCGCCGCTCTCGTCCAGTCGACCATCGTCAGCCTGGCGCTCGGCCGGGCCGAGGCGGCGCAGATCAGCATTGGCAAGGCGCTGGACCTCGCCCCTTCGGACCAGTCGGTGCTGGCCTGGGCCGCCACCGCGGCGCGGGCGGCGGGGAGCCCGCTCTACGGCGAGCTTTGCGATTACGAGACCATGGTCGGCGTCTACGAGCTGGCGCCGCCGCCCGGCTGGCCGAGTCTGCCGGACTTTCTCAAGGACCTGACGGCGGCGCTGGACAGGCATCACGTCATGGCCGAGCATCCCTCGGCGCAATCGCTTCGCCACGGCACCCAGACCACCTACCGGCTGTCGGGCTCGCGGGATCGCGCGATCCAGGCGTTTTTCAAAGCCATCGACGCGCCCGTCCGCGAGCATCTGGCGAAGCTCGGCGCGGGCGCCGACCCGCTTCGCCGGCGCAATACGGGCGGCTACAGGATCGTCGGCGCCTGGTCGGTTCGGCTCCGGCCCGGCGGTTTTCACCTCGATCACATGCACCACGAAGGCTGGATCTCCTCCGCCTTCTACGTCGAGACTCCGGACAGCGCCCTGGAGCGCGAAGGCCGGGAAGGTTGGCTCCGGCTGGGGCAGCCGCCGTTCAGGACGGTGCCGGAAATGCCGGCCGAGCGCTTCGTCCGCCCGAAGCCGGGGCGGCTGGTGCTGTTCCCGTCCTACATGTGGCACGGCACGGTGCCGTTCCGCACCGAGGAGCGGCGGACGACGATCGCCTTCGATCTGATCCCGGGGTGAGCCGCGAAATGCCTCCCCCCATGCTCCGCATGGGGAGGCAAAATCAGCGCGCTTTCTCCTGCGCTTTGCGGTGCCGCTCCAGCTCGTCGCCGACCAGCCGGACGATATGGATGACGTTGGTCGATCCCGGGGTCCCGAACGGCACTCCGGCGGTGATGATGATTCGGTCGCCGCCTTTCGCGACGCCGTGGCGGAGCGCCATTCGCTTGGCCTTGGCGATCATTTCCTCGAAATTGTCGATGTCGCGGGTCCGAACGCCGTGGGCGCCCCACAATATGCCCAGCTTGCGCGCGGTCCGGAGCGAGGGAGTCAGCACCAGCAAGGGCACGGAGGGCCGCTCGCGCGACAGCCGGCGCGCGGTCGAGCCGGAGCTGGTGAAGCAGACGATCGCCGCAGCGCCGATCGTTCCCACCATCGTGTTCGCCGCCTGGGCGATGGCGTCGGCGGTGGTCGGATCGGGCAGGGTCTGGGTGAAATGGACCCGCTCGGCGTGGCTGGGATCGGCCTCGACGCTGGTGGCGATCGAGTTCATCATCGTCACCGCCTCGCACGGATATTTGCCGGAGGCGCTTTCCGCCGACAGCATCACCGCGTCGGCGCCGTCATAGACGGCGGTGGCGACGTCCGACACCTCGGCGCGGGTCGGGCTCGGCGAGTTGATCATCGATTCGAGCATCTGAGTCGCCACCACCACCGGACGGCCCAGCCGCCGCGCCGCCTCGACGATCATCTTCTGGAGCGGCGGCACCGCCTGCGGCGGAAGCTCGACTCCGAGGTCGCCGCGCGCGACCATGACCGCGTCGGCCAGTTCCAGGATGCCGTCGAGCCGCTCGACCGCGGCCGGCTTCTCGATCTTGGCGAGCAGGGCGGCGCGGCCGGCGATCAGCCGCCGCGCCTCGGCCACGTCCTCCGGCCGCTGGACGAAGGACAAGGCGATCCAGTCGACGTGGCTGTCGAGCGCGAAGGCGAGGTCGGCGCGGTCCTTGTCGGTCAGCGCGGCGAGCGGAAGCACCACGTCGGGGACGTTGACGCCCTTGTTGTTGGAGAGGCGCCCACCGACCTCGACGACGGTCTCGATCCTGTCGCCGGTCGCGCTCGTCACGCGCTGGACCAGCTTGCCGTCGTCGAGCAGAAGCCTCGTTCCCTTCTCGACCCCGCCGAAAATCTCCCGGTGCGGAAGCTCGACCCGCTTCGAGGTGCCGGGCGCGGTGTCCCGGTCGAAGACGAAGGTCTGCCCTCTTTCCAGCTCGACGCCGCCGTCGCCACCGAATTTTCCGACCCTCAATTTGGGGCCCTGCAGGTCGGCGAGGATGGTGGTCGGCCGGTCGAGCTCCTTTTCGAGCGCCCGGATCGTCTCGATCAGCTGCCGGTGGTCCTTGTGGGTGCCGTGGCTCATATTGACCCGGAAGGCGTCGGCTCCGGCCTCGGCGAGCTTTCGGATCATTTCCGGCGTCCGGCTCGCCGGGCCGAGGGTGGCGAGGATCCGGACCTTGCGGCTGCGCGGCACGAACTTGCTGGGTTGCGATTCCGAATTGGCCATCGCCGTTCGCGAATAACGGTTCGCTCCGCCAGTTCAACCCGCCAGGCTTTATTCCTCTCAGGGGCGGCGGAAGCGCCGCGCCCGCTCCGATGCCATGACGGACATGCACCAGCGCAGCGCCCGCGGCAGGCCGGCGAGGGACATTCGGAAGGCGCCGCCCTCGTGCTCGACGGCGAGCGTCCGCCCTTCCGCGAGCTCGTCGACGAGCGTCGGGAGATTCAGCCAGGGCTCGCCTTCTGATCGCCGCACTCCGACATAGCCGTCCGGCGTGGCGAGGCTCACCGCATGCCCTTGCGGATAGTCCACGTCGGAATAGCGTTCCGCCGGGCCGAACCCGATGAACTTTGCTTGCCAGCGCCGATCGTCGATCGTCACCGCCTTCACTCCGGCGAGGCTGAAGCCGGTCCCGTCCCCGCCGAAATGAAGCTCGACGCCTCCGTACCGGTTGAGCAGCAGGCTGAAGCCGCGGGCGCGGATCGAGCAGCGTATGGTCCTGATCGTCGGCGGGCTCCCGGCCGGATCGACGTAGGTCGCGGCCGACAGTCTCCACGGCCCGAGACGGCCCTCCGCCACCGGCAGCTCGGGCCAGGCCGTCGGCGGAGTCGCGGCCAGGAGCGCGGCGAGCACGGCGTTCACGGGTCGAGGTCCGCATGGAAGAGCCGGGCCCGCTCCGAGTTCATCGCTTCGTTGCACCAGGCGATCGAATCGCCGAGGCCGTCCAGCGACATCTCCGCCCAGAGCAGGGGCCCCTCGTCGGGCTTCGGGTCGCGGTCGTCGTCGACGAATCCGATCCGGAGGCGCCGCGCCCGAACCAGCTCGTTGGCCAGCACGTCGGCGCTGAACCAGGGCGAGCCCGGTCCTCGCCTGACGGCGATCCACCCCGACAGGGCTTCCATGATCGGGTAGTGGATGTGGTCCCAGTTCGCTCGGGGCTGGGGCGGCGGCGGATAGCTCAGGTCGATGAACTGGTGGTTTTCCCGCCACCGGCCGAGCCAGCGATAGTCCCAGCCCGATCCGTCCAGCTCGATCCTGCGCACCTCTTCCGCCCCGACGCCGAGCTCCAGCTGCTCCCCGGTCAGATTATACCCGCCGAAATAGATTGAGAGCTGGCCCTCGCGCCAGGTTCGAAGCATCACGCCGGCCCGCTTGATCTCGCAGGAGACGCTCCCTTGCATCGGCACTCCGGTCTCGTCCTCGACGATGCTCCTCGCCTCCATCTGCCAGGCGCCGATCTGCTCGCGGGCGAACTCGATCGAGTAAGGGAGCTTCGGCTTCTCGGGCTCCTCGGCCTGCTGCGCAGGCGCCTGCACGGCGGCCAGGGCGGCGGCGGCGAGCGCGATCATGATGGGAGCTTCGCACCGAAGCGGCGCTCGTGCAATGGCCGTCTGGACCGGCGCTCCCGGAGCCCGTAGAGGCGCCGCTCAAGCGAGCGAATCGGGGAAAAAATGGCGGAAGGTACGATTGCGGCGGACGAGCTTCGGCTCCTCATCGAGCGGATCGAGCGGCTCGAGGAGGAGAAGAAGGCGATCGCGGACGACGTCAAGGACGTCTACGGCGAGGCCAAGTCGCGCGGCTACGACACCAAGACCATCCGCGCCATCGTCCGGCTGCGCAAGATGGAAGCTCACGACCGCCAGGAAGCCGACGCCTTGCTCGAGACCTACAAGGCCGCGCTCGGGCTGGACTAGCACCGTCATCCCGGACCTGATCCGGGATCCACGGACGCGGATCGGACAGTTTCTCTCGCAGCCCTGTTCATCGATTCCGGCCTTCGCCGGAATGACGGGGGGTCCGAAAAGGCTGGACAGCCTCGCTGCCTACAGGCGCGTTGCGCAGGGCTGAGCCTTCAGGCTATCGGCTGCCCCACCCCCAACAGCAGGATCGTCCGCACCGCCATGGCCGGCCACAGCAAGTTCAAGAACATCATGTATCGCAAGGGCGCGCAGGACAAGAAGCGCTCGGCGATGTTCTCCAAGCTCTCGCGCGAGATCACGGTCGCGGCCAAGATGGGCCTGCCCGATCCGGACGCGAACGCGCGGCTGCGCGCCGCCATCACCACCGCTCGGGCCCAGTCCATGCCCAAGGACAATATCCAGCGGGCGATCGACAAGGCTTCGGGCGGCGAAGCCGAGAATTACGAGGAGCTGCGCTACGAGGGGTTCGGCCCGGGCGGGGTCGCTTTGATCGTCGAGGCGCTGACCGACAACAGGAACCGCACCGCCACCAACATGCGCACCGCTTTCTCCAAGAATGGCGGCAATCTCGGCGCCTCGGGCTCGGTCAGCCATGGCTTCGAGCGGCTCGGCCTGGTCGCCTATCCCGCCTCCGCCGGCAGCGCCGACGCCGTCTTCGAAGCGGCGATCGAGGCCGGCGCCGAGGACGTCGAATCGGACGAGGACGGCCACCAGATCTGGACCGCCCAGGAGGATCTGCACGGAGTCGCCCGGGCCCTGGAAGATGCGCTCGGGGCGCCCGAGAGCGTCAAGCTCGCCTGGCGGCCCGGCACCAGGGTCGAGGTCGGCGCCGACGATGCCGGCCAGCTCATGAAGCTGATCGACACGCTCGAGGACGATGACGACGTCCAGACCGTCTGGGGCAATTACGAGGTCCCGGACGAGGTGATGGAGAAGCTTTGATCATCCTCGGCCTCGATCCCGGGCTGGGCTGCACCGGCTGGGGAGCGATCGCGGCGGAGGGGAACCGGCTGAGCCATGTCGCCAACGGCCAGATCCGGACCGATCCGAAGGCCGAGCTGCCCGCTCGGCTGATCGAGCTTCACGGCCGGCTGCTGGCGGTCCTGGGCGAGCATTCGCCTGCCGCCGCCGCCGTCGAGGAGGTGTTCGTCAACGCCAATCCGCAGTCGACCCTCAAGCTGGGACAGGCCCGCGGAGTCATCCTTCTCGCCGCCGCCAGCCTCGGAGTCCCGGTTGGCGAATATGCGCCGCGGCTGGTCAAGAAGGCGGTGGTCGGCACCGGCGGTGCGGAGAAGGCGCAGGTCCATGCCATGGTCCAGCGTCTGCTGCCGGGGGTGAAGATTGCCGGCGCGGATGCGGCGGACGCGCTGGCGGTGGCCATCACCCACGCCCATCATCTGGCGACCGCGCGGCGGGTGGCGTGACAACCGGTGAACCCCGCTCCCCGTTCGGCCTGAGCCTGTCGAATGCCCTTCCTTGTTTCGCGACTCCGAAGGAGAGGGCTTCGACAAGCTCGGCCCGAACGGATAGGAGGGGCCGGATGCCTCACCTCCGTCGCTTCCCCCGCCCATGATCGCGAAGCTTCGCGGCCTCCTCGACTCCTTCGCCGCAGACCACGCCGTCGTCGACGTGAACGGCGTCGGCTATCTCGTCTTCGCCTCGACCCGTACCCTCGCCTCGCTCGGGCCGGTCGGCGGCGAGATCGTGCTCCACACGGTGATGCAGGTCACCCAGGACGACATCCGGCTGATCGGCTTCGCCTCGGGCGAGGAGCGCGACTGGTTCCGGCTGCTGACCTCCGTCCAGGGCGTCGGCGCCCGAGTCGCCCTCGCCATCCTTTCCACCTTGCCGGGCGACGACCTTCACCGCGCCGTGGCGAGCGGCGACCATGCGATGATCGCCCGCTCCCCGGGCGTCGGCCCCAAGCTCGCGCAGCGCATAGTCCACGAATTGAAGGACAAGGTCGGCAGCCTCGCCCTCGGTCCCGCCGCCGCGGCCTCCGCCCCGGCCGCGGCCGGCGCCGCCGCCGACGCCGTCTCCGCCCTCCTCAATCTCGGCTTCCGTCCCGGCGAGGCGGCCGCCGCCGTCGGCAAGGCGGAAGCGGAGCTCGGCCCCGGAGCGACGCTCGACGCTCTGGTGCGCACCGCGCTGAAGAAGGCGGCGCGCTAGGCGCCCAATCCCGGATATGCGCTCCCGTCAGGCCCAGGCTTCGCCGAACAGGCGCATGAAATTGCCGCCCAGCACCTTGTCGATCCGGGCCGACTTCCACCCCCGGGCGGAGAGGTCGGCGGAGAGCCTGGCGTAGCGCGGCGCCTCGTTATAGCCCTCGACGAGGTTGAACACGTCCGCCGCCTCGCCCGGAGCCGCGATTCCGCGCTTGCTCCGGTCCTCGAAGAACTCGCGCTGCTGCTTGCGGGCATTGTCGTCGATCACATAGCCGGTCAGCGGATTATCCGTGCCGATTCCGACATGGTCCTCGCCCGCGACCTTCACCGCATGCTCGATATGGCGGATCAGATCCTCGCGTCCCGGCTGCCCCTTCGCGCGCAGGAAGGGCATCAGATAGATGCCGACGACGCCGCCCTTGTCGGCCAAAGCTCGAAGCTCGCGGTCCCAGGTGTTGCGCGGCAGGTCGACGAGGTCGCGGCAGCCGGTATGGGTGATGGCCGGCGGCCTTTTGGCTTCGGCTATCCCCTCGGCGATGGTGCGCTGGCCGGCATGGCTGAGGTCGAGCAGCAGCCGGTTGCGCTCGATCTCGGCGATGACCTGCCGGCCGAAGTCGGAGAGCCCCGCATTGGCCCGCTCGAGGCAGCCGTCGCCCGCGAGGTTGCGCTTGTTGTAGGTGAGCTGGAGCACGCGCAGGCCGAGCGCCTTGAAGGTGGCGATGCGGGCGACATCGCCTTCGAGCGGAGTCGTGTCCTGGAAATTGTAGACGACCGCCACCTTGCCGGCGGCCTTGGCGGCGCGGATGTCGGCGACGCTCGTCGCCTTGACGAACAGCGACGGCATATCGGCGACGAAGCGGTCCATGAAGGCGATGCCCTCGACTCCCGCCCGGAACCGGTCCGGCCCGTTGCCGACCTCGCCCAAGGTCTGGCTGACGACGTTGATCCACCCCGCCTTCACCGCCTCGATGAGACCGGCCGAGGGCACGAACTTGCCGTCCTTCTCCTCGAACCCGTCGATCCCGCCGAGGGAGTCGACCCAGATCGCGTTCGCGCCGGAGCCCGGCGGGCGGGTCTGGGCGCGGGCGGGGAGGGCGAGCAAGGCCGCGGCGGCGCCGCTCGCGGCCAGGAATTCACGACGGTCCATGGCTGCTCCAATCCTCCCTGTCCGCGAAGCGGATGGGGAGGGGGACCACACGAAGTGTGGTGGAGGTGTAATTGGCAGACGCCTGAGCCGACTACCCCTCCACCATGCTTCGCATGGTCCCCCTCCCCATGCCGCGCATGGGAAGGATATCAACGATAAACCCGCTCGACAGCAAGATGGCTTCGGCTAATGCTCCTGCAATGGAGCAAGAGCGGATCATAACCGGGGAGAGGCGTCCCGAGGATATCGACGCCGCGCTCCGCCCCAAGACGCTGGACGATTTCGTCGGCCAGAAAGCCGCGCGCGAGAATCTGCGGGTGTTCATCGAGGCGGCGAAGAGCCGCGGCGACGCGCTCGACCACGTCCTCTTCTTCGGACCGCCGGGGCTCGGCAAGACGACCCTCGCCCAGATCATCGCCCGCGAGCTCGGAGTCGGCTTCCGCGCGACATCCGGCCCGGTCATCGCCAAGTCGGGCGACCTCGCGGCCCTGCTCACCAATCTCGAGGACGGCGACGTCCTCTTCATCGACGAGATCCACCGCCTCGCGCCCGCGGTCGAGGAGATACTCTACCCCGCGATGGAGGACCGCGCCCTCGACCTGATGATCGGCGAGGGTCCCTCGGCCCGCTCGGTCCGGATCGATCTGCCCAAATTCACCCTGGTCGGCGCCACGACCCGCCAGGGCCTGATCACGACTCCGCTGAGGGACCGGTTCGGGATTCCCGTCCGACTCAATTTCTATTCGGTCGAGGAGCTCGAGCAGGTCGTCCGCCGCGCCGCCCGTCTGCTCGGCCTGCCGCTGACGGAGGACGGGGCCAGGGAGATCGCCCGCCGTTCGCGAGGCACCCCGCGAATCGCCGGCCGGCTGCTCCGCCGGGTGCGCGACTTCGCCCATTCGGCCGGCGACGGCGAAGTCGACGCCAGGGTGGCGGACGGCGCGCTCACCCGGATGGAGGTCGACCAGCTCGGCCTCGACGCGATGGACCGCCGCTACCTGATGATGATCGCCGACATCTACAAAGGCGGGCCGGTCGGGGTGGAGACGCTCGCCGCCGGCCTCTCGGAGCCGCGCGACACGATCGAAGAGGTGATCGAGCCGTTCCTGATCCAGCTCGGCCTGGTCGCCCGCACCGCCCGCGGCCGCTGCCTGAACGGCAGGGCCTGGGCTCATCTCGGCCTGCCCCAGCCCAGGACGGCGCAGGACGGACTGTTCGACTGATCTGCAAGGAAGGCTAGATGAACCCGTCAGACGATAACCCTCCGTTCGCCCTGAGCCTGTCGAAGGGCTTTTCTTCCCTTTGGCACCGCATCGTCCGTAAGAAGGGGGCTTGGACAAGCTCGGCCCGAACGGGTCGGGTGGCTGCCGCGACCCTCGGCTTGCTGGCCATCACCTCCGCCCCCGCCGCCGCCCAGTCGCCGGCCGCCGCCGAGGCGCCGCCGCTCGCCGCCGCGCCCGATTACGCGCGGGATAATGCCTGGCTCTGCCTTCCCGGCCGCGCCGACGCCTGCGGGGGACCGCTGGCGACGACCGCGCTCAATGCCAACGGCTACGGCTCGACGGGGCAGGTGCTTCCGGACAAGGACGCTCCGGCCGACTGCTTCTACGTCTACCCCACCATTTCGCGCGACCCCGGCCTCAACAGCGACCTCGTCCCCGGCCTGGAGGAGCAGGCGACGGCGGCGGTTCAGCTCGCCCGCTTCGGCAGCGTCTGCAGGACCTACGCCCCGCTCTACCGCCAGGTGACCCTGGCGGGCCTGGGGCGCGCTCTTCGCGGCGAGGATCTCAATGCCGCCACCGCCACCGCTTATGGGGACGTGCTCGCCGCCTGGCGCCAGTTCCTCGCCGGCCGCAACGGCGACCGGCCGTTCGTCCTCATCGGCCACAGCCAGGGCTCGATCCACCTCCTCAGGCTTCTCGCCGAGGAGATCGAGGGCAAGCCGGTGGCGAAAAGGATGCTGTCGGCGATCCTGCTCGGCTGGACCGTCGAGGTGCCGGAGGGCAGACTGGTCGGCGGCAGCCTCAAGTCCACCCCGCTCTGCACCCGGACCGGCCAGACCGGTTGCGTCATCACCTACATGACGTTCAGGGCCTCCAGCCCGCCCGCCGCCGATGCCATGCTCGGGCGTGCGGCCAGGCCCGGCATGACCGCGGGCTGCACCAATCCCGGCGCGCTCGGCGGTGGCAAGGCGAAGCTCGATTCCTACTGGTTCACCCTGTCGCCGGCGCAGCCGGGCGCGGAGCCGATCGTCTGGTCCAGCCAGGGCAGTCCGCCGACCCCCTTCCTGCGCACCGAAGGGCTGGTCACCGCGGAGTGCCGGCACAGCGGCCAGGCGGGCTGGCTCGCCGTGACCGAGAATGCCGATCCCAAGGACGCCCGAACCGACCGGATACCCGGCGACGTCTACATGGCCGGCAAGCTCAATCCCGGCTGGGGCCTGCACCTGATCGACATGAACGTCGCCCAGGGCGATCTCATCCGGCTGGTCGAGGCGCAGGCGGCGGCGAAGTGACTTGCCTCCCCGCCGCCTCCCCATGCTGCGCATGGGGAGGCAGAAAATCACCGCTCAAGCCCCGTTTTCGAGCCAGAAGATCGCCTCGACCGGACAGCTCAGCACCCGCGCCAGCTTCAGAGCGAGCAGGGCCGAGGGGACGAAGACTCCGTTCTCGACGGTATTGATGGTCTTGCGGCTGACCCCGGCCATCTCGGCCAGCGCCGCCTGGGTGAGGCCGCGTTCCGAGCGGAGGTCGCGCAGCCGGTTGCCGAGGCCCTCAGCCATCGCGCTGGGCGCGGCGCTCGAGGAACCCGAACGTCAGCAAGGCTCCGGCGATCGCCGCTGTGACGATGATGTGGATCGCCTCCCTCGGCATCACCCGGTCGAAGGCGGTGAGGGCATAGATGCAGACGGCGCTGCCGACGGCGAGCCAGAAGCCGACCGCATAGGCCCGGCCGCGGTGGGCGCGGGTCGCCTCGTCGTCCATCAGCGCTCTCACCCTCTTGCCGCGAAAGGCGCCGCCTCCGGCCGCGAGCAGGAAGAGCAGGGCCGAAGCCCAGAGCAGCCAGGCGGCGACCTTGAGCTGGTCGACGGCACGGGAGGGATCGTCCGGGCCGACCGCGTAAATGGCCTGTCCGGACAGGAAGAGGATGGCAAGGACCGGCATCAGCCGCGCCCGCCGGCGCGAAAGGCGTTCCGCGATTTCGAAATCCGATTCGGTCATTGCGCTTCTCCGTGCGGCTCGAGCGACAGGGGCAGGCCCGCCTTGGCATCGAAGTCGAGCCGGCCGGGCTCGAGCCACTTCCACAGGCCGGCCGCCACCGCCCCGGCGATCAGGAAGGAAGCGCCCACATCGCTCGCATAATGATCGTGCGAAACTATGCGCTGCATTCCGACCAGCAGCGGAACCGCCAGCAAGGGCGCCGCCCGGCGCGGGAAGAGCAGGGCCAGAGGCAGGAACAGGCCGGCGTAAAAGGCCGCATGGCCGGACGGAAAGGATCCGTAATCCGGGCCCATGAACCAGCGGTCGGACCCTTCGGCCAGGGCCTGGAACGGGCGCAGCCGCCCGAAAGGCGGCTTGGCGAAGTCGGCCGCCGCGGTGCAGATCAGCTGGACCGTTCCGACGTAGAACAGCTTGCCCGAAAGCAGCGGGCGGTTCCCCGACAGGTGGGCCAGCAGCGCCGCCGCGATCAGCGCGCTGCCGAGCAGGAACGCGCCGATTTCCTTGCCCGCCGCCAGATCCATAAGCGCGAGGGCGCCGCTCAAGGCCCGCTCGACCGTTCCCGGGGCAAGATCGGCGCGGGCGAGCAGCCGGTCGCCGCCGATCAGGCCCGCGACGACCATCGCAAGCCCCAAGGCCGCCGCGCCCGAGGCTATCGGTGCCGCGCCGCGGCCGCCTCCCGGGATATTCTTTTCCATGCCGATCTCGATTCGTGTAACCTATGGGTGACATGTAACCTTAGGGTTACACGCCCGTCAACGCAAAATCGTCACGCCTCGTCCCGGCGCACCCCTTTGGGGTTGCCCCGGCGAATCCGCACCCGATAGAGCCGTGGCGATGGGAGGGGACCGACCCAGGCCGGCGGACGGAGTCATGCGGGGGGCTACGCACCTGTTCCCGCTGCGCGTCTATTTCGAGGACACCGACGTCGCCGGCATCGTCTATTACGCCAATTACCTGCGCTTCATCGAACGCGCCCGTTCCGACATGCTCAGGCTGATCGGGGTCGACCAGCGCGGGGCGCTCGAAGGCGGAGAAGGGGTCTACGCCGTGGCCGAGCTGGCGGTGAAATATCGCGCCCCCGCCAAGCTCGCCGACGACCTCGTGGTGGTGACCGAGATCGAGAAGGTGCGGGCGGCGAGCGTGCTCATTCATCAGCGGGTCATGCGCGGGGATGAACTTCTGGCCGACGCCAGGGTCACGGCTGCCTTCCTGACGCCGGACGGCCGCCCCAGGCGCCAGCCGCGGGCGTGGGTGGAAGCCTTCGAGCGGTTGTTGAGGGAAGGATGAATGTGAACGAACTGGCGATGACGGGAAGCAGCATGTCGCCGCTCGCTCTGTTCCTGCAGGCGGATTTCGTCGTCAAGGCGGTGATCGTCGGCCTGCTCCTCGCCAGCATCTGGACCTGGGCGATCATCATCGGCCACGCCCTCAAGCTCAACCGGGCCTCGCGCGGCTCGCGGGATTTCGAGCGGGATTTCTGGAAGGCCGACGACATCGACCGCTTCTACGAGACCCGCGGCCAGTCCGACATTCCCAGCGCGAAGGTGCTCGCCGCCGGGATCGCCGAGTGGCGGCGCTCCACCGGCGGCAAGGTCGTCGACCGGGAGGGCGCCCGCTCGCGCCTCGCCCTGGTCATGCATTCGGCGCTGACGGAGGAGGTCGACAGGCTGGCGACCCGCCTCAACATCCTCGCCACGGTCGGCTCCGTCGCCCCCTTCGTCGGCCTGTTCGGCACCGTCTGGGGGATCATGCGCAGCTTCACGGCCATCGCCGGCGCCAACAATACCAGCCTCGCCGTGGTCGCTCCCGGAATTGCCGAGGCGCTGTTCGCGACCGCGCTCGGCCTGTTCGCCGCCATCCCCGCGGTGATCGCCTACAATCGCATGAGCTTCGGCATCAACCGCCTGGAGGCGAGGCTCCAGCGCTTCGCCGACGGCTTCCACGCGACTCTGAGCCGAGAGCTGGAGCTGGAGGGATGAGGGGTCGGCCGCAGCCTCCCCTCCCTGGAAGGGAGGGGCCGGGGGTGGGTCCGCCGAAGGCGGCCGAAACTCCGAGTCCGAATAGTCTCGCTGCGCTCGCCTGCCCACCCCCAACCCCTCCCTTCCAGGGAGGGGAGTTCTGATGGCGATGGGCCCGATCCTCGGCTCCAACCGCCGTGCCCGGCGCTCGCCGATGGCGGAGATCAACGTCACGCCGATGGTGGACGTGATGCTCGTCCTGCTCATCATCTTCATGGTGACGGCGCCCCTGCTCGTCGCCGGGGTCCCGGTCGATCTCCCGGAAAGCAAGGCCGGCGCGCTCGATCAGGAGCGCAAGCCCGTCCAGATCTCGCTCGAGGCGGACGGCGCCCTCTATGTCAACGAGCAGCCGGTCGCCCCCGCCGAGCTGGGCCCCCGCCTCGCCGCCATCGCCGCCGCCTCGCGCGAGCCGGGCGGGCCGCGAATCTTCCTGCGCGCCGACCGTGCCCTCGATTACGGCCGGGTGATGGCGGTGATGGGCGAGATCAACGCGGCCGGCCTGCGCAAGGTCGCCCTCGTCAGCACGCAGGGGCGGGAAGGGCAATGACGCACTCCCTCTCTCCGTTCGCCCTGGTCTTGTCGAAGGGCCTTCCTTCGTCTTCCGGCGCCAAGCCAGGGCAAGGGCTTCGACAGGCTCAGCCCGAACGGATTTCCTCGTCCACACGCCGAGAGCGACTCTGATGGACCGCGCGGAAGCCACCGGCCTGGGCATCGCCGCCGCGGGTCATGTCGCTTTGCTCGCGGCGCTCACCTACGGGATCGCCACCACCCGACTGCCGGTGCCGAAGGGCGACTCCATCGAAGTCGCCTTCGTCGAGGAGGTCGGCCTCGAAAGCACCTCGCCGGCGCCCAGCGCGATCGAGCCGGCGCCGCTCGCCGGACCGGAGAACGGGCCGCCGGTACCCGCCATGCCCGCCCCTCCCGAGGTCCAGCCAGTCGCGGCCCCGCAGCCTCGGCCCCAGCCCGCGCCGCAGCCGCGCGCGGCGGCTCCGAAGCCGGTTGCGGCGCCCCGGCCCCAGCCACGGCCGGCGCCCGCCAAGGCGGTGCCGGCTCAGCCGAAGCCGGCCGCGCCGAAGCGCAACGCGTCGGGGCTGAACAGCATCGTCGCCGGGCTCAGCGACCGGCCTAGCCCGAGCCAGTCGACCGCCGCGCCCGCCGCCGCGGCCGGTCCGGCGGTGCAGGCCTCGCTCGGCGCCGAGGTCCGCCGCCAGCTCAAGCCGCACTGGAAGGCGCCGACCGGCGCCGACGCCGAGCAGCTGCGCACCGAGGCGGTCATCTCTCTGGCTCAGGACGGGCGGGTCACCGACATCCGAATCGTCGGCACTTCCGGCCAGACCGCGAGCAACCGCCCCCAGGTGCCGCTCCACCGCGAGCATGCCGAGCGCGCGATCCGGCTCGCCGCCCCCTTCAGGCTTCCCGCCCAATATTACGAGGCCTGGAAGCAAATCCGGGTCACCTTCGACAAGAGGCTGTCGCAATGATGAAGCGCCTGTTCCCGCTCTTCCTCCTCGCTTTCGCGATGCCCGCCGCGGCGCAGCTCAGCGTCGACGTCACCGACGAGAGCGGCGACGATCTCGTCATCGCCGTTCCCGTCATGCCGACCCCGCAGAGCGCCGACACTCCCGCCGGAAGCACCGAGGCGCTGGGCCGGCAGGTGGCCGAAGTGGTGGCCGCCGACCTTCGCGGCAGCGGCCTGTTTCGCCCCGTCGGCCCCGGCGGCGTTCGAGCCGTGCCCTTCGCCGAAGTCACCGCCCCGGCCTATCCGGCCTGGAGCAGCTCGGGCGCCGCCGCCCTCGTCCAGGGCTTCGTCCGCGCCAATCCGGACGGGCAGCTCACCGTCGGCTGCTATCTCTACGACGTCGCGCTTCAGAGCGAGCTCACCCGCCAGGGCTATGTCGTCGCCCCTCGCGACTGGCGCCGCGCGGCGCACAAATGCGCCGACGCCGTCTATTCGCGCCTGTCGGGCGAGAGTCCCTTCTTCGACAGCCGGATCGCCTATATCGCCGAGAGCGGGCCGAAGGACCGGCGCGTGAAGCGGCTCGCCATCATGGATTCGGACGGGGCCAACCACCGCTTCCTGACCAACGGCCAGTCGACCGTGCTGACTCCGCGCTTCTCGCCCGACTACAAGCAGATCGTCTATCTGAGCTATGTCGAGAAGCGCCCGCGAATCTACATTTACGACATCGGCACCGGCCGCCAGCGCATCGTCACCGAAAGCGCCAACCAGACCTTCGCGCCGCGCTTCTCCCCCGACGGGCGCTGGATTCTCTATGCCATGTCCGTCAACGGCAATACGGACATCTACCGGGTCTCCGCCCAGGGCGGGCAGCCGGTGCGCCTCACCAACTCGCCGGGCATCGACGTCGGCGGCTCCTATTCGCCGGACGGCAGCCGGATCGTCTTCGAGAGCGACCGCTCGGGCAGCCAGCAGCTCTATGTGATGAACGCCGACGGCACCAACCAGCGCCGGATCAGCTTCGGCGGCGGCGGCTACGCGACTCCCGAATGGAGCCCGCGCGGCGACCTCATCGCCTTCACCCGGATCGCCGGCAATTTCCGGGTCGGGGTGATGAGCCCGGACGGCTCGGGCGAGCGGCTGCTGACCGACAGCTGGCAGGACGAGGCGCCGAGCTGGTCGCCCAACGGCCGGGTGCTCCAATTCTTCCGCACCACCCAGGGCCGCGGCGGCCGGTCGAGCGTCTGGCAGGTCGACCTCACCGGCCGCAACGAGCGCCGCATCCCCACCCCGCTGGACGGCTCGGACCCCGCCTGGGGTCCGATCCTGCCCTGAATCTATCCGACCCGAGGAGAGAGCGAATGAGAACCACCCCCTGGAAGGCCGCCGCCATCGCCGCGGCGCTGGCGCTGGCCGCCGGCTGCAGCAAGAAGGCGCCCAAGGATCTGCCGCCGCCGCCGGGCGACAGCGCCGATGCCGGCACCGCCACCGGAGTGGACGACGGCGCCGCCGCCGACGACACCGCCGGCGTGGGGCCGGGCTCCCGCGAGGATTTCATCCGGACGGTCGGCCTCGAGGGCGACCGCGTCTTCTTCGACACCGATCAATACGATCTCGACGATCGCGACCGGGCCACGCTCGATGCCCAGGCGCAGTGGCTCAACCGCTACACGAACGTTCGCGTCACGATCGAGGGCCATGCCGACGAGCGCGGCACCCGCGACTACAACCTCGCTCTGGGCGATCGCCGCGCCAACGCCGCCAAGAACCACCTCGCCGCGCGGGGCGTCGCTCTGCACCGGATGACGGTGATCAGCTACGGCAAGGAGCGGCCCGAGGCGCTGGGCTCCGACGAGAGCGCCTGGGCGCAGAACCGGAGGGCGGTCACGGTTCTTCCGCAATGATCGAGGGCGTCAATCCCGGCTTTCGCCGGGGATGACGTCGCGTCAGCGGCTCGTCGGCCCGGGTTCGGGCGGGCAGGGCCCGAAGGTCTTGTCCAGCGAGGCGAGGTAGCGTGCCAGCGGCTCCAGCTCCATCCGCGCCCGCTCGCGCCCCACCGCGCCCTCGTCCTCGAGCGGCTGCGCGACCCGCTTGCCGTCCCTGCACCTCAACTGGGTCGCATAACGCTGACGTCCGGTCAGCTTGAGCATTACCCGGTCGTAGAGATAGGCGTAATTGCTCTTCGAGACTTCGCCGGTCCGGGTCAGCGGGTCCATCAGCCTCAGCACCTTCAGCTGAAAGGCCGGATCGGCGTCGGCATGCTGGACAAGCAGCCATGCCTGCTGCGCGGCCGGTCCGCCGACCTTGGAGATGACCGGCCAGCCTTCCTTCTCGACGACTTCCTTGAGCCAGGCGGTGTTGACATGGTCGCGCTCGCCGGCCGCCGCGGCGAACCGTGCCATGACGATCGCCTTGACGTCGGGCTCGAGGGGCGGGGCGTCATCCAGGTCCCCCTGGCCCCAGGCCATTCCGATCCGAATCACCTGCTCGCCCAGCGCCCGGGCCAGCAGCCGGTCGGTCAGGCTCGGTCCTCTCGGCCCGCCCACGCCTTCGGCGATCCGCGTCGCGAGCAGGAAGCTGTCGGCGATCGGCCGGGCCGTCGAGACGGCGCTCTGGAATTCGGCGAACGAGCGGCTCGTGACCCCGGGAAGGGTCGCCGCGGACGCCACCTGCGCGCAGACCGAATCCCGGAAGTCGCTTTGCCCGAGCCCGGGCTCGGTGATGCCCATCGCTCGAAGCTCGGCCCGGGTCACTGCAAGCCCCTCGCGGTGGCATCGGTCCAGCCAGTCCCGGACCGAGTCGCGTTGGCGGGTCTCGGCGGCCGAAGCGCCGGCGAACCAGCCGCGCATCCAGCCGTAATCGCCCGGATCGAACCGGCCGTCCCGGATGTAGGGATCGAGCACCGGCGGGGGCGGAGGAGCCGCGGCGACGAGCCAGAAGGCGGCGATTACCAGGCAGACGGTGCGCACGGACAGGTCATTCGTCCGCGTAGATCGCCACCCGGCGGCCTTCCGCCGACGCAATCCCGCGATACATTCCCGGCGTGTTGAACGCCCAGGCGGCGTCGCCGCTCGGAGTGACGAGGATGACCCCTCCGCTTCCGCCGAGCGAGCCCACGTCGGCGATTACCTTGTCGGCGGCCACGGCGGCGCTCTCGCCGAGCATCCGCATACGGGCGCAGATTTCGGAGGCGACGGCGGCGCGGATGAAATATTCGCCCGCGCCCGTGGCGGAGACGGCGCCGGCGCGGTCGTCCGCATAGGTGCCGGCCCCGATCAAGGGCGTGTCTCCGATCCGGCCCCAGCGCTTGCCGGTGAGGCCGCCGGTCGAGGTCGCCGCCGCGACATGGCCGTGGCGGTCGACCGCGACGGCGCCGACCGTGCCGTATTTCAGCTCCTCGTCGAAATAATGCGAATCGTCGGCACGCATCGCCTCGAGCTGGCGCCGCCGCTCCGGAGTGGCGAACCATTCGGGCCCGACCTGCTCGAGGCCGTGCTCTCGCGAGAACTGGTCGGCGCCCTCGCGGCTCAGGAAGACGTGCGGGCTGTGCTCCATGACGGCCCGCGCGAGGCTGACCGGGTTCCTTGTGGCGGTGACTCCGGTGACCGCGCCGGCGTCGCGGCCGCGGCCGTCCATCACCGCCGCGTCGAGCTCGTTCGTCCCATGATAGGTGAAGACGGCGCCGCGGCCGGCATTGAAATGGGGGTCGTCCTCGAGGATGCGGGCTGCCCGTTCCACCGCGTCGAGGGCGTCGCCCCCTTCGGCGAGGATCGCGGCGCCGGCGGCGAGAGCCCGGTCCAGAGCGGCGCGGATGTCGCGGTCCTGCTCGGGCGTCGACTGCCCCCGCTCGATCACTCCGGCGCCGCCGTGCACGACGAGCTTCCAGGGGGTTTGGGTCATCATGTCGGCTCCGTTCGGACAGGCAACGCGCGGGAGGCCGTGCCCTATCCATCGGGGAGGGGCAAGGCAGGCCGTCATCGCGAGGAGCGCAGCGACGAAGCAATCCAGGGGCCTCGGAGGTCGCACCGGATTGCTTCGCTACGCTCGCAATCACGGCTTGCGCTCCCGCCATCATATAATTATGATATCATCATTACAGGAGGGCATGACGATGACGACCAACCCCGCCGCTTCCGACCTCAACGCGCTTCGGCTGTCCCGCGAGCGGCCGGCCGCCGCGCATAACGGCTATGCGATGCTGCTCGCCCTGCTCGCGGCCCTGGCCGCCGTGGCCGCGGGCGCCCTGCTCATCGCCGGGGAGCGGGAAGGGGCGGGGCTGCCCTTCTTCGTCCTCGGCATCCTCGGCACCGTCCTCGTCCTGCCGGGCTTCTACCTGCTCCAGCCCAACCAGGCCGCGGCGCTCCTGCTGTTCGGCGACTATAAGGGCACCGACCGCAATGCCGGCCTCAGGTGGCGCTGGCCGTGGCTGACCCGGACCAAGATCTCGACCCGGGTCCACAACGTCACCTCCGAGCGGCTGAAGGTGAACGACCTTCGCGGCAACCCCATCGAGATCGCGACCAACGTCGTCTGGCGGGTCACCGACACCGCCCAGGCCCTGTTCGACGTCGACGATTACAACAAGTTCGTCTTCGTCCAGATCGAGAGCGCGGTCAGGGCGATCGCGGCCAAATATCCCTATGACGATATCGAGCATCAGGAGACGACTCTTCGCGGCCATGCCGAGGTGGTCAGCCACGAGCTCAAGGAGGAATTGCAGGAGCGGGTCGGGGTCGCCGGGATCAGCATCGACGAATGCCGGCTCACCCATCTCGCTTATGCGCCCGAGATCGCCCAGTCGATGCTCCGCCGCCAGCAGGCGGAGGCGGTGATCGCGGCCCGGCAGAAGATCGTCGTCGGGGCCGTCTCGATGGTCGAGAGCGCTCTCCAGCTCCTGTCCGAGAAGAATGTCGTCGAGCTCGACGACGAGCGGCGGGCGGCGATGGTCTCGAACCTGATGGTGGTGCTCTGCTCGGAGCGGGATACCCAGCCGATCGTCAATACCGGCACCCTCTACCAATAGGGCCGGCGCCGATGCCGCCGCCCCCCAAGAAGGCGTTCCCGCTGCGCATCGAGCCTGCCCTCTGGGCCGCGCTCGAGCGCTCGGCGGCGGCCGACCTGCGAAGCGTCAATGCGGAGATCGAATGCCTGCTGCGCGAGGCGCTGCAGCGCCGCGGGATCAAGCTGGCGCCGCCCGAGCAGCGGCCGCGCGGCCGCCCGCCCGCCAAAGACAAGCAGTAATTTGATCCATTTCGGATTCGAATCCCGCCCGGGGACAGATTTCGTTTAGCAACGGGAGTAAAGGTCATGGCACCGCGCCGCATGCCGCGGCGCGCCTGAGCGAAGGGGCTCTGACATGGCTATCATCAACGGTACGGGCGGCAACGACACGCTCAACGGCACCAACAGCGCCGACACGATCAACGGGCTCGGCGGCGACGACACCCTGTTCGGCAATGGCGGCAGCGACACGCTCGACGGCGGCACCGGCGCCGATACGATGAGCGGCGGCACCGGCAACGACACCTACATCGTCGACGATGCCGGCGACGTCGTGAACGAGAATAGCGGCGAAGGCAACGATACGGTTCGCACCAGTCTCGCGGCCTATGCGCTCACCGCCAACGTCGAGGATCTGCGCTATACCGGCGCCGGCAACTTCACCGGCACCGGCAACGATCTCAACAACTGGATCTACGGCGCCGGCGGCAGCGACACGCTCGACGGCGGCGACGGCCACGACACCCTCTCCGGCAATGGCGGCGACGACAGCCTCACCGGCGGGGCGGGCCACGATACCCTCAACGGCGGCACCGGCGCCGACACGATGGCCGGCAATGACGGCAACGACGCCTATATCGTCGACAATGCCGGCGACGTCGTCACCGAGGTGAGCGGCGAGGGCGTCGACATCGTCTACACCCATCTCTCCACCTATACTCTGCCCGCCGAGATCGAGAATCTGCAGTGGAACGCGTCCGGCAGCTTCACCGGTACCGGCAACGGCCTCGACAACATCATCTACGGCGGCGGCTTCGATGACGTGCTGAGCGGCGCCGGCGGCAATGACGAGCTTCGCGGCAGCGGCGGCAACGACACGCTGGACGGCGGCGCCGGCAACGACCTGCTGATCGGCAGCTCGGGCGCCGACATCCATACCGGCGGGGCCGATAACGACACCTTCCGGATCGACTATTGGAGCAGCGGCACCGGCGTCGACGCCGACCGGATCACCGACTTCGCGTCCGGCGACCTGGTCGACGTCTCCGGCTGGGACGCCGATTTCAACACCGCCGGCAACCAGGCCTTCACCTTCGTCGGCGGCGCCGCCTTCACCGGCACGGCGGGCGAGCTGCGCACCTATTTCGACGGCGTCGATACCTGGGCGCAGGGCGATATTACCGGCGACGGAATCGCCGACTTCGAAATCCGCTTCGACGGCGCGGTCGCGCTCGCCGCCTCGGATTTCGTGCTCTAGGAACGGTGATTCGGGGCCCGCCGCCCCGGCGGCGGGCCCTTCATTGCGGCCGCGGCGTGGCCCCTTACGGGAAATGTCCCCAATTAAATGGTTCATTTCCGATCTAACCCTTTCCGGGGAAGGATTTTAGCAACCTTCGGGAGTAACGCTCCCGATCTTGCGCCGCCTTTCGCGGGGCTGTTTATGAAGGGGGCTCACCATGGCTATCATTCCGGGCACGAGCGGCGACGATATCCTTTTCGGCACCCTCTGGGACGACGAGATTTACGGCCTGGGCGGGCATGACGACCTGTACGGCGGAGCCGGAAACGATCAGCTTTTCGGCGGCGACGGCGACGACATGCTCGACGGCGAAGCCGGCGCCGACGCGATGGACGGCGGCGACGGCAACGACACTTATTATGTCGACGATTCCGGCGACACCATCCTCGAGACCCAGGCCGACGGGGATACCGACATCGTCTATGTCTACGCGGACTATTTCGACGTCGGCTCAGCCTATGTCGAGCAGGTCTATTATTCCGGAAGCGGCTCGGGCACGCTGCTCGGCAGCGCCGGCAACAACTTCCTGAATGCGGGCACCGGCAACGACTCGCTCGACGGCCGCGGCGGCAATGACTGGCTGTTCGGCGGCGGCGGCGACGATCAGCTCGTCGGCGGCGACGGCAATGACGAGCTCGACGGCTGGCAGGGCGCCGACGCCATGGCCGGCGGCACCGGCGACGACGTCTACAACGTCGATTCGGCCGGCGACGTCGTCACCGAATCCGCGGGCGAGGGCATCGACACGGTCAAGGTCCGCAAATCGAGCTACACCCTGCCCGCGAACGTCGAGAATGCCGATCTTCGTTATTATTCGGGCGCGATCACCGTCACCGGCAATTCCGCCGGCAACGTCTTCTACATGGGCACCGGCGCGCAGACGGTGCACGGCAGCTCCGGCATCGACACCATGTCCTACGCCTATACGGCCGCGGTCAGCATCGACCTGTGGAACCAGGCCGTGGGCGGGGAGGCTGCGGACGATTATTTCACAGGCATCGAGAACCTGACCGGAAGCGCCTATGACGACGTCCTTCGCGCGCTCGGCACCGTAAGCGTCATCGACGGCGGCCCCGGCGCCGACACGATGGAGGGCCGCAACGGCAGCGACATCTATTATGTCGACAATGCCGGCGATCTCGTCGTCGAGGTGGCGGGAGGGGGCATCGACGAGGTCCGCATCCGCGGCCTCGGCAGCTACACTCTTCCCGGCCAGGTCGAGAAGCTGACCAATTGGACCAGCCACGCCTTCACCGGCACCGGCAATTCGGCCGCCAACGAGATTAACGGCGGAACCGCCGCCGACATCCTGTCCGGCGCCGGCGGCAACGACACGCTCAACGGCGGCGACGGGGACGACGAGCTCCACGGCGGCGGCGAGCATGACGTCCTCAACGGCGGCGCCGGCTCCGACAACATGCACGGAGGCGACGGCAACGACGTCTTCTACGTCGAATATGAAGGGGACAACGTCGTCGAGCTTGCCACCGAGGGCACCGATCAGGTCTACACCATCCTCACCAATTACATGCTCAGCGACCATGTCGAGAATCTGAGCTTCGACGGTACCGGGGCGCCCGCGCTCAACTTCACGGGCAACAATCTGGGCAACATCATCATCGTCCAGGACAGCGACGACATACTCGACGGCCTCGGCGGCCCGGACGTGCTGTACGGCAATGCCGGCAGCGACGTCGTCCACGGCGGCGCCGGCGACGATTTGCTGTTCGGGGGGGCGGGGGCGGACGTGCTTTGCGGCGGCACCGAAGGCGACGTGTTCCGCTTCCTGCCCGGCGACACCGGCACCGGAGGCTCGGCCGACCGAATCACCGATTTCGTCCATGTCACCGACAAGGTCGATCTGAGGGACATCGACGCCGACAGCGGCACCGCCGGCGACCAGGCGTTCAGCTTCATCGGCACCGCTTCATTCTCGGGCACGGCGGGCGAATTGCGCTACGTCTTCGACGGGACCGACACCTGGCTGCAGGGCGATTTCACCGGCGACGGGGTCGCCGACATCGAGATCGTCTTCACCGACTATCTGGTGCTGTTCGCGAACGACTTCTACCTCTAGGCGGCTGCCAGCTCCCCGGCGAAGGCCGGGGGCCGGCGGCACCGACGGAAGGACTGGATTCCGGCCTTCGCCGGGAAATCGGTCCGCGGCCTGCACCGGCGCTCCATCGCCTCACCCCACTCCCTCCATTCCGGCGCGGCTTTCGCCAGGCCTTTCAACCGCCTATATGGGCGGGATGAGCATCCGCCCGTGGCGCGACATCGCGCGCCGTCCGTCCCGCCAGATCATGGTCGGCTCCGTGCCGGTCGGCGGAGACGCGCCGGTGACGGTGCAGACCATGACCAACACCGTCACGTCCGACATACGCGCCACGGTCGACCAGATCCGGCGCTGCGAGGAGGCGGGGGCGGACATCATCCGGGTCTCCTGCCCCGACGAGGATTCGACCCGGGCGCTCAGGCAGATCGTCCGCGCCGCCCGGGTGCCGATCGTCGCCGACATCCATTTCCACTACAAGCGCGCCCTCGAGGCCGCCGACGCCGGCGCCGCCTGCCTGCGCATCAATCCGGGCAATATCGGCTCCGCGGACCGGGTCCGCGAGGTGGTCAACGCCGCCAGGGCCAATGGCTGCGCCATCCGCATCGGGGTCAATGCCGGCAGCCTGGAGCGCGACCTGCTCGAAAAATATGGCGAGCCCTGCCCCGAGGCCCTGGTCGAGAGCGCGCTCGATCATATCCGCCTGCTCGAGGACCATGATTTCCGCGAATATAAGGTGGCGGTGAAGGCTTCGGACGTTTTCCTCGCCGTCGCCGCCTATCAGCAGCTCGCCGATGCCGTCGACTGCCCACTGCACCTCGGGATCACCGAGGCCGGCGGGCTTCGCGGCGGCACCGTGAAGAGCGCGATCGGGATCGGCTCCCTGCTCTGGTTCGGCATCGGCGACACGATCCGTGTGTCGCTCTCGGCCGAGCCCGAGGAGGAGGTTCGCGCCGGCTTCGAGATCCTGAAGGCCCTTGGCATCCGCAATCGCGGCGTCCGCGTAGTCTCCTGCCCGAGCTGCGCCCGCCAGGGCTTCGACGTCATCCGCACCGTTCAGACTTTGGAAGACCGGCTGTCGCATATAAGGACGCCCATGTCCCTTTCCGTCCTCGGCTGCGTCGTCAACGGCCCCGGCGAGGCGCGCGAGACCGACATCGGCATCACCGGCGGCGGCAACGGCAAGCACATGGTCTATCTGTCCGGAATCACCGATCACCATGTCCGCGACGAGGACATGGTCGATCACATCGTCCGGCTCGTCGAAGCCAAGGCCGCCGAGATCGAGGCGGAGGCGGTCGACCCGCCGATCCCGGCCGCCGCCGAATGAGCGCCCATTGCTGCCACGAAAAGGGCCACGAGCTCGAGCGGATCGCGCTTCACAAGGACATTCGCCGCGTCCTCGTCGTCGTGATGATGCTGAACCTGATGATGTTCGTGCTCGAGTTC
Source organism: Allosphingosinicella sp. (assembly GCA_035628835.1). Classification (GTDB taxonomy): domain Bacteria; phylum Pseudomonadota; class Alphaproteobacteria; order Sphingomonadales; family Sphingomonadaceae; genus Allosphingosinicella. The sequence goes on from DASPJA010000049.1 coordinate 48,713, forward strand.
GGCGCCGGGATCATCGCCGATTCGGCGGCGCTGATGGCCGATTCCGTCGACATGCTCGGCGACGGGCTCGTCTACGGGATCAGCCTCTATGCCCTCAACCGAAGCCTGCGCTGGCGCGCCGGCATGGCGCTCGCCAAGGCCGGCTTCATCCTCGCTCTGGGCCTCGGGGTGATCGTCGAGATCGTCGTCAAGATCATCTGGGGCCACCCGCCCCAGTCCGAGATCATGCTGATCTTCGGGGGAATGGCGCTGGTCGCGAATCTGAGCTGCGTCGGCCTGCTCTGGCCCTATCGGCGTCACGACGTGAACCTGTCGAGCACCTTCGAATGCTCCCGCAACGACGTCTTCGCCAATATCGGGGTGCTGGTGGCCGCGGTGCTGGTCTCGGTCACCGTATCGCCCTGGCCCGACATCGCCATCGCCGCGGTCATCGCCTTCCTCTTCTTCCGCTCCTCGCTGAAGGTCACGCGCGACGCCTGGCCGCAATTCCGCGCCGCCGGTCCGCACCCGGCGGAATAGCCACATCCCGTCATTCCGGCGAAAGCCCGAATCCATGAACGCGGGCGCAGGAGGGCATCCGCCCGTTTAGGCCTTCCTTCACCGTCTCGCGCTAGCGTCGCGCCATGCAGAAGGCGCTTATTCTCGTCGTCGCCCTCGGGACCGGAATCGGACTGATGTGGCCGAGCGCCCAGTCGCCCGCGCCCGTCCGCGAATCGGCGGCGGCGGGGGAGGCGAAGGAGACGCTTCTGAAGCGGCGCTCCGATGGCCATTTCTACGTCGACGCGGAAGTGAATGGCGAGCTGGTCAATTTCGTGATCGATACCGGCGCGACCGATGTCGTGCTTCCGGTCGGCACCGCCCGCCGCCTCGCCATCCCCTTTTCCGAGGACGAGTTCGTCGTCATCGGCCGCGGCGCGTCCGGCCCGGTGCGCGGCAAGGTGATCCGCCTCGACAAGGTGTCGGTGGACGGCAAGGAAGTCCGCAATGTCGACGCGGCCATCGCCGAGGGGCTCGACCAGCCACTGCTCGGCCAGGCCTATCTCCCCCGGATCTCGTCGGTGGAGATGAGCAAGGACCAGATGCGCCTCCAGTAGCGCCGCCGCCCGCCGCCCGCTATCGGCGGCGCATGAGTCCGCCCGAACTGCATCCCCGGCCGATGATACCCTTCGCGGTGGCGACCTTGGGAATCGCGCTCTTCTCGACGATGGACGCCCTGATGAAGGGCCTGTCGCTCGCCATCGGCACCTACAATGCGCTGCTGTGGCGGACTCTGGCGGGGGCCGCGATCGGAGGCGCGGTCTTCTTCCTGCGCCGCTCGCCGAGGCCCTGCCGGGCCGCGCTTCGGGTGCACCTCATCCGCGGCGTCATGGGCAGCGTCATGGCGCTCGCCTTCTTCTGGGGCCTTGCTCGGGTGCCGATGGCGCAGGCCATCGCCCTGGCCTTCGTCGCGCCCCTGATCGCGCTCTATCTCGCGGCGGTGATGCTGAAGGAGCGGATCGAGCGCGCCGCCATCCTCGCCTCCCTGCTCGGCTTCGCCGGAGTCGTCGTCATCCTCGCCGGCCAGGCGCAGGCGGATCTCGGACGCGAGGCACTGCTCGGCTCGATCGCCATTCTCGGCTCGGCCGCGCTCTACGGCTGGAACATCATCCTGATGCGCCAGCAGGCGCAGCTCGCCGGGCCGGTCGAGATCGCCTTCTTCACCGCTCTGGTCATGACCGCCTGCTTCCTGCTCGCCGCGCCGTTCCTGGCCACGCCGCCCCCGGCCGGGCAACTGCCCGCCATCGTCGGAGCCGCGGCCCTGGCCTTCGGATCGCTCATCCTGCTCTCCTGGGCCTATGCGCGGGCGGAGGCGCAGCGGCTGGCGCCGGTCGAATATACCGGCTTCATCTGGGCGGCGATCTTCGGCTTCCTGATCTTCGCCGAGCCCGTCCAGCCGCTGACCCTGGTCGGCGCGGCGATGATCGTCGGCGCCTGCTGGGCCGCCACCCGGCCGAGCCGGGCGCCGATGCCGGCGGTGGAGGCGGGCGCCTGATGGCCTGGCTGCTGCTCATCGTCGGGGGCCTGTTCGAGGTCGGCTTCACCACCTGCCTGCGCTTCGTCGACGGCTTCAGGAACCTGCCCTGGACACTCGGCTTCCTGGTCTCGGTCACGCTCTCCATGGGCCTGCTCGAGCGCGCCGCCCGCGATATCCCGATGGGCACCGCCTACGCCGTCTGGGGTGCGATCGGGGCGATCGGCACGGTCGTCGTCGGCATGCTCTGGTTCCAGGAGCCGGCGACGACGGTCCGAATGCTCCTCATCCTCGTCATCGTCGCTGCCATAGCCGGCCTGAAGCTCACCGCATGAGCTTCGACGAGGGTCTCTACGAATGGGTGCAGGAGGCGATGGAGCCGGTCGGCGCGGTGACGATGAGGAAGATGATGGGCGGCGCCACGCTCTACCTCGACGGCACCGTCTTCGCGATCATCGACGAAGGCGAGCTGTGGCTGAAGGCGGATGCGGAGAGCGACCCGGTCTGGGACGCGGAGGGCTGCGAGAAGTTCTGCGTCACGTTCAAGAACGGCAAGTCCGACGTCATGAACTATCGGCGGGCGCCGCTCGACGTCTACGACGACCCGGAAGCGATGCGGCGCTGGGCGGCGCTCGCCATCGAGGCCGGTGCCCGGGGTGCGGCGAAGAAACGGCCAAAATCTTCGTCCCGGCGAAGGCCGCGATCCAAGGGGGATTAAGCACCGTCCGCGCTCGGGGCGACGTCACCTCAGATCTCCGGCAAGGCCTGATCGCTCACGCCCCAGCCGCGCAGGTGGCGCGCCCGGTTCTTCGCTTCGTCGAGGTCCGCGAACGTCATCGCGACGGCGCTTCCGGCGTTCTCGAACGCCTTCCAGCTCACAGGCGTCGCCACCGGCGCGCCAGTCCGGGCGCGCAGCGACCAGGGCATGATCGCGGTCGCGGTGCGCTGGTTGCGCAGATAGTCGAGGAATATCCGGCCTTTCCGCTCCTTCTTGGGCAGGGCGACGGTGAAGCGCTCGGGAAGAAGGCCGGCGAGCGCGGCGCAGAATCGGCTTGCGAAGGCCCGCACCGCGTCCCAGTCGGCCTCGGGCCGGATCGGCACGACGACGTGGACGCCCTTTCCGCCGGTGAGCAGCGGCCAGGTCTCGAGACCGATCGCCGCCAGCGACTGACGGACCTGCAGCGCCCCGTCGCGCACGTCGGCGAAGCCGACTCCCTCCCCGGGATCAAGGTCGATCGCGACCCGGTCGGGCCGCTCGACATCGTCGACCCGGCAGCCCCAGGCGTGGAATTCGACCGCTTTGGCTTCGACGCAGGCGAGAATCCCCTCGATGTCGTCGACATGGAGATAGGCCTCCGTCCGCCCATTCTTCTGTTCGATCGGGATCTGCCGGATCGGCGCCCGGAAGAAGCCTTCTCCGGTTGGCGGATGGTCGCGGTTGCGCTGGAAGAAGCAGCGCTCTCCCGAGCACCGGTACAGGTTCAGCGGCCGCCGCTTGAGGAACGGCAGCATCAGCGGCCCGACGGCGCGATAATATGCGGCCAGCGCCTCGACCGGCGGCAGCTCGGGCCGCGGATAGACCGGCTCGGAAAAGCGCGTCACCGGCCCCGGGAAGACTGGCGAACCGGCCGCAGATGCGGCGCGATCTCCGGGCTCTCCTCGATCGACGGCAGGAAGCGCGGCTCCACCCGCTTCCTCGACGCCTGCTCATAGGCATAGCCCAGCGACAGGATCAGCCCGTCCGACCATTTCGGCCCGATGAAGCTCAGGCCCACCGGCAGCCCCTTGACGTGCCCCATCGGCACGGTGAGGTGCGGATAGCCCGCGACCGCGGCGAACCCGCCCGCGCCCCCGCCCGAAATCTGGTCGCCGTTCACGGCATCGATCGGCCAGGCCGGCGGCATGGTCGGCCCGACCAGGGCGATGACATTGTTGTCCCTGAGCATCTTGTCGATGCCCTCGGGTCCGGCGAGCCGGAGGCTGGTCTCCCGCGCCTTCCTGTAGTCGGGATCGTCGAGGCCCTTGGTCTTCTCGGCTTCCTCGAACGTGTCCTGGTCGAACAAGGCCAGCTCGCGGGCATTGCCCTTGTTGAAGGCGATGACCTCGGCGAGCGTTCGGGTCCTGACGCCCGGCGGGGTGGTGGCGAGATAGGCGTTGAGATCGGCCTTCAATTCGGTGAGCAGCACCTTGAACTCGCCCTGGCCCATTTCCGGCTTGCGCTCGAACTTGGCGATCTCGACCAGCACCGCGCCCTGTGCCCTCAAGGTCTGAAGCGCCGCCTCGAACGGCTCGTCGGTGCCGAAGCCGCTGGCGAAGCGCATCACCCCGATCCGCTTGCCGCGCAGCGAATCCGCCGCGAGGCCGGCGGCGAAATCGGCTCTGCGCGAGTCCGCCTCGCTTGTCTGCGGGTCGGCCGGGTCGCTGCCGGCGATGGCCGAAAGGACGAGAGCGGCGTCACGCACCGTCCGGGTCATCGGCCCGGGCGTGTCCTGGCTGTGGCTGATCGGGATGACATGGGTCCGGCTGACCAGCCCGACGGTGGGCTTGAAGCCGACGATGCCGTTGACCGCCGCCGGGCAGGTGATCGAGCCGTCGGTCTCGGTTCCGATCGCCGCCGGCACCATCCCCGCCGCCACCGCGGCGCCGCTTCCGGTGCTCGATCCGCAGGCGTTGCGGTTCAGGGCGTGCGGGTTGCGGGTCTGGCCGCCGATCGCGCTCCAGCCCGATATGCTTCCGTCGTCGCGGATGTTCGCCCATTCCGACAAATTGGTCTTGCCCACGATCACCGCGCCCGCCTGGCGCAGCCGGGCGACAAGCGGAGCGTCGCGGTTGGTGACGTTCTGCGCCAGAGCGAGGCTGCCCGCCGTGGTCGGCAGGGGCCCGGCCGTCTCGATATTGTCCTTGATCAGGATCGGCATCCCGAACAGCGGTCCCCGCGCCCGCCGGATGCGGTCCAGAGTCCGCGCCTGGTCCAGCGCCGTCGGATCGACGGCGATCACCGCGTTGATGCGCGGATTGAGCGCCTTGATCCGCTTCAGCGCCGCTTTGGTGTTGGCGGTGGCGGTCTCCGACGAGCTGAATTCCGGGGCCCTCTGGGCGGCGGCGGCGGAGGCGAGCAGGGCGATGGCGAACAAGGGGGCGGTGCGGCGCATGTTTGCGACTCTCCAAAGCAGACGGCGCCTCGATGGCCGCTCGCGCCGGGCGCGTCCAGCCTCGACGCTTCCCCCCGCCCGCAAAAATGCTAAGGCCGCGCCGGTGAGCAAGGGCCCGCAGAGGATCAGAGGCACCCAGGACATCTGGGGGGAGGACGCCGACCGCTTCCAGACGGTGGTCGCCGCCTTCGAGCGCGTGCGCCGCCTCTACGGCTTCGGCCGGGTCGAGATGCCGGTGTTCGAGAGCACGTCCGTCTTCGCCCGCTCGATCGGCGAGACCACCGATATCGTCTCCAAGGAGATGTACAGCTTCGAGGACCGCGGCGGCGACAGCCTCACCCTTCGCCCCGAATTCACCGCCGGCATCTGCCGCGCCTATCTTTCGGAAGGCTGGCAGCAGCACGCGCCGGTCAAGCTCGCCACCCACGGCCCCGCTTTCCGCTACGAGCGGCCGCAAAAGGGGCGCTACCGCCAGTTCCACCAGCTCGACGCCGAGATCATCGGCGCCGGCGAGCCGGCCTCCGACGTCGAGCTGATCGCCATGGGCGCGCAATTGCTCGCCGAGCTCGGCATCGGCGAGCGAGTCGATCTCAAGCTCAACACGCTGGGCGACCCCGCCACCCGCGACTCCTGGCGGGCGGCTCTGGTCGATTATTTCCGGGGCCACCGCAACGATCTTTCCGCCGAAAGCCGCGCCCGGCTCGAGAAGAACCCGCTGCGCATCCTCGACAGCAAGGAGCATCAGGACTGGCCGATCGTCGACGGGTCGCCGGTCGTCGACGACTTCCTCACGCCCGAGGCTTCCGAATATTTCGCCAGGGTGACGGCCGGCCTCGACGCGGCAGGCATCGTCTGGCAGCGCGACCCGCGGCTGGTGCGCGGGCTCGATTATTACCGCCACACCGCCTTCGAGTTCGTCACCGAGGATCTCGGCGCCCAGAGCGCGGTGATCGCGGGCGGCCGCTATGACGGCCTGATCGAAAGCCTGGGCGGCCCGCACACCCCCGCCGTCGGCTGGGCCGCCGGGATCGAGCGGCTGGGCATGCTGATCGATCTTCCGGAGCGCGGCGGCATCGACGCCGCCCTGGTGCCGCTCGGAGCGGCGGCCGAGCAGGCGGCGATCGGCCTCGCCGCGCAGCTCCGCCGCGCCGGCATCGCCTGCGAGATGGCCTATAAGGGAAATATGAAGAAGCGGATGCAAAAGGCCGATGCGAGCGGCGCCCGCTACGCGATCATCCTCGGCGACGACGAGCTCGCCCGCGGCGAGGCGGCGGTGAAGGACCTGCGGACGGGGGAGCAGAAGAGCGTGGCGATGACGGACCTGGCCGGGGCGGTACGCTCGGCATGACCGGCATCTCCGCCGAACGGATCGCCGCCATCGAGGCGCGGCGCGAGGAGCTGCAGAACGCGATGTCCTCGCCTTTGCTGCTTCCGGAGGAATTCGTCCGCCTCTCCAAGGATTATGCCGAGATCGAGCCCGTCGCCGCGGCGGCTCGCGAGGTGCGGCGGATCCGCGCCGAGATCGAGCTGCTCGGCGAGATGCTCCAGGACAGCAGCCCGGAAATCCGCGAGATGGCCGGGGAGGAGCTGGCCGACCTGCAGGCGCAGCTGCCCGAGGCCGAACGCGCGCTGGCGCTGAAGCTGCTGCCGAGCGACGCCGCCGACCAGCGCCCGGCCATGCTCGAGATCCGCGCCGGCACCGGCGGCGACGAGGCCGCGCTCTTCGCCGGCGACCTGTTCCGGATGTACCAGCGCTATGCCGAGAATCAGGGCTGGAAGGTCGAGCTCATCTCGGCCAGCTCCGCCGACATGGGCGGCTACAAGGAGGTGGTCGCCTCGGTCCGGGGCCAGGGCGTGTTCGCCAGGCTGAAATATGAAAGCGGGGTGCACCGGGTCCAGCGCGTTCCGGTGACGGAGAGCGGCGGCCGGATCCACACCTCCGCGGCGACGGTGGCGGTGCTGCCCGAGGCGGAGGAGGTCGACGTCCAGATCAACGACGCCGATCTGCGCATCGACGTCTACCGCTCCTCCGGCCCGGGCGGCCAGTCGGTCAACACCACCGACAGCGCCGTCCGGATCACCCACCTCCCGACCGGCCTCGTCGTCATCCAGCAGGACGAGAAGTCGCAGCACAAGAACAAGGCCAAGGCCCTCAAGGTGCTCCGCACCCGCCTCTACGAGCAGGAGCGCGAGCGCCTCGCCTCCGAGCGCGCCGGCGCGCGCAAGTCGATGGTCGGCTCGGGCGACCGCTCGGAGCGGATCCGGACCTACAATTTCCCGCAGGGCCGGGTGACCGACCACCGCATCAACCTGACCCTGCACCGCCTGCCCGAGATATTGGAAGGACAGCTCGACGAGCTGATCAGCGCCTTGATCTCCGAGGACGAGGCCGAGCGGCTCGCCAGCCTGGATGAAGCCTGAAGCCCGCAAGGCCGGCCAATTGTCGGAGCGCCCGGCGCGTCCTACACGGTCACCCAAGGCCGTCACCCCGGACTTGATCCCGGGTCCATGAACACCGCGGGCCGAAGGCTCGCATCACCGTGTTCATGGAAGCCGGATCAAGTCCGGCATGACGGGTAGGAAAGGACTCAAGATGCGCTCGATCCTGGCGGCCCTGCTTTCCGCGATGTCCCTTCTGCTGGGCGCTCCTGCCTGCGCTCAGGCCCGGCCAGGCCTCTACGCCATCACCGACGTCACCGTGGTCCCGATGGACCGGGAGCGGCTCCTTTCGGGGCGGACGGTGATCGTTCGCGACGGGCGCATCGAATCGGTCGGCGCGGCGCGCACGACCCGGATTCCCGCCGGCGCGGTCCGGATCGACGGCCGCGGACGCTACCTCCTGCCCGGCCTTGCCGAGATGCATGCCCACGTCCCCGGGGGCAACGACCGGCAATGGACCGAGGACGTCCTCTTCCTCTACGCCGCCAACGGCATCACCTTCGCTCGCGGGATGCTCGGCGCTCCGGCCCATCTGGAGCTCCGCTCGAGGCTCGAGCGGGGCGAGCTGATCGGCCCACGCCTCTACACGTCCGGCCCGTCCCTCAACGGCAATTCGGTGGCCACGCCCGAGGCGGGGCGGCGCATGGTCGCCGAGCAGAAGGCGGCCGGCTACGATTTCCTGAAAATCCATCCCGGCCTCGACCGCGCCCGCTACGACGCCATCGCCGCCGCCGCCAGGGAGCAGGGCATGCCGTTCGGCGGGCACGTCCCCGATGCCGTCGGCCTCGCCCGGGCGCTCGAGGCGAAGCAGGCCACGGTCGATCATCTCGACGGGTACATGCCGCTTCTTCTGCGCGACGGTTACACTCCGCCCGAGGGTTCGGGCGGATTCTTCGGCTACGACCTCGCCGATGCGGTGGATGAGGGCAAGATCGCGCAGGTCGCGCTTCTGACCCGGCGGTCGGGGGTGTGGAACGTGCCCACGGACAGCCTGATGCATCACATGCTCCTGCCGGATCTCGGCGAAGCCGAGCTGCTCGCCCGCGAGGAGATGCGCTACGTCCCGCGCCAGATGCTCGCCGGGTGGAAGCAGGCCCGGGCCGGGCTTCGTTCGCAGCCCGATTACGATCCCGCCCGCGCCGCCAGGTTCATCGCGGTGAGGGCCAGGCTCATCAGGGCGCTTCACGATTCGGGGGCGGGGCTTCTCCTCGGCTCCGACGCGCCGCAGGTGTTCAACGTCCCCGGCTTCTCGCTTCACCGCGAGCTTGCCTACCTCGTGCAGGCCGGCCTCACGCCCTATCAGGCGCTCGCCACCGGCACCCGCGAGGTCGCCCGTTTCCTCGGCACGCCGGACGATTTCGGGACGGTCCAGCCGGGGCGCCGCGCCGACCTGATCCTGATCGAAGGCGATCCGCTGAAGGACGTCGCCAATCTGCGGCGGCGGGCGGGAGTGATGGTCGGCGGCCGCTGGCTTCCCGAAGCCGAGATAAAGGCCGGGCTCGCCGCGATCGCCGCCCGCCGCGCCGGCTGAAGCGCGGGCCTGGTGAAGGTGAGGGAGGCCCTCGCGGCGGCGGCGGCGCGGCTGGCGCCGTCGAGCGAAACGCCCCGGCTCGACGCGGAGCTGCTGATGGCCGAGGCATTGGGGATCGAGCGCGAGGCCTTGCTGCTCTCGCGCCTCGACGAACCCGCCCCCGCCCATTTCGCCGCTCTCGTCGCCCGCCGTGAGGCTGGCGAACCGATCGCCTACATCACCGGCCGCCGCGCCTTCTGGACGATCGAGCTGAGCGTCGGCCCGGGGGTGCTCATCCCCCGGCCCGACAGCGAAACCCTGATCGAAGCCGCTCTTGGCCATTTCGGCGAGCGGGGGCCGGCGACGGTCCTCGATCTCGGCACCGGCCCCGGCACGCTGCTGCTGGCGGCCCTGGCCCAGTGGCCCGGCGCATTGGGGCTCGGGATCGACAGCTCC
>DASPJA010000050.1:0-6404 GCA_035628835.1 Allosphingosinicella sp.
ACCAAGGGTCCAAAACCGGCCCTGGCGCCGCAGGCAATCCCTCCCGGAGTACGACCCGGCCTCCGGTCAGGAAGAAGGGGCTACGCCCGCGTCGCCGCTACAGCCCCCCGGTGGCCTTCGTGCCCTTCGTGCCCTTCGTGCCCTTCGTGCCCTTCGTGCGAAACAAAAAGCGGCCTCTCCCCGCGTCCGGTCAAGCCGAACAGGTCGCCTGCATCTCCGGCTGCTCGCGCCTTGCGGACCGGGAAAACGGGCAGACGAATAGGAAATTTCCTGTTAGATCGGGCTCATGACCCTCGAAGCCCTTAGTCTCTTGAGCTCGTCGCAGCCCGGCGGTCGGGCTTACAGACGCGCGCGCGCGCATGCGTGCGCACGGACGCGCGCGCGTAGGGGACTGACTTTCCTGACCTTCGTCCGAAATCGGACAGGCGATCGACGCACCGCCACCGGGGTGCCGCTCTTAGGCGGCCAGCTTCACGCAGTTCCGCCCCGCCGCCTTGGCGTCGTAGAGCGCCGCGTCGGCCCGGGAGATCAGCTTGTCGGAAGGCTCCTGGCCGGCCAGAAGGGCGATCCCGGTGCTCAGGGTCACGGTCAGCCCGGCTCCGGACGGAAGCCCGACCGGCCTTTGCGCCACCTTCTCGCGAAGCCGCTCGCAGACGAGCCGGGCCTGGGCCTGGTGTCTCGGGCATGAGGATGGCGAATTCCTCGCCGCCCATCCGCCCGATCACGTCGCTCGACCGGACGGCGTCCCTGAGGAGCGCCGCCAGCACCCGCAGCACCTCGTCGCCGGCGGGGTGGCCGTGGCGGTCGTTGACCCGCTTGAAATGATCGACGTCGAGGATCGCGACGCAGAGCGGCCGGCCGCCCCGGCGCGACCGGCCGATCTCCGCCTCCATCCGCTCGAGCAGGTGGCGCCGGTTCCACAGGCCGGTCAGCGCGTCGGTGGTCGCGATCCGCCGCAGCTCGGCGGTCGCCTCGTCGGCCCGCGCGTTCGCCCTCAGCGCCGCGATCGCCGAGAGGACGAGCAGGATCAGCATCGCCAGCCCCGCCGCGGCGAGCGCCATGCCGTAATTTTCGGAACGCCCGTCGGCTCTCGCGAAGATGGCCCGGCGCAGGGCGAGCAGCCGGCGCTCCTCGGCCTCGATCCGGCCGACCTCGCGAAGCACGTTCTCGACTTCGCGCTTGCCGAGGCCCTGGCGGACGACCCTCTGAGCCTCGTCCCTCCGGCCCGCCGCCGCCAGAGCGATCGTGTGGTCGAGAAGGGCGTAATAGCTCGCCAGCCGCCGCCGGAGCCGCTCCAGGCCGGCGCTCTGCCGCGGATTCCCGCCGGTCAGCCCGCGCAGCCGGCCGAACAGCCTGGGAATGTCCCGGCGGCTCTCGGCATAAGGGCCGAGGAAGCGGCGGTCGTTGGTCAGCAGATAGCCTCGCTCGCCGCGGATGGCGGCGTTGACGGCGCTCTTGATCTCGCTCGTCGCGAGCAGGACGTCGAGCGCCTGCACGTAGCGGCGGTCGGCTTCGCGCCTCTGTCCGGTCGCCTCGTGGCCGTTGAGGATCAGCGCGGCGAGCGTGGCGGTGAGGATGGCCAGCGCCGGGAAGACGAACAGCCAGACCCGCAGTCGCGCGTCGCGAAGCACGGACCTGAATTTGCCTGGCATCCCATTCGTCCCCGGCGCTGGGCATGGTTCGAAGCGAAGCTTAGCCCGCGAGGGTTAACAAAGGCGCCGGCACGGCCGCGGCCGGCCGATCTTGCGGCCAGGGGCTTCACCGTCGTCGCGCCGGACTGGCCCTATGACGACAGAAGCCCGGAAGAGCTTCGCGCCATGCCCGACGAAAAGCTCGCCGGCCTGGGCATCGCCGAGATACTCGACCATTACCACCGGATCATCGGCGAGTGCCCGGAAGAGCCGATCCTGATCGGCCACTCCGCGGGCGGGGTGTTCGTCCAGCATCTGCTCGACCGGGGCCTCGGGGTCGCCGGGGTCGCGGTCGATCCGGCGCCGACGCCGGGAGTGGCGCTCGGCCCGCATTCGATCGTCTCGGCGCTTCCGGTCTTCTTCGATTGGGGCAGCTGGAGGAAGGCCGAGACGATGTCGCGAAGCTTCTTCCGCAACCGCTTCGCCCAGCGGGTTCCGGAGGACCGGGCGGATGCCGCCTACGACCAGTATATCGTCCCGACGCCGGGCAAGGTCTATTGGGACGGGATCGTCCACAAGACGCCGATAAACTGGGAGAATCCGGATCGGGCGCCGCTGCTCCTGATCGGCGGCGAGCTCGATCTCATCGCCGACGCCAGCATGACCCGGGCGATCTACGAGAAGCAGAAGCGGGCGCCCTCGCTCACCGGGCTCCGGATCTTCCCCGGCCGCTCGCACTGGACCCTGCTCGATCCGGCTGGGAGGAGGTCGCCGATTTCGCGCTCGACTGGGCGGTGCGCAACGCGCGTCCGGCGCGGGAGCATCCGGGCACCGCGCAAGGTCCGGCGATCCTGGCCACTTGAGCCGGCGGGATTTCCGGCACCCGGGGAGACACACATGCTGAAGGACCATGACAGCTCCGCCATCCTCCCCGTCGCCAACCTCGACCCCCTTCGAACATTATCCCGGCATCATCCTCCACCTCAATTCGATGTAGGCCAGGCCGACGCCCCGTAGCGGGCCCGCCGTTCGGAGCCGCGCGAGCAGCGCCGTCAACGGCACTCCAGCGTGACCCGAAGCCCGACCTGGGCGGCGGGGGTCGGGCCGGGCGGCGGCGCCTCGGTCGGGTCGAGCGGCGGGCATTGCGGGCCTCGATAATTCCAGCTCAGCACCCACGCGCCGCTCACCGGGTCGCCGACCCCGGGCCCGGTCAGAACGGCGTCGAGCGTGTGCGGATCGAGGATCGGGTCGACCCGGACGACCCGCATTCTCGGCGACACGCTCCCCGCCCTCGGCGCGAAGACGACATGATCGGGGAAGCGGCTGCCCTCGCAGGTCAGCGACGCCGAGAAGCCGAGCGACAGGCCGGGATCGCCGGGGCTCATGCTGTCGACCAGGGCGTCGCTCCGGGACGTGCCGTTGCGATTGGCGGCGGTGAGCCGGAACAGGGTCCGCCCCGTCGGCGTGACCGCGCGGCTGTCGACCGCCGGAACCGACTGGGTGGTCGGCATCGGCTTCTCCTTCCCCTTCGAACAGCCGGCGCTGGCGCCGTCCCGGCGCAGGATAAACTCCCCCGGAAGCCGAAAGCAAAGCCGTCCTTTTCGAGCGCCCGAGCCGCCGATCCTGCCTGGGAGCAGGGGCGGAACGCCGCCGCGCCCCGCCCGTTTTTCCCTAGTGCGCGCCCGCTTCGCCTCCATTGCCGCGTCGGGCGCGAAGGAGGAACACGCCATGAAGCGCTCGATCCTGATCGCCGTCGCCGCAGTTGCGATCATGCTGCCCACCTCCGCCGCCTCCGCTCAGGACGGCGGCGGCCCGATCGCCGTCGAGATGACCGGCGCGGCCGAGCGGCTGAGTCGCTGAGGTTCGCGGCGGGACGGGCCGCCGGCAGTCCTCCGCGCGTCGAGGCCGCGCCTGGGCCGGGGCCCAAAACGGACGGTGGCCTCGTCCTGTGCTCGTCGGTGGCGGCGAGATCGTGCCGCCTGCCGGCGTTGCGCCGCTCAGACTGCTGTCCACATCAGCTGGATCGTTCGTCCACGCCCGTTACTATGACCGCGAGCACGACGAAGATGGTGCCGCTTTTGATCCCCACGTAGAGCGTGCGGTTCCCGCCTCCGATGACGTAGCTCAGGCGAGTCATCGCCGCGTGGGGGTCCGCCAGCACGAGCGGCATGCCGTCCAGGTTGGTAATCGCCTCTCGGCTGTATCTCGGCTCGGCCCGGCGGAGCGGCTCCCGGGCGAGCGTCTGGCCAATCTCGCGGGCCAGGCGCGCGCCTTCGACGATCGACAGATCCCGCGCCACGCCCAGCCCCTTGGCCCGAAGATATTTCGCGGACTGGCAGGTCAGGAAGATGCATAGCTTACCGAACGCCACGCATCGTTCGGATGCCTCCTTCAGGTTCAGCAGCTGGCCGCTCAGGGTGCGCAGGGCGCCGCCTTCATTATGGCCCAGGATGACGACAATATCCTCCCGGAAGCCCATCAGCGCGGCGTGGAAGTCCATGGCGGTGTCGAGGGCCTGTACGCCCTTGACGCCGGTCCTCAATATGCTCGCCGCAGACCTCATCTGTGCTGTGGAGCTGGCGGAGACGGTTCTCCGACCGAAAACGCGCTGATATTCCGCCCGCCCGGACGGAAGGGCGTTCAGCACCGCCACGGCCGGCGAGATTCGCGGCCCATGGACCATCTCCGAGGCGGAGGGTCTTGCCTCGCGTGAGGCGAGAAGGAAGGGGTAAACGTAACCGTCAGGATGCGCCGGCGCCGGCCGGTCGAGATAGGGCGATGCCCGGCGCAGCTGGAAACGGTGCAGGAGGGTGGCCTGTCCACCTCGCCTGAGGGTAGTCAACTGTTTCCAGGGACCCTGGACCAGCAGGTCTCGAGTGGCCAGAAACCCTCGGGCTCGCTGCTCGGCGCGCTTCTCGCCGAGCCCCGCGAGCGGGCCGATCTGCCGGACGATCTCGGCCGGCGGCTGCTTCAGCGGCGACCGCTCCAGCTCCGGAAGTTTCGGGCGCGGCGGCGGGGTCCTGATTCGTTTGACCGCCTCCCGGACAACCCCGCTCTTCTGAGCAGCGCCCGGCTCGGGCAGGATGAGAGACGTCGCGCCGATCAGCGCGACGGTCGTCGCGGCGGCGACAATCCGGCCGCGCACCGACTTATCCAAGCCGGAAATAGCTGGCGGCGCCGGAGCCGAGGGTGTCGGTGCCGGTCTGCGCCTTGCCGAGCTGCTTTATGAAGAGCGGAAGGCCGACTCCGAACAACAGCGCATCCCACTTGGTGGCCTCCAAGCGCCCTTCGAAATAAAGCATCGCAAGGACCGCCGCGATGATTATCCACAGGGCGACGACCATCCAATAGCCGGGGGACCTGATGAGCTTCCTATATTCGGCTTCGTCGAGACGATGGCGAAGATTATACCAGTAGAGAAATTCCTGCAGAACGGCGCCCAGACCCGCAGTCGCGGCTAGCAGCAGGAGTTGGTTGCTCATGACGAGTCCCCTGGCCGAGGGCTCTGTCGATACCATATTATGCCCTTGCTGGCGACCATATCTGTGGCGAACCGCACATCCACCGGAAGCGGGACGCCAGGGCCGGAGGATTAGTCGCATTGGCGGGCTCGGGCCGAAATTTGCGCCACCCCCCGAAATCGTGCATAAGGTCCGGGCTAAAGTCGCATGCGACGGACATTTCCTTCTTCGGCGGGTTTTTCCTTCTCTCTACGCTGCTAAAGCCCGGCGCCGCTTATCTGGCGCCGCCGGCAATCTTTCTACCAAAGGAAAACACCATGCCGACCGGCACCGTAAAATTCTTCAACCTCGACAAGGGCTACGGCTTCATCCAGCCCGAGGGCAGCGGCAACGACGCCTTCGTCCACATCTCGGCCGTCGAGCGCGCCGGGATGACCACCCTGAACAAGGATCAGCGGGTCAGCTACGATCTCGAGCAGGACCAGCGCGGCAAGACCAGCGCGGTCAACCTGCAGAGCGCGTAAGCCTCCGCTACCGCGAAGGAGGGCGTCGCTTCGGCGGCGCCCTTTTTTGCGTCTGGCTCTCCCCCTCCACCGTCGGCGCCTCGGCGACATAGACCATGGCCGAGCTGGAGAGGAATGGCGGCAAGGTCTCCGCCGCGCTCGGGGACCGACTTGATCCGAGGCGGGAGCGGCGCCATTGCACCGAAGGGGCTTCAGCGGCCACGGCGGCAGCGCCGCCAGATCTTCGGACCTGGATATCCGACCCTCTTCGCTTTTGCAGCAGGCGAAACTCGCCGCGCAAGGATGACGCTTGGAGGCGGGAGCGGCGCTCGGCCCCACCCGGGCGCCGCCCCGCCTCCGCCGGGATGACGCCCGCATGGAGAGGCGCCGCCCCGGCTGGCAAGGGCTCCACCTCTTTGCAGGCGAGGCGGCGCGGCGGCGCGTGACCGGCGTCACGCCCGTTTCGGGCCAGGGTCAATCCAGGTTATGGCGCTCCCCTGCGCCTTCGAGGATGCGCGGTGCCGGGGCGGGCGGCGAAGGAAGGCTTGGCGATGCGCGTCCATCATCTCAATTGCGGCACCGATTGCCCCGTCGGCGGCGCCCTGTTCGACGGGCGAAGCCTCGGCCCGCTCGGGCGGCTGGTCTGCCACTGCCTGCTGATCGAGCATGACAGCGGACTGATCCTCGTCGACACCGGTTACGGTCTCAGGGACGTCGCCCATCCGCACCGGCGGCCGCACCCGCGCATCACCCGGGCCATGCGGGCGATGCTCAACATCCGCCTCCGCGAGGCCGAGACCGCGGTCCGC
>DASPJA010000051.1:0-111463 GCA_035628835.1 Allosphingosinicella sp.
CCGCCATGGCCGGCGCCCATGTTGATCTTGAGGAGCAGAAGATTGCCGTCTGTCTTGGTGGCGCGCAGCTTCGCCGCCCATTTCGCCGGCTCCCAGTAAGTGACCCGCGGATCGTGGAGCCCGCCGGTGATCAGCATCGGCGGATAGGCCTGCGGCCT
This sequence comes from Allosphingosinicella sp., assembly GCA_035628835.1. Classification (GTDB taxonomy): domain Bacteria; phylum Pseudomonadota; class Alphaproteobacteria; order Sphingomonadales; family Sphingomonadaceae; genus Allosphingosinicella. Next base: position 159 of record DASPJA010000051.1, read on the forward strand.
GACCTGATCGTAGGGACTGTAGCCGCGGATCAGCTCGAAGGCGGCCTTGTCCTCGATGGGGTTGCCCCATTCCGGCCATTCCCCCGGGGTGAGCGGCAGGCTTTCGTCCAGCATGGTGTTGAGCACGTCGACGAACGGCACGTCGGCGACCACCGCGCCCCACAGATCCGGATCGGTATTTACGGCCACCCCCATCAGCTCGCCGCCCGCCGATCCGCCGGAGATGGCGATGTTGCCGGGAGCCGAGAAGCCTCGCGAGATCAGGCCTTTGGCGGCGTCGACGAAATCGTTGAACGTGTTCATTCTCTTGTCGAGCTTGCCGTCGAGGGCCCAGCCGTGGCCGAGATCGTCGCCGCCCCGAATATGGGCGATGGCATAGGCGAAGCCGCGGTCGAGAAGGCTGATCCGGCTGGCCGAGAAGCTCGGCGGGACGGCATAGCCGTAGGCGCCGTAGGCGTAGAGGAAGAGCTTGCCCGAGCCGTCCCTGGGGAAGCCTTTCGGATAGACGATGGAAACCGGCACTTCCTTGCCGTCGCGCGCCGGGATCATCAGCCGCTCGCTCTCGTAGCGCGAGCGATCGTAGCCGGACGGGATGGTCTGGACCTTGAGAGTCTCCAGCCGGCCCTCGGCCGGATGGTAGTCGTAGACGGTATCCGGCGAGACCATGGACGAATAGTTGATCCGGTAGGCGTCCGGCGCGAATTCGGGATTGTTGCCGAAGGCGGCGGCGTAGGCGGCTTCGGCGAAGGGTATGCGCAACTCCTCGCCGTCGTAGGAGCGGAGCCGGAGGTGGTCGAGGCCGTCGACGCGCTCGGTAATGGCGAGATGATCGCGAAAGGCGCTCAGCTGCCGCATATAGACCCGGTCCGAGCCGGGGATGACGGTGGTCCATTCGCCCGGACGCGCCGGGTCCGCCTCCGCGACCCGGAAGTTCACATGATCGTCGTTGGTGAGGATCCACAATTTCCCGTGGGCCGAGTCGACCGTGTAGCGGCGCTTCTCGCGGCGCGGCGAGATCAGGGTGAGCGGCGCCCGCGGATCGGCGGCCGGGACGAACCGGACCTCGCTGGTGCTGTTGTCGCCCGTCGAGATGAAGATGAGGCTCCGGTCCTGGGCTTGCACCAGTCCGACGCTGAAGCCTATCTCCTCGGTCTCCTCGTAGAGCGTCACGTCCTCCGAGGCCGGGGTGCCGAGGCGATGGTAGCGGGCGCGGTAGCTGCGCCAATGCTCGTTCACCTCGGTGAAGACGATTCCCCGGCTGTCGCTCGTCCAGACCGGCTGGCCGATGGCGACGTCGGTGACCGTCTCGACGTCCTCGCCGGTGGCGAGGTCGCGGATGCGCAGGTCGAAGCGCTCGGATCCGCTGTCGTCGACGAGGGTGGCGGCGAGCCGGCCGTCCGGGCTGATCTCGATCGCCCCCCTCCGGAAATATTCCTTGCCCTCGGCCTCCAGGGCCTCGTCGAAAATGACCTGCTCGCCCCCGCCGGCGACGGGCCTGCGATACCAGGTGCGATATTGCTCGCCCGGCCTGAACGCCCACCAGTAGAGCCAGTCGCCCTCGCGCACCGGGACCGAGGATTCGTCCTCTTTGACCCGGGCCTTCATCTCCTCGAACAGGGTCTCGACGAGGGCGGCGTGCGGCGCCATCGCCGCCTCGAAATAGGCGTTCTCGGCCTTCAGATAATCGAGGATCCGCCCGTCCTCGACCCTGGGATAGAGCGGGTCCTTGAGCCAGGCATAGGGATCCTCGACCGTGTAGCCGTGGCGTTCGTAGGAAAAGGGGCGCGGTTCGGCGCGGGGCGGGGCTGGAAGCTGGTCGTTCATGGAGCTTTCCGAGTTGTGGTTGCAGGGCGCAGGAGAATGGCTAAGGCTTCGGCTGCATCCTCTCCGTTCGGGCTGGGCTTGCCGAAGCCCTGCCCTTCTCCGGAGCCTCGGTAAAGAGAGGGCTTCGAAAGGCTCAGCCCGAACGGGGGAAAAGGACCGCGGCCTGAACGGCTGAAGCAGAAACGGAGATCTGTATGTCGACCTACGAAGCCCGCCTTGCCGCGCTGCGCGACCAGCTCAAGGCGGACCGCCTCGACGGCTTCGTCGTTCCTCTCACCGACGAGCATATGTCCGAATATGTCGGAAGCTACGCCCAGCGCCTCGCCTGGCTGACCGGCTTCCAGGGCTCGGCCGGGGCGGCGGCGGTGCTTCCGCAAGAGGCGGCGATCTTCGTCGACGGGCGCTACACGCTTCAGGTCCGCGACCAGGTGGACGGCAAGCTGTGGAGCTACCAGTCGGTGCCGGAGACCAGCGTCGCCGAATGGCTCAAGGCCAATGCCCCGGACGGCGGCCGCATCGGCTACGACCCCTGGCTCCACACAAGGGACTGGGTGGCTCGGGCGAAGGAGGCGCTGGCCGAGAAGGGCGCCGAGCTCGTCCCCGTCCAGCGCAACCCGATCGACGCGGTCTGGGCCGACAAGCCCGAGCCTTCCAAGGCGCGGCTGGTCGTCCATCCCGACGATTATACCGGCAAGTCCTCGGCCGCCAAGCGCCAGGAGATGGCGGACTGGCTGCAGGCGCAGAAGGCCGACGCGGCGGTCCTCTCCGCGCTCGATTCGATCGCCTGGACCTTCAACGTCCGCGGCCAGGACGTCGAGCACACGCCGGTCGCCCTCTCCTTCGCGCTCGTCCATGACGACGGCACCGCCGACCTGTTCGTCGCCTCCGAGAAGATCGGCGACGACGTCCGCCAGCATCTCGGCAACGGCGTAAGGGTCCACGAGCGGCATGAATTCGAGGCCCATCTGCGCTCGCTGGCCGGCAAGACTGTGGTCGCCGATCCGGAGCGGGCGGTGGCGGCGATCTTCGGGGCGCTGGAGAAAGCGGGCGCGAAGATCGTGCAGAAGCGGGATCCGGCCGTTCTGCCCAAGGCGATCAAGAACCGGGCCGAGATCGAGGGCCATCGCGCCGCCCAGGCCCGCGACGGCGCCGCGCTCAGCCGTTTCCTGCACTGGCTTTCGATCGAGGCGCCGAAGGGAAATGTCGACGAGCTGATCGCGGTCGCGAAGCTTCAGGAGTTCCGCCAGGCGTGCGGCGACCTTCGCGACACCAGCTTCGACACCATCTCCGGCGCAGGCCCCAACGGCGCCATCGTCCATTACCGGGTGAGCGAGGAGACCAACCGCAGGCTCGAGATGAACTCCCTCTACCTGGTCGATTCGGGCGGCCAATATCCGGACGGCACCACCGACGTCACCCGCACCGTCGCCATCGGCGAGCCCACGGAGGAGATGCGCGACCGCTTCACCCGCGTGCTCAAAGGCCATATCGCGGTCGCCCGGGCGGTCTTCCCGGAGGGCACGCGCGGAAGCCAGCTCGACAGCTTCGCGCGGCAATTTCTGTGGCAGGCGGGGCTCGATTACGCCCACGGCACCGGCCACGGCGTCGGCGCCTATCTCGCCGTCCACGAGGGGCCGCAGCGAATCTCTCCCGCCGGATCGAGCCAGGCCGGCGGCGACGAGCCGCTCAGGGCCGGAATGTTCCTCTCCAACGAGCCCGGTTACTACAAGACCGGCGAATACGGCATCCGGGTCGAGAATCTGGTGCTGGTCGAGCCGCGCGAGATCGCGGGCGCTGAAAAGCGGATGCTCGGCTTCGAGACCCTCACCTTCGCTCCGATCGACCGGAAGCTGATCGTTGCGGAGATGCTTTCGGCGGAAGAGCGCGAGTGGCTCAACGCCTATCATGCCAGGGTGAAGGAGATCGTCGGGCCGCAGCTGGAGGGCGAGGCGAGGGCTTGGCTGGAAGCGGGCTGCGCTCCGCTCTGAGTGTCATGCCGGCGGAGGCCGGGATCCATGACACGGGCGGCGGAAATCAAGATCCGGCAGTGTTCATGGATCCCGGCCTTCGCCGGGATGACGATTCTCCGCGGCCGGCTCCTCCTCCCCCCGCGCCTGCGCCTTCCTCCGCCGCAGATTCTCGCGCAGCGCCTCGGCCAGCCGCTTCTCCCGTTCCTCGTCACGCTTCGCCATGACTTACCTTGACATTCCACCAGCCCTCCGGCCATAGCCGCGCCTCTCCCGACAGGCGAGTATGCTGCCGTAGCTCAGTGGTAGAGCGCATCCTTGGTAAGGCTGAGGTCGTGAGTTCAATCCTCACCGGCAGCACCACTCGTCCCCGGCCCCGGCGGGTCTCGTTCAGCAATCGTTGGAAGCGCCGGCCGCGGGCGGCCTGATCGTGTTGCAGCGGCCGGGCGGGACCTGCTCGGTGGCGATCAGCACCGTATCGCGGACGATCTTGCCGCTATGCCATTTGCCGATCGGCTCGACGATCATCTCGCCCGCCCTGAAGGTCCGGGTGGTGCCGGCGCCGGTCAGAGTCAGCTGCACCTCGCCGCTCTCGACGTAGACGTAGCGGGCCCACAAATGCATGTGCGTGCCGATCGTCGCGCCGGCGGGGAGGACGGTACGGGTGGCCACGACCCGAATCGGCCCCGGCGGCACCGTGAGCGGCTGGTCCGCCACCGTCCTGTCCGTATCGACGATCGGAGTAGTCTGCGGGGCGGGCGCCGCGGCGAGAAGCGCCGCCGCGAGAGTGATGGACATGTCGGTTTTCCCCTGCTGGACCGCCCGAGGATGGCCCCGGCGTCCCGGCGCGTCCAGCCTCAGCGCGGCGCGTTGCGGACGATCATGTCGAGAACGGCGGGGTGGAGCGGACGCACGAACTCACAGCCCAGCAAATGGCCTTTCATCCAGACCACCCGCGCGTGGAGAGATTCGAGGCCGGGCAGCTTCAGCCACAGATCGGTGCCGGTCATCAGCTCGAGATGGGTCGCCGCCCGGAAGCCGGTGACGGAGAGATCGAGCACCTGCACGGTGACGGCGTGGGCGCCGCGCTGCCGAAGCCCCGCCCCGAGCACGACGTCGGCCCGGGCGGCGCGGCGGCCGTCATCGTCCGGAGCGGTCGAAAGCTCGGCGGTGAAGCTCATCGGGAGCCCTCACTCCCCCGGAATGGCGATGCCGACCGAAGCGCCCCAGAGGCGGGCGATCTGCTTCTCATGATGGCTCATCTCCTCGCCGAACAGGCGCGGCCGGCGGAAGCGCGGCTGGTTCTGGTCCCCCGAGGTGCGCTTCAGCTGCACCAGCACCTCATGCTCGTCGATCATGTAGGCGAATTCGAGGCCGACCCGGTCGGAGCCGGTCCAGGCCACTCGCGCGGGGACGCTGGTCGAGCCGCGGGTGAACATGAGCTCGGTGCCCACCGCCGGGACCGTCTGGCACTCGACCAGAGCCCCTTTGCGGGAGAGATCGCGCAGCCGGGCGTCGATCTCGCCGCCATTGGCCAATTGCAGCTTCGCGGCGAGCAGGACGCGCGCCCGCTTGGCCTGGCGCTTGCCCGCGACCGGTCCGTCAACAAAATGCTCTACGCCCATCCGCTCATTTCCTCATTGGCTCTTGGCCCAGAGGGATAGACCCGAGGCACCTAAATTGTAGTAAACGCGGACGGCATTTTCGTGCGCCCTGGCAGGTCGCTTGAACGGGCCGCCGAGCCCGTCATCCCGGGCTCGACCCCGGATCCATGAACACCGCCCCACTAGAATCCGACCGGCCGCGTTCATGGATTCCGGCTTTCGCCGGAATGACGGCCGGCGGAATCCCGGGCCATCGAGGACCATTGCCCGTATCGAACTCGGACCGTAAGGCCCCGCCATGCGCTTTTTCTCCGACAATGCGGCCGCGGCCTGCCCCGAGGCGGTCGCGGCGATCGCCGCCGCCAATCGCCTCGACACCGCTTATGACGGCGACTCCTGGAGCCGGCGCCTCGACGACGCCTTTTCCGAGCTGTTCGAGACCCGGGTGACGGCCTTGTGGGTGGCGACCGGAACGGCGGCCAACGCGCTGGCCCTGGCGGCGCTCTGTCCGCCTTATGGAAGCATCGTCTGCCACCGCGACGCCCACATCCAGAACGACGAATGCGGCGCCCCGGAATTCTACACCCACGGTGCGAAATTGCTGCTCGGCGAGGGCGAGGGGGCGAAGCTGACTCCGCGGGCGGTGACGGCCCTGCTCGAAACCGTGCGCGACGACGTCCACCAGACCCAGCCGGCCGCCCTCTCGATCACCAACGCGACGGAATATGGGCTCGTCTACACCGCCGCCGAGACCGCCGCTTTGGGCGAGCTGGCGCGGGCGCGAGGCCTCGCCTTCCATGTCGACGGCGCCCGCTTCGCCAACGCCGCCGTCAGCACCGGCGACTCGCCGGCCGATCTGACCTGGCGGGCCGGAGTGGATGCGCTCAGCTTCGGCTTCGTCAAGAATGGCGGAATTTCGGCCGAGGCCCTGATCTTCTTCGGCGACCGGCACCGCCAGGCGACCTTGTACCGCCGCAAACGCGCCGGCCACCTCCTCTCCAAGGGCCGCTATCTGGCGGCGCAGCTCCTCGCCATGGTCGAGGACGGGGTGTGGCTCCGCAATGCGGCGGCCGCCAACGCCGCCGCCGGCCAGCTCGCCGAGGCGGCGGGGCCGGGGCGGCTGGTGCTGCCGGTGGAGGCGAACGAGGTGTTCCTCAAGGTCCGGCCGGACGAGGCGCGGAAGCTGCGCGACCAGGGATTCGACTTTTACGACTGGGGCCCCGGCGAGGCGCGGCTGGTCACCGCCTGGGATTCGGACCCGGAGCATGTGGCGGCGCTCGCCGCGGCCATCAGGGCGCTGTGAGCGACACCGGATCGACCGGGACTGCGACCTCCGCCGCCCCGACCATGCTGCAGCCCCGAATCCTCTTCCCCTTCCTCCTCGTCACCCTGATCTGGAGTTCGACCTGGATCGTCATCAAGGACCAGCTCGGCGCCGTCCCGCCCTCCTGGTCGGTGACCTACCGCTTCGTCATCGCCGCCGCGGCGATGTTCGCCTGGGCGGCGATGAGCGGAGCGACCCTGCGCATGGACCGGCGCGGCCACCTGCTCGCCGCTTTGTTCGGAGTTCCGCAATTCTGCCTCAACTTCAACTTCGTCTATGCGGCGGAGCACCATGTCACCAGCGGCCTGGTCGCGGCCGTCTTCGCGCTGCTGATGGTCCCCAACAGCATCCTCGCCTGGCTGTTCCTCAAGCAGAGGTCGACCTGGCCCTTCGTCGCCGGCTCGGCGATCGCCTGCGCCGGGGTTTCCTTGCTGTTCGTCCAGGAGATTCGCGCCAGCCCGACCTCGACGGGGCAGGTGCTGCTCGGCATCGGCCTCACGCTGTTCGGAGTCATCTCCGCCTCCGTGGCCAACATCCTGCAGGCGAGCCGCGGCCTCGCCGCCTGGCCGCTCGCCACCCTGATCGCGTGGGGGATGGTCTACGGGATCGCCGCCAACGCCCTGTTCGCCTGGACCGTCGCCGGCGCTCCGGTGATCGAGGCGCGGCCGGCTTACTGGCTCGGCCTCGTCTATCTCGGCCTCATCGCCTCGGCCTTGGCCTTCCCGCTCTATTTCGCGGTGATGCGGGCGGTGGGGCCGGGCAAGGCGGCTTATTCGAGCGTCCTCGTTCCGATCCTGGCGATGGTGTTTTCGACGATCTTCGAAGCCTATCGCTGGTCGACGCTCGCCGTCGCGGGCGGGATCCTCGCGCTCGTCGGACTGGTCATCGCTTTGAAGTCGAGGGCGGCGGCGACGTGACCCCCCTCCCTTGCAGGGAGGGCAACGGTCATTGCACCCGCCAACACCCGCGCCTAAGTCGCCGCCATGCTCGACGCCCAGAACGCCCCCGCCGCTCCGCCCGCCGCCGTCCGCCGCGAGGATTACCGGCCGCCGGACTGGCTCGTCCCCTCGATCGAGATCGATTTCGACCTCGGAGCGGAGCGGACCCGGGTGAGGTCGCGGCTGAACGTGGCCCGCAACGGTGCGCACGACCGGCCGCTCAGGCTGGACGCGCAAGGGCTCGTCCCGATCGAGGTGAACGTCGACGGCGCGGCGGCCGAATACAGCCTCGACGGCGAAGTGCTCACACTTGTCCTTCGCGGCGGGACCGCGACCGTGGAGACGCTCGTCGAGATAGAGCCGCGCGCCAACACCCAGCTGATGGGCCTCTACGAATCCGGCGGCATATTGTGCACCCAGTGCGAGGCGGAGGGCTTCCGCCGGATCACGCCCTTCCCGGACCGGCCCGACGTGCTGTCGCGCTACCGGGTGCGGATGATCGCGGACCGGGCCGCCTATCCGGTGCTGCTGTCGAACGGCGATCCGGTCGGCGCCGGCGAGCTGGAGGGCGGGCGGCACTGGGCCGAATGGGACGATCCCTTCCCCAAGCCCTGCTACCTGTTCGCGCTGGTGGCGGGGGATCTCGCCGTCAACCGCGACAGCTTCGTCACCCGTTCGGGGCGCAAGGTCGATCTCGGCATCTGGGTGCGCGAGCCCGATTTGCCGAAGACGGAGCACGCCATGACGTCGCTCAAGGCGTCGATGAAATGGGACGAGGAGGTGTACGGCCGCGAATACGACCTCGCCGTGTTCAACATCGTCGCCGTGGCCGATTTCAACTTCGGGGCGATGGAGAATAAGGGCCTCAACATCTTCAACTCGCGCTTCATCCTCGCCGATCCCGAGACGGCGACCGACTCGGATTTCGACGCCGTCGCCGGGGTCGTCGCGCACGAATATTTCCACAACTGGTCGGGCAACAGGGTGACCTGCCGAGACTGGTTCCAGCTGTCGCTGAAGGAGGGCTTCACCGTCTTTCGCGACCAGATGTTCTCGGCCGACATGGGCAGCCCGGCGGTCAAGAGGATCGAGGACGTGCGGCTGCTTCGGGCGGCGCAATTCCCCGAGGACGGCGGCCCGCTGGCGCATCCGGTGCGGCCCGACAGCTACATGGAGATCGCCAATTTCTACACGGCGACGGTGTACAACAAGGGCGCCGAGCTGATCCGAATGCTCCACACCCTGCTCGGCCCCGAGCGCTTCCGGGCCGGCTGCGACCTCTATTTCGAGAGGCATGACGGCCAGGCGGTGACCTGCGAGGATTTCGTCCAGGCGATGGAGGAAGCGAGCGGCGAGGACCTGGCCCAATTCCGCCTCTGGTACGAGCAGGCGGGGACGCCGCGGGTTCGCGCCCATCTCGTTCAGGACAAGGGCACGGCACGGCTGTCCCTCGCTCAGGAGGTTCCTCCGACGCCCGGCCAGCCCGTGAAGAAGCCGATGCCGATCCCGCTGCGCGTCGCGCTGTTCGGTCGGGACAGCGGCAGGAAGGTCGCCGAGCGGCTCATCCTTCACGACCAGGCGCGGGACGAGGCGCTGTTCAGCGCCGACGGCGAACCGCTCGTGCTTTCGGTCAATCGCGGTTTCTCGGCGCCGGTGATCGTCGAGACCGAGCGGCCGGCGGCCGACCTCGCCTTCCTCTCCGCGCATGACGACGATCCGTTCGCGCGCTACGAGGCGATGCAGCAGCTGATGCTCGACACCCTGCTGACGGCGATCGGCTCCGGCCGGGCGGACCACGGCCCGGTGGTCGATGCGGTTCGCCGGACGCTCGCCGACGAGGCGCTCGACCCGGCTTTCACGGCGGAGGCCGTGCTGCCGCCGAGCGAATCCTTCATCGGCGACCAGATGGCGGTGGTCGATCCCGAAGCCATAAGGCTCGCCCGCGACTCCCTTCGCGCCGAGCTGGGCCGGGAACTGGAGTCCCAGTGGCGGGCCGCCTACGCCTCGACCTCGGCCAATCGCTACGAATATTCGCCCGCCGCCAAGGGCGCCCGCCGGCTCAAAACGGTGGCGCTCAACTATCTGATGGCCGCCGGGGCCGGGGACGCGCCGGCGCTCGCCAGGCGACAGCATGACGAGGCTGACAATATGACCGACCGGCAGGGCGCGCTCGCGGCCCTCGCCGGCTCCGACTCCCCCGAGCGCCACGGCGCTCTCGCCGGCTTCTACGAGCGCTACCGGTCCGACCCCCTGGTGCTCGACAAATGGTTCACGGTGCAGGCGCTCTCCACCCGCGACGACACGCTCCAAGCGGTCGAGGCGCTGGCCGGGCATCCGGACTTCACGCTTTCCAACCCGAACCGGATGCGGTCGCTGGTCGGGGCCTTCGCCGCCAACCAGCGGGCCTTCCACCACCGATCGGGCCGCGGCTACCGCTTCCTCGCCGACATGATCCTGGCGGTGGACCGGCTCAATCCGCAGACGGCGGCACGGCTGGTCCCGCCGCTCGGCCGCTGGCGCCGGTTCGATCCCGGCCGCCAGGATCTGATGAAGGCCGAGCTGGAGCGGATCGTCGCGACCCCCGGCCTCAGCAAGGACGTGTTCGAGCAGGCGAGCAAGTCGCTGGGGTGAACTCCCCTCCCTGCAAGACAAGGGGAGACAGGCCCCTAAGCCCGAATTAACCATTGCAGGTTAGGGTCTCCTGACCGCGGTGGGATGCGGGCAGCGGAGGCGGCACCGACGTGGGTGAAATGGGCCAGATAGAGCCGGAAGGAAGCGCGGAGGACCGCGCCGCTCCGCGCACCAATTTGCTGCTCGCCGCGACCGCCGAGGTGGGCGGCCGAAGCCTGCCGGTGCGGATCCGCAACCTCTCCGAGACCGGAGCCATGATCGAGGGCGCCGGGCTGCCCGAAGCCGGAATGGCCCTCGTCCTGATGCGCGGCGATCTCCAGGTGGCCGCGACCGTCGCCTGGGCCGCCGGTAGCCGACGCGGAGTGAGGTTCGCCGGTCCGACGCCGGTCAACGAATGGACCGGCGGCAAGCCGCGGCCGATCGACTGCACGGGGCTTCGCGACCAGCGCCGGGTCGACGCCATCCAGGCGGAAGCCCGGGCCAACCCCGTTTCGGGCCGTGGGCTGCGCTCCGCCGAGGGGCCGGCCACCCGCCCCGTGGTCCCGGATCTCGACAAAAGGCTGGCGGACGAGCTCGGCTATGTCCAGCGCCTGCTCGAGGGCCTGGGCGACGAGCTGATCGCCGACCTCCTCCTCATCCAGCGCCACGGCAAGTCGCTCCAGAGCCTCGACCTGGTCGGCCAGATCCTCGGCCACGTCTCGACGATCCTGCGCTCCGACGACAAGGCCGCCGTGGTCGAGGAGATCGGCATGGAGGATCTGCGAGCGAGGCTGAAGCGCAAGTCGATCTAGGACCTCCCCTCCCTGGAAGGGAGGGGCCGGGGGTGGGTCCGCCGAAGGCGGCCGAAACTCCCGCTCAGCAGGAAAGTCCCGCTTCGCTCGCCTGCCCCCCCCCCGGGCCTCTCCCTTCCAGGGAGGGGGACGGTCAGCCGACCCAGGCCGCCACCTCCGACGCGACCTGGTTCGCCGCCTGGTTGAGCGCCGCCGGAGCGCTCGCGGCGTCGAGGGCGGCGACCGGCACCCGCGCCTCGAAGCGCCTCGTCTCCACCGATTCCTGGCCGCGCGAGACGGCGGCGTCGTAGACCAGAACCGCCTCCATCCGGTCGGCGTCGAGGCCGAAAGTCTGGAGCGTGCCGGTCAGGCGCTGGCCCGGATCGAAGGTGAATTGCTTCGGATCGAGGACGACCCTGCCGGTGCGGGCGGCGATCGTCTCCGACAGCAGGCGCGCGAACAGGATGCTGGGGACCTCCACCCACTGGGCGTCCTTGACGTAGGCGACCTGGGTAGCGCCGGTCCTGACGGGAACGCGCGGCGTGTTCAGCTCGGCGGGCGCGGTGGGCGGGACGACCGTGATCGCCTCTGCGGCCGGTGCGGTCCGGCCCGACGCGGCGATCTGGGCGTCCGAGGTCAGACGCATCAGTACCGGCGGCACCTTGGGGCCGAAGCTGAGGCAGCCGGAGACGGCGAGGGCCGCGGCGAGGGCGAGGAAGGGTCGGTTAAGTCTCATTTTTTCCTCGGCTTGTAGTCGGGCAGCTTCGAGCCGCCGATGATCCCGCCCGCGCCCTGAGTGTTCAGCCGCTGGGCGACCTGCGAAAGGGCGTCGGACATTTCCCTCAGGTCGCGGACGAGCTGGCCGACCTCGGGGATGGTCTGCTTGGAGAAGGCCTGGAGGCCCGGGCGGGCGTCGCCGATCGCGGCGTCGAGATTGCCCATGCTGGTCTCGGCGGCGCGGATCGTCTGCCTGAGATCGCCGAGCATCGGCCGGACGTCCTGGGACAAGGAGCGGTCGGCGGTGTCGGCGAGCTGGCCCATCTCCTGGGCGGCGACTCCGGTCTGGCGGATGGCCACCCGCGCCTCGGCCATGGTGGCGGCGATCTCGTCCGAGCGTTCGGCGAGGTTGCGGCTGATCACCTGGACGTTCTCGAGGATCGCGGCGATCGAATTCTGGTTGCGGTCGCCGAGCAGTTCGGTGAGCCGGGCGGTCAGCGCCGAAACCCGCTCGAGCAGCTCCGGAGCGCTGTTGAGCAGCTGGCCGAGCGCTCCCGGCTTGGTCGGGATGAGCGGCACTCCGAACGGGCATTGCGCCTCCGGGTTCACTTCCGGGCAGACGATCGGACGGCCGACTCGGCGGCGGCGCGGGTCGCGCTCGGGCGGGTCGAGCTGGATCGAGGCGATCCCGGTGAAGGTCGCCTTCATCGTCGCTGTGGTTCCGACGATGACCGGGGTCTTGTCGTCGACCGAAATTCGGATCCTGACGAATTGCGGAGTCTCCGGCATCAGGTTGATCGATTCGACCTGGCCGACCGGAACGCCCGAGAAGGTGACGGCGCTGCCCTTGGCAAGCCCCTCGACCGCCTGGCTGAACAGGATGTCGTACTTCTTGTCCTGGTCGCCTCCGGCCTGCATGAGCCAGACGACGAACAGCACCACGGCCACCAGCATTCCGAGAACGACGGCGCCTACCAGTATATGGTTCGAGCGGGTTTCCATTATCTCTCAGTCCCCCCGTTCGCTTCGCCGGTCCGTGCCTCTTCGGCTTCCATGGCCTCCTCGGCCGCCCGGCCGCGCGGACCTCTGAAATACTCCTGTATCCATTCGTGGTCCAAAGCCAATAATTCCGGAATAGTGCCGACGGCGATCACCTTCCTGTCGGCGAGCACCGCGACACGGTCGCAGATGGTGTAGAGCGTGTCGAGATCGTGAGTGATCAAAAACACGGTGAGGCCGAGCCGCTCGCGAAGGTCGACGATGAGCTGGTCGAAGGCGGCGGCGCCGATCGGATCGAGGCCGGCGGTCGGCTCGTCGAGGAAGAGCAGCTCCGGATCGAGCGCCAGCGCCCGGGCGATCCCGGCGCGCTTCTTCATGCCCCCGGAAAGCTCAGCCGGATATTTGGGGCCGGCGTCGGGAGCGAGCCCGACCATGACGATCTTGTAGGCGGCGATCTCGTCGAGCAGCTTCTCCGACAATCGCGGATAGAATTCGCGAAGCGGCACCTGGACGTTCTCGGCGACGGTGAGCGTGGAGAACAGGGCGGCGCCCTGGAACAGGATGCCCCAGCGCTTGCGGATGGGCTGGAGCTGCGCGTCGTCGCGGTCGAGCATGGGCTCCCCGAACACGCGCACTTCCCCGGCGTCGGGCCGCTGAAGGCCGATGATCGAACGCATCATCACCGACTTGCCGGTCCCCGAGCCTCCGACCACTCCGATGATCTCGCCGCGCCTGACCTCCAGGTCGAGCCCGTCGTGGATGACGGCCTCGCCGAAGCTGTTCCTGAGGCCATGGACCTCGATCACGATTTCCTCCTGCGCCTCGCTCACAGCCAGCCGATCTCCGTGAAGAACACCGCGAAGAAGGCGTCGAGGACGATGACGAGGAAGATCGCCTGAACGACCGCGGTGGTCGTCCTGAGGCCGACCTCCTCGGCGTCAGACTTGACCTGCATGCCCTGGTAGCAGCCGGCCAGCGAGATGATCAGCCCGAAGACCGGCGCCTTGATCAGCAGCTGCCAAAGATCGGTCAGCGGCACGACCTCGCGGATCCGCTGAACGAAGGTGACCGGCGCGATGTCGAGCGACACCCAGGTGAAGATGCCGCCGCCGATGATCGCGACGATGGCGGCGTAGAAGCTCAGGAGCGGCATCATCAGCACGGTCGCGAAGACACGCGGGAGGACGAGCGCCTCCATCGGCGAGACTCCGATCGTGCGCATCGCGTCGACCTCTTCCGCCAGCTTCATCGAGCCCAATTGGGCGGCGAAGGAGGAGCCGGAGCGGCCGGCGACCATGATCGCCGTCATCAGCACGCCCAATTCCTTGATCGAGCTTCGGCCGATGAGGTTCACCGTGAACACCTCGGCGCCGAACTGCCGCAACTGCACCGCGCCCTGCTGGGCGATGACGATGCCGACGAGAAAGCTCATCAGGCCGATGATTCCGAAGGCATGGACCCCGACCACCTCGAAGCGCTGGACGACCGCGTTGAGGCGGAAGCGGCGCGGCTGGCGGATGACGTTGCCGATCGCGAGCAGCATTCCGCCGAAGAAGCCGAGCAGCCCGACGAAGGTGTGGCCGGCCTCGACCGTCGCTTCCCCGAGCTGGGTCAGCACCCGCTGGAAGGGCGCCGGAGGATCGGGACGGACCTTGACCGGCTGGTCGGCCCGTTCGACCTGCCTGAGCAGGGTCGCCGCGCCTTCGTCGGCGCCGACGATCTCGCCGCCGCGGTCGCGCGCGGTGCGGTGGACGATCCAGGCGCCGATCGTGTCCATCCGGCCGACGCCGGAGAGGTCGATCACGAAGTCGCGGCCCTTCAGCCGGTCGAGCCGGTTGGGCAGGACTCCGAGCCGCGACAGCGTCAGGTCGCCCTGGAAACGGAGCACGCGGCGGCCTTCCTCAACGCTGTCGGTGAAACGGGCGACGCTGCTCATGGGCGCGTTCATGCTTCAATTCCCCAGCGTGGGCAATGCTGGACAAAAGCCAGGTCCGGATGCTTCAGACGAAGCATGAAGGCGCGGCTCGCGATTTACGACATGGACCGGACGATCACCCGGCGGGCGACCTACACGCCGTTCCTGATCCATGCCGCGACGAAGCTGGCGCCGTGGCGGCTCGCGCTGCTGCCGGTCGTGCTGCTGGCGATGCTTGCCTATGTCCTGAAGCTTGTCGACCGCGGCCGGCTCAAGGAGATCAACTACACCCTGCTGATCGGCCGGGGGATCGCTCCGGAACGGCTCGAGCCGGTGATCGAGAGCTTCGCCGAGAAGCAGCTCGCTTCCAACATCATGCCCGGCGCCCGCCGGGCCATCGCCGCCGACCGCGCCGCCGGCCGGCGGCTGGTCATGGCGACCGCTTCCTACCGCCTCTACGCCGCGGCGATCGCCCGGCGGCTCGGCTTCGAGGATGTCATCGCCACCGAGACCGGGATCGACGCGAAGGGCCGGATCGTGGCCAGGATCGACGGCGCCAATTGCTACGGTCCCGCCAAGAAGGACATGATCCTGGCCTGGCTCCAGCGCGAGGGGCTGGAGCGCGACGCCGTCCACATCCGCTTCTATTCCGACCATGTCTCCGACCACCACGTCCACCGCTGGGCCGACGAGGCGGTCGCCGCCAACGCGCACAGCCGGCTGGTCAGGCTGGCGAAGGCGGAAGGCTGGGAAGTGGTGGACTGGGGGGAGGACGAAGATTCGGGAGGCAGCACCCCCACCCGTTCGGCCTGAGCCTGTCCTAGCCCTCAAGAGAAGGAGAGGGCTTCGACAAGCTCAACCCGAACGGTTTACAACCCTTTGCGGTCCTTCCCTAAACCGCCCCCAGCGCCTGGTCGAAGTCCGCGATGAGGTCGTCCGGATCCTCGACGCCGATCGAGATTCGGACGAGATTGTCGGTGATCCCCAGCGCCTGCTTGCGCTCGTCGGGTACCGACAAATGGGTCATCGCCGCCGGAGCGCTCGCAAGGGTCTCGGTGCCGCCGAGGCTGACGGCGAGGTGGGCGATCTTCAGCGAATCGAGGAAGGCGAAGGCCTCCTTCTCCCCGCCCTTCAGGTAGAGCGAGAAGGTCGAGCCGGCGCCGGTGCAGTGGCGGCGGTAGATGTCGGCCTGCCGCTCGTCGGAGCCGCCTTCGAGGAAGCCGAGATAGCCGACGCTTTCGACCTTCGGATGCTGGCGCAGGAATTCGCAGACCTTGGCGGCATTCTCGCCGGCGCGGGTCATCCGGAGCTCGAGCGTCTCGAGGCTCCGAAGAAGCATCCAGGCGGTGTTGGGATCGGTGATCGTTCCGATCGTGTTGCGGAGCATCCGGATGGTGTTGATCAGCTCCCTCGACCCGGTGATTCCGCCGGCGACGAGATCGCTGTGGCCGCCGGCATATTTGGTCAGCGAATAGACGGAGAGGTCGGCGCCCTGGCGGAGCGGCTGAGCCCAGAGCGGGCCGAGGAAGGTGTTGTCGATCGCGATCGGGGGTCGCTCGTCGCCGAGCACCGCCGAGCGCGCCGCGGCAACCGCCTCGACATCGACCAGGGCGTTGGTGGGGTTGGCGGGGCTTTCGAGGTAGATGAGCGAGACCCGGCCCAGGCCCCTGGCCCGCTCCAGCACGGCTTCGATCTCCTCGCGCGTCGCGCCGGCCGGGAAGTCCAGCCATTTGACGCCGAACCGGCCCAGGATGCGGGCGATCAGAGTCTCCGTCGCGGCGTAGAGGGGGCCGGAATGGACGACGACGTCGCCGGGCTGGACGAAGGCGAGGAGCAGGGTGGAGATGGCCGACATTCCCGACGAGAAGGTCAGGGCGTCCTCGGCATCCTCCCACAGGCTCAGCCGGTCCTCGAGTATCTCCTGATTCGGGCCGTTGAAGCGCGAATAGACCAGCCCTTCGGCGCCGCCGGGGCGCTTGCCGGTCACTCCTTCGAAGTGGCGCTTGCCGGCGGCGGCATTCTCGAAGACGAAGGTCGAGGTGAGGAAGATGGGCGGCTTCAGCGATCCTTCGGAGAGCATCGGATCGTAGCCGTAGCCCATCATCAGGGTGGACGGCTTGAGTCGGCGGCCGCCGATCTCGAGGGCGCTCGCCTTGGGGCGGCGCCGGGGAGTCGCGCCGGTGATGTCGTCTTCGTCCTGCATGATAATCGCCTCCTATCAGCCTGCCGCATTCGCTGCGTGGAGACCGAGCCCGCCATGAGGTCAGGCTCACCGGCCGCGCGTGGAAAGCGCGGCCCCGGGGGGTGAGGTCGGTTGCCCGCGGGCTCCCTAACCCATCATCCGCCTTCGCCGCTAGTCCTCCCGATCCGTCGTCCTGGCGAAAGCCGGGATGACGGGTCAATTCAGCAGGGCGCCGATCCCCCAGACGATCCCGACCATGATCGGGACGCCGGCGACGTCGAGCAGGAAACCGGCCTTGAGCATTCTCGGAAGGGCGATGTGGCCGGTCGCCCAGGCGATGGCGTTGGGGCCGGTGCCGGAAGGGAGCATGAAGCCCCAGCTCGAGGCGAAGGCGGCGGGCAAGGCGAGCAGGATGGGATCGATGCCGGTGGCGGCGATGATTCCGGCGACGACGGGAATGACTCCGCTCGCCGTCGCCACGTTCGAGGCGAATTCGGTGACGATGATGACGATGCCCACCAGCACCGCGGCGATGATCATCGGATGGACGGCGCGAAGCGGCTGGAGGGCGACTCCCATCCAGTCGGCGAGGCCCGAGGCGCCGATGCCGGCGGCGAGGGCGAGGCCGCCGCCGAACATCATGATCACGCCCCAGGGCGCCCGGTTCGCCTCCTCCCAGTTGAGGATCGCCCGGCCGGTGCCGTCCGGGATCACGAACAGGAGCAGGGCGCCGACCACGGCGATGGTGCCGTCGGTCAGCGAATCCCTGGGGAAATAGGGCGTCACGAAGGGGAGCGTGATCCAGGCCGCGACGACGGCCGCGACCAGCGGCACCAGCCTTTTCTCGGCGGCCGACCAGCGGCCCGTCTCGCCGATCCCGGCGCGGGCGGCGGCCGGGTCGAAATCGGTCGCGGAGACCTTCTGCACCTTCATCAGGATCGCCCAGCACAGCGGCACGCAGATCAGGACGAGGGGGATTCCGTAGAGCGCCCAGGTGAGGAAATCGATTCGGTAGCCGGTCGCCTTCTCGATGATGCCCGCGGCGATGGCGTTGGTCGGCGAGCCGACCAGGGTGCCGAAGCCGCCGATCGTCGCGGCGAAGGCGATTCCCATGGCGAGCGCTCCGGCGAAGCCGCCGGTGTGGCCGGGCTGAACTTTGGCGGCGCGGAGGACGGCGAGACCGATCGGCATCATGATGAGGGTCGTCGCGGTGTTGGAGACGATGGTGCTGAGCAGGGCGGTGGCGGCCATGAAGGCGAACAGCATCTGCGCCGGCCCGCCGCCGCCGCGACTGACGATGGCGAGGGCGAGCCGGCGGTGAAGCCCCGTCCGCTCGATGGCGAGCGCGACGATGGCGCCGCCGAGGACGAGGAACAGGATCGGCGAATAATAAGCCGCGGCCGATTCGCTCGCCGTCATGATCCCGAGCAGGGGAAAGGCGAGGAACGGGACGAGCGCGGTGGCGGTGAGCGGAAGCGCCTCCGTCATCCACCAGGTCGCCATGAGGACGATGATCGCGGTCGTCCGCCAGGCGGCGGGCGACATGCCGGCGGGGGCCGGGAGCAGCAGCATGATGATGAAAGCGGCGAGCCCGCCCCACAGGCCCCAGCGTGCGGCCATTCAAATCCCCCGAGCTTTTGGCGGTGATGGCATGACGGGTCGGCCGCGCCAATCCCGTCATCCCGGCGAAAGCCGGGATGGCGACTATCTTTCCGTCGGTCAGAGCGCGATCAGAGCGATCTGCCTTCCGTAATCCGGCTCTCCCCGGTGAGTCGCCCGCCGGTAGCTGAAGAAGCGCTCCGGCTGCGAATAAGTGTCCTCGCCGAGCGCCTCGATCCGTCCGAGCCCGGCGGCGGCGAGCCGGGAGAGGACGAAGCCTTCGAGGTCGAACTGGTGATGGCCTTCGCGGCCGAGGGCGAAGAAGCGCTCATGTTCGGGATCGGCTTCGGCGAAGCGCCGGAGGAAGCCCTCGTCGACTTCGTAGGAGCGGCGGGCGATGCAGGGGCCGACGGCGGCGGCGATCCGGCCGCGGCTCGCGCCACGCCGCTCCATCTCGGCCACGGTCGCCTCGACGACGCCGCCGAGCGCGCCCTTCCAGCCGGCATGGGCGGCCGCGATCACCCCCGCCTCGCGGTCGGCGAGGAGGATGGGGGCGCAATCGGCGGTGAGGATTCCAAGGACGAGGCCTGGCCGGTCGGCCACCATGGCGTCGGCTCTGGGCCGGGCTTCGTCGGCGTAAGGCGCGTTCACGTATATCGCGTCCGGCGAATGAACCTGATGGAGCGTGACCAGCTTCGCCTCCGGGGCCACGGCGGCGACCGCCCGGCGGCGGTTCTCGCGGATCTTCCCGGGATCGTCATCAGAGCCGAGCCCGACGTTGAGACCGGTGCAAAAGCCCTCGGAGACTCCGCCGCGCCGTCCGAGGAAGCCGTGGGCGACCCCGTCCAGGGCGCGGCTGATCAGCCTTTCTACAGGACCAGCTTCCATATCTCGTCTTCGTCCGCCTGCTCGCCGACCATGAACTTGTAGGGGCCGACATAGGTGAAGCCATAGCGCCGGTAGAAGGCCTTGGCGCGGTGGTTCTCGACGAAGACCGAGAGATAGAGCTCCTCGGCGCCGCGCCGCCGGGCCTGGCCGATCGCCCATTCCGACAAGGTCTGGGCGACCCCGGCCCCCTGCCATTGCCTGAGCACGTAGAGCTGGCGGAACTCGAGCGCCGGACGGGCCGGCTCGACGGGAAGAGTGATCGGCCCGAGCTTGACGAAAGCCACCGGCTCGCCGTCCGCTTCGGCGAAGCGGACCTGATGCTCGCCGTCGAGCAGCTCGGCTCGAAAGGCCTCCTCGCTCAGCTGATCGAGGAAGGCCTCCAGATCCTCCGGCCGGTAGAGGTGGGCGAAGGTCTCCACGAAGCTGCGGCGATGGAGATGAGCGAGCGCGGCGGCGTCTTCCGCTCCGATGTCGCGATAGCTGATCATGCGAAGCCCTCCGGGGCGGGCCAGGCCGGGGCCGAAAGACCCATCACCCGGAACAGCCGCCCCATCTGCTCGGGCAAGACCAGCCGGTCCCTCCCGGCCCGCACCTCTTCGCCCCGGTCGGGCGCCGACCTGGCGAGCGCCTCCGTCCTGGCATCTATGCCCAGCCTCGCCAGCCAATCCCCCTGGCCGACCGGCCCATGGACGCGGACCCCGGCTTCGGCGGCGGCCGTCGCCAGAGCTTCGAAATCGACATGGGCCGTGAGATCCGCTTCGCCCGGCTCCCTCCACGGATCCGCATATTCGTGCCTCCGCACCGCCTGCAGGGTCTCGCCCGCCGAAGCGCGATCATGGCCGTAATCGACGATCAGCGCCGCGCCTCCCTGCATGGCCACGCGACGGGCGAGCAGCCGCACATAAGCGACCGAAGCCGGCGAGGTTTCGAGCACCGTCCCCGGCGGCGCGTGGCGGATGTGACCGGGAATCGCGGCATCCGGCACCGGCGCCCCGGCGGCGGGGAGGAAGCTGTCGCCGCCGAGAGCGACCAGGCGTTCGCGCCAGCCGGTGGCGGTGGCGACCAGCTGGCGGACCGGCAGCGCATCGAAGAATTCGTTGGCGACGGCGAGGATCGGGCCCTCCTCCGGGAGGGTGGCGAGGTCGTCGTGCCAGCAGACGTTCGGAACGCGTCCGGCCTGGGCGGCGCGCAGGATCGGGCTGGTTTCGATGAAATGGACGGCCGGCTCGAGGCCGGCCGCCCGCATCGCGCGCAGCGCGTCGGCGGCGAGGGTGCCGCGGCCGGGGCCGAGCTCGACGTAGCGGACTCCGGCGGGCCGGCCGGCCCGGGCCCAGACGTCGGCGAGGGCAAGCCCGACCAGCTCACCGAACATCTGGCTGATCTCGGGCGCGGTCGTGAAGTCGCCGGCGGCTCCGAGCGGATCGCGGGTCGAGTAATAATGGGCGTTGGCGA
Source organism: Allosphingosinicella sp. (assembly GCA_035628835.1). Lineage (GTDB taxonomy): Bacteria > Pseudomonadota > Alphaproteobacteria > Sphingomonadales > Sphingomonadaceae > Allosphingosinicella. The sequence goes on from DASPJA010000051.1 coordinate 20,969, forward strand.
GGGCCATGTAGTCGGAGACGGGAATCGGGCCTTGGGCGTCGATCATCGCGCGGAGGCGGTCGGCGAGGGTCCTTCGATACGGCATTTCGACTTCGCTCAATGCCTACCCAGGATGAGCGATTCGTGCATTTCCATTCCGCTCATCCTGAGTAGCGGCTGAGCTTGGCGAAGACGCGTATCGAAGGTCAGGCCCTGTCCGTCCCGTCAAGCCACGCTCTCCGTCCCGGCGACCGGCTCCACCCTTTGCCGGCGTCCCCTGGCCGTCGCGATCAGCCAGGCGCCGCCCAGGATCATCGGCACGGTCAGCGTCTGGCCCATGGTCAGCCCCCAGGGCAGGTTCTCGAGGCCCTGGTCGGGCTGGCGGACGAACTCGACCAGGATCCGGCTGAGGCCGTAGACGAGGAGGAAGGCGCCGACGATCCTGCCGGGCTGGTAGCGCGCCTCGGTCTTCCAGAACAGGAACCAGAGGACGAGGAAGAGGAGGATTCCCTCCAGCCCGGCCTCGTAGAGCTGGCTCGGGTGGCGCGGCACCTCGCCTCCGTCGGGGAAGATGATCGCCCAGGGGACGTCGGTCTGGCGGCCCCACAATTCGCCGTTCACGAAATTGGCGATTCGGCCGAAGAACAGCCCGAAGGGCACGCAGCAGGCGATGTAATCGTGGACCCGGAGCCAGTCGAGCTTATGCTTGCGCGCCATCCACAGGATGCCGAGGGAAGTGCCGATCACTCCGCCGTGGAACGACATTCCGCCATCCCAGAGGCGCAAAATCTGGACCGGATTCCCGAAGTAGAAATCAGGGCGGTAGAAGAGCACGTAGCCGAGCCGGCCGCCGAGGATGATTCCCAAGGTCGCGTAGAAGACCATGTCGTCGGCATGGCGCCGGGCCATGGGCGCGCCCGGCCGGGCGATCAGCTTCATCAGATACCACCAGCCGACGAGGATGCCGGCGAGATAGGCGAGCGAGTACCAGCGCAGCGGAAACGGCCAGTCGAACAGGGTCGGGCTGAGCCCGAGATCGGTGAAGCGCACGTAATTGCCGGCCGCAATGGACAGACCTGTCAGTAAAGGATCGATCAAAGGCTTCCCCCTCCCGCTCCAGGCCCTAATAGGAGGGGCAAGAAGAAACGGAAAGGGAGAGTCGGATGCCGAGCGAGCTGGACCGCAAGTTCGACGCGGTGCTGGCGCAGGTGACGGCGCCAGGCGGCCGAATCCAGATCGCCGAGGATGCCGAGGGACGCAAGATCGTCGCCAACCTGCCCCCGACCCTCCCCGGAATGTTCGACCTCTTCTGCATGCTGCACGGGGCGACGACCGCCGTCATCGCGGACGGCGAGCGGCTGACCTTCGCCGAGCTGAACGAGCATGCGACGCGGCTGGCGCGGGCGCTCGCCGGCGGCTGGGGAGTGGGCAAGGGCGACCGGGTGGCGATCGCGATGCGCAACTGCCCGTCCTGGATCGTCACCTATATGGCGGTGCTCAAGGCGGGAGCGATCGCCACCCTCGTCAACGGCTGGTGGCAGGCGGACGAGCTGCGCCACGGCCTCGGCCTGACCGAGCCCTGCCTGGTCCTGTGCGACGCTCCGCGGGCGAAGCGCCTGGAGGCGGCCGGACTCGGCATCGCCAGCGTCGTGCTCCCGGTCGAGAAGCCGATCGCCGAGGCGCTGGCGCCTCTGCTTGGGCGCGGCGAGGCCGATCTGCCCGAAGTGACTCCCGAGGACGATGCGACCATCCTCTTCACGTCCGGATCCACCGGCGTCGCCAAGGGCGCCATCTCCAGCCACCGCGCCGTCACCACCGGCATCTACACCTATTCGCTGAGCCTCCTCGCCTTGCTCGGGATCATGGAAAGCGAAGGCCGCGGGCCGGCCAACCCGCCGCGCACCCTGGTCAACGTGCCCTTGTTCCACGTCACCGGCGAAGTGCCGGTGATGCTGAACAGCTTCGTCATCGGGCGCGGCATGGTGCTGATGTCGAAATGGGACGCGGGCGAGGCGCTCAGGCTCATCGAGGAGGAGAAGGTGACTTATTTCGTCGGCGTGCCGACGATGAGCCTCGAGCTGATGCAGCATCCCGACCGGGAGAAATACGACCTGTCCTCGCTGACCGACATCGCCGCCGGCGGAGCGCCGCGGCCGGTCGCCCACGTCAAGCGGCTGCAGGAGAGCTTCAAGGGCGCGCAGCCGGCGCTGGGCTACGGCCTCACCGAGACCAATGCGGTGGGCTGCGGCAATTTCTGGCAGAATTACGCCGACAAGCCCGCCTCGACCGGCCGGCCGCACAAGCCGACGGTCGAGCTCGCCATATTGGGCGAGGGCGACCGTCATCTGCCGAACGGGGAGACCGGCGAGATCGCGATCCGCTCCGCCGCGAATTTCCGCGGCTACTGGAACGACCCGGCGTCGACGGCCGCCGCGTTCACGGCGGACAATTATCTGAAGACCGGCGACATCGGCTATCTCGACGATGAAAATTATCTGTACATCGTCGACCGCAAGAAGGACATCATCATCCGCGGCGGCGAGAATATCAGCTGCCAGGAGGTCGAGGCGGCGATCTATTCCCACCCGGCGGTGTCGGAATGCTCGGTGTTCGGAGTGCCCGACGAGAGGCTGGGCGAAGTGCCCGCGGCGGTGGTCTATTCCGAGGAGGAAAAAGGCTTCGGCGCCGAAGCGCTGCGCGATTTCCTCGACGGCCGGATCGCCTTGTACAAGATTCCCGAGTTCATCTGGGTCCATGACGAGCCGCTGCCCAAGCTCGGCACCGGCAAGATCGACAAGAAGACGCTCAGGGAGAGATATTCGCAGCAAATCTCCCCTCCCTGAAGGGAGGGGCCGGGGGTGGGTAGGCGGGCGCGGCGAGACTGTCCGCCGACTCGGAGTTTCGGCCGCCTTCGGCGGACCCGCCCCTAACCCCTCCCTTGCAGGGAGGGGAAGCACACCTCTATCAGCCCCCTCATGGCGCGCGGCGGCGAGACGAGGGGCATCAGCCGGCGGACCCTGCTGGTGAGCGGGGGCGCCGGGGCCGGGCTCATCCTCGCCTGGGCGATCTGGCCGCGCTCCTACGAGCACAGCCTCCGCGCCGGGGAAGGCGAGCAGGCGTTCAACGCCTTCCTCAAGATCGGCAATGACGGGCGCGTGCTGGTCGCCGTGCCGCAGGCCGAGCTGGGCCAGGGGAGCTGGACCGGGCTCGCGCAGATCCTCGCCGACGAGCTGGGGGCGGACTGGCGCACCGTGGGCGTCGAGCCGGCGCCGGTCGGGCCGCTTTACGCCAACCGTCTGCTCGCGGAAGGGCAGGACGACGGGTCCTTCGGCGGGGGAATGCGGCGGTGGCGGGCGCGGCAGTTCGAGGGCGGCGAGGCCGCGATGCTGACCGCCGGATCGACCTCGGTGCGCGCGTTCGAGAAGCCGCTTCGCGAGGCGGGCGCCGGCGCCCGGGCGCTGCTGATGAAGGTGGCCGCCCGCCGCTGGAACATGGAGTGGGAGACGCTGGACACCGCGGCCGGCTTCGTCACCGACGGCACCCGCAGGCTGGCGTTCGCCGAGCTGGCCGCCGCGGCGGCGCAGGAGGAGCTTCCCGAGCATCTGCCGATCCGCGCCGGCATCGACAACCGGCTGGCGGGCCAGGCGCTGCCGAGGCTCGATCTGCCCTCCAAGGTCGACGGCTCGGCGCCCTTTGCCGGCGACATCAGGCTTCCGGACATGACCTATGCTTCGGTGCGGGCAGGACCGACGGAGCATGACGAGCTGGTGCGCTGGGACAAGGCCGCGGCCCTGGCCGTGCCGGGAGTCTTCGGCGTGTTCGACGCGCCGGGCTGGGTCGCCTGCGTGGCGACGAACTGGTGGGCGGCCAATCGCGGCGTCGAAGCGCTTCGAACCGCATGGACCGTGACTCGCCCCGGAGTGGGCGGCGAGACCATGGATCGCGCTCTGATCGGGGCGCTGGAGCGGGACGACGGGCGCCGGGTCTACGCCCGCGGCGACCTCGCCGACGCCTTCGAGGGCGGCCACGTGCTGCGCGGCCATTACCGCGCCGGGCCCGCCGCCAATGCGCCGCTCGAGACTCTGACCGCGACCGCCCGGTTCGACGGCGGCCGGCTCGAAATCTGGGCGCCGACTCAGGCGCCCGGCCTGGCCCGGGCGGCGGCGGCGCGGGTGGCCGGGCTCGCCGGAAACCAGGTGACGCTCTACCCGACCCTGATCGGCGGAGGCTATGGCCGCAAGCTCGAGACCCGGGCGATCGAGCAGGCGGCGATGCTGGCAATGCGCGTCAGGCGGCCGGTTCAGCTCACCTGGTCGCGGATCGAGGACGTCGTTCAGGACGGGTTCCGGGCGCCGGCCCGGGCGCAACTGCTGGCCCGGCTCGACACGGGCGGGATCGTGCTGGGCTGGCAGGCGAGGATCGCCGCTCCGGACACGGGAGCGCAGCTCGAGGAACGGCTTCGCGGCGGCGGCGTCGCGATGGCGGCGATCGGCGACCCCGTCGCCGGCGCCGTGCCGCCTTATGCCATTCCGGCCGTGGCGGTCGACTATCTGCCGGCCGAGACCGGGATCCGAGTGGGCGCCTGGCGCTCGGGCGCTCGCGGCTACACCGCTTTCTTCACCGAAAGCTTCATGGACGAGCTGGCGCGGATTTCCGGGGTCGAGCCCTTGTCCTTCCGGATGCAGATGCTGGGCGACAATCCGCGGCTGGCGCGCTGCCTGACGACGGCCGCGACCCTGGGCGGATGGGACGGCGGCCCGCCCGGCAGCGGCATGGGGATAGCCTGCCACAGCGCCTATGGCAGCCACATCGCCGCGCTCGTCGAGGTCGAGGTCAGCGCCGATCAGCGGCCGCTTGTGCAGCGCGCCGTCTGCGCCGTCGATTGCGGGAGGATCGTCAATCCCGACATCGTCAGGCAGCAGATCGAGGGCGGGCTGATCTTCGGAATCGCCGCCGCGACCGGCCATGCCATCGGCTTCGAGGGCGGACGGCCCGCCGCGCGCGGCTTCGGCGATCTCGGCTTTACGGCGCTCGCCGGCTCGCCCGACGTGACCGTCGAGCTGATCGAGAGCGAGGACGAGCCCGGCGGAGTGACCGAATTGGGAGTGCCGGTCGCGGCTCCTGCCATTGCCAACGCGCTCCACGCACTGACCGGGCGGCGGCTGCGGTCGCTGCCGCTGCAGGTCGGCGGATGAGGCCGCCCGCCGATCACCCGCCGGTGCCCGCGCCCCGGATCGGCGTTCTGCTGATCAACCTCGGCACGCCCAACTCGCCCGAGCCGGGATCGGTGCGGCTCTATTTGAAGGAGTTCCTGTCGGACCCGCGGGTGATCGAGATCCCGCAGCTCGTCTGGCAGCCGATCTTGCGCGGAATCATCCTCACGACCCGGCCGAAGAAGTCGGCCCACGCCTACAGGGAGGTGTGGACGGAGGAAGGCTCGCCGCTGGCGGCGATCACGGCCCGGCAGGCGAAGGCTCTGCAGGGGGCGTTCGGCGAGAGCGTGATCGTCGATCATGCCATGCGCTATGGCGAGCCGGCCATCGCCGGGAAGATCGACTCGCTCAAGGCGCGGGGTTGCGAGCGGATCCTGATCGCTCCGCTCTACCCGCAATATTGCGCGGCGACGACGGCGACAGCGAATGACGAGGCCTTCGCCCACCTTCGGCGGCTGCGCTGGCAGCCGGCGGTGAGGACGCTTCCGCCCTATCATGACGACCCGGCCTATATCGAGGCGCTGAGGGCTCGGCTGGAGGAGGGGCTGGCAGCGCTCGACTTCGAGCCGCGGGCGATTGTCGCCAGCTTCCACGGCATGCCGCAGCGGACGCTCGAGCTGGGCGATCCCTATCATTGCCATTGCCAGAAGACGGCCCGGCTGCTGAGCGAGGCGAGCGGGCGCGAGCTGACGGTCGCCTTCCAGTCGCGCTTCGGCCGGGCGAGATGGCTGGAGCCCGCGACGGATCGGACGCTCGCGGCCCTGCCGGGACAGGGCGTCACCAAGGTGGCGATCTTCGCGCCCGGTTTCTCGGCCGATTGCCTGGAGACCCTGGAGGAACTGGCGATACGCGGCCGCGACACTTTCCTCGCCGCCGGCGGAACCGACTTCGCCTACCTCCCCTGCCTCAACGACAGCCCCGCCGGCCTTGCCATGCTGCGCGGCATTTTGGGCCGCGAGCTTGAAGGTTGGGGGAGCGGGACGTAAGGGCCGCGCACAACGAAAAAAGCTTAGGAGAGCAAAATGGCACGCGTTGCGATCGTCACCGGCGGCACAAGAGGCATTGGCGAGGCGATCAGCATCGCCCTTCGCGACCAGGGCGTCACCGTCGCCGCCAATTATGCCGGCAATGACGAGAAAGCGCGCGAGTTCACCGAGCGCACCGGCATCAAGGCGTATAAATGGGACGTGAGCGACTATGATGCGTGCATGGCCGGGGTGCAGCAGGTCGAGAGCGAGCTCGGGCCGGTCGACGTCCTGGTCAACAATGCCGGGATCACCCGCGACGGCACGATGAAGCGGATGACCCGCCAGGCGTGGGACGAGGTGATCGACGTCAATCTCGGCGGCTGCTTCAACATGGCCAAGGCCGTGTTCGAGGGGATGCAGTCGAGGAAGTTCGGCCGGATCGTCAACATCGGCTCGATCAACGGCCAGGCGGGCCAATACGGCCAGGTCAACTACGCCGCGGCCAAGTCCGGGATCCACGGCTTCACCAAGGCGCTGGCGCAGGAAGGCGCTCGCGGCGGAGTGACGGTGAACGCGATCGCGCCGGGCTATATCGACACCGAGATGGTGGCGGCGGTGCCCGAGGACGTGCTCGCCAAGATCGTCGCCCGGATCCCTGTCGGCCGTCTCGGCAAGGCCGAGGAGATCGCCCGCGGAGTCGTCTTCCTGTGCGGCGAGGAGGCCGGGTTCATCACCGGCTCGACGCTGAGCATCAACGGCGGCCAGCACATGTATTGATGGCCGGGCCGGTTAAACGCTCGATGATGATCGCGGGGCACGCGACGTCGATCAGCCTGGAACCGGTCTTCTGGGAGGCCCTCAAGGCGGCGGCCGAGGCTGAAGGCATTCCGCTGAGCGCATTGGTGGCCCGGATCGACGCGGAGCGGGTGGAAGCCGCCGGGCCGCCCAATCTCGGCAGCGCGATAAGAGTCTGGTTGTTCGAGCAGAGAAACCCCCCTCCCTGAAAGGGAGGGGTAGGGGGTGGGTAGGCGAGCGCAGCGAGACTGCCTTCTGAGTCGGAGTTTCAGCCGCCTGCGGCGGACCCACCCCGGCCCCTCCCTTGCAGGGAGGGGAGCTACCTTCCCAGAAGCACCCTCGCCTGGGTGGCGATCTGCGCCAGCATCGGGGCGGTCGTCACCGGCGCGTTGCGGACCCGCTCGACGACCCGGCGGAACTGGTCGATCCTCGGGCCTTGCGCCGCGACCCACTGGTCGACCGCCTGGCTGGGGTCGCTGCCGCGCTTCCTGTGGAGGAAGTCGAGGCGGAGCTGCTCGAAGTCGCGGGCGAGGCCGGCGGTCAGCAGCCGCTCCCACTGGTCGCGGGCCTGGAAGCGGTTGGCGGCGCCCTGCGCCCAGTCGAGGCTGAGCGCCTCGCCGAGGCGGGTATAGGCGTTGGTCAGGCCGATCACGTCGACTCCCAGGCGCTTGCTCAGGGCGGCGACTCCGACGCCGCCGTTCAGCTCGAACAGCCGGACGATCTTGCGGGCGATGTCCTCCGGCGCGCCCAGCTCGATCAGGCGCCGGCGGCGGTCGGTCGCCTCGCTCGCCACCTCGCGGCGGAGCAGTCCGTCGACGGCGGTCTCGAGCGCCTTAAGCCCGGGGGCGAGATTGTCGACCATCTCGGCCAGCTTGGTGGTGGCCGAGGTGTTCCTGAGGATGTCGGCGATGTGCAGCTGCAGCGCCTGGCTGGCCTGGTCGAACAGCTCGAGGCGGAGCTGCTCGGGCAGATCGGCGGTGTCGAGCCGCTCCCAGAAGACCTGCATGTCGAACAGCCGCTCGGCGGCGACGAATGCGGCCGCGACCTGACCGAACGAGGCGCCCTCCTCCTCGGCCAGAGCGAAGAGCGCGGTGATCCCGAGCCGGTTGACGAAGCGGTTGGCGATCTTGGTCGCGATGATCTCGCGGCGCAGGCGATGCTGGAGGATGGCGCCGCCATGGCGCGCCTGCATCGTCTCCGGAAAGGCGCCGCACAGCTCGGGCGTGAGCGTCGGATCCTCGGTGATCTTGCCCGATTCGAGCGCCGCCTGAAGCGCCATCTTCGAGGTCGAGAGGAGGATGGCCAGCTCGGGACGGGTGAGGCCCCGATCCTCCTGCGCCCGGCGCATCAGTTCCTCGTTGGTCTCGAGGCCTTCGACCGTGCGGTTGAGCCGGCCGCTCTCCTCGAGCATCTCCATCGCCCGAAGCAGAGGCGGCAGCCCGGCGGCGCCGCTGCGCTCGGCGATCGACAGCGCCAGGGTCTGCAGGCGATTGTCCTCGAGCACGATCGCCGCGACCTCGTCGGTCATCTCGGCGAGCAGGGCGTTGCGGTCTTCCAGCGCGAGGCGGCCCTCCGCCATTTCCCGGTTCAGCGGGATCTTGATGTTGACCTCATTGTCCGAGCAGTCGACCCCGGCGCTGTTGTCGATGAAGTCGGTGTTGATCCGCCCGCCCGCGGCGGCGAACTCGACCCGGCCGGCCTGGGTGATCGCGAGATTGGCGCCCTCGCCCAGGGCCTTGGCGCGAAGGTCGCCGCCATTGACCCTTATGGCATCGTTGCCCGGATCGCCGACCTCGGCGTTGCTCTCGCCTTTCCCCTTGATGTAGGTGCCGATGCCGCCGAACCAGAGCAGGTCGACCGGCGCCGTCAGGATGGCCGTCAGCAGGCTGGCGGGGTCGCTTTCCTCCGTCTCGACTCCGAGCATCGCCCTGACTTCGGGCGAAAGCGGGATCGACTTCTGGCCGCGCGGGAAGATGCCGCCGCCCTTCGAGATCAGCTTTCGGTCATAATCGTCCCAGCTGGAGCGCGGCAGGTTGAACAGCCGGTTGCGCTCCTCCCAGCTCGCCGCCGGATCGGGATCGGGATCGAGGAAGATGTGGCGGTGGTCGAAGGCGGCGACGAGCTTGATCGCCCTGGAAAGCAGCATGCCGTTGCCGAACACGTCGCCCGACATGTCGCCGACCCCGGCGACGGTGACCGGCTGGGTCTGCACGTCGGTGCCGATCTCCCGGAAGTGGCGCTGGACGGAGATCCAGGCGCCCCGCGCGGTGATGCCCATCGCCTTGTGGTCGTAGCCGTAGCTTCCCCCCGACGCGAAGGCGTCGCCGAGCCAGAAGCCGCGCTCGGTGGCGATGGCATTGGCGATGTCGGAGAAGGTCGCCGTGCCCTTGTCGGCCGCGACGACGAAATAGGGATCGTCGCCGTCGTGGACGACGAGGCCGTCGGGATGGACCACCTTGTTGCCGACGATATTGTCGGTCACCGAAAGCAGGGCCCGGATGAAGATCCGGTAGCTCTCGGTCCCCTCCGCCAGCCAGGCGTCGCGGTCGGAGGACGGAGGCAGGTTCTTGGGATAGAAGCCGCCCTTGGCGCCGGTCGGAACGATGACCGCGTTCTTGACCAGCTGCGCCTTCATCAGCCCGAGGATTTCGGTTCGGAAATCGTCGCGCCGGTCCGACCATCTGAGGCCGCCGCGGGCGATCGGCCCGCCGCGCAGATGGATACCCTCCACCCGCGGCGAATAGACCCAGATCTCGCGCCAGGGCAGCGGCTGCGGCAGGTTCGGCACCTTCGCGCTGTCGAGCTTGAAGGCCAGCGCCTCGCGGCCCGCGGGGGTAAAGGCGTTGGTGCGCAGGGTCGCCGAAACCACGCCGTGGAGGAGGCGCAGGATCCGGTCCTCGTCGATCGCCGCGACCTGCGAGAGGCCGTCGCGGATCGCCCGCTCGGCGGCCGCCACCGAGGCCTCGCGGGCGCCCTCCTGCTTCGGATCGTGGAGCGCGTCGAACAGGGCGATGAGGCCATGGGCGACTCCGGGCGCGCGGCGCAGCGCCTCGACCACCGTCACCATCGAATAGGAAAGGCCGCCCTGGCGCAGATAGCGGAACCAGGCGCGGAACAGGACGACGTCGCGGGGCGCCAGCGCGGCCGCGACGAGCAGCTGATTGAACGGGTCGTTCTCCGCCCTGGCTTCGAGCACCTCGGCGATGGCGCGCTCGACCAGCTCGGCGCGATCGAGCACCTGCGCGGCCTCGCCGGAGCGGACCTCGAGCAGGAACTCATGCACATAGCCCAGCCGGCCTTCGTCGAGGGCGGTGGGATGCTCCTCGAGCACCCTGAAGCCGAAATTCTCGAACACCGGCACCGCGTCCGAGAGCGGGATGATCTCGGCGAGCCGGTAGGTGTTGAGCCGGAGCCGCTTCGGCCCGTCCTCGGCCTGGCGGTAGAGCCTGGCGTCGCGCTGGGCGGCGCTGTCGAGCGCGCAGATGCGCAATATGTCATGCGCCGCCTCGGCGGGCGGGACGGCGATCCGGTAGGCTTCGGGGAAATCGTCGAGATAGGAGAGAGCGAGGCGGGTGGCGCGTTGCGGGCCGACCAGCTCGCCCAGCGCCTCCTCGACCGACGGCTCCCAGCCGCGCACCATCTCGTCGAGGCGGCGGTCGAGCTCGGCGACGTCGGGGGTCGGCGTCTCGGGCCCGACGTAGAGCGTGTAACGGATGAGAGCGAGGTCGCCGTCGCCCAATTCCACCGACCAGTTGGAGATGCGGCCCTGCGAGGCCTTCTCGATCATCTTGCCGATGGCGAGGCGGCGGCGGGTCGTCAGCTCGTCGCGCGGCAGCCAGACGAACGCGAACATGTTGCCCTTGAGGATCGAGCGGACCAGCGAGAGGGTCGGCCGCGGCCGGTCGGCCAGCGACATGGCGGTGGTGACGAGCTCGCGCACCGCATCGACGCTGAGGCTGACGAGGAGGTCGTGAGGCAGAGCGGTGACGGCGTGGCGAAGCGCCTTGCCGCTGTGGCCCGACGGATCGAAGCCGAACTCGCTTTCGAGCTGCTGGAGCCGCTTGCGCAGCAGCGGCACTTCCTCCACCGGCGAGCTCAGCGCCTCGCTGGTCCACAGGCCGGCATGGACGCCGATGCCGGTCACCTTGCCGCCTTCCCTGACCGGAACGACGACGAGGTCGAGCGGCACCCGGCGGTGGACCGAGGCGCGCCGCTCGGCCTTGGCGAGGAGCGGAACGTCGCCGCCCTGCTCGAAATAGCGCATCGCTCCGAGCGCTCCGCCCGGATCGGTCGGCTCGCCAGGGATCCGGAACAGGCCGAGTGCGTCGGTGGGCTGGCCGTCCGGCCGCTCGACCTCGTAGCCGAGCAGGGTCATCGCCCCGTCGGCGAACCAGCGCAGCAGCGCGGCGCCTTCCTCGTTGCCGGCCTGCTCGGCGTCGGCGCGCATCCGCGCCTGCATCGCCCGCCAGTCGGTGACGGCGGCGCGGACGTCGGCGAGGACTCGGTGGAGATCGGCGACGATCTCGCGCCGGCCGCGCGCGTCGGCGCGGTCGACCTCCAGATACATCATCGATTCCCGCCGCTCGGGCTCGCCGCAGAGCGGCTCGACCGATTGCAGGCAGCCCTGCTCGTCGCGGGTGACGCAGAGCACCGGGTGGAGCAGGCGGTGGACGGTGAGGTTGCGGGCGGCGAGCGTGTTGGCGACGCTGTCGACGAGGAAGGGCATGTCGTCGTTGACGATGCCGATCCGCATCCGCCGGTGGCCCAGCGTCCCGCCCTGCGGCTCGACCCGGACGAGGGCGATTCCCGCCGGCCTGCGGGCGGCGCAGGCGGCGATGAACTCGGCCGCGGCGATCCGGTCCGCGTCGGTGAATTCGGCGAGCTCGCCAGGGAGGGCGCCGTCGACGAGCGCATGGGCGAGGGCGTCGACGATCTGCACGTCGGCGGCTGCGGGCTCCGCGACGAGGCTGTCCGAACTCATATTTGGCTCCCAAAGGGGCGGCACAGGGGCGCCGTCTTAATGGTCGCGCGCCCTATGCCCCCGCCGGCACGGAGGGGCAACCCCTAGCCCCAATCCTCCCATGCTGCGCATGGGGAGGGGGACGACGCGCAGCGTGGTGGAGGGGTAGAAGCGCGAAAGCCGGAGGATCGCGCGAGGAACCGCCCGGCTCCTTGCCCTTTACCCTCCATCATGCTTCGCATGGTCCCCCTCCCCATCTCGCGATGGGGAGGATCTAGGAGAGCCAATGCCCCGCCAAGCCGACCACCCGATCGACCCGCTCTTCCTCGAGCGCTGGTCGCCGCGCGCCTTCGATGCGTCCGAAATGCCGGAAGCCGACCTCCTCACCCTTTTCGAGGCGGCGCGGTGGGCGCCCTCGGCGTTCAACTCGCAGCCCTGGCGGTTCCTCTACGCCCGGCGCGGCGAGGCGGACTGGGAGCGCTTCCTCGGCCTGCTCATCCCCTGGAACCGGAGCTGGGCGAACAGCGCCTCGGCCCTGATCTACATCCTCTCCGACACCCTTCCCTTCACGGACAAGGCCGGCGAGCCGGCGGCCTCGCACACCCACAGCTACGACGCGGGCGCGGCCTGGGCGTGCCTGGCGCTTCAGGCGACGCGGCTGGGCTATCAGGCGCACGGAATGTCGGGCGTGGATTTCGAGCGGGCGCGGGAGGAGCTCGCGGTGCCTGAGCGGTACCGGATCGAGGCCGCGGCCGCGATCGGGCGGATCGGCGACCCGGCGACCCTCCCGGAGAAATTGCGCGCTCGGGAGGTGCCGAGCGGCCGCAAGGCGGTGGAGGAATTCGCATTCCGGGGCGGCTGGCCGGTCGAGTGACGTCGCCCCAGCGCGGGCCGGGACGACGATGGCTTGTGCCCGCCGCCCTTCTGGTCAACATTCCCGCCATGACCGTGGACGCGACCAGAGACGGCGAGACGAAGCGCATCGTCACCCTCCCCGCCCGCCCCGAACCGATCCGGATCGCCGCCGAGGAAACCGCCGTCATCGTCGTCGACATGCAGAACGCCTATGCGTCGAAGGGCGGCTATCTCGACCTCGCCGGCTTCGACATCGGCGGCGCCGCGGCCGTGACCGGGCAATGCGCGAAGGTGGTGGAAACCGCCCGCGCCGCCGGCCTTCCAATCCTCTATTTCCAGAACGGCTGGGACGAGGCCTATGTCGAGGCGGGCGGGCCGGGATCGCCCAACTGGCACAAATCGAACGCCCTGAAGACGATGCGGGCGCGGCCGGAGCTCCAGGGCAAATTGCTCGCCCGGGGCGGCTGGGACTATGCGCTGGTCGAGGGGCTGGCGCCGCGCGAGGGCGACATCGTCCTCCCCAAGACCCGCTATTCCGGCTTCTTCAACTCCCAGCTCGATTCGGTGCTTCGCTCGCGCGGGATCCGCAACATCGTGCTGGTCGGGATCGCCACCAACGTCTGCGTCGAATCGACTTTGCGCGACGGCTTCTTCCTCGAATATTTCGGGATCATGCTCGAGGACGCCACCCACCAGGCCGGGCCCGAATTTCTGCAGAAGGCGAGCGTCTACAACGTCGAGACCTTCTTCGGCTGGGTCTCGACCGTCGCGGATTTCTGCGGGGCGTTCGGGCAGATGGCGGAGTGATCCTTCGATCGGGCCTTCGCCAGGCTCAGTCCCCACTCAGGATGAGCGCTATAGTTTTTCCGCTCATCCTGAGCAGGCATTGAGCGAAGTCGAAATGCCGTATCGAAGGACCGTCTGGAGATAATCAAATGCCGTTCGAATCGATCAACCCGCCCCAATTTCCGACGCCGATCGCGCCCTATTCGGCGGGGACGAAAGCCGGAAACACGATCTACGTCTCGGGCACCCTCGCGCTGGGGCCGGGCGGCACCGTGCTCCATCCGGGCGACGCCGAGGCTCAGACCCGGCACGTCCTGGAGACGATCCGGATCACCCTCGAAGCGGCGGGCGCGACGATGGCCGACGTCGCCTTCAACCACATCTTCCTGACCGACTGGGCCGACTATCCGGCGATGAACGCGGTCTATGCCGAATATTTTCCGGGCGCCAAGCCGGCCCGCTACTGCATCCAGTGCGGGCTGGTGAAGCCGGGGCTGGTGGTCGAGATCGCCTCCGTGGCGCATCTCGCCTGATGCACGCCGCCGGCCTCTGGTACGAATGGCACGGCCCGCCGGAGGGTGAGGTGCTCATCCTCTCGCCCGGCCTGGGCGGCTCGGGCTCCTACTGGACCCCCAATCTGGGCGCCCTGTCGGCGGAATATCGGGTGCTCGTCTACGATCATCGCGGGACCGGCCGGAGCGCCCCGCTCCCCGACGGTCCGGTCTCGGTCGAGTCGATGGCGGCGGACGTCCGCGCGCTGATGGGCGAGTTGGGGATCGAGCGCCCTCATTTCCTCGGCCATGCCCTCGGCGGGCTGATCGGCCTCGAGCTCGGCGGCGTCCTGGCGAAACGGGTCGTCGTCAACGGCTGGCCGAGGCTCGACCCCCACACCGCGCTTTGCTTCGACGTGAGGCTGGAGCTGCTTCGGGCGAGCGGCCCGGAAGCCTATGTCCGGGCCCAGCCGATCTTCCTCTACCCGGCCGGGTGGAGCTCGATGAATGCCGGAATGCTCGACATCGAGGCGGAGCATCAGCTCGAGCGCCTTCCTCCGGTCGAGACGGTCGAGAAGCGGATCGCCGCGGCCCGGGCGTTCGAGCTCCGGCCCGGCCCCGGCTGCCCGACCCTGCTGATCGCCGCCGGCGACGACATGCTCGTCCCGGCGCATTGCTCCGAATTGCTTGCCGGAGAGATGGCCGGCGCGACGGTGGCCAGGATGGACCGCGGCGGCCACGCCTGCAACGTCACCGAGCCGGACCTCTTCAATCGCCTGGTCCTCGAATTCCTAGGGAGCTGAACGCGATGGAAATCGGCATCTTCGTTCCGATCAACAACAACGGCTGGCTGATCAGCGAGAATTCGCCCCAGTATATGCCGAGCTTCGACCTCAACAAGGACATCGCCCTTCGCGCCGAGAAATACGGAGTCGATTTCCTGCTCTCGATGATCAAGCTGAGAGGCTTCGGCGGCAAGACCGAGTTCTGGGAATACGGGCTCGAGAGCTTCACCTTGATGGCCGGTCTCGCCGCCGTCACCGAGAAGATCCGCGTCTACGCGACCTGCCCGACGCTCGTCATCCCGCCCGCCTTCGCCGCGAGGATGTGCAACACGATCGATTCGATCAGCCACGGCCGCTTCGGATTGAACCTGATCACCGGCTGGCAGCGGCCGGAATACAGCCAGATGGGGCTCTGGCCGGGCGACGAGCATTTCCGCAACCGCTACCAGATGCTCGGCGAATATGCGCACATCCTGCGCGAGCTGTGGGCGACGGGAGTCTCGGACTTCAAGGGCACCTATTACCAGATGGAGGATTGCCGGGTGCGGCCGGTTCCCGAGGGCGAGATGAAGATCATCTGCGCGGGAAGCTCGGACGAGGGCCTCGCCTTCTCGGCGCAATATGCGGATTACGCCTTCTGCCTAGGCAAGGGGGTCAATACCCCCGCCGCCTTCGCCCCCAATAACGAGCGGCTGATGGCGGCGACCGCGAAGACCGGCCGCGACGTCCGGATCTACGCCCTGTTCATGGTCATCGCCGCCGAGACCGACGAGGAGGCGATGGAGAGGTGGATCTCCTATCGCGAGGGCGTCGACGAGGAAGCTGTGGCCTGGCTCGGCTTCCAGGGCGCGGCGGACAAGACCAGCAGCACCACCAACGTCCGCCAGCTCGCCGACCGGGAAAGCGCGGTGAACCTCAACATGGGAACCCTGGTCGGCTCCTACGAGAATGTCGCCCGGATGCTCGACGAGGCGAGCACCGTTCCGAATACCGGCGGCGTTTTGCTGACGTTCGACGATTTCATCGAGGGGACGGAGGCGTTCGGAACCCGGATCCAGCCGCTGATGAAGTGCCGGGCGGGGACGGGGGGCTGAAGAGGTCCTTCGCTACGGGCCTTCGCCGGGCTCAGTCCCTACTCAGGATGAGCGGTTGACGTTTGCCTGTTTCGCTCGTCCTGAGTAGCCGGTGAGCTTGTCGAACCGGCGTATCGAAGGATCCGGGGAGCCTTAAGCCGCGGCTTTCCTTATCGCCCGCTCGAGCATCGTCTCGTCCGCCACCGGCGCCAGCACCGCCAGCCCTCCGACTTCGTCGCGGCGGGCGATGAGGAGGACGAACTCCTCCTTGCCGGGAATGTCGACATGGCCGAGCGGCCGGACCGAGCGAAGCGCCTCGCGGGCGGCTTCGCCGGTATCGGGCTTCGGCTCCGGGCGGCGCGCCCGGCGCTCGGCCTGGACGAGGGTTTTCAGGCCCTCGCTCTCCAGCCGCTCGCGCAGAGCGCCGGCGGGAAGCTCCTGGCGTCGCGCCCAGCTCAGGGCGGCGGCGAATTCGGTGAGGCGGGCCTTGTCATATTCGCTTCCGAAGACGAGCTTGACGACCGGAGTCATCGGCGCCCGCGCCTGGGCCTTGAGGCCCGCATCCTCGAGCAATTCGGCATAGCCGTCGGCATCCGCTTCGGCGGCGAGCGCGAAGTCGTAGGCGAGGCCGAGCGCCCGGTAGAGGGCGGCGCGGCTGCGCTGGTCGGCGCCGCGGGCGGCGTCGGCGCTGTCGCGGGCCGCTCCGAGACGGTCGGCGAGCCCGGCGTCGAGATCGAGCTCGGGCTCGTCCCACGAGGCTTCGACGGGCATGTCGAGCTCGAGCGGCTCGGCGTTGGGGCCGTCCGCCCAGACCGGGCTGGCGCCCGGCTGCGGCGCCGCGGCGAGCGCGGTCGAGGCCTGATGGGCGATGGCGGAGGCGGTCGCGCTGTCGGCGATCTCCTTCCAGTTGATCACCCCGTAGATGAAGTCGATCGCGTCCCCGGTCGAGGAGAAGGGCATCAATATGCCGCGATACATGGTGTTCTTGCCGCGCTGGCCGACGAACTCGGCCTCGAAGCCGATCGGCGCCTTGTTGGCGATGATCTGCATATAATGGTCGGTGAGACGGGAGAGCAAAGAGCGCTTCGGGACCTCGCTGATCCGGCGGACGTCGCCGATCAGGTCGCATTCCTCGCGCAAGGCGTCGCCGAGCCAGGCGACCTTCGGGTCGTCGCCGCCCTCGGAAAAGTCGAGGAGGACGCTGTTCGGGCCGAAATCGCCCAGGGCTTCCGGATCGAGGGCGCGGATCGACGGATAGGCGCGCCCGTCCAGCAGCGAGACCCAGTAATTGTAGGCGCGCACATGCATTCGCCGCTCGTCGAGGCCGATCTCCGGCGGCACCTCGATGCCGCCGTCTTCCTCGGCCGAGCCGTAATCCGGCTGCTCGTCAAATGCCCGCAGGCTATCCATCAGGCGGTCCTCAAGCTCCCCAGTGAACCGACCCTGCACCGGACGTGGTTGAAAAACCGTTAAGGTTTGGGCTGCCGTCATCCCGGCGAAAGCCGGGACCTCATGGAGACCCGCCGGGACTTCCAGTCCTGGGGTCCCCGGCTTTCGCCGGAATGGCGCGGAGCGCCGCTTGTCATCGCCCGCCGCCGCTGATAGACGCCCGCCTCTTCCGGGAACGCCGCTTTAGCTCAGCCGGTAGAGCACATCATTCGTAATGATGGGGTCGGGTGTTCGAGTCACCCAAGCGGCACCACCGTCCCCTAGATATCCGACGGGCTCAAAAGACGTAGGTGCAGCCCGATCGCGGCGCGCCGTCGCGGCTTCCAAGGAACATCCCCTTCAGGGTGAGCCGTCCTTCCGCAAGCTCGGCCTCGCCTTCGAGGTCGAGGCTCGCCGGGACGGAATTGCCGCCCTCGACCTTCAGCTTAATCTGCTTCGTGGCCGGGTCGAAGCTGTAGGAACCCCAATAATCCTTATAGGTCTCGAACGGCATGAAGGTGACCGAGAAGCGGTTCTCCGGCCTGAACTCGAGCTCGCGCACCGGCTCGGCCGCGTGGCAGCTTTCGAGGCTCTTCTGGCTGTAGCGGCCCGTGAGGACGATTTCGTCCCTGGCGACGACCCGGAACTGGGTCGACACCGGCTTCCCGTCGTGCCGGAAGCGGACATGGACGACCGCCCCGGGCGGCGCATCGGGCGTGATGGTGAGCGACTTGCGGTCCGCGCTTAGCGCCGCCGGCCCGGTGACGGCCCAGCCGCTCGTGCATTTGAGCGGAATTTCGGCGGTGCCGGCAGGAGACCTGTCGACCATCGGCGTCAGCTTCACGACCGTGCCCTGGCGATAGACGGTGGTGTCCATGCCGACGAAGGCGAAATGATAGCCGGGCTGGAGGCATGACGTGTCGGGCGGCGGTGGAGCGGGGGGAGGCTCGGAGCCGTGCTCGGCGACCAGCTCCGCCCTCAGGCTGCCGGCCTTGCGCTCCCCGAAGCGCCGCTTGCGGCCGTAAAGGACGTCGCGGATCTTCCACTGGTCCCCTCGCCACAGGTCCAGCCTGTCGCTGTGGTCCGCGAGCCGAACCTCGGCGAACATCCGCGATCCGCCCAGATACCAGGTCCGGCCCGGCTCGCACGCCGCCTTCGGATCCCCCGAGGTCAGCGGCCTGCCGTCCGAGCCGAAGGGCGCGCTGCGGGCGAGCATGTCCTGCATCGAGGCGACGAAGAGACCGTGCGAATCGTGGCGGTCGGCGCTTCGTTCCGCCGCGCAGAATTGCCGGACCAGCTCGACGAGGCGCTCCCGGTCGGGACCGTCGCGCATCTCCATCGTCGGAACGCAAGCGGCCAGCGCCAGAGCGGAGGACAAGACATAGGCAAGCTTCATCGGCGGCTCCTGCAGCAGGGCTCAGGCTGGAGCCAATCGCGGCCGCGATCAAGCGGTCCCTGACGCGCGATGCACCGGAGGACAGCGCCGCCAAGAAACATCCGAAACGTGAACTACCTCACGTAATTACAACAGGTTCCACAAAATAATGGAACCGGTGAAACGAGAACGCATTTAGCAAAGTTGGCGGCATTTTCCCATTTCTCAGAGTCGCCGGAGGGGCAAGAATTGGGGGCTCACTACGTTTCGCGGCCGGCGTTGCTACCTTGCTGTGGCAGACGTTCGGCGCTCGACGTCGCGTTCTCCCTCTTCCGCCCAATAGATTTCACATCGTACGCGCTTCAGGTTTGACGGCGCCGTGATCCGCACGTCGCGGCCCCGCCTTCACAGTCGTTCACACCAAAATCGATTCAGGGAGATAAAGGATGCGGAGATTCGGCCAGAATAACATTGCCTCGCGCCTTTTCGCCGACAACGAGCCAGCCCTCGAGTTCGGCTTCGAGACCCATTCCCGCGGGCTCCTGGGTTCGCAGGCGGCGGCGCGGCAGATCGGCCTCGACGTGACTTCGGCGGCCGGTTCCAAATCGGGGATCGGCTTCAGCAGCGGCAGTCTCACCGGCGGCCTTACCGGCGGCCTCATTTTCCTCACGCCCGACGACGCCGGCAACGGCATCGGGGCCGCGCCGGGAAATCCGGTCGTCACCGTCGGCGGCGGCGCGAGGATCGGCACCATCGGCACCCCCGGCGACCAGGATTTCTACAAGGTCACGCTGCAGGCCGGCCAGACTTACGAGATCGGGCTGTTCGGCCACGTCGGTGGCAAGTCGCTCGTTCCGCTGCTGGATTCCTATGTGGAGATCTACAGCGCCTCGGGGACGCTGCTCGCCTCGGCGGACGGCGGCGCCAGCACGCTGATCAACGTCGTCAATTCCGGCTTCGACGCGATCCTCACCTTCCAGGCCGCCTCGACCGGAACTTATTATATCAACGCCCGCGCCTTCGATAATGGCGGCCTCGGCGACTATGCGCTGTCCGTGAGCCTCGTCGATCCCACCGCCCCGGGCGTCTACACCCCCTATTACGACTCCGGCAGCCCGCTTCATGCGTTCGACTGGGGCTCGCAGGTCAACAAGGTGAACCAGTCCGCCCGCAATCCGGACGGCAACGAGGGTACCCGCTCGACCTCGGCCGACGGCGCCGATCCCACCGGCAACGCGCAGGGCACTCCGGTCTATTCGTCGCTGCTCGACATTCCCGCGCTCGCCGCGTCGCAGGGCAAGGACGTCAGCGGCAAGAACGTCATCACGATCTACTTCGCCAAGGCGGGGGACCTGATCACGTCGATCGAGGATCCGACCGCGCCGGGACTGCCGCCGGTGATGCTCAACGTCCGCGACGTCCAGGCCTTCGAGATGGCCGCCGTGATGACCGCGCTCGGCGAGTTCGAGAAGGTGGCCGACGTCGTCTATCTCGTCGTCAGCGACCGCGCCCACGCCGATTTCACCTATACGAGCTATATCGGGACTCCGGGACCGGGCGTGTCGCTGCTCGGCTCGATGAGCCCGCCGGACGAGCCCGACGAGGGCCTCGCCCAGTTCAACTCCGGCGACGAAAGGTGGAACGCCGCCAACCTCGCGCAGGGCGGCTTCTCGTTCGTCACCCTGATCCACGAATTCGGCCACGGCCACGGCCTCGCCCATCCGCACGATAATGGCGGCCATTCGGGCATCATGAACGGCGTCGAGCCGGAAGGGGCGGGAGTCGCCGACTACACGACCGGCGATCACGACCTCAACCAGGGCGTCTTCTCGATGATGTCCTACGAGGACGGCTGGCAGACCTCGCCCTACGGCAATGCGCCGACGGACGCCGGCTACGGCTATCTCGGCGGCCTGATGGCCTTCGACATCGCCCTCATCCAGGACAAATACGGTGTCAACGAGAGCCATGCGACGGGGAACGACACCTACACCCTGAAGGACGTCAACGCCGCCGGCACCTTCTATTCGTCCATCTGGGACGGCGGCGGAACCGACGAGATCGTCTACGCCGGCTCGCGCGACGCCAATATCGATCTTCGCCAGGCCACTCTCCAATATGAGGTCGGCGGCGGCGGCTTCGTCTCCTACGCGCACGGCATCTTCGGCGGCTTCACCATCGCCAACGGGGTGACCATCGAGAATGCGGCGAGCGGCAGCGGCAACGACACGCTACGCGGCAATGCCGCCGGCAACCGGCTCGACGGCGGCGCCGGCGCCGACGTCCTCCGGGGCGACGGCGGAGCCGATATGCTCATCGGCGGGGCCGGCGCCGACACGTTCCGCTACGCCTCGGAGTCGGACTCCGGCGGCGGCGCGGTCGACCATGTCACGGACTTCGAGTCCGGATCCGACAGGATCGACCTCGGCCTGATCGACGCCAACAGCCTCGCCGGCGGCGACCAGGGCTTCAGCTGGATCGGCTCGAACGCCTTCGGCGGCTCCGGCGCCGCGTCGGCGGGTGAATTGCGCGCCTACCAGTCCGGCGGCGACTGGTTCGTCGAAGGCGACACGGACGGCGACGGCAATGCCGACCTGGTCATCCAGGTCACCGTCACCGGCGGTCCGCTCGCCCAGAGCGACTTCCTGCCCTAGGCTCGGCAATTCCTCCCCGGCTTCGGCCGGGGAGGCGATCGAAAATCCGTGGAGGGGTTCGGCCGGCTCGAAGAATCCCTCCACAGGCTCCGCGCGCCCGGGCATTTCCTCGGACATCCCGGCCTTTCGCGCCGATTATCTACGTAGTTACAACAGGTTCCCTTCGTGCCGGAACCGAACCGCCCGATGCGGGTTTCAGCAGCGTTAACAGCTTCTTTACCCTCCTAAGCTGTTCGAAAGGCGAAAATTGGGGTTCGACCGCGCGTTGCAACCGGCGTTGCTTCTCTGCTCCGGCAGGCTTTCAGCTCGCGCCTTTGGCCCTCCCCGTCCCCGCCCGACCCGTTCAACTACCTTCGAGCGCCAGGCTTGACGCCGCTGCCCATCTTCGCGGTCGCGGCAATGGCGCCGTCACAGCTCCATTCGAAACAAAATTAATCCAGGGAGATTTTGCCGATGTGCTATTCTTGCGCAATGAGGGGCCTGCGGTCCCGCTCTTCATCCAGCGACGACACCGCAGTGCATGTCGGCGCCAAGGGCACGCTTGCGAACATCGCCGCCGCCAGCGCGGGCGAACTTGCGTCCTACGACCTTCAGCTGCTGCAGATGTCGGCCGCGAAGCTCGGCAACGCCTTGGCGGCTGACGGCGTCGGCGGCTCCCGGCCCTCCTCCGTCGCTGCAACGACGGGCTTCCTCGTCACCCCCGACAATTACCAGCCGGTCGAATCGGCCTGGTACGTCCCCGGCCCGACCGCGCTCGTCGACGTCTATACGGCCGCCCCGAACACCACCGGGACGCTGGTGGTCGACGACCCCAACCACGTCATAGCGGCGAGCGACACGCCCGGCGACAATGACTGGTTCGCGGTCACGCTGACGGCGGGCCAGACCTACCAGTTCGGTCAATATGCCTATGTCGGCGGCATTCCGGGCGCGGAAGGCAACGGCGTCCCGCTCGCCGACGCCTATCTCGAAATTTACGATTCCGCCGGCAACCTGCTCGCGCTCGCCGATGGCGGCGGGCCGAACACGCCGCAGGGGCTCGATGCGCTCATGACGTTCGAGGCGACCTATTCGGGTACCTACTACGTCAACGCCACGTCCTACGACAATACGGGCGACGGGATCGGGGATTTCGCCGGCGATTACGAGATTTTCGCCATCACAGCGACCGGAGCCACCGTCTATACCACGCATTATGACATTTCGAGCCCGCTCCACTCGATCGACTGGGGCGGAGTCCTCGTCAACCGCGAGCATGTTTCGGTGCGCAATCCGGACGGCATGGAGGGCCCGCGGCCGACCGGGGAACCGGCGGCGGATCCGGCCGAAGTGGAGGGCAACTTCCTCGGCTTCCCGGGCAAGAACGTCGTCTACATCTATTTCGCCGGACAGGGCGATATCTATGCGAATACCGGTGCGACCATTCCGGTCCAGGTCACGGCCCAGGATCCGTATCAGTACGAAATCCAGGCCATGCTGAGGGCGGCGAACGAATTCTCCAAGGTCGCCGATGTGGTCTTCGTCTCCAACTATACGTTGAACCCGACGACCGGCCTCTACGAGCGCGACCCGAATATCCAGTACAAGCCCGGCCCATTGGGGCCCGAGGCCGGCGTCCAATATGCCACCGGCGTGGATGACGATTTCGACGCCGATTTCTTCTACTGGTCCTATCCCGGCACGCCGGGGCCCGGCATTTCCCTGCTGGGGTCGATGAACCCGCCCGATTATCAGGACGAGGGCGTCGCCCAGTTCAATTCCGCCGACGAGCGCTGGAGCGCCCAGATGCTTCAGCCGGGCGGCTTCTCCTTCGTCACCTTGATCCACGAATTCGGCCACGGCATGGGCCTCGCTCACCCGCACGACACGGGCGGCGGCTCGAGCGTCATGCAGGGCGTGGAGACCAACGGCGTCCCCGGCGATGACGGCGGGGCCGGAGCGTTCGACCTCAATCAGGGCGTCTACACGATGATGTCCTACAATGACGGGTGGGCAATGTCGCCCTACGGCCAGGCCGAAACCAATAACGAGGGCTATGGCTGGCTCGGCAGCCTGATGGCGCTCGACATCGCCGTCATCCAGGACAAATATGGCGTCAACGAGGATTGGGCCACCGGCAACGACACCTATGTCCTGAAGGACGTGAACGAGTGGGGGGTCTATATCGATGCCGCGACCGGGCAGCCGGCCGAGCACGACCCCACCGATGCGGCGACGGCCCGCGACGGCTATTATGTGGGCGAAAGCACCTATTATTCGTCGATCTGGGATGCCGGAGGGGCCGATCAGATCGTCTATAACGGCACCAGGGACACCACTATCGATCTGCGCCCGGCGACGCTCCTCTATGAATATGGCGGCGGCGGATGGATGTCCTACGCCACCGGCATCTACGGCGGCTTCACCATCGCCAACGGCGTCACGATCGAGAATGCGATCAGCGGTAGCGGCAACGACAAGCTGACCGGCAACGCCGCCAGCAACCGCATGGAAGGCAATGGCGGCAACGACGCCTTCTACATGTGGTTCGGCGGCGGCAACGACACCGTCCTCGGCGGTGCCGGCAACGATACCTTCTTCTTCGGATCGGCCTTCACCACCGGCGATACGGTGAGGGGCGGGGCCGACGTCGATACGCTGGTGCTGCAGGGCAATTACAACCTGGCCCTGGGCACTCTGCTCAGCGAGATCGAGGGCATCTCACTGCTCGCCGGCACCAACACCGGCAGCGGCGCCCCCGGCACCGCGCTCTACACTTACTCCATCACCACCCACGATTCGAACTTCGCGGCCGGCATCCAGGCCAAGATCAACGGCGCCGCCTTGCTGGCCGGGGAGAATTTCACGTTCAACGGCAGTGCCGAGACCAATGCCAGCTTCGTCGTCTACGGCGGCAAGGGTACCGACACCTTCACCGGCGGTCAGGGCAACGACATCTTCTTCTTCGCCGAAGAACGGTTCGCGAGCGGCGATACGGTGAATGGCGGAGCCGGCTATGACGGCATGTTCCTTCGCGGCAACTACACGATCGACTTCAACGCGCCGGGCTATACGGGTCTCTTCACCAATATCGAGAACCTGACCCTGACCTCCGCCACCGACGAGCGCTACGCCCGCGGCGGCGGCACCGAGTTCGACTATAACCTCGTCCTGTCCAACGCGCTCGTCGGCGCCGGCCAGATGCTGACGGTCAACGGCGGCCTGCTGCTGGCGACCGAGACCATGGTCGTCGACGGCAGCCAGGAGAGCGACGGCAACCTCCGCCTGTTCGGCGGCAAGGCGGCCGACACGCTCAAGGGCGGCGCCCAGGCGGATTCGATCCACGGCAATCTCGGCGCCGACAGCCTCACCGGCAATGGCGGGGCGGATACGTTCCAATACCACGCCGCGGCCGAATCGACGACCGCGGGCCGCGACCAGATCCTGGACTTCGCGACCGGAAGCGACCGGATCGATCTCTCCAGGATCGACGCCAACACGCTCTCCGGCGGCGACCAGGCCTTCACCTGGATCGGCTCCAACGCCTTCGGCGGCACCGGCGCGGCCTCGGCGGGGCAGCTTCGCGCCTATCAGGAAGGCTCGAACTGGTTCATCGAGGGCGACACCAACGGCGACGGCGTGGCCGATCTGGCCATCCAGCTCACCGCCCCCGCCGCTGGACCGGTCCAGAGCGACTTCCTGCTCTAGCCCCATCCTATCCTCCCCGTCGCGCGCGCGATGGGGAGGGGAAACAGGCGCAGCTGAATAAAGCTACCCCGCCGCAACCACCTCCCCGCCGTCGGCGAAAGCCGGCGGCGGCGAGCATTCCAGCAGATGCTTCTGCACCTTGCCGGCGGCGGTGCGCGGGAAATCGTCGACATATTCGAAGCTCGCCGGCACCTTGTAGGCGGCGAGGCGCGCGCGGCACCAGGCCTGGAGCTCGGCCGCGGCCGGCCGCTCGCGCCCCTCGGCGAGGCGCAGGAAGGCACAGCCCACCTCGCCCCAGCGCGGATCGGACACGGCGACGACCGCCGCCTCCGCCACCGCCGGGTGGCCGGCCAGCACATTCTCGATCTCGGCGGGATAGACGTTCTCTCCGCCCGAGATGAACATCTCCTTCCGCCGGCCCGCCACCCAATAATAGCCGTCGGCATCGCGGCGGGCGAGATCGCCCGATCTCAGCCATCCGTCGGCGGTGAAGGCGGCGCGGGTCGCCTCGGCGTCGTTCCAATAGCCGGGAGTCACCGCCGGCCCGGCGAACAGCAGGTCGCCGACCTCGCCGTCCGGCACGTCGCGGCCGTCCTCGCCGACGATCCTGACGCCGACCAGGAGCTGCGGCTTGCCGACCGAGCCGATCCGTTCCCAGGCGTCGGCCGGGGCGGCGAGGAAGGCGGTCGGACCGGTCTCGGTCATGCCCATGCCGTTGCAGATCCTGATTCCGAGGTCGCGGCAGCGGCGGGCGAGCGCATCCGGCAGAGGCGCTCCGCCGCAGCCCCAGTGACGGACATGGCCGAGCGGCGCCGAGGCGAAGCGGGGATGGTCGGCCAGCGCCTGGTAGACGGCCGGCACCGCGAAGAAGGTGTCGACCCGCCGCGCCTCCAGCAGCCCGACCACCGAATCCGCCTCGAAGCCGGGCAGGAGCAGCACCCGCCCGCCCTGGAGCAGGGTCGGCAAAGCGTGGAGGTTGATCCCGGCGGTGTGGAAATTGGGGAGGAAGCTCAAGGTGGTGTCGGAAGCGCCGAGGCCGATGGCGGTGCCGATGTTGACGAGGTTCGCGAGCGCCATCCGGTAGGTGTAGATCACCCCCTTCGGCCGGCCCGTCGTCCCCGACGTGTAGAGCAGATACCAGATGCCGTCGGCCGGCCAGTGGCCGCGGCGGGCGCCCGGCACCGCGGCCTCGACCAGCGCCTCGTAATCCCCGTCGAGGTCGAGCGCCGGCGGCGGCGCGGCGAGACGGCGGACGGCCGCCTTATCCTCGCCGCCATGGAGCAGCAGGCGCGGGCTCGAATGGGCGAGCAACGGATCGAGCTCGGCCGGGGGCATGCGCCAGTTCAGCGGCACCAGGATCGCGCCGAGGCGGGCGCAGGCGAACAGGGCCTCGAAGAAGGCGATGCGGTTGCGGCAGAGGATGGCGACCCGGTCTCCGAAGCCGATTCCGCGCCCCTCCATCAAGGTGGCGGCGCGGGCGGCGCGCCGGTCGAGCCCCGCATAGGTGAGGCTTCGGCCGGTCGCCGCCTCCTCGATCGCCACCGAGTTCGGGGTCAGCTCGGCGCGGCGGGCGATCAGATCGGGAAAGTCGGCGAGCATCACCTCTTCCTCAGCCCCTCCGACACCAGCTCGATGGCGATGTCCGCGACCTCGCCGGGGCTGAGGTCCTCGTCCCACAGGCCGTAGCGCATGCCGAGGAACACGCTCATCCCGATCAGCGCCCAGCCGCGCGCCTCGTCCTCGCGGGCGCCGTGGCCGCCGTCGGCGATCTCGCCGCGCTCGCGGGCTCCGGCGAGGTTGCGGCGATAGGCGTCGGCGAAGCTCAGATAATGCTCGCGATAGACGTCGTGGGCGACGAACTGCGCCTCCTCGATGATCCGGTAGAGCTCGGGATGCCTGCGGGTGAAGGCGATGAACGCCTCGAGCCCGATGCGCTCGGCCGCGAGCCGGTCCGGTGCGCCCTTGACCGCCTCGGCGACATGGGCGCGGGTCGCCCGGCTCATGTCGAGGACGAGGGCCCGGAAGACCTCCTCCTTGCTCTCGAAATAGGTGTAGAAGGTGCCGAGCGCGACTCCGGCGCGGCGGGTGATTCCGGTGATCGCCGCCTCGTGGAAGCCGCGCTCGCCGAACTCGGCGGCCGCGGCCTCGATCAGCCGCCGGAGAGTCTTCCGGCCGCGCTCGGTGCGCGGCTCCTTGTCGCCATTGGCCGCAATCGTCGCCATATCGTCTCCCCGGACGGGAAGTTGAACCGCTTTTCAGCTTTCCGCAAGCGGGGGCTAGCTCCGCGCCGGGCCGTCCCGCCCGGGCAGCGGCAGAAGGTCGTGCCGGATGCTGACGAAGCGGGCCGCGAGGCGGATCTCGGCCAGGAAGAAGGTGAGGCCGACGATCAGGAGCCCCATGGCGAGGATGAAAAGCACGGCGATCGGCCGGGCGAAGGGGATGCGGGCGAGGTCGGCGACGAACAGGATCGCGACGACGAGGCAGACGAACAGGGCGCTCGCGGTGCAGGCGGTGATCGCCCAGTTCACGATCCGCATCCGGCGGATGATGATGAGCAGCTCCTCGCTGGCCCGCTCCCTCGTCGCTTCGTCGAACGACAGGAAGTCCCGCTCCAGGCTCCGGCCCCGGTCGACGATCCGGGCGAGGCGCGAGGCGAGGACGTTCAATATCCCGGCAATTCCCGCGAGCAGGAAGACGGGCGCGATCGCCAGCTGGATGAGGTGGGCGATGGTCGAGACGGGAATGGTCTGGTCCATGGCCGGGCCACACGCCCGCGGGCGGAAAGTGTCAAGGGTTTCGGGCAATGCGTCGGTAGTGGGCTCCTCGCTGGATGGATTTGTCCGACTCATTGCGGACAGCCTCTTCCAGCCCTCGACTACAATGGATAAGACTAGCCGAGCCTATAAAGAGCGATTGATGAGGAAGGGCACGTGAGCGACGCCCAAGGAATTTTCCTCTCCTATTCCCGGCGCGACATAGACGCAGCGGACAGGGTGGCAGAATTGCTTCGCGAAGGCGGCTTCGCCGTGTTGCGTGACCTCGATGATATACTTCCCACAGAGGCGTGGCGCGACCGGCTAAGCGAGCTGATCGAAATGGCGGACGCAATTGTATTCCTCCTGAGTCCAGCCTCGGCGGTGTCGGAGGTTTGCGCCTGGGAGGTGGAATATGCTGCCAGCCTTCACAAGAAGATAGCTCCCATCGTGGTGGAGGACATCGCCGGTGCTGCGATCCCCCTTCCCCTGTCTCGACTGAATTACATCTTCGCCACAGATGCCGGGCAAATCGAAAACGCCGTCCTGACTCTCTGCAAGGCGTTGAGCGGTGCCGCCGAATGGATGCGTGAGCACACTCGACTCACCTCACGCGCACTGCGATTCGCGAAAACTGGGGAGCGTGCCGAGCTGCTGACCAGCGGCGAATTGCAACTGGTGCTCCAGTGGTTGGCGCGACGACCAAACGACGTACCAAACGCATCACTTCTCATTCAAAGATTCATCGAGACCAGTCAGGAACGTGACGAAGAGATCAGACGATTCAATGAAGGGAAGATCAGGGCGATCGCTCATGTGATTGGGCCAGTCGTGGCGGCCCGGATAAGCGAACTCGAAAGCCAGGCGGAACGGGAAGATAAATCCCGAACGTTCGTAAAGATTTCAACGCGAACGGAGGAGCTTCGCTCCGAAGCTGCAATCCTCCGTAATGTCATGGAGCCGTTTGGACGTTGGCATCCGCAGCCTGCGATCCGAATCAAGGGATTAAGTGCGCAAGAGGATTATGGCGAGCTCTATCAGTTCCCGTGCTGTGGACTTTATCTTGTATTAGCCGACGAAGGCGCACCGCTTCAGTTTCGCGCAGATGGGTGTTCCACGGATCCGAATGGCACGCAGAAAGATGAAGGCCCATTCGTTATCGAACACGCCAAGCTGATATCACAGCCGATCGTCTATGAGCGTGATCTGGAGCCCCATTTGGAGGAGTGGACTCAGAGGCACTTCCGGCAATTCAATCGCAATCAAAAAGTACTGATTTCTCTCAAAATCAATGCCCAAGGCAATGTCGATGATGCACGCTTGGTAAGAGCCACCGCAACAACGGAACTTGACCATCTGATCGAGAAACTTGTCCCCTCACGCTATGTTTATGAAGCAGCCACCGACTCTTACGGCAAACCGGTCGCCGATACTGTCATTGAGGAGATCAGGCTGCCGCATCGTCATCGGGACTCCGAGGGACGCCTTGTGCAGGGGTAATCAAGGGTCGGAGTTCAGCCCAGCCCGAGGCTCCCCGGTGATATCGGCCGTCTTTGCGGGGCGGCAGAGCCTCTGCTTTCCAAGCCGCGACAGACGTCAGTGACCCGCTGACGGCTCCGAAAGCGCTTCCCTCCGTGGTCCCGCCGCCGCTATGGGCGGCATCCCATGTCGCCCGCCTCCGCCCGTTCGCGTTCCCGCTCCGCCGCCCGCCTCGCCGCCGTCCAGGCGCTCTACCAGCGCGAGATGGAGCAGACTCCGGTGCCCAAGCTGCTCCACGAATTCCACCATCACCGGCTCGGCGCGACGATCGAGGGAGTCGAATATGAGGAAGCGGAGGTCGATTTCTTCGACGATCTGGTGAGCGGAGTCGCCGCCCGCGAGGCGGAGCTCGATTCGGCTATCGCCGCGCGGCTGACCCCGGACTGGCCGCTCCACCGCCTCGACCGCCCGATGCGCCAGATCTTGCGCGCCGGAGCCTACGAGCTCGCCGCCCGGATCGATGTTCCGACCGGCAGCGTCATCTCGGAATATGTGGACGTCGCCAAGGCATTCTACGGCCAGAAGGAAGCCGGCTTCGTCAACGGCATTCTCGACGCGGTGGCGAAGGACGTCAGACGCAGCTGAACGTCCGTTCCCGGCAAGCGTGCGCCGGACGGGCCTGAAGTCGAACCGGTCGCTTGGCTCCGGCCGCGCGAAGGCCAGGCGCATCGGATGGCCGATCCACTCCCGAAAGCACCAGTTCCCGACATCTTTGCTCAAACAGCTGTTTGCGGATCCGTATTGAATGCACTTGGGAGAACCCAAAACTGCATGATAGGCAAGAATAGCGACTCTGGTTTTTGGTCGCCTGTGGCGTCTTCTGATCGATGTGAAGCAGAAGGAAGCACAGAATGGCTGAGGATATATGGAGACGGGGCGACAGCGAGAAATTCACCGTCTCGGCAGTGCATACTGATTTACTACTCTACAAATCCTGGAGAGCCGAGTCGAAGCGTGAACATCGACAACGCGCATGGTGGGGGGGATGGGAGTGGGTGGCGACGGGCGACCCCTTGCCGATCAGCGTCCGCTTTGAGGATTCCGGCGGAGCACCGGTCGCGAACCCGGCGCCGGCCGTCTCCGAAGGAATCTATCGCGAGGAACATCTGGCGGTGGGCGCGGTGCCCTCGACCGATCCGGTCAACACCATCACTTCCATGCGCGTCTTCTACGAGTGGGAGGGAGAAAAGCGCGAAATACCGGTCGGCCGCGACCCGATCGGACCCCCGCTCGCGGCGTTTATCATCGCCGTGATCTTGATCGTCATCCTGATCGTGATCCTCGCGCTGGCGGGCGCGGCCGGGAGCTACGACGGCAACTCGGGCGGCTCCGGCTGAGCGCGGCCGGATTGCTTCGCCGCAAGCCTCGCCGCAAAGACGGCGAATGCCGGCCGAATCCGACTTTGTCGATCTCCTGCGGGCGCTGGCCGGGCACCCGGCGGCGCGCGGCCTTCTGGACGACGCCGCCGTGCTCGAGATCGGCGGCCGCACCCTCGTCCTCACCCACGACATGCTGGTCGAAGGGGTCCACTACCTCCCCGACGACCCGCCCGGCGACGTGGCCTGGAAGCTGGTCGCGGTGAACCTTTCCGATCTCGGAGCCAAGGGCGCCCGGCCGCTCGGTGCCCTGCTCGGCTACACGCTGGCCGGAGACACGGCCTGGGACGCCGCTTTCGTCGAGGGACTGTACACGGCGCTGGCCGCCTTCGAGATCCCCCTGCTCGGCGGCGACACCGTCTCCGCGGGGGCGGCGGGGCCGCGTGTGCTCGCCCTCACGGCGATCGGCGAGGCGCACGGTCCCGCGCCGTCGCGCTCCGGCGCCGCCGCGGGCGATCATCTATGGGTGACCGGGACGATCGGCGACGCAGGCGCCGGGCTTCGCGCGCTTCGCGGCGAGCTGCCGCCGGACCCGGCCCTGGTCGAGAGCTACCGGACGCCGCGAACGCGGGTGGAGATCGGCCCCGATCTCGCTCCCCTCGTCACCGCCATGATGGACGTTTCCGACGGGCTCCTCATCGACTCCGCCCGGCTGGCGCGGGCCAGCGGAGTCGCCATCGAGATCGAGCTTGAAGCCATCCCTCTTTCCGCCGCACTCGTCCGAACCCTGGGGGACAGCCGCGACAGCCGGCTCGGCGCGGCCACCGCGGGCGACGACTATGAGTTGCTGTTCACGGCCTCCCCCGGCCGCGGGATCGAGCTGCTCGATATCGCCGACCGCTCCGGTATTCCCGTCAACCGCATCGGGGTCGTCGGCCGGGGAGCCGGGCTGCATCTAACGGAGGGGGGAAGGCCGGTCCCCCTGCCGCCCCGCCTCGGCTGGGAACATCGCTGAACTGAGGTTGAATCCCGCGCTCAAGCCCCCTAAAGGGCGCGGCACATCCGGGCGCGTCCGCGCCGGGGCCATCGCCCTGCCCGGCTTTCGAATTCCAAGGGGAAGGAAACCTTTCATGACCGTCGTGCTCATTGCCATAGCCTGCGGAATAGTCGCAGTGCTCTACGGCATCCTCACCAGCCTCCAGGTGCTGAAATCGCCGGCCGGCAATGAGCGCATGGTCGCGGTCGCCTCCGCCATCCAGGAAGGCGCCAAGGCCTATCTCTTCCGCCAGTACAGCACGATCGCCGTCGTCGGCGTGGTCGTCGCCGCCCTCGTCTTCTTCTTCCTCGGGCCGATCGAGGCCGCCGGCTTCGTGATCGGCGCCTTGCTGTCCGGAGCCGCCGGCTTCATCGGCATGAACATCTCGGTGCGCGCCAACGTGCGCACCGCCGAGGCCGCCCGCACCAGCCTCCAGCGCGGCCTCACCGTCGCCTTCCGGGCGGGCGCGATCACCGGCCTGCTGGTCGCGGGCCTCGCCCTGCTCGCCATCGCCGTCTTCTTCTACATCCTGGTCGGCCCGATGGACCTGGTTCCCAACGACCGCCAGGTCGTCGACGCCCTCGTCGCGCTCGCTTTCGGCGCCTCACTGATCTCGATCTTCGCCCGTCTCGGCGGCGGAATCTTCACCAAGGCCGCCGACGTCGGCGCCGACCTGGTCGGCAAGGTCGAGGCCGGAATCCCCGAGGACGATCCCCGCAACCCGGCCGTGATCGCCGACAATGTCGGCGACAATGTCGGCGACTGCGCCGGCATGGCCGCCGACCTGTTCGAGACCTATGTCGTCACCGTCGGCGCCACCATGGTGCTGATCGCCCTCCTCGTGAGCGCCGGCGCCGAGCAGATGCTGGCGCTGATGAGCCTGCCCCTGATCATCGGCGGAGTCTGCATCCTGACCTCGATCATCGGCACCTATGCCGTTCGCCTCGGGCGCAAGCAGTCGATCATGGGCGCCCTCTACAAGGGCTTCTGGCTGACCGCTCTGCTGTCGGTGCCGGCCATCTGGTACGTCATGGCCCAGACGCTGGGCGACATGAACGCCGTCATCGGCGGCGCCACCGAAGCCGCCGGCCTCGACGTCGATCCGGCGGTGGCCGCGGAGGCGGTCAGCGACGGCTTCACCGGCATGGACCTGTTCTGGTGCTCGCTGGTCGGCCTCGGAGTGACCGGGCTCATCGTCTGGATCACCGAATATTATACCGGCACCAACTACCGGCCGGTCCGCTCCATCGCCAAGGCCTCGCAGACCGGTCACGGCACCAACGTCATCCAGGGCCTCGCCATCAGCCTCGAATCGACGGCGCTCCCGACCCTCGTCATCTGCGTCGGGATCATCGTCTCCTACCAGCTGGCCGGCCTGATCGGGATCGCCTTCGCCGCGACCGCGATGCTCGCCTTGGCCGGAATGGTCGTCGCCCTCGACGCCTACGGCCCGGTCACCGACAATGCCGGCGGAATCGCCGAAATGTCGGGCATGGAGGAGGACGTGCGCACCCGCACCGACGCCCTCGACGCGGTCGGCAACACCACCAAGGCGGTCACCAAGGGCTATGCGATCGGCTCCGCCGCTCTCGGAGCGCTGGTGCTCTTCGGCGCCTATACGACGGACCTCGAACATTATGCCGCCGAGCTCGGCATCGGCGCGGGCGGGATCGATTTCTCGCTGTCCAACCCCTATGTCGTCGTCGGCCTGCTGCTCGGCGCCCTTCTCCCGTATCTGTTCGGGGCGATGGGCATGACCGCGGTCGGCCGCGCCGCCGGCAACGTCGTTCTCGACGTCCGCGAGCAGTTCCGCACCAACCCGGGCATCATGGACGGCACGTCGCGGCCCAATTACGCCCGGACCGTCGATCTCGTCACCCGCGCCGCGATCAAGGAGATGATCGTCCCGTCGCTGCTTCCGGTGCTGACTCCGATCGTCGTCTTCTTCGCCATCGCCGCGATCGCGGGACGCGAGCAGGGCTTCGCGGCCCTCGGCGCGCTGCTCCTCGGAGTCATCGTGTCGGGCCTCTTCGTCGCCATCTCGATGACCTCGGGCGGCGGTGCCTGGGACAATGCCAAGAAATATATCGAGGACGGCAATTACGGCGGCAAGGGCTCGGAAGCCCACAAGGCCGCCGTCACCGGCGACACGGTCGGCGACCCGTACAAGGATACGGCGGGCCCGGCGGTCAACCCGATGATCAAGATCACCAACATCGTCGCCTTGCTGCTGCTGGCGGCGCTGGCCGGCGGCGGCGCCTGATCGCCTCGTCCAGACTGCTCTGAAGGCCCCGCCCGGACCCGCTCCGGGCGAGGTTTTTCATGGCCGAGTTGCCGCCCCCCGGCCGCCCAGCTATATGTTTCGTATCAAAGGCTTTTTGGTTGGGGCACGGGATGAAGCGGCTTTTGGCCGCGCTGCTCTTCGGGGCGGCGCTTGGGACCTTGGCGCAGGCGCAGGGCCCCGCCGCGGGCGGCACCGCCGCCGCGCAGCGGACGTCGGACGTCGTCCCGCTCGAGACCTTCGCCGAATTCCCGGCCATCCAGGGCCCGAGGATGTCGCCCGGCGGCAAGGTGATTGCCGCCAAGATCCGCTTCCAGGGCGGCCAGGCGCTCGCGATCCTTCCGATCGGCGCCGGCGCCAAACCCCAGATCATCGCCAAGGACGGCGCCTTCGACGAGGCGGGGGATTTCGTCATCGAAAGCTGGCGCTGGGCCGACGACGACAATCTCGTCATCGAGCTCGTCAGCCGGCAATTCTTCTGGAACCAGTGGATCGATGCGACCCGGCTCATCGCCTACAATCGCAGCAGCGGGAAGACGACTCCGCTCGCCTGGCGCGGCTCGAAATTCACCGCCAGCAAGATCCTGTGGATGTCGAGCGAAGGCCCGCCGACCATCCTTCTCGAACGCACCCCGGAGAGCGAGTCCTTCGAGCGGCTCGGCCTGCCCGAGGTGGTCAAGGTGGACGTGCTGACCGGCAAGGTCACCGACATCGTCCAGCGCGCCAGCCCCTCGATCCACAGCTGGTATGCCGACGGCAAGGGCGTCGTACGCCTCGGCACCGGCTTCGACCGCGACAGCGGCAAGCTGACGGCCATGTACCGCCGCGACGCCGGGAGCAGTTTGGAGACCATCTTCTCGGAGCGCTACGACCGTTTCGAAGGCGCACCCTTGCCGCAGATCTTCCTCAACGAGCCCGACAGGGCTTTGGCGACGAGCCGCAAGGACGGCTACGCTGCCGTCTACGAACTCGATCTGAAAACCATGACGCTCGGCAGGAAGGTGTTCGGTGTCCAAAACTATGACATCGAGGGTGTCAGCGCGGGCCGCACGGGAGACCGGCTCGAGGCGGTCTTCGCCGTCGAGCATCGCCCGACAGCCTATTATTTCGAGCCGCGTCTGAAGGAAATCCAGCAGATGCTGGATGAGACGTTCGGCAGGGGCAATGCCTACATCGTCTCCACCGACCGCGCCCGCGAGATGATCGTCGCGCGGGTGGCTCGGCCGGGCGCGCCCGGCGCCTTCTACGTCTACGATACCCGCACCGGCGGCATGAGCCGGCTGGGCTGGATCAACGCCACGATCGGGGACCGGCAGCTCAACCCGGTGAAAACGATCCGCTACAAGGCGAGCGACGGCAAGGAGATCGAAGCCGTCCTCACCACGCCGCGGCACCGGGCGGGCGAGAAGAACCTGCCGCTGATCGTCCTGCCCCATGGCGGCCCCTGGGCCCGCGACGACGAGAGCTGGCCCTACGTGCCCTGGGCGCAGCCGCTGGCCGAGCTCGGCTATGTCGTCATTCAGCCCAATTTCCGCGGCTCGTCCGGCTACGGCAGGGAATGGGAGAAGGCGTCGGACGGCAATTGGGGCGAGCGAATGCAGGACGATCTCAACGACGCCGTCACCCACCTCGCCGCTCAGGGCATCGCCGATCCCGGGCGCGTCTGCATGATGGGCTGGTCCTACGGCGGCTACGCGGCCTCGCGGGCGGCGCAGCGCGACGGGAGCAAATATCGCTGCGCCATTTCGGGCGCAGGAGTCCACGACCTTCCGACCATGGTCGATTATGACAAGGACTATCTCGGCACCTACGCGGCCAGGACCGCGCTCGGCGCCGCGGGCAAGCTGCGCGCCGTCTCGCCCGGTCTTCACGCCAGGGAATTTTCGGCGCCGATCCTGATCATCCACGGCGAGAAGGACCGGCGCGTGCCGGTCCGCCAGTCACGCGATCTCGTCGGCCGCCTCAAGGCGGCGGGCAAGGTCGAGGGCCGGGACTTCGTCTATGTCGAGCTGCCGCGCGAGACCCACAATCTGCTGCTCGAATCGAGCCGGCTTCGGGTGCTCCAGGAGGTGAAGAAGTTCCTCGACCGGCATAATCCCGCCGGCTGACCGGAAGCGGACACGGGGCGTCCATTTCCGCCCGCCAAAATCCGGTGAGAATTCCCAACATTTGAGACGGACTTTTCGCTGCCACTGGGGCGCCCGAGGAAGAAATGGCGGATTTCCGCTATTTTTCACGTTTGGCACGCTCCCTGCAAAGTCTCTGGCATGGCCGGCGGATCAATCGGCGGCCGGTTTCAGGGAGACTTACAATGACCTTCAATTTCACCAGCCTGCAGCACATCGCGGTTTCCGCCATCGGCGCCATCGTCACCGCGACCCTGTTCATCTCCGCCGCCGTCGGCCCGGCCGCTCAGCTCGTCTGAGCGTCCGGACCACGGACACACAAGTTCAGGAATGGCCTTCAATCGCGAGAAATCGCCACATCAGGAAAAGGAAAGGTACCATGAACGGTCCTTTCACCCTCGATAAAGCCAATGGCAAGATGATGGGCGTCTGCGCCGGCCTCGCCGACGCGACGGGAGCCGACGCGACGCTCATCCGACTGGCGGCGGTGCTCAGCCTCTTCGTGCTGGGGCCGGTCGCCGTCCTGCTCTACCTCGTCGCCGGCTGCGTCGCTCCGTCGCGGGCCTAGGCCGCCATCCCGGTGGAAGCCGGGACCCAGGCCTGTTCCCTTCATCGTCCTTATCTCGCGTGCCGCCGCCTCGTCAGGCCTCCGGCGCGCCCCGGGAGGGTGACTGCGGCCGCGATTGCGGCTACCAGAGCGCCCGGGAGGAAGTGAATACATGGAAGGGCTGGAACTGGGAACCGTGGTCCTGGTGACGTCGCTTGTGCTGGGGGCGCTCGCCCTGCCGGTTACGGCCGTCGCCATCCATCAGCGCCGTCGGCGCTCCTACGAACGCAAGGCGGGTGTCCGCCGCAAGGAAAAGATCCACCTCTGACCGTCAGGCCGCAATCGGCCGGGCAAGGTGTGGGAATTCTGCCACTCGAAAAAATTTTACGATTGGTTAATCCTCGATTCGGCGACAGTTCCGAACGGCTCGTCGCCGCGGTTTTCCGCGCTTTTTCGCGCTTTCCCGGAGGCGGACCGGCCCGCCGCCCGGCTCCGTTCATCTTAAAGCCATGAAACTCTTCAGACTCGTCGGTCGTTAGGGCCGCAAGTGAGTGAGAAGGGAGCCAATGTAATGGCGACGAGTATCCTTGAGGCCCGTGGCGGCTGCATCATCCCGCAGGCCGATCAGCGCGGCTATCATATCGTGTACCGCGAGCATGAGACGAATTACTGCCCCGGCTGCGGCCGGACCCACTGGTATATCGGCCGCTCGATGGCGGAATGCGCTTTCTGCACGACGGCATTGCCGCTCGAGAACGCGCCGATGATCGCCGGCGGCGCCATCGTCCGCACCATCCGCCGCCCCGTCTTCGGCGGCGAGCAGGCCTACGCCGCCTGAGGAATCGCTGGCGGCGCCCTCGTGGCGGCCGCCGTCGCGCCGGCCCCTTATCATCCCTACGCGAGGGGCCGGCGCGTAACTTTTCGAAAAAGGGGCGGTCGCGGACGGCCGCCCCTTTTTTCGTCACCCCTCCCTGAAAGGGAGGGGGATTTCGTGCGCTACGCCCCCACCTCGCGCACCGGCACCTGCGCATTGCATATGTCCACTCCGCCCGCCGGCCGCTGGAAGAATTCCCCGCCGCGATTGGCGCGGCCCGTCACATACTGGCTGAAGGCGAGGCTTTCGGAGCGCATCGCCTCGAAGGCCGGGCGCTCGCCGGCCGGCATGTCGGCGGCGAGGCGGGCGCGCGCGATCGGGATGTTCTGGGCCGGTTCCTTGTAGAAGCCGAGCGCCTCGGTGCCGCGCGGCCGCGCCGAGAGCAAGGCGATGCCTTCGATCACCCGGCCGATCACGGCGATGTTGAGATCGAGATGGCGCGGCGCGTGGCCGATGACGGCATAGAGCTCGCCGCCCGTGCCGGTGTCGGGCGCCAGGTCGCGGCCGACGCCGACATAGCCGTAGCAATGGGTGAGCCAGGCGCGGCCTTCCTCCGGATCGTAGCCGACCGGCCAGCCGTTGGCGTGGCCGACCATCGGCGCGTAGCTGTCGGGAAAGCCGAGCGGCCGCACCTGCAGGCCGGCGAGATCGCGGTGATATTCCGCCGGCGGCTGCCGGACCACGCCGGCCGGCAGCTCGGTCTTGGCGTCCCCATTGCCCCATTGCGCGACATAATTGTCCTGCACCCGGTAGATGGAGGCATTGTTCCACCAGCCGGCGCGGGCGAAGGCGCGGACGTTCGCGATGTGGACCGGGGCGAAATCCGGCGCCAGCTCGATGACGACCCGTCCGCCTTCCTTCAGCTCGATGACGAGCAGATTGGCGGGGTCGATGGGCCGCCAGGCGTCGGCGGGCGCCTCCTGGACGACCTTGTTGGGGTCGGGCGCCTCGACCACCGGCGCCGGCCGCCAGAACGAATAGCGGGCGTTGGCGGCGGGC
This sequence comes from Allosphingosinicella sp., assembly GCA_035628835.1. Classification (GTDB taxonomy): domain Bacteria; phylum Pseudomonadota; class Alphaproteobacteria; order Sphingomonadales; family Sphingomonadaceae; genus Allosphingosinicella. Next base: position 59,489 of record DASPJA010000051.1, read on the forward strand.
TCCTCCGGCACCGGCCTGGTGGTGGCGCAGGCGGCAAGGCAGGAGGCGGCGAGAGCGGCGAACAGGGGCTTGCGCATCGGCTGGTCTCCTTGTTCGGGCCTTGGTGAATGAAGCCCGCCATTTCGGCAAGCCGTGACAGGAAAGTCACAGATCCGCTTGAATCGACTTTATTTGTCAGACCACGGAACCGGCCCGAATGCCCGCGTTTTAACTCAGGTTAGGCACCGGCCGGCGTGGGGACCGGCTAAGGGGCGAAAGAGAATTGATGACCGACACACAAGCCCTCACCGGCCTGCACAGTTTTTTTGCCTCCACGGACCCCGGGTCCCTGCTCGCCGCTCCGCCGGCGCTGATCCACTTCCTGCCGGTCGCCGTCTACGCCTGCGACGCCTCGGGGCGGCTATGCTGGTTCAACGCCGGGGCGGCGGAGCTGTGGGGCCGCTCGCCCGAAGTCGGCGAGAAGGCCGACGGGCTCGCCGGGGCACAGCAGGTCTACGGACTGGACGGCGCCCTCCTGGCGGACGTCGAGCCTCCGCTGACCCGCTCGCTTCGCACCGGCGACAGCGCGGCCGGCCGGATGGTCGCCATCGTGCGGCCGGACGGAAGCCGGATCACCGCGATGCTCCACATCACCGCGCTTCGCGATTCCGGCGGCAACATCGTCGGCGCGATCGCCTGCTGCAACGACGTCACCGAGCAGTTGCGGGAGGACCGCGCCGCCCGCGAAAGCGAGCGCCGGCTCCGCGAGATCCTCGATGCGCTTCCGGTCGCCCTCTACACCACCGACGCCGAGGGCCGGATCACTTATTATAACGAGGCGGCCGTCGAGATGTCCGGCCGCCGCCCGATCCTCGGCGACGACAAATGGTGCGTCAGCTGGAAGCTGTTCGGGGCGGACGGAGCCCCACTCGCGCATGACGAATGTCCGATGGCGGCGGCGCTTCGCGAGAAGAAGCCGGTGCGCGGCGCCGAGGCGGTGGCGGAGCGGCCCGACGGCAGCCGGGTCCCCTTCATCCCCTATCCCACCCCGTTGTTCGACTCGGCCGGCGACATGACCGGGGCGGTCAACGTTCTGGTCGACATCGGCCACCGCAAGGAGGCCGAGACCCGGCAGCGCCTGCTGTTCGGCGAGCTCAACCACCGCATCAAGAACAACATGCAGATGCTCTACGCCCTGCTGGCGGCGGCGCGGCGCGAGACCGGAAGCGAGGATGCCCGCGAGGCGCTCGACGAGGCGGCCCGGCGGGTGGCGGCGATGGCGGCGGCCCAGACCGCGCTCTACCAGTCCGACAATCTCAGCCGCTTCGACAGCGGCGCCTTCATGACCTCGGTCTGCGCCGCGTCGACGGCGGCCATGGGCGACAGGATCCGCCTCGACCTCCATTGCGAGGCGGGCAAGCTCGGCAACGACGCCGCGGTGCCGCTGGCCCTGATCCTCAACGAGCTCGTCTCCAACGCCGCCAAATACGGCACCGGCGCCGGCGGCCGCGGCGCCGTCCGGGTCGCTCTGACCGAGCTGGACGGCCGCTTCACCCTTGTCGTCGAGGACGAGGGCCCGGGCTTCGATCTCTGCGAGGTCCGCCGCCGCTCCTCCGGCCTCGGCCTGGTCCTCGGCCTGGCGCGCCAGATCGGCGGCGGCTTCCGGGTCGAGCGGGGCGAGGGCGCGCGCTGCGTGGTCGAATTCCCCGGCCCCCCCGGCCTTTCCTCGTAGCCGGACCCGCCCGATGTTCGAACGCCGCGCGACGACGGCCGAAGCCATGTTGATCGAAGGCGGGGACGGCGGCGGCGCGGGTAATGCGGGCTCCGCCGTCGAGCCTCGGCCGGAGGAGCGCGCATCGCCCGCCTCGAGCCCGCTCATCCTGCTCGTCGAGGACGACTTCCTGGTCAGCATGGAGATGGAGACGGGCCTCGAGGAAGCGGGCTACGAGGTCGCCGGGATCGCCGCCACCGCCGAGGACGCGGTGACGCTGGCGGCGGAGCGGCGCCCGGCCCTCGTCGTCATGGACATACGCCTCGCCGGCGACCGGGACGGAATCGACGCGGCGCTCGACATCTACCGCACCCTCGGAATCCGCTCGATCTTCGCGTCCGCCCATGGCGACGCCGGAACCCGCGCCCGCGCCGAAGCCGCCCGGCCGCTCGGCTGGGTCGCCAAGCCTTACCGGGTCGAGACCCTGGTGAAGGCGGTCGAGGAGGCCCTGAGGGCGCTTCAGTGAGCGTCCTTTGATACGGGCCTTCCGAGCGAAGTCGAAGCGGCGTATCGAAGGACCCCCCGCCATGTTCGCAGGTCCCTCTCCCCCATCTGGGCGGGCAGAATCACGCCAGCCCCGGCGGTTCCGGATCGCTCGTGCCCGCGCCGCGGCAGAGATTGCGCATCCGGTCGAGATGCCGCTCGGCGAGCTGCAGGTGGCAGCGCGCGGCATGGACGTCCGGGCAGCGGCGCGCCTGGTCGAGCTCGGCCAGGGCGCGGCTCGAATGGTAGCTGATCTCGTCGTCCATGAGCCATCTTGACATAGGCGCGGCAGGCCGTCCCTGACCTGCATCAGGGTCAAGTTAAATTTTTGATTAACTTAGGTTTTTTCGTCAGTCGACGAGGCGCAGCACCGGCTTCTCCGGGGCCGTGCTCAGCTCCTTCATCCGATCCAGATGAAGCTCCGACAGAGCGAGATGGGCGATCGCCGCCTCGGGCGAGGCCGCGCTTCGGGCGCGGTCGAGCTCCTCGAACGCGCGTCCGACGTGATGCTGGATTCGATCCCGACGGGACATTCCGACCGTTCCCCCGACTCGGGGTGGTACTCTACAACGACTCGAATTTCGCTTATCCGGTTCGCGGGCGCAACCACATGGATCAGGCCGCCGCAATGCCGGGTAGCGTCAGGCGGCCTCGCGGGCTCCGATGGAATCGTGATGCAGGTAGCGCTCGTTGAAGTCGCCGGCCTCGCGCATCCGCTTCCAGTCCTCGATCACGATCGAGCGGCGGTCGCGGCTGATCAGCCCCTCCTCGCCCAGTTGCTTGAGCACCCGGTTGACGTGGACCGAGGTCAGGCCGACCGCGTCCGCGAGCTGCTCCTGGGTCATCGGAAGCTCATATTGATGATTGCTCGCAAGCCCCGCGGCCTCCAGCCGGAGCGAGAATTCGCAGAGCAGATGCGCGACCCGCGCCCGGCTGTCGCGGCGGCCGACATTGACCACCCATTCCCGGAAGATCGAGGCGTCGATGAGGGTGTCGATCCACAGCGCCCGGGCGATTGACGGCCGGGTCAGCGCCAGCTCCTGGAGCGAGCCCGGCGGGATCAAGGCGATCTCACCCTCGGTCAGCATCTGCACGCTGTGGTCGGCCACTCCCAGGAAGCTGTTCTGAAGGTCGAGGAATTCGGCCGCGCAGTGAAGAGAGATGATCTGCCGTCCGCCCTCGCCCGTCAGCTTGTAGCGATAGGCGAAGCCGGAGAGGAGGAGGCAGCAAAATTCAGTGGGGTCGCCGTCGCGGACGACGTGCGCGCTTGCCGGGAGCTTTTTGACGGTGTGCGGCAGGCCGAGCAGCGCCGCCCGGTCCGCCTCGCCGAGCGGCGAGCGGCGCTCCAGGCGGCGCACCATCTTATCGAATGTCGGATGCAGGTCCGGCACAATCATTCCTCGCCCAAAACGAGCACGACCGGCGCGGGTTTCACGCGGGTGCCCCCCATTGTTCAGCTGCAATAGGCACGGCTGGAATCCCCCGTCGTTTAACCAGATTAAGTTGCCGATTTTATCCGCGTTTTCCGGTGGTTGGACGCAGGTGGCAGTGCCGCTCCATCACCCGGTTCCGCCGGTGTCGGGGCTCAGCGCGCGGAAGCGAGATTCGTCGCCCCCCCCGCTTCCAGGTGGAGGTAGCGGGTGTTGAAGTCGCCGATCTGCTGGAGCCGGTCCCATTTGACGATGTTGACGGAGCGCTTCTCGCGGTCGATCAGGCCCAGCCGCCCCAGCTCCTTCAGCACGCGGTTGACGTGGACCGGCGTCAGGCCGGTGCAGTCGGCGATCTGCTCCTGGGTCATCGGCATTTCGTAGCGATGGTCCTGAGCGAGACCGGCCGCCTGCAGGCGCAGCGCGAACTCGCAGAGCAGATGCGAGATCCGGCTGATCGAATCCCGGCGGCCAACGTTGACGATCCATTCGCGGAAGATGGCGGCGTCGATCAGGGTGTCGATCCACATCGCCCGGCCGACCTGCGGGTGGTCGTGCGCGAGCTTGCGCAGAGCCGGCACCGGCACCATCGCGACGTCGCAGCGGGTCAGCGCCTGGACGTTGTGGTCGGCGACCTCGAGGAAGCTGTTCTGAAGGTCGAGGAACTCGCCGCGCATATGGACAGACATGATCTGGCGCTCGCCCTCGCCGGTCACCTTGTGGCGGTAGGCGAAACCGCTGAGCAGCAGGGCGCACATTTCCGGCGGCTCGCCCTCGCGGACCAGATAGGCGGCGGGCTCGATCGTCCGGGGCTGGAAGGGAAGGGCGCGCACCGCGGCGCGATCCTCGGGGCTGAGGGGCCCCCGCGATTCGAGCCTTCGCAGGACTCGTTCGATACCTTCGGTGACGGCCATGTCGCTCTCCGCGGGATTCATGGGCGGGAGCGTGGTAAGTCTCTCGGCCACCGGTGCCCGAAATTCGAACCGGTGATGATTCCTTCTAACCGATGAGTGCGAATCCGTATCTCACCTGCGATAGTCACGTAATGTCTAACATGGATTAGCTTTTGCTGCTGTCGTCATAGACACCCCCCCTACGCTCCTATACTCGCGAGACATGGCCGGAACCAAGCCGAAGCCTGCGGAGAGGGCCCTCGACAGCCCGATGGTGGCCAAGCTCGAGACCCGAGGTCGGCTGGCCGACGAAGATCGCGACGCCCTCAACGCCCTCTATTCCGACCCCCGCGAGATCGGCGCGCGGCGCAACATCATCCGCGAAGGCGACCGGCCCGACCATGTCCACCTGATGGTGGAGGGCTGGGCGGCGCGCTACAAATTGCTTCCCGACGGCGCCCGGCAGATCACCGCCTTCCTCATCCCCGGCGATTTCTGCGATCTCCACGTCACCATCCTCGGCGAGATGGACCATGGCATCACGACTCTCACCCGCTCGAAGGTCGCCTTCATCCCGCGCGCCAGGATGGATGAGCTGACGGGGCGGCCGTCGCTGGCCAAGGCCTTCTGGTGGGCGACCCTGGTCGACGAGGCGGTGCTTCGCAGCTGGATCGTCAATATCGGCCGCCGCGACGCGTTCGAGGCGATCGGCCACCTGATCTGCGAGCTCTACGTCCGGATGAAGAATATCGGCCTGGTCGACGGTGGTCGCTTCGACCTGCCGCTCACCCAGGAGGAGATAGGCGACGCGCTCGGCCTCACCTCCGTCCACGTCAACCGGGTGCTCCAGCGGCTTCGTTCTGAGGATCTGATCAGCTTCCGGCAGGGGCTGCTCACCATCCATGATTATCGAGCGCTGGAGAAGGCGTCCGGCTTCAATCCCAATTACCTGCACATCGGGCGCAGCGAGTAGAGCAACGTTGATCAAACACCGGCATTCTAAACTAGGTAAAGGCCCTGCTCCCCTCAGCTCGCTAAAGGCGAGACGTGCCGCGTTTCTTTTTCACGTCTACGACGACGACGTCCTGAGAGACGAGGACGGGCTCGAGCTCGCCGACGCGGCGGCGGCCCGGTCGGCGGCGCTCGCCGGCGCGCGAGCGATGATGTGCGATCAGCTGACCAAGGGCCGGCTCAGCCTCCACCACCGCATCGAGGTCGAGGATGAGAGCGGCAGCCCGGTCCTCAGCCTCGCCTTCGGCGACGCGGTCCAGATCGAGACGGGCGGACGCTGATATCCGTTGGCCGGACGGAACTTAATCTATATCAGAACCGCTTGACTGCGGCGGAGTCGGCCTTGGTGCCGCCGCCGTCATCACGTGCGCGGGCGAGGGAGCCTCGCGGACGCCTTTACCTTCGCGCCGGCTCCAGTCGGAGAAAATCGAGCATGAGCGACAGCCCCGCAGCCTTCCGCGCGCTAGCGGCCGAATGCCGCCGGCTGGCGGCGGAAGGAAGCATGGAGAGCGTGGCGGCGGCGCTGAACGAGATGGGGCTGGACTATGACCGACAGGCCGACCGCGCGGAGAAGGCCGAGGCTCGGGCGCGCGGGCTGGTCGCGAGATCATGAACTTCATGAACTTCGCCTGGTTTCGGACAGTGCCCATCGTGACGGCAAACAAGCAAAATCTGCACCGAAAGCCCACTGGCGCCGACCGCGCACCCGATCTATCCCTCTGTCGCGATTGGATTTCGAGGGGAAAAGGCAATGCGCTTGGTGGCGATGAAGGCGGCTCTGCTCGCCGTGACGGCGGCGGCTTCGATGGCGGGAGCGGCGCCGCCGGCGGCGCCGGGCGCGGGCCGGATCGAGGTGCCGCCGCTCCAGTATAAGGAGCGCCGGCTCGCCAACGGCCTTCGAGTCATCTCGATGCGCGACACCAGCACGGCCAACGTCTCGGTGTCGGTCTGGTACGAGGTCGGCTCCAAGCACGATCCGGAAGGCCGCTCCGGCTTCGCCCACCTGTTCGAGCACATCTTGTCGCGCAAGACCCGCAACATGCCCTACAACATGATCAACCGGCTGGTGGAGGACGTCGGCGGCGAGCGCAACGCCAGCACCGCGTCGGACCGGACCAATTATTATGAGAGCGTCCCGGCCCGCTATCTCGAGACGATGCTGTGGACCCATGCCGAGCGGATGGCCCGGCCGGTCATCGATCCTCAGGTGTTCGAGACCGAGCGCAACGTCGTCAAGGAGGAGTTCCGCCAGGGCGTGCTCACTCCGCCCTACGGCCGGCTTCGGCTGCTGGTCACCGACAATGCCTGGGATATTTCGCCCCACCGCCGGCCGACCATCGGCAGCATCGAGCAGCTCGACGCCGCCACCGTCGCCGACGCCCGCGCCTTCCACGAGGCCTATTACGGGCCCGACACGGCGACCCTGATCGTCTCGGGCAATTTCGACCAGAAGCAGCTCGACGGCTGGGTCGACAAATATCTCGGCCCGATCCCGGCCCGCGCCGGCAGGATGCCGCTCGCCATCGCCGTCCGCGAGCCGCGGCGGACGAAGCCGCGGGCGGTGACCATGTATGCGCCCAACGTGCCTCTGCCGGTCGTCGGCTCGATCTGGCGGATCCCCGGAATGGCCCATCGCGACATGGCGGCGATCGAGGTGCTCGACGGCATCCTTACCACCGGCGAGAGCTCCCGGCTCTACAAGAGCCTGGTCCGCGACAAGAGGATCGCCACCGAGGCGGGCGCCCAGCTCGCCCCGTTCGAGGAAGAGGGCTATTGGGCGCCCAACGTGATCCTCGCCGGCGGCCGCACCGTCGAGGAGGCGGAAGCCGCTCTCGCCGCCGAGATCGAGCGGATCCGGAGCGCTCCGGTCACCGAGGCGGAGCTCGCCGAGGCGAAGAACGAGCTTCTCGCCCAGGCCCTGCGCCAGCGCGAGACGTTCAGCGGCCGCGCCTCCGGACTGGGGGAGGTGCTGGTCCGTTCCGGCGATCCGAAGCAGTGGGACAAGTTGATCGCCGCCTATCAGCGGGTGACCGCCGCCGACGTCCAGCGTGTCGCGCGGACATATCTGACGCCCGACTCGCGGGTCGACCTGCGCTACCTCAACGAAAGCGCCCGTCCGGCGGGACAGGCGGATGCCTGGACCAATCCGGTGCCGATGCCGCGCTTCAAGTCGGCGCCGCCGGCGACCCGCCCCCCCAACGAGCTCGCCGCCGAGGGCGAGCGGGAGGCGCCGCCGGCGCCCGGCCCGGCGGCTCGCGTGACTCCGCCCGCAATCTCCGAGACCAGGCTCGCCAACGGCCTCGCCGTCGTCACGGCGCGCAGCGGCCAGGTGCCGCTGGCGACCATGACCCTGGTGGTGAAGGGCGGCGCCTCGACCGACCCGCGCGCCAAGGCCGGGCTGGCGACGATGGCCGCCGACCTCGCCACCAAGGGCACGGCCAGCCGCAGCGCCGAGCAGATTTCGGCGGAACTGGAAGCGCTGGGAGCGACCCTCAACACCGGAGCGGGCGCCGACGGATCCTTCCTGTCGATCACCGCCCCGACCGCCAATCTGGAGGCGGCGGGGCGCGTCCTCGCCGACATCGCCCAGAACGCCACCTTCCCGGCCGAGGAGCTCGAGCTTCAGCGCAAGCAGGCGATCGACTCGCTCTCCATCGCTCTTCGCAACCCCGGCCAGCTCGCGAACATGGTCGCCCAGCCTCTGGTCTACGGCACCGCGCCTTATGCGACCCTGGGCGCGGGCACGCCCAAATCCCTCGCCTCCCTCACCCGCGACGATTTCGTCGAGCAGCACCGCAAATGGTGGCACCCGGGAAACAGCGCTCTGGTCATTTCGGGCGGCATCGACTCGGCCCGGGCCGATGCTCTGGCGGAGTCGCTGCTCGGCGGCTGGCGCGGCCAGGGGCCGGCTCCGACTCCGCCCGCCGAGCGCGCCGGAGAGCCGCAGAAGGTCCGCACATTGGTGATCGACATGCCGGGCTCGGGCCAGGCGGCGGTGCTCGCGGCGGTCCGCGGCATCAGCCGCTCCGATCCGCTTTACTACAACGCCAACGCGGCCAATGCCGTGCTCGGCGGCGGCTCGAGCGGGCGGCTGTTCCAGGAGGTGCGCACCAAGCGGGCCTTGTCCTACGGCGCCTATAGCGGAATGCCGGCGCGGCTCGACGCCGGCCTTCTCACCGCCAGCGGCCAGACCAAGAACGAGACGGCCGCCGAGGTCGCCAAGGTGTTCCTCGACGAGCTCGACCGGCTCGGCCGGGAACCGCTTCCGGCGCAGGATGTCGCCAACCGGATCGCCTTCCTCACCGGCGCCTTCAACCGCCAGGCGGAGACCAGCGGCGGCCTCGGCAACATGCTGGCCAACCTCCTCCAGCAGGGCATGCCGCCGTCGGAGGTCGCTCGCTTCGTCGCCAACATGGAAAAGGTGACCCCCGAGGGCGCCTCGGCCGCCGCGGCCCGGCTGGTCGGCGCCGACCGCGCCACTTTGGTGATCGTCGGCGATTCGGCCAAGTTCATCGACAAGCTGCGCGCGGTCCGGCCCGACGTCGAGGTGATCAGGTTCGACGAGCTGGATCTCGACTCGCCGACTTTGCGCAAGACGGGCTGAGCCCGTTAAGGCGGCGATCATCGTGCCGTGCTAGGAGGGTGCCATGCGCATCCTCCTCCTCCCGCTCGCCGTCCTCGTCCTGCCCGGCTGCATCGCCAGGACCGCGCTCGACGTCGCGACCCTTCCGGTCAAGGTCGCCTCGGCCGGGGTCGACGCCGTCGTCACCACCCAGGCCGAAGCCGACCAGAAGCGTGGCGCCCGGATCCGCCGCCAGGAAGAGTGCATCGGCAAGGAGGAGCGCAAGGCCCGCAAGCAGAATCGCGAGCCCGACTACGACAGGTGCGAGCCGAAGCGGGACTGACTGTCGGGTCCGGCCCGGCGGCTAGGCCAGCATCGACCGCGCCGCTTCGACCGCCTTCTCCGGATCGGCCCGCGGCGGGATCGTCACGCCCTTGCGAACCGCCGGCCGCTCCCCGATCGCCGCCAGCCAGCGCTGGAGATGGTCGAGCCCTTCGACCGGGACGCCCGGCCATTCATGGGTCCGAACCCAGGCGAAATTGGCGATGTCGGCGATCGAATAGTCGCCGGCCAGCCATTCATTGCCGGCGAGGTGGCCGTCCAGAACCTCGAACAGCCGCCGGCTTTCGCGCCGGTAGCGGTCGATGACGCTGGGTATCTGCTCGGGGAAATAGCGGGTGAAGACGTTGGCCTGGCCCATCATCGGGCCGATCCCGCCCATCTGGAACATCAGCCACTGCATCACCCGGCTCCGGCCCTTGGGATCGGCCGGAATCAGCCTGCCCGTCTTCTCGGCGAGGTAGACCATGATCGCGCCGGATTCGAAGACCGCGAAGTCGCCGGCGTCTCGGTCGACGATGGCGGGGATCCGGCCGTTGGGGTTGATCGCCGTGAACCAGGGCTCCTTCTGGGCGCCTGACCGAAGGTCGACCACATGGACCTCGTAGGGCAGCCCCAGCTCCTCGAGCAGGATCGAGACCTTGTACCCGTTGGGCGTGGCGGCGGTGTAGAGGTCGATCATGGTTCCTCCTCGTCGTCCCGGCGAAGGCCGGGATCCCTGAACACGGACGTGCCCGTATCAAGTCCGGGGTGACGGTTAAAGCGTGCGGAGCGCCCGCGCCGGCCTCGCCGCCAGGGCCGGCAGCGAGCCGAGCAGGCCGAGCACCAGGGTCACCAGCGCGCCAAGCGCCAGCGTCGCCGCCACCATGGCCCAGTCCGGCGCCCAGTCGAGCTCGAAAATCCGGACCACCACATACCAGCCCGCCGCCGAGCCGAGGCCGAGCGCGACCAGGCTGACGACCAGCGCCAGCGCGGCGAATTCGGCGGCCTGGGCGGCGAGGATCCGGGGTCGGGTGGCGCCGAGCATCTTGAGGATGACGCTGTCATAGGTGCGGGCGCGGCGGCTGGCGGCCAGCGCTCCGACCAGCACCGCTATGCCGGCGAGGATCGCCACCGAGGCGGCGGCCCGAACGGCGACGGCGAGCTGCGACAGCATCGAGCTGACCGTCTCCACCACCTCCTTCACCCTTATCGCGGAGACGCTCGGGAAGGCGTTCGAGACGGCGCGGGCGAAGGGCCGCTCCTGCGCCTCCGGCATCGAGATCGTCGCCATGAAGCTGTGCGGGGCGCTTTCCAGGGTGCCGGGAGCGAAGACGATGACGAAGTTGAAGCCCATCGTGTCCCAGTTGATCTCGCGCAGCGAGCCGATCCGGGCCTCGATCTCCCGGCCGAGGATCGAGACGGTGATGGTGTCGCCGACCTCGAGCCCCACCGCCTTCGCCGCGTCGACGTCGAGCGAGACGAGCGGCAGGCCAGAATAACCGGCCGGCCACCACTTGCCGGCGACGATCCGGCTCCCTTCGGGCAGGGTCGCGGAGTAGGTCAGCCCGCGGTCGCCGCGAAGGAACCAGGCTTCGGGCGGGATTTCGGCCATGTCGGCTACCCGCCGCCCGTCGACGGCGACCACCGATCCGCGCAGCGAGGGGATGGTGACGAGGTCGCTTTGCGGCGCCGAGCGCTGGGCGAGGGCGCGAAAGCGGCCGATCTCCTCGACCGGTATGTCCAGCATGAAGAAGCTCGGCGCCTTCGCGGGGATGGTGGTCCGCATCTGGCCGGCGAGATTGCTCTCGATCACCGCGAGGGTGGTGAACAGGGTCAGGCCGAGGCCGAGCGCCACCACCAGCCGCCCGGTCTGGGCGCCGGGGCGGTGGAGGTTGGCGAGCGCGATACGGAACACCGGATGCCTGGGCCTCGGCAGCAGCGCGGCGAGGCGCCGGATCAGCCAGCCGAGCAAGGTCAGCAGCAGCACCAGCCCGAGGGCCGAGCCGATGAAGCCGGCGGCGAAGGCCGGCTCGCGGGCGGTGCCGATGGCCAGCCCGGCAATGGCGGCGGCGGCGGCGAGAACGATGAGGACGACCGCCCGGCCCGGCCGCCGCGACGGCTCGAGGTCTCCCCGGAACAGGGTCGCCGCCGGCACGGTCCGCGCTCGGGCGATCGGCACCAGCGCGAAGACGGCGGCGATGAGCAGGCCGTAGGCCGCGCTGGCGGCGAGCGGCGGCCAGTAGAGCGCCAGCCGCGGCGGCACCGGCAAGGCGTCGCCCGCCACCGCGACGACCAATGCCGGGACGAGCGCTCCGGCGGCGAGCCCGGCCACAGTCGCGGCCAGGGCGACCAGTCCGACCTGCGCCAGATAGGAGAGGAACAGGGTGCGGCTGGTGGCGCCGAGCAGCTTCAGAGTGGCGATTCCGGAGCGCTTGCCGTCGAGATAGGAAGCGACTCCGTTGCCGACGCCGATGCCGGCGACGATCAGCGCGGTCAGGCCGACCAGGGTGAGGAACTGGCCGAGCCGCTCGATGAACCGGCGCGTGCCGGGGGCGCCGTTCGTCCGGTCCTGGACCTGCCAGCCGGCGGCGCCGAAGCTTTTCCTGAGCCGCTCGGCGACCGCCTTTAGGTCGGCCCCGGCTTCAAGCCTCAGCCGGTAGGCGCTGGTATAGAGGCTGCCCGGCTGAACCAGTCCGGTCGCGGCGAGGCCGTCGCGGTCGACCAGGGCGGTCGAGCCGAGGGTGAAGCCCTGCCCCACCCGGTCCGGCTCCTCGGCGATCAGGCCGATGATTTCGAGCTCCGCCGCGCCGATCCGGATCCGCTCGCCGACCCCGGCCCCCAGCCGCTCGGCCAGCTCCGGCCCAACCGCCACCTGCGCGCCGCGCGGCCGCGCCGAAGGCTCGGTCCGGAACGTCCCGTAGAGCGGCCAGGCCCCGTCGACGCCCTTCAGCTCGACCAGAACGCTTTCCTCGCCGTCGAGCCGCGCCGCCATCGCCCTCATCCGGGTGATATGGCTGACCCGCCCCTCGCGGGAGAAAGCGGCGAGCTCCTCCGCATTCGCCTCGCGCTGCGCGACGACGAGCTGGACGTCGCCGCCGAGTATCTCCTGCCCGCGCTCGGCCAGCGAGCCGACGATGGCGGCCGACAATGAGCCGACTCCGGCGAGCGCGAGCACGCCGAGGAACAGGCAGATGGCGAGCAGTCGAAGCCCGGCCAATCCGCCGCGCAGGTCGCGGAGCGCGAGGCGAAGGGGGAGGGGAAGGCTCAAGAGGAAGCGGTATCCCTGACGATCCGCCCGTCCTGCATCTCCAGCACCCGCCCGCACCGCTCGGCCAAGGCCGGATCGTGGGTGATGACAAGCAGGGTCGCCCCGGTCCCCCGCTGCCGCTCGAACAGCAGATCGAGGATGGCGGTGCCGGTGGCGGCGTCGAGATTGCCGGTCGGCTCGTCGGCGAAGATCAAGGCCGGGCGCGGCGCCGTCGCCCGGGCGATGGCGACGCGCTGCTGCTCGCCGCCCGACAATTGCGCCGGATAATGGGTGAGCCGGTGGCCGAGGCCGACCGCCTCCAGCTCGGCCCGCGCCAGATCGAAAGCGCCGTCGCGCCCGGCCAGCTCCAGCGGCACCGCGACATTCTCGAGCGCGGTCATCGTCGGAAGCAGATGGAAGGCCTGGAGGACGATTCCGATCCGCCCCTGCCGCGCCCGCGCCAGATCGTCCTCGCCGAGCGCCGCGAAATCCGCGCCGGCGATCCGGATCGTCCCGCCCGTCACGCGCTCCAGGCCCGAAAGCACCGCCATCAGCGACGATTTTCCGCTTCCCGAAGGCCCCAGCAACGCAACGCTTTCGCCGCTCGCGACTTGTAGCGCGACACCGCGCAGGATCTCGACCCGGCCCGCGCCGGATCCGAGCGCCAGCGTGACATTCGAAGCGTCGATAACGTAGGAGCCGGTCATGAAGGGGAATGAAATCCGATGTCGATACGGGACCCATATGGGGCGCTTCGCCGGCTTGTCCACGCGCTGCTGCTGATCATGGCGGCCTCCGCAGCCCCCGCCGCGGCGAAGGACGTCCACATCCTCGCCTTCGGCGACAGCCTCACCGCCGGCTACGGCCTGCCGCCCGGCCAGGGCTTCGCACCGCAGCTGGAGGACATGCTCCGGCGCAACGGCGTTCGCGCCTTCGTCACCAATGCCGGAGTTTCGGGCAACACCGCGGCCCAGGGACGGGCCCGGCTCAAATGGACTCTGGACGGGCTCAAGGCCAAGCCCGACCTCGCCATCGTCGCGCTCGGGGCCAACGACATGCTGCGCGGCCTTCCGCCCCGGCAGACCCGGGCCGATCTCGACGCCATCGTCACGGAGCTGAAGCGCCGCGATATCCCGGTGCTGATCGCCGGAATGCTCGCCGCGCCCAATCTCGGCAGCCGCTACATGGCGGAATATAACCGGATCTTCCCCGATCTGGCGCGGGAGCACGGGGCCGAGCTCTATCCCTTCTTCCTCGCCGGAGTGGCGGGCAATCCGGCTCTGGCGCTGCCGGACCGTGTCCATCCCAACTTCCAGGGCATCAAAAGGATGGTGAGCGGCATCACCCCGACGGTGTTGAGGGCGCTGGGGAAGTGATCCTCGCTGCCGCGAAGCGGTGGGGTGGGGGACCACACGAAGTGTGGTGCAGGGGTAGCCGGCGCAGGAATGAGGTGGTTCGAGCGAGGGCCGCGCAGGCCGGCGCCTTCTACCCCTCCACCGCGCTTCGCGCGGTCCCCCTCCCCGAGCAAGCCTGGGGAGGATTTTCAGCCCAGCACCATCTCGTGGCCGAAGTTCAGGCCGATCTTGCCGTCCCGCGCCCAGCGGACGAAGGCGTGGATTCGGCTGCACTCCGGGAATTCGACCAGCACCGTCTCGCCGAGCCGAGGAGCGATGCCGCTTTCGATCATCGTGCCCCGGGTGGAGATGTTGAGCACCGGCACCGAATGGCGCTCGCCGCGAAAATGGATGGTGGCGGTGTCGATCAGGTTTTCATGACGCGGTTCGCAGCGGCGGTCCTCGAAGCTTAGCTCCTGGTGCTGAACACGCATCGCACTCTCCTACTCTGCCGGAGGAGCTTGCCACCAGAAAGGTTACCAATTCCTGAGCAGCGGGGAATCTGACTAACCTGTTTTAGATGAGGCCTGAATCTACCTAACCTGCTTTAGATGCGGCCTGCCGGGGCGGAACCGTAACATTGCGAGGGGGGTTCGTTACTCACCCGCCACAATCGGAACGCCCAGGAATGACGGCAGATCAACGCCCAACGCCCCCGCTGGAATTATGGGGAGGCGCCGAATGCACTATCGTCCGACTCCACGACGCGTATCGGGATCAGGCAGCGGAAACCGGGCACAGGGACCGCTCCGGCGACATCGATCTGATGGCGGATCTCGGCCTTACGACGGTGCGCTATCCGATCCTTTGGGAATCGGTGGCGCCGGAGAGCCCCGACAAGCTCGATTTCGCCTGGACGGACGAGCGGCTGGCAATGCTTCGCGAGCGGGGGATCAAGGTGATCGGCGGTCTCCTCCACCACGGCTCCGGACCCGGATATACCGAATTGCTCGACCCCGATTTCCCGAAGAAGCTCGCCGACTATGCGGCGCGGGTCGCCGATCGTTATCCGTGGATCGACATGTGGACCCCGGTCAACGAGCCTCTCACAACGGCGCGTTTCTCGGCGCTCTACGGCCACTGGTATCCCCACACGCGCAACTATGGCGCGTTCCTCCGGGCTCTCGTCAACGAGTGTAAAGGCACGTTCGAGGCGATGCGCGCGATACGCGGACATATCCCCGGCGCGCGGCTGGTGCAGACCGAGGATCTGGGCAAGACCTTCTCCACCGCGCCGCTGCGCTATCAGGCGAACCATGAGAATGAGCGCCGCTGGCTGAGCCTTGATCTGTTGTGCGGCCGGGTCGATGAGCGGCACCCCTTCTTCGCCTGGCTGCGCGGCGCCGGAGTCGGCTACAGCGCGCTCGACCGGCTGGCGACCGGCGAGGCGAGGCCGGACATTCTCGGGATCAACCATTATCTGACGTCCGAGCGCTTCCTGGACCACCGGATGCACCTCTATCCGGAGCATTTCCACGGCGGCAACGGGCGCGACACCTATGCCGATGCCGAGGCGGTTCGGGTAAAGAGACTCGAGGACGATACCGGCTTCGCACCGCGGCTGCGCGAGGCGTGGGAGCGATACGGCATTCCGATCGCGATCACCGAAGTCCATCACGGCTGCCATCGCGACGAGCAATTGCGCTGGTTCGCCGAGGTTTGGGAAACCGCCACCCGGCTTCGCGCCGAGGGGGTGGACCTTCGCGCCGTCACCATCTGGTCGATGTTCGGCAATGTCGACTGGCGCTTCCTTCTGACCGAGCGCAAGGGTTTCTACGATACGGGCGCCTTCGACGCGCGAAGCGGCACGCCGCGGCCGACCGTGATCGCCCACGCCGCCAAAGCCTATGCCAAAGGCGAGGCGTTCGACCACCCGGCGCTCGATTCCCCGGGCTGGTGGCGGCGCCCGCCCCGCCTCTATCCGTGGAGCGGGAGCTGCAAGCTTCCGGCCTGCGGCGGCCGCAAGCTGCTGATCACCGGCGCCACCGGAACGCTCGGCAACGCTTTCGCCCGCCTTTGCGAGGAACGGGCCCTGCCCTTCCGCCTTACGGCTCGGGACGAGATGGACATATGCGACCCGCGCTCGATCGCCCGGGCGCTGAAGCACCACAAGCCCTGGGCGGTGATCAACACCGCCGGCTTCGTCCGGGTCGCCGACGCCGAGCGCGAGCCCGATGCCTGCCTCGCCGCCAATGCCGACGGCGCCGAAGCGCTCGCCAGGGCCTGCGCCGCGGCGGGGGTGCCGCTCGTCACTTTCTCCTCGGACCTGGTCTTCGACGGCCGTCTCGGCCGCCGCTATCACGAGGAGGACGAGACCGCTCCCGGCTGCGTCTATGGGGTCAGCAAGGCCGAGGCGGAGAGGCGAGTGCTCGCCGCCGGCGGCAAGCCTCTGGTGGTCCGCACCAGCGCCTTCTTCGGCCCGTGGGACCGCTACAATTTCGCCTGGCACGTCCTCTCGAGCCTCGCCCGCGGCGAGACCGTCCGCGCCTGCTCGCGCAGCCGGGTCTCGCCGACCTATGTGCCGGACCTGTGCCACGCGGCGCTCGACCTTCTGATCGACGGCGAGACCGGGCTCTGGCACCTCGCCAATGACGGTGAGGTCAGCTGGCACGAATTCGCCCGGCGGGTGGCGCAGGGGGCGGGCTACGATCCGGCTCTGGTGATCGCGGAGGACGGGCCCGAGGCGCTGAGCACGGCGCTGGCCAGCAAGCGAGGGATGATGCTCAGGAGCTTCGACGAGGCCCTCGAGGACTTCCTTCGCTCGGCGACGATCGAGGAAGAGACGGCGGTCGCCGCCGAATAATCCTCCCTCATTTGCCTCCCCATCGCCAGATGGGGAGGGGGACCATGCGAAGCATGGTGGAGGGGTGACCCGGCTAAGATTCCGAGGATCACGCGCCTGAACCTCCAAGGTTCAGCGCTCTGCCACCCCTCCACCGCCCTTCGGGCGGTCCCCCTCCCCATGGCTATGCCATGGGGAGGCAAATCACTCCGCCGCCTCGGTCCACATCGAGCCGCGGCTGCCGCCGGCTTCGACCTGGCGGGCGGCATCGAGCCGGCGGAAGGTGGAGAGGGCCTGCCCGACCACCTGGTCCATATTGTAATAGCGGTAGGTGGCGAGCCGGCCGACGAACGTCACCCCCGGGGTGGAATCCGCGAGCGCCTCGTATTTCTTGAACAGCGCCTGATTCTCCGCCCGCGGGATCGGGTAATAGGGATCGCCCTCCGCCGACGGATATTCGTAGGTGATGCTGGTCTTGGCGTGGGTCTGGCCGGTCAGATGCTTGTACTCGGTGATCCGGGTATAGGGCACCTGCGGGTCGGGATAGTTGACCACCGCCACGGGCTGGTACCGGCCCTGGTCCACCACCTTATGCTCGAAGCGCAGGCTGCGGTAAGGCAGCTTGCCGTAGCGGAAGCCGAAATATTCGTCGATCGGCCCGGTGAAGACGACATGGCCGGCGTCGATCTCGTCGACGATGTCCTTGTAGTCGGTCGAGAGCAGCACATCGATGTTGGGATGATCGAGCATCCGGTTGAACATGGCCGTGTAGCCATGCTTCGGCATGATCTGGTGCTTGTCGCCGAAATAGCGGTCGTCGGTGTTGGTCCGGGTCGGGATCCGCGCCGTCACCGCCTTGTCGAGCCCGCTCGGATCGATGCCCCACTGCTTTCTCGTATAGCCCTGGAAGAAGAGCTCGTAGAGCTCCCGTCCGACGGCGTTGATCACCACGTCCTCGGACGTCCTGATCTCCTCGACCGTCTCGGCGCGCGAGGCGAGATAGGCCGCGGCCTCCTCGTCGGTCTTCAGGTCCAGCCCGAACAGCATGTTGAGCGTGGTCCGGTTGATCGGGATCGGAACGAGCTGGCCGCGCACCTCGGCGAGCACCTTGTGCTCGTAGGGCCGCCATTGCGTGAACTGCGAGAGATAATCGACGATCTCGTCGCTGTTGGTGTGGAAGATATGGGGTCCGTACTGGTGGATCAGGACTCCCGCCTCGTCGAGATGATCGTAGGCGTTGCCGCCGACATGCGGCCGTCGGTCGACGACGAGCACGTGCGCGTCATGCTGGCTGGCCAGCCGCTCGGCGATCACCGAGCCGGCGAAGCCGGCGCCGACGACGAGATAGTCATAGGCCTTCTTCGTCGCCGTGCCGACGATGTTCGGCCCTGCGCTCGGCGCCGCGATCGCCTCGTGCACGAGCCCGGCCATGCGGGCGTAGGTGATGTCCCAGCTGAGATTGGCGAGCTTGAGGTCGACCTCGTCGAGCCATGAGTCGCCGGAGCGGACCAGTGCCAGCGCCTGCTCGCAGGCCGCGATGAAGGCGTCGGCGCCGTCGGCGATGAACACCGAGTCAAGATCGCCGTAATGGCGGATGACGTCGGTGATCGGAGTCGACACGACCGGCCGCCCGCCGGCGAGATATTCGGGAGTCTTGGTCGGCGAGATGAACTTGGTCGAATCGTTGATCGCGAACGGCATCAGGGCGACGTCCCAGCCGCCCAGATAAACCGGCAGCTCCTCATATTTCTTGCCGCCGAGATAATGGATGTTGGGACGGTGCGGCAGGTCGGCCGGGTCGATCTTGACCACCGGCCCGACCATGACGATCGACCATTCGGGATGGGCATCGGCGACCGCCGCGACCATCTCCAGGTCCATGCGCTCGTCGATGACTCCGTAGAAGCCGAAGCGCGGCCGCGGCAGCGAGCCCTGATCGTCCGGAGCGGAGTCCATGGCGCGCGCCTGGCCGAAATGGGCGCGGTCGACGCTGGACGGGAACGGGTGGATGTTGGGGTGCAGGTCCTTCTTGGCCTCGTAGAGGCTGTAGCCGCCGGTGAAGACGACGTCCGCCGTGGCGATCAGCTCGCGCTCCAGGGTCAGCAGCTCGGCCGGCGCGAAGCGGAAATTGGCGAGCTCGTCCATGCAGTCATAGACCGTGCGGACGGCTTCGACGTGCCTCGAGAAAGGCAGCATCATCGGGGTGTAATACCAGCGCACGACCGGCCCCTGCTCGCCGGCGAGATAGGTGTCGAGAAGCGACTTCAGGGTCGACTCGCGCTCGTCGCCGGTCAGCGTCTCGGGCAGGGAGGGCGTCACCACGATGACTCCCGTCTCGGCGCAGGTGCGGACGCCCAGCGCCGGCTCCATCTCCGGAAGCGCCGCCTCGGGCTCCTCCCAGAAGATCACGCGCCCCGCCTCGGCGAACCGGCTCATCAGATGCTGGGGCCTCTGGAACACGAAATTCCACCGGAGGTGCGAGAAGCAGATGAGGGTATGGTCAGTGTGCGGCCGGGACGCGAAGTGGCTCTGCCCCAGCGTGGAGGCGGTCGAAAGCGTGATCAACGCAGCTATACCTTATGGTTTTGAATGACTTTCGATGAACGTCCGTTCAGGCAGCGAAGTTCCCGCAGTGCAGCATGATTCTTACTGATCCAGTTAAGGATTGAGGCCGCTTGTTTCGCTGCCGGGACATTCCGGATGCGATTCGAATTATATGATTAATGGCCCGTCACCCCGGAACGATAGGTCGCTAGGTCTCCCGAGGCCCCGGCCTTCGCCGGGGTGACGGTCAGCCGTCCAGCGCCGCCTTCAGCTCGTCCAGCCAGGGCCTGGCCGTGCCGTCGGACGGCGCGCGCCAGTCGCCGCGCGGGCTCAGCGCGCCGCCCGCCGACACCTTGGGCGAGTTGGGGATGGCGGTGCGCTTGAACTGGCTGATCTGGAAGAAGCGATAGAGGAAGACCTCCAGCCATTTGCGGATGGTCGGCAGGTCGTAGGCGCGCTTGAGCGCGTCGGGATAGCCGAGCGGCCACTGCCCCTTCTCCGCGTCCCGCCAGGCCTGCCAGGCGAGGAAGGCGACCTTGGAGGGCGGCTGGCCGGAGCGCAGGATGTGGAACAGGAAGAAGTCGTGGAGCTCGTAGGGGCCGATCGTCCCTTCCGTCGACTGCATCTCGCCCTTGTCGTCGGCCGGGATCAGCTCGGGCGAGATCTTGGTGGCGAGAATCGCCTCCAATATGGAGTTCGTATCGGAGTCGAATTGCCCGGTCTTGACCGCCCAGCGGATCAGATACTGGATCAGGGTCTTGGGAACGCCGGCATTGACCCCGTAATGGCTCATCTGGTCGCCGACGCCGTAGGTCGACCAGCCGAGCGCGACCTCGGACAGGTTGCCGGTGCCGATGACGAAGCCCTTGCGCTGGTTGGCGAGCCGGAAGAGATAGTCGGTGCGAAGGCCCGCCTGAACATTCTCGAACGCGATGTCGTAGACCGGCTTCCCCTCGGCGAACGGGTGCTTCATGTCCCTGAGCATCTGCATCGCCGCCGGGCGGATATCGATCTCCTCGCCGACGATTCCGAGCGACCGCATCAGCGCCCAGGCATTGCCCTTGGTCGTGTCGCCGGTGGCGAAGCCGGGCATGGTGAAGCCGAGGATGGTCGACCTCGGCAGCTTCAGGAAATCGCACATCTTGGCGGCGACGATCAGGGCGTGGGTCGAATCGAGCCCGCCCGACACGCCGATGACGAGATGGCTGCCGCTGGTCGCCTGGAAGCGGCGGGCGAGGCCCTGGACCTGGATGTTGAACGCCTCGTAGCAATCGGAATCGAGCTGCTCGGGCCGGTTGGGCACATAGGGGAAGCGGCGGTAGCGGCGCCTGAAGCCGATGTCCGCGAGGCTGGGCTTGTGCTCGAAATGGATTCGCCTGGCGCTCTTTTCGGGATGGCCGGCGGCGACGGCATTGTCGTTGAAGGTCGGCATCCGCATCCGCTCGAGCCTGAGGCGCTGGGCGTCGACGTCGGCGACGCACAGCTCCGGCTCGAGGTCGAAGCGGCCCGAATCGCAGAGCAGCTCGCCCATTTCGTAGATCGACGCCTGGCCGTCCCAGGCGAGGTCGGTGGTGCTCTCTCCCGGCCCCGAGGCGGCATAGACATAGGCGGCGCAGCAGCGGCTCGACTGCGAGGCGCAGAGCAGCTTCCTCTCGTCCGCCTTGCCGATGGTGATGTTGGAGGCGCTGAGGTTGCACAGGATCAGCGCGCCGGCGAGCGCGCCCACGGTCGAGGGCGGCTGCGGCGCCCAGTAATCCTCGCAAATCTCGACGTGGAAGATGAAGTCGTCGAGATCCTCGGCGGCGAAGATCAGGTCCGTCCCGAACGGCACGACCTCGCCCGCGACGGCGATGTCGATTCCGTTGAGGCCGATTCCGGAGACGAACCAGCGTTTCTCGTAATATTCGCGGTAATTGGGCAGGAAGCTCTTCGGCACCACGCCGAGGATTCGGCCGCGCGACAGCGCCAGCGCGCAATTGTAGAGGCGGCCGTTGCGCCTCAGCGGCGCTCCGATCACCAGCACCGGCGAGAGCTTCGCGGTGGCGTCCCGGAAGCGGGCGATTCCGTCCTCGACCGCGTCGAGGAACGCCTCCTGAAGGAACAGGTCGTCGACCGCGTAGGAGGAGATGTTGAGCTCGGGATAGACGACGAGGTCGCAGCCTTTCCCGTCCGCCTCCTCGGCGAGCGCGATCGCCTGGTCGACGTTGAAGGCGACATCGCCCGACGAGCCGGTCGGACTGGCGGCGGCCACGCGGACGAAGCCGTGGCGATGGATCGCCTCGAAAGGTGCCTTTCTGGCCATCACAGCATCTCCGTCATCATCTCAACGGCGACCTTCATGCATTTGACCCGCGTAGCACCTCTTCCGCCCGGACCGAAATGCTCCTCGCGGTGGGCGGTGGCGCGGCCGGCGCGGGCGCAGCCGAAATGGACGAGCCCGGGCTCGTCGCCCTTGTCGGCGAAGCCGGTGATCGACAGGGCGATATTCGCGCGCGAACGCTCGAGCGCGCCTTCGGCCATGGCGATCGCGACCTCGCGCGACACCGCCCCCTTCTCCCGGATCAGGTCCATCGGCACTCCGAGCATCTCGTTCTTGGCCTCGTTCGTGTAGGTGACGAAGCCGCGCTCGAAGGCGTGGGCGACGCCCTGCACGTCGGTGAGCAGCGACGCCAGCATGCCCCCCGTGCAGCTCTCCGCGGTGGCGAGGCGCAAATTCCGTTCCGAGGCCTTCTGGAGCAGGCGGCGGGTCACCTCCTCGGTCTCGTCGGGGAGCAGGGGCGACAGGGTTTCGGTGTCGTTCAAATCTCTTTCCTCGGGCGTTTTCGCGCCAAGGAACCGGTCCCTAGCGCCAGTTGTTCCAGAGCCCGAACGAGGAGAGCGACAAGATGGTTACCGAGCGCAAGATGGACGCCACCCACCTGCTGGCCGAGGATCACCGCAAGGTCGAGGATCTGTTCGAGCAGTTCGAGAAGGCGAGCGGCGACGGGCGCAAGGAGAAGATCGCCCGTCAGATCTGCACCGAGCTCAAGGTCCACTCGATGATCGAGGAGGAGATCTTCTACCCGGCGCTGCGCGGCAAGATCGACGACGACGATCTCGACGAGGCCTATGTCGAGCATGACGGCGCCAAGGTGCTGATCAACGAGATCGAGGCGGGCGGCCCGGACGAGCATTTCTACGAGGCCAAGGTCAAGGTGCTCCAGGAGCAGATCGAGCATCACGTCAAGGAGGAGGAAAAGCAGCAGGGCAACCTCTTCCAGCAGGCCCGGGCGACCGACGTCGACCTCGAGGCGCTGGGCCGGCAGATGGCCGCGCGCAAGGCCGAGCTGATGCAGCTCGCCGAAGCCGAGGGCGGCCTGCCCCCGGCGCAGCCGGCGACGATGAACGGGGAGGTCTGAGGATGCGCAAGGGGGCTATCGTCACCGGCATCGCGGCGGCCTGCGCCGCGGGCCTGGGTTTCGCCGCCTCGTCGCTGTGGCGCCGCCGGGCCTCGGGCGGTGCCGGGCCGGGCGCCCGGCCGGCGATCAGCGGCGCCGGCGGCCACGGCGCGGTCGGCGAATCCGGCGCCGCCCGCTCGGCCGGCCCGGAGGCGATGCGCGACCCGCCGTCGGAGTGGGAGAAGGTCGACGAAGCCTCGGACGAAAGCTTCCCGGCCAGCGACCCGCCGGCCGTGAACCCGCACGTCGACTGAGCGAAATCCTCCCCATCGCGGATGGGGAGGGAGACCATGCGAAGCATGGTGGAGGGGTAGCTGACGAGGCCTGCTCCACTTACCCCTCCACCACCCTTTGGGGGGCCCCCTCCCCAAGCGAGCTTGCAGACGATTTAGCTAGCGCGGCGCGTCCCTGTCCGGGCCGTCCTCCAGGATCGTCTCCCGAGCCAGCCTGAGCTCCCTGATCGCCGCCGCCGTCGCCGCGCCCCAGACCAGGTGAACGCCTATCATCAGCAGGTTGCGCCGCGCCGGATGCCTGGTCGCCGGCTCGAGCGTCCCGACGGCCGGGATCCAGCCCATGTAGCTGGCCAGCCATATCGCCACGCCCGCGGCGGCGCCGGTGCGTTTCCGCGGATCCGGGTTCAGCGCCGCGATCATCGCTCCGCAAGCCGCGCCGTAGGCGAAATGGGCGGCGGTGGTGACGTCCTTGGCGGCCTCCCCGGCCAGCGGCACGCCGAGCTGCTTCGAGCCCGAATCGACGATCTCGCGCGGAGTGAGCGGATAGCGTTCCTTCGCCGGCAGCCGCCGGTGGAGCCGCCGCATCGCCGCCGTCATCGCCATCGTTCCGACCAAGCCGGCAATTCCGCCGATGAGCAGCCGGCTGGTCAGCTTCAGCCTGTCGTCCTCGTTCAAAAGCTAATCTCCGGTCGGGCGATCATCAGCCAGAAAATGGCCAGCACCGCTGTAAAGGCCGGGAAGCCGAAAGCGAACCACAAGCGGAAGAGGCGGTGATATTCCGCCGGCAGCGCCTCCCCCGACCGAGCGGCGGCGACGGCGAGGCTTCGCATCCGGCTCTGCATCCACACCACCGGCAACCAGAAGGCGCCGGTGAAGAGATAGAGGGCGATGGAGGCGATGATCCACCCCTCCGTCAGCGTATAGCCGACCCAGCGGGCGAGCAGCACGCCGGTGACCGGCTGAGCCACGACAGCGGTGGCGGTGAAGACGTAATCGGCGCGCACGACGATCCGCGCCACGCCGGCAATCACCCGGACGTCGCCCGTCCGGTGCGCCATCAGCATGAAGAAGGCGATCCCCGCGCCGGTGCCGAGCAGAACGGTCGCGCCGATCACGTGCAGCCATTTGAGCAGATAATAAAAGGTCATCTCTCGTCCAGGATCGCGAGGCAGAGCAGGTTGAGCGCGAGGATCGGCCAGATCTTCATCATCGGTCCGAGCGGGTCCGCCCACAGCTCCGGAAGCAGGATCGTGCCGGCGACGATGTAGAAAAGCGAGAGTCCGAGCGCCGCCCACAAGGCGAGCTTCGTCGTCGGCCGCCAGGCGATGGCGCAGGCGACGGCGATGTCGGCGAGCCCGCCGGCGACGACGCTCGGCTCGCTGAGCGCCCCCCCGCCCCCCGCCAGCATGTAATGCGTGGCCCGCTCATAGCCTGGGCCCAGCGAGACCAGCCCGGTCAGAAGCCAGAACAGCGCGAAGGTGCCGATCGCCAGCGGCTTGAGCAGATAGAGGCGGGCGAACCAGCGCTCCTGCACCGAGGCGGGGTTGGCGGCCAGAGCGGCGGCGAGCGGCTGCGGCTCGATTCCGGTTACCCGCCGCCACTCGCTGTTGTCGCCGGTGGCGCCCCGTCGGATCTCGCGGCCCGGAGTGGTGCGGACGGGGGGCCGCCAGCCCAGCCAGGCGAGAGCGTCGCCGGCGCGATAGGCGATGCCCATCAGCCAGCCCGGCGCGGTGAAGCTCCGCGCCTCGGTCCAGCCCAGCCAGCGCCGGTAGGCGGCGACGATGTCGGCGAAGGCGAGCCGGTCCGGTCCGGCCAGGTCCAGCCCCAGCCGCGACTCCGCCTCGGGCTCGATCAGCCGGGCCACCGTCTCGGCGACGTCGTCGAGCTGGACGACGTCGACCGGCCCGGCTTCGGCGGGGCGCGGGAAGACCGGCAGAGCCGCGAGTCCTCGGAACAGGGCGCTTCCGCCATAAGCCGGCCGGCCCACCACCACCGACGGGCGCAATATCACCCAGTCGAGCGCGCTGGCCTCGAGCGCCTCCTCGCCCTCCCGCTTGGTCCGCGAGAAATCGGTGATGCCGCCGCGGTCGACTCCGAGCGCGGAGAAGTGGATCACCCGCCGCACGCCCGCGGTCTCGCAGGCGCGCCACAGCGCCAGCGGCATGTCGCGGTGGACCTTGCCGGGGGAGTCGCGGCTGCTGTCCTGAAGCACTCCGGCGCAGTTCACCACCGCGTCGCCCCCGTCGAGATGGGGAAGCCAGGCCTCCACGCTCGTGGCCTGCCGCAGGTCGAGCCTGACCCAACGATCGGCCGGCACCCGCCGAGCGGCGGGGCCGCCGCCGCGGCCGACCGCGACGATCTCGTGGCCGTCGCGCTTGAGGCGCGCGGCGACGGCGGAGCCGATCAGCCCGCTTGCGCCGATGAGGAGGATGCGCATGACGGACGCGTAACGGCAGGAAGGCGGGGGGCGTTCCCCCTGCTCCGTCATGCTGAACTTGTTTCAGCATCCAGCGACGAGCCGCCTCGCGGGCGGAGAACTGGACCCTGAAACAAGTTCAACGGTGACGGCCGCTCCTATTCGTACCTCAGCGCCTGGATCGGGTTCGCGCGGGCCACCCGGATGGCGTGGCTGGCGATGGTGCCCAGGGCGATGGCGAGGGCGAGCCCGCCGGCCAGGACGAAGGGCGTCGGCCCCAGCGCGATACGGCTGTCGAAGCCGTTCAGCCAGTCCCGCATCACCCACCAGGCGACCGGCCAGGCGATCAGGTTGGCGACGATGACCGGCTTGGAGAATTGCCAGGCGAGCAGCCGGACGATGTCGCGCGAGCGGGCGCCGAGCACCTTCCTGATTCCGATCTCCTTGGTCCGCCGCTCGGCGGTGAAGGCGGCGAGGCCGAACAGGCCCAGGCAGCCGATCACCACCGCGAGCAGCGCGAAGGCGCCGAACAGCTGGCCCCGCGCCTCGTCGCGCTCGTACAGGCGCCTGACCCGGTCGTCGGCGAGCTCGGCCCGGTAGGGCAGATCGGGGAGCAGCCTTTTCCAGATCCGCTCGACGTCGGCCATCACCTGCTTGGGCTCCCTGCCCTCGTAGCGGATGACCATCGTGTTGAAGCCGTTGCGCGCGAACAGGAACATGATCGGCTGCAGCGGATCGCGCACCGAGCGGAACCGCGCGTCCTTGAAGACGCCGACGATGGTCGCGTTGACGAGGCCGAATTCGGGCAGGGTAAGCCCGGCGCTGATCGTCTTGCCGATCGCCTGCTGCGGATCGTTGAAGCCGAGCCGCTGGGCCGCCACCTCGCTCACGATGATGTTGGTCCCCCGCCTGGCGAAGGCCTGCTCCGCGGCCTTGTCGGTCGGGAAGGGAGTCGTCGCGTCGTCCATCGCCACCGTGTCGGAGAAATTGCGGCCGGCGAGCATCTTCATCCCCATGGTCGGGATGAAGACATGGTCGATGACATAGACTCCGAGGTCGATCGCCTTGGGATTGCCGGGCAGGTAGGTCGACGTCACCGAATTGTTGCCCGGCGAGACTCCGATTCCGGTCAGCGACGCGCCCTTGACCCCGTCGAGCTTGGCGATCTCGCGCCGCAGGGTCTCGCCGACCGGCGCCGCCTGCCGGGCGCCGAGCCCCTGCAGCTGAAGCAGGCCGTGCCGGTTATATCCGGCGTCGGCCGTCCGGGCGTAGACGGTCTGGGCATAGATCACGGCGGTGCAGATGATGAGGCCGATCGACACCGCGAACTGGGCGACGACGAGGACGTTGCGGAGGCTTCCCGAGCCCTGCGCCTCGGCCGACGACTTGTTGGCCTTGAGCACCCGGGCGGGCTGGAAGCGCGACAGGTAGAAGGCCGGATAGAGGCCGCCGGCGGCGCCGACGACCAGCATCAGGACCAGGATCGGAACCAGCACTCCCTCCATGCCCCAGTAAGCGAGGCTTATATCGGCGTCGAGGAAGCGGTTGAACTGCGGCAGCGCCAGCTCGACCATGCCCAAAGCGAGCACCATCGCCAGCGCCGTCACCAGCATCGATTCGCCGAGGAACTGGACGATGAGCTGCTTGCGGCTGGCGCCCAGCACCTTGCGCAGGGCCACTTCCCGGGCGCGCTGCGAGGCCCGGGCGGTGGCGAGGTTGGTGAAGTTCACCACCGCCATGCCGAGGATCAGCAAGGCGACGATGGCGAAGGTGACGATGGTGCGCTGGTCGTTGCCCGGGGTCATCGACGCCTGCTGCGCTTCGCCGAGATGGATGTCGCGCACGTTGGTCAGCTTCCAGTCCTGGTCGTCGCCCTGATTGGTCTTCTCCGGCCCGGTGGTGTCGTCGGGGATGTTGCGCTTCTCCCAGGCGGGAAGCTGGCGGTTGATGTCCTCCGCCTTGGCGCCCTCGCGAAGCTTGACGTACCACCAGCCGCCCTGGTTGCCCCAACCGGTGAGGAAGCTCGGCTGCTCGGCGAAGAAGGTCTCGGGATGGAAGCGGGCGACCACGCCCAGCTCGAGATGGCTGTTCTTGGGCAGGTCCTTCATCACCCCGGTGACGATATAGTCGGCGCTCTTGCCCTGGACGATCAGGGTCAGGGTCTTGCCGAGCGCGTCCTGGCCGGGGAAGCGCTTCTCCGCCTCCGTCTCGGTCAGCACCAGCGAATTGGGGTTGGTGAGGGCGGTGGCGCGGTCGCCGCGCACGAACGGCACCTGGAGGACGTCGAACAGATTGCCGTCGACGAAGTTGAAGTCGTCGGCCAGGCTCGGCTGGCCGTTCTGCATGATCACCGCTCCGGCGGAGGCGACGTAGACGGCTTTCTCGATCTGCGGGAAGTCCTTCACCAGCGCCTTGCCCGAGACGTAGCTCGTCATCTGGAGCTTCATCTCCTCCCCGCCATTGTCGGTCGCCTTGTAGAAATCCTGGAACTGGTAGGCGCGGTCGGCGCCCGGCATCCACGAGTCGTAGCTCGCCTCGTAGCGCACGTAGAGCAGGATCAGCAGGCAGGCGGCCATGCCGATGGCGAGGCCGAATATGTTGATGAAGGCGTAGGTCTTGTTCTTCGCCAGCGCCCTGAGGCCGACCGTCAGATAATTGCGCCACATGTTCGGGGTCCTACTCGTAGCGGAGGGCGTGGATGGGGTTGAGTCGGGCGACCCGGAAGGCGTGACCGGCGACGGTGGCGACGGCGATCGCCAGAGCGAGGCCTCCGGCGAGGACGAACGGTCCCGGGGTCAGCGCGATTCGGGCGTCGAACGTGTTCAGCCAGTCGCGCATGGCCCACCAGGCCGCGGGCCACGCGACGAGGTTGGCCAGCACGACCGGCTTGGAGAACTGCCAGGTGAGCAGGCGGACGATGTCCCTCACCCTGGCGCCGAGCACCTTGCGGATTCCGATCTCCTTCGTCCGCCGCTCGGTCGTGAACGAGGCGAGGCCGAACAGGCCCAGGCAGGCGATGGCGATGGCGAGCAGCGAGAAGCCGGCGAACAGGATCGTTCGGCCGCGCTCGGCGGCGTAAAGCTCATGGACGATATCGTCGGCGAAGCGGGCCTCGAACGGAATTTCCGGCTCGAACCTGCGCCAGACCTTGTTCAGCCCGGCCATCACGTCGCCCGGCCGGGCGGCGGCGTAGCGGACCAGCACCTGGTTCGTGTTCGCGGGATCGTAGGCGAAGACGACGGGCTCGATCGCGTCCCGCGCGGTCCGGAAGCGGGTGTCGTCGACCACCCCGGCGATCCTCGCCGGGACCATGTTGAAGCCGTCGAACGCGACCTCCACGACCTGGCCGATCGCCGCCCGCGGGCTGCGGTGGCCGAGCTTCCTCGCGGCCGAGCGATTGACCACCACGTTGATCCCGCGGGCGACGAGCTCGCCGGTGCTGCCGGTCACCCGGTCGGCGGCGAAGCGGTCGCCGAGCAGCCGCCCGGCGAGCAGCTCGATATCCAGAGTCTGGAGATAGTCGCGATCGACGCTGTAGAAGCCCATCGAGACATGCTCCGGAGCGCCGAGAGCGCGCATCAGCCGCACGGGCGTTTCGGGCGACCCCAGTCCGGTGCCGGTCCGGGCCACGGCGGTGACTCCGGGGATCGCCAGCAGTGCCGGGCGCGCCGCCTCAAATTCGGAGCCCTGGGTGAAGCGCCAGGCATTGGCGATCTGGATCAGCCCGTCGCGGCGGTAGCCGGGATCGACCTGCTCGACGAAGCGGGTCTGCGACCAGATGACCACCGTGCTCGCGATCAGCCCGATGGCGACCGCGAACTGGGCGAGGACCAGGGCCGCGCGGAGCCGTCCGCTGCCGGGCGTCTCGGCCGAGACCGGCCCGGCGCGCAGCAACGGCGCGGGCTTGAACCGGCTGAGGTAGAGAGCCGGATAGAGGCCGCCGGCGAGGCCGGTCGCCGCGACCAGGGCAAGCGCGGGCAGGAGCATTCCGCCCTCCCCCAGATAGGCGACGCGAAGTCCGGCGCCGGTCATCCGGCCGACCCAGGGCATGGCCAGCTCGACCGCCCCCAGGGCGAGCAGCATCGCCGCGGCGGAGACCAGCACGCTCTCCCCCAGGAACTGGACGATCAGCTGTCCGCGCCTCGCGCCCAGCACTTTGCGAAGGGCCACTTCGCGCGCCCGCTGGGTCGCCCGGGCGGTGCTCAGGTTGACGAAGTTCATCACCGCCATGCCGAGGGTCAGAAGCGCGACGATCGCGAAGGTCGCCAGCGCGCGCGGGTCGCCGCCGGGGGTGAGCCCGTCCGCCTGGGTCTCGCCGAGATGGACGTCGCGGAGCGGAACGAGCCGGAACTCGAAGACGTCGGCCAGCGAGACCGGCTTGCCGTCGATGATCTCGGGGGTCATCACCCGCTTCTTCCAGGCGGGGATTCCGGCATTGACCGCCGCGGCGTCGGCGCCCGGGCGCAGCCTGACATAATGGAGCTGGTCGAAATTGCCCCAGCCGCGATAGTCGATCCGCGCCGGATCCCGGCGGTAGATGATCCCGACCCGAAGGCTGGTGTTGCGCGGCAGGTCGCGAAGCACGCCGCCGACCCTGTAGTCGCGCTTGCCGGGCCCGGCGCCCAGGCTGAACAGCCTGCCCAGCGCATCGGCGGTGCCGAACTGGCGGACCGCCTCGCTCTCGGTGAGCACGATCGAGCTGGAGTCGGGAAGCGCCGTCTCCGCCGAGCCCTGGGCGAAGGGCAGGTCGAGAACCTTGAAGAAGTCGCCGTCGACCGTGGTCGCGTCGATGAACACCGGCTGGCCGTCGCGCTCGGTCACCGTCTTGCCGGCCGCGACCGAGGTCACCGCCTCGATCTGCGGAAAGCCGGCGGGCAGGCTTTCGTCCAGCGGAAACGGGGTCGCCTGCCTGAGCACGTCCGGCTGGCCCGGCGGGTGGATCTTCGACTGGACCTGGAAAACCCGGCCGTTCCCGTCGAGCCAGCTGTCGTAGCTCTGTTCGTAGCGCACGTAGCTCAGGATCAGCAGGCATCCGGCGAGCCCGAAGGCGAGCCCGCCGATGTTGATCGCGGCGTAGACCCTGTTGCTCGCCAGCGCCCGGAAAGCGACGATCAGATAGTTGCGCCACATCGCCCGCCGCCTATTCGTAACGCAGCGCGTGGATGGGATTGGAGCGGGCGACCTTGAAGGCGTGGCCGGCGATGGTGCCGACCGCGATGACGAGGGCCAGCAGGCCGGCGACCAGGAAGGGCGTCGGCCCGAGGCTGATTCGGGCGTCGAAGCCGTTCAGCCAGTCCCTCATCACCCACCAGGCGACCGGCCAGGCGATCAGATTGGCGACGATCACCGGCTTCGAGAATTGCCAGGCGAGCAGCCGGACGATGTCGCGCGAGCGGGCGCCGAGCACCTTCCTGATTCCGATCTCCTTGGTCCGCCGCTCGGCGGTGAAGGCGGCGAGGCCGAACAGGCCGAGGCAGGCCACGACTACCGCGAGCAGGGCGAAGCCGGCGAAGGTCTTCGCCCGGGCCTGCTCGGCCTCGTAAAGCTTCGCCACGATGTCGTCGCTGAACTTTGCGGCGAACGGCGCGTCGGTCGCGATCCGCTTCCAGATCCGCTCGATATCGCCGCGCACGCGGTCGGGGGCCGGGCTGTCGTAGCGGACCATCATCTCGCCGAAGCTGGACTTGTCGATCCGGAACATGATCGGATCGATCGGATCGCGGATCGAGCGGAAGCGCGAATCCCGGACGAGGCCGATGATGTTGACGGGGACCAGCCCATATTCCTCGCGCGCCATGCTGGCCTTGAACTGCCTGCCGATGGCCTCGCCGGGATCCTGGAAGCCGAGGCGCTTCGCCGCCAGCTCATTGATCACGATGTTGACCCCGCCGCGAGCGATCTGGGCGCGGACGGCGTCCGGCTGCTCCGGGAAAGGCAGGGTGGCGTCGTCCATCGGCCGGCTCTCGTCGAAAGCCCGGCCGGCGAGCAGCTCGATGCCCATGGTCCTGAAGAAATCGTAGTCGATCGCATAGGTGCCGAGGCTCACGGGCTCGGCGCGCCCGGGCACCTGGACGCCGGTCCCGATGCTGTTGCCGGTGGCTATTCCGATATTGGTTCGGGCGACCGCCACGACGCCGTCCACCCGCGCGACCTCCTGCTTCAGGGTGTCGCTGAGCGGGATGAGCTGGCGCCGGCCGATGCCTTCGACCTGGAGCAGGCCCTGACGCTGGTAGCCGGGGTCGGCGGTCCGCGCGTAGACCGTCTGCGCGTAGACGATCGCCGTGCAGATGATGAGACCGATCGATACCGCGAACTGCGCGACGACCAGGATGTTGCGAAGCCGCCCTGAGCCCGCCGCCTCGGCCGAGCTCTTGTTCGCCTTGAGAACCTGGGCCGGCTGGAACCGCGACAAATAGAAAGCCGGGTAGAGCCCGCCTGCCGCGCCGACCACCAGGACGAGGAGAAGGATCGGGAGGAGGAGCCCGCCCGAGCCGACATAGGCGATGCTGAGATCGGCATCGAGGAAGCTGGAGAAGAAGGGCAGCAGCAATTCGACCAGTGCCAAGGCGAGCACCATCGCCAGCGCGGCGACGAGGATCGACTCGCCGAGGAACTGGACGATCAGCTGCTTGCGGTTGGCGCCGAGCACCTTGCGCAGGGCGACCTCGCGGGCGCGCTGGCTGGCGCGGGCGGTGGCAAGGTTGGTGAAATTGACGCAGGCCATGCCGAGGATCAAGGCCGCGACGATTCCGAACGTGACGATCGTCCGGCGGTCGTTGCCGGGAGTGGCCGCGCCTCTCTGCGCCTCGCCGAGATGGACGTCGCGCGCGTTGACCAGTCTGTAGTCCTGGTCGTCCCCGGCATTGTATTTTCGGTCGCCGAAATCCTCGTCCTGGATGTTCCGCTTCTCCCAGGCCGGCATCTGGGCGTGGATCGTGGCCGGATCGGTCCCCGGCTTCAGCGCGACATAATGCCAGCCCGACTGCCAGCCCCACTGGGTGAGGAAATCGGGCTGCTCCGCATACCAGGTGAGGGGATCGTAGCGCGCGATCATGTTCCAGCGCATGTGCGAGTTCTTCGGCAGGTCCTTGAACACGGCCGTGACTCGGTGATCGACGGGCTCGCCCCGAAGCATCAGGGTCAGCGTCCGGCCGATCGGATCCTCGTCGCCGTAGAGCTTGGCGGCCTGGGTCTCCGACAGCGCCACCGAGCCGACCTCCCGCAGGGCGCTCGCCGGATCGCCCTTGGCCAGCGGCAGCTGGACGACGTCGAAGAAAGGCCCGTCGACGAAGGATCCATTCTCGACCGCGATCGCCTCGCCTTCATGGATGACGGTGAAGCCGCCGCCGCCGGCGTAGACCCGCTTCTCGATCTGCGGGAAATCCTTCTGCAGCGAGAGTCCCGAGACATAGGACGCCATCTGCAGGTTGAGGTCCTCGCCGGTCTCGCGGTCGTGATAATAGGTCTGCAGCTGGTAGAGGTTCTCGCCGTTCGGAAGCCATTTGTCGTAGCTGAGCTCGTAGCGCACGTAGAGCAGGATCATCAGGCAGGCGGCGAGCCCCAGCGCGAGGCCGAAGATGTTGATGAAGGCGTAGGTCTTGTTCTTCGCCAGCGCCCGGAGGCCGACCGTCAGATAGTTGCGCCACATGGCTTGCGTTCCTATTCGTAACGGAGGGCGTGGATCGGGTTGGACCGGGCGACCCTGAAGGCGTGGCCGGCGATCGTTCCGATGGCGATGACGAGCGCGAGCATTGCGGCCAGGAGGAAGGGCGTGGGGCCCAGCGGGATTCGGGCGTCGAAGCCGTTCAGCCAGCCCCGCATCACCCACCAGGCGACCGGCCAGGCGATCAGATTGGCGATGATCACCGGCTTGGAGAATTGCCAGACCAGCAGCCGCACGATGTCGCGCGAGCGGGCGCCGAGCACCTTCCTGATCCCGATCTCCTTGGTCCGCCGCTCGGCGGTGAAGGCGGCGAGGCCGAACAGTCCGAGGCAGCCGACGACCACCGACAGCAGGGCGAAGCCGGCGAAGGTCTTCGCCCGTGCATCCTCCGCCTCGTACAGCTCGGCGACCACGTCCTCGCTGAAATCGGCCTCGAACGGTACCTCGGTGGTGATGGAGCGCCAGGCCTGCTCGAGCTTGCCGCGCATCGCGCGCGGGTCGCCCTTGTAGCGGACGACCAGCCATTGATGGCCGGCGTCGGCGTTGACGAACATGATGTCGTCGAGCGGCTGGCGCACGGAGCGGAAGCGGGAATCGGACACCACTCCGACGACCGTCACCGGCACCAGCCCGAATTCCTGCTGGACCAGGCCGGCCTTGACCTGCTTGCCGACCGCATCGGCCGGATTGGCGAAGCCCAGCCTGCGCGCGCCCGATTCGTTGACGATGACGTTGCCGCCGCGCGCCATCAGCGCCCTCTGCTGCTCCGGGGCAGGCGGAAAGGGTATCGTCATGTCGTCGAGCGGCCGGTTCTCGTCGAACCAGCGGCCGGCGATCAGCTTGATCCCCATCGCCTCGCGGAAGCCGGGATCGACCGTGTAGAGGCCGATCAGCACCGGCTTGGGATTGCCCGGCACCATGATGTTGGTGTTGTTCTGGCCGTCCGTGGCGACCGCGATCGTGCTTCGGCCGACCGCCTGCACCCCCTCGACCCGCCTCATCCGCTCGGCGATGGCCTTGCCCGAGTTGATCAGCTGGTAGCGGTTGAGGCCGTCGATCTGGACGATATGCTCGCGGTCGAACCCGGGATCGACGCTGCGCGCATAGCTGGTCTGAAGATAGACGATCGCGGTGCAGATGATGAGGCCGATCGAGACGGCGAACTGGCCCACCACCAGCGCCGCGCGCAGTCGGCCGGTCCCGTCGCCCTCGGACGCGGACTTGTTGGCCTTGAGCACCGTCGCCGGCTGGAAGCGCGACAGGAAGAAGGCCGGATAGAGGCCGCCGAGCCCGCCGACGAGCAGCACCAGGCCGAGCATCGGCAGGGCGATGCCGCCCTCGCCGAGATAGTTGAGCTGGATATCGGCGTCGAGGAAGGCGGAGAAGCTGGGCAGGAGCAGCTCGACCAGGGCGAGTCCGATCGTCATCGACAGCGCCGCGACGAGGATCGATTCGCCGATGAACTGGACGACGAGCTGGCGGCGGTTGGCGCCGAGCACCTTCCTCAGCGCGACCTCGCGGGCGCGCTGCGAGGCTCGGGCGGTGGCGAGGTTGGTGAAGTTCACCATCGCCATGGCGAGGATCAGAAGGGCGACGATGGCGAAGGTGACGATCGAGCCGCGGTCGTTGCCGGGCGACATCGCCGCCTCCTGGGCCTCGCCGAGATGGACGTCGGCGACGTTGACGAAATGCCAGTCGCCATTCTCGCCGGCGTTGAACCGCGCCTCGCCGCTATTCTCGTCCGGGATGTTGCGCTTCTCCCAGGCGGGCATCGCCGCCTCGATCGCCGAAGCGTCGGCGCCGGGGCGAAGCTTGGCGTAGATCCAGCCGCCCTGGCAGCCCCAGCAGGTCAGGAATTGCGCCTCCTTGGCCATGTAGCTCGGGAAGTCGATACGGACGATTGCGTTGAGCCGCAGGTGCGAGTTCTTCGGCACGTCCTCGAAGACTCCGCCGATCCGATAGTCGAAGCGCTGCCCCTTGCTGATCACGGTCATGGTCCTGCCGACGACAGCGTCGGTGCCGAAGCGGCCGACCGCCTCGCTCCGGCTGAGCATCGCGGTGTTGACCCGGTCGAGCGCTGAGCGGGTGCCGTGGAGGATCGGAAGTTCGAGCACCTCGAGCAGATTGTCGTCGACGTAGAGATAATCCTCGGTCGAGGAAGCCTGGCCGTCCTTGAGGAAGACGGGGACGCTCTGGAGGCCGTAGACCGCCTTCTCGATCTGCGGGAAATCCTTCACCAGCGCCGCCTTGGTGGCGAAGGGCGCCATCTGCAGCTTGCCCTCCTCGCCGGTCGCCGGGTCGCGGAACCAGTTCTGCACCTGGTAGACCCGCTCCGCCCCCGGAAGCCATTTGTCGTAGCTCATCTCGTAGCGCACGAAGAGCAGGATCATCAGGCAGGCCGCCATCCCGATGGCGAGTCCGAAAATGTTGATGAAGGCGTAGGTCCGGTTCTTGGCCAGGGCCCTGAGGCCGACGGTCAGATAATTCTTCCACATCGCTTTCGATCCTACTCGTAGCGGAGGGCGTGGATGGGGTTGAGCCGGGCGACCCGGAGGGCGTGGCCGGCGACGGTGCCGACGGCGATCCCCAGCGCGAGCAGGCCGGCGAGGACGAACGGGCCGGGGGTGAGGGCGATCCGGACGTCGAAGCCGTTCAGCCAGTCGCGCATCGCCCACCAGGCGAGCGGCCAGGCCACCAGGTTGGCGATCACCACCGGCTTCGAGAATTGCCAGGTCAGCAGCCGGACGATGTCGCGTATCCTGGCGCCGAGCACCTTCCTGATCCCGATCTCCTTGGTCCGCCGCTCGGTGGTGAAGGCGGCGAGCCCGAACAGCCCCAGGCAGGCGATGATGATCGCGAAGATCGAGAAGCCCAGGAACATCGCTCCCCGCGCCCGGTCCCGCTCGTAGAGCTCGGCGATGAGATCCTCGGCGAACTCGCCCTGGAACGGGAAATCGGGCTGGAAGCGAAGCCACACCCGCCGCAGTCCGTCCATGACCTGCGCCGGAACGGCGTGGCTGTAGCGCAGCAGCATCTGGCTGGTGCGGCTCGGATCGTAGCCGAAGATCAGCGGCTCGATCTCGTCGCGCGCGGTTCGGATTCGCGTGTCCTCGACCACGCCGACGATCGTCGAGGGGACGAAATCCTCGCCGTCGAAGCCCACCTTCACCACCTTGCCGAGGGCCGCTTCCGGCCGGGCATAGCCGAGCTGCATCGCCGCCCGCCGGTTGACGACGACGTTCAGGCCGCGGCTCATCAGGGGCGAGGCCGTGCCTTCGGGCGAGCCCTCCGGCGGCCGGACGACCAGGTCCTTGGCATGGCGCTCGTCGAGCAGCCGTCCGGCCAGAAGCCGCATCCCCATGGCCGGGAAGAAGTCGGGATCGATCCGGTAGAAGCCGATGTCGACCGGCGCCGTCTGCTCCGGCGCCCGGGCGGCGATGATCGACTTGTTGGTGGCCGCGACCCCGAGATTGGTCCGGCCGATCGCCGCCACTCCGGGGACTCGGAGCGCCTCGCGCTTGAACGCCTCGTAATTGGCGGCCAGCTGACCGGCCCCGTTCATCTGGATCAGCCCGTCCCGCTCGAAGCCCGGGTCGATCGTCTCGACGAAGCGAGTCTGCGAATAGATGACCGCCGTGCAGATGATGAGGCCGATCGAGATGGCGAACTGGGCGACGACCAGGGCGTTGCGAAGCCCCGGCGACCCCTGGGCCTGGGCGGAGGAGGCATTGGCCTTCAGAACGGCGGCCGGCTGGAAGCGGGAGAGATACAAAGCGGGATAGAGCCCGCCCAGCGCCCCTACCAGAGCCGCCAGGAGAATCACCGGGACGAGGAAGCCGTCCCCTCCGAAATAGCCGAAGCGAAGGTCGGCTCCGAGGAAGGCGCCGAGGCGGGGCGCGGCCAGCTCGACCAGGGCCAGAGCGATCAGCATCGCGACTCCGACGACCAGCAGCGACTCGCCGAGGAACTGGGTGACGAGCTGGCGGCGGGAAGCGCCGAGCACCTTGCGAAGCGCCACCTCCCGGGCTCGCTGGCCCGAGCGGGCGGTGGAGAGGTTGATGAAGTTGATGCAGGCCATGACCAGGATCAGGGCCGCGACGATCGCGAAGGTCACGACGGTGCGGCGGTCGTTGCCCGGAGTCAGGGCCCCGAGCTGCGCCTCGCCGAGATGCACGTCGGCGACGTTGACCAGCTTCAGGTCCATGATGTCGGCGCGAGTGAAGCTGCGGCCTTCCATCACCTCGGGCGGGATGACCTTCTTCTCCCAGGCGGGAAGGGCTGCGTTGATCCGCCCGACGTCGGCGCCGGGGCGGAGCTTGACGTAATGGAGCTGGTTCATCGAGCCCCAGCTCTTGAACGCGGCCGGAACGCTGTCCCAGGACGCCGGATCGTAGCGGGCGACGGTGGCGAGCTGGAGGTGGGTGTTGGGCGGGAGGTCCCGGATCACTCCGGTCACCTTGTAATCGTAGGTGCCGGTGCTGATCCGCTCGGTCACCGTCCTTCCGAGCACGTCGAGGGTCCCGAACTGAAGCATCGCCTCGCTCTCGGTCAGGACCAGCGAATTGACGTTGGGAAGCGCGGTCTTCGCCGATCCGCGGACGAACTCGAGCTTGAAGATGTCGAAGAAGGCCGGGTCGACATAGAGCTGGTCGACATAGACGGGCTGCCCCTCCCGGATCGTCTGCATCTGCCCGGGCAGCGCGACGCTGACCGCCTCGATCTCGGGAAAGCCGGCGGCGATCGTGTCGCGGACCGGGAAGGGGCTGTGCTGGTTCTTGGTGACCGGCTGGCCGGGCTCATGCCAGGTCGCCTGCACCTGGAAGACCCGCTCGCTGTCGGGAAGCCATTCGTCGTAGCTGGTCTCGTAGCGGACGTAGAGCAGGATGAGCAGGCAGGCGGCGAGCCCGACGGCGAGTCCGAAGATGTTGATGAAGGCATAGGTCTTGTTCTTGCCCAGGCCGCGGACCGCCACCGTCAGATAATTGCGCCACATCTGCTGCGCTCCTATTCGTACCGCAAGGCGTGGATGGGGTTGAGGCGCGCCACCTTGACGGCGTGGCCGGCGATCGTGCCCAGCGCGATGGCGAGGGCGAGCAGTCCGGCCATGACGAACGGCCCCGGACCGAGCGGAATTCGGGCGTCGAAGCCGTTCAGCCAGTCGCGCATCACCCACCAGGCGACCGGCCAGGCGATCAAATTGGCGATCACCACCGGCTTGGAGAATTGCCAGGCGAGCAGCCGGACGATGTCGCGGATCCGGGCGCCGAACACCTTGCGGATCCCGATCTCCTTCGTCCGCCGCTCGGCGGTGAAGGCGGCGAGGCCGAACAGGCCGAGGCAGGCGATCAGGATGGCGAGGCCGGCGAAGCCCGCGAAGGTCCGCCCCCGCGCCTCGTCGGCGCCGTACAGTTCGGCGAGCCGGCTTTCGGCGAAATGGGATTCGAAGGGAACGGTCGGGGTGAGACGGCGCCAGACCCGCTCGGCCTCGGCCCGGACCTGCTCGGGGTTCACGCCCTCGTAGCGAACGACACCCCAGCGATAATAGCCGCTGTCATGGTAGATCATCGGCTCGACCGGCTCGCGGACCGAGCGGAACCGGCTGTTCTGAGTCACTCCGACGATCGTCGCCGGCACCATGACGTCATTCTGGAACATCGGAATCCGGATCTGCTTGCCGAGCGCGGAGCGCGGCTCGTCGAAGCCCAGCTTCTGCGCCGCGAGCAGGTTCACGACCACGTTGACGCCCCGCTGCGCGATCCGCTGCTGAGCCGCGGGAAAAGCGGTCTCGGACTCGATGGTGGCTTCGTCGATGAAGGCCTTGTCGTTGGCGAAGCGCGGCGAAAGCGCTCGGCCGGCCGCCATCGGGATCTTGAGGACGTCGAAAAAAGCGGGTTCGACACTGTACCAGCCGAGCTTCACCGGCGTCGACTGCCCCGGCGCCGCGACGGTCGTGTAGTCGGTCCGGCTCGAGCCGGGCTCGATATTCGTTCCGGCGACCCCGGTCACTCCATCGATCGCCGCCAGTTGCCGCTGGAGGGTCTCGCGAACCGGCCGGACCTCGGGCTGGTTCAGCCCCTGTATCTCGAGCAGACCCTCCCGGTCGTAGCCGGCATCGACGGTGCGGGCGAAGATGGTCTGCTGATAGATGATCGCCGTGCAGACGATGAGGCCGATCGATACCGCGAACTGGGCCACGACCAGCAGGTTGCGCAGGCGACCCGCGCCCTCCGTCTCGGCCGCACCCTTGCCGCCTTTCAGGATCGAGGCCGGCTGGGCGCGCGACAGGTAGAAGGCCGGGTAGAGCCCGCCGGCGAAGCCGACGATCGCGGTCAGGGCGAGGATCGGCAGGGCCATCCCGCCCTCGTCGAAATAGGTGAGGCGGAGGTCCGCGTCGAGGAAGCCCGAGAAGACCGGCAGAAGCAGCTCGGCCAGCGCCATCGCGATCACCATCGCCAATGCGACGAGGAGCATCGATTCGCCGAGAAACTGCGCGACCAGCTGCACTCGGCGGGCGCCGAGGACCTTGCGGACCGCGACCTCCCGGGCCCGCCGGCTCGCCCTGGCCGTGGTCAGGTTGA
Organism: Allosphingosinicella sp.; assembly: GCA_035628835.1. Classification (GTDB taxonomy): domain Bacteria; phylum Pseudomonadota; class Alphaproteobacteria; order Sphingomonadales; family Sphingomonadaceae; genus Allosphingosinicella. Next base: position 99,230 of record DASPJA010000051.1, read on the forward strand.
CGAAGTTGACGCAGGCCATGGCGAGGATGAGCAGGGCGACGACCGCGAAGGTGACGATGGTGCGCATGTCGTTGCCGGGACGGTCGCCCTCGGCGCCGCTCAGATGGACGTCGCGGACGTTGACCAGCCGCCAGTCCCACTGCCTGGCGAGGTCGCCGCCGGCGACGTCCTTGGCGGGCACGTTGCGCTTCTCCCAGGCCGGCATCGCGGCATTGATCTGGGCCACGTCCACGCCGGGCTTCAGCTTCACATAGGCGCCGCCGTTGACGCAGCCCCACGGGCAGGGAATTTCCTCGGCGGAGGTGAAGCGCCGGACGATCTCGAAGTTCAGGTGGCTGTTCTTCGGAATGTCCTCGAATATCCCGGTCACCCGAAGGTCGTAGGTGGTGCCCCCGCGCACCGTCGTCAGCGTCCGGCCGATCACGTCGATGGAGCCGAACTGCCGCATCGCCTGGGTCCGGCTCAGAGCGACTCCGTCGACCGCCTTCAGCGCCGCCGCGCCGCTGCCGCGGAGGAAGGGCACGCCGACGATGTCGAAGAAGCGTTCGTCCGCCGCATGGACCTCGATCCGATGCGGCTGCCCGTCCTTCATGACGACGATATTGTCGCCCTCCAGCTTCGACACCGCCTCGAGCTGCGGGAAGTCCTTGGCGAGGGCGGCGGCGACCGGCTGGGTCGTCGCCTGCATCGCGACCCTTCCGCCGGTGCTGTCGTCGATCCCCGTGGTCTGGACCTGGAAGACGCGGTCCGAATCCGGCAGCCAGCTATCGTAGCTGGTCTCGTAGCGAACGTAGAGGAGCAGCAGCAGGCAGGCGGCGAGGCCCAGCGCCAGGCCGAAGATGTTGATGAAGGCATAGACCTTCTGCCTCGAGAGGGCGCGGTAGCCGACGGTCAGATAATTGCGCCACATTTCGAAAATGCCCCCATTCGGCTCTATTTGCTGGCCGCCGCGGCCGGACGCCGGGCGACGATCTTGATCTCGGTGATTCCGCCGCCGAGGATCTTCGCGACCCCGATGGCGGTCCAGGCGGGGTAAGGCGCCTTGACGTGACGTTTGTGGACGGCGGCCATCTTCTCGATCTGGCCGTCGACGTCGGTGTGGAAGCTGCTCAGGTCGACGACGTCGTCCCAGCTCGCGCCGGCCCGCTTCAGGATCGCCCCGATCTGCCGGTAGACCCGCTCGTAGGCCACCTCGAGGTCGGTCTCGCCCTGGCGAAGGCCGACGACGATGCCGCTGAGATAGATGGTGTCGCCGGCGACGACCGCGTCGCTATAGCCCCATTGCTCCTGGAACTTCCGGGCGCCCTCATTCTCGCTCATCAGCACCGTCGAGCGCTGCCGCTCGCCGGCCCCAGCCGCGGCGGCGGGGACGACCATCGCCGCGGCTGAGAGGAGGCCGATAAGGCCGGCGCGAGAAACCGTTCGCCCCGAGCGAAGTCGAGTGGCCCTGTCGAGCGAAGCCGAGACGGTCCGGGAGATCATCCTCGGCTCCGCTCGAATGGGTGTCTCGACTTCGCTCGACACGAACGGTTTCCGAGCGAAAATCACGCCGCCCGGCGCCGCTCGATCAGGATCCGGCCGTCCAGCATGTTGACGACGCGGCCGGCATAATCGGCATGGGCGGGCGAATGGGTGACCATGACGATGGTCGAGCCCTCGCGGTTGAGCGCCTGGAGCATCTTCATCACCTCCTCGCCATGCTGGGTGTCGAGGTTGCCGGTCGGCTCGTCGGCGAGGATCAGCTTGGGATTGCCGACCAGGGCGCGGGCGACGGCGACGCGCTGCTGCTGGCCGCCCGAAAGCTGGCTCGGCCGGTGCTTGGCGCGGTGGGCGACCCCGACCTTGTCCATCACCGCCTCGACCCGCGAGCGCCGCTCGGAGGCCGCGACGTCGTGATAGAGCAAGGCGAGCTCGATATTCTCGCGGACGCTCAGCTCGTCGACCAGGTTGAAGCTCTGGAAGATGAAGCCGATATTCTGCTTGCGGACGTTGGCGAGCTTGGCCTCGGGCAGGCCGGCCACTTCCATGCCGTCGAAGACGTAGGAGCCGCTGGTCGGCGAATCGAGCATCCCGACGACGTTGAGCAGGGTCGACTTGCCGCAGCCCGAAGGGCCCATGATCGCGACGAACTCGCCGTCGGCGATGTCGAGGTCGATCCGGTCGAGCGCCGTCGTCTCGACGGTATCCGCGCGGTAGACCCGCGACAATTCACGCATGCTCAGCATAGCTTCCAGCTCCTTCGTCAGGTCTCGAGGTCCAGCCGATCCTTGTCGGCGAAACCGGTATAGGGGGAGGTGATGACGCGCTCGCCGGGCTCCAGCCCTTCGAGCACCTCGATATAATCGGCGTTGCGGCGGCCGAGGCGGACGTTGCGCTTGACCGCTTCGCCGCCGTCCGGAGCGACCACGAACACCCAGGCGCCGCCGGTCTCGTTGTAGAAGGCGCCGTTGGGGATGAGCAGGGCCGGGGCGGGATCGCCGAGGGTCAGCTTGGTCTGCAGGGTCTGGCCGCGGTTGAGCCCCGGCGGCTCGGTGCCGACGAAGGTGAGGTCCGCCTCGAAGACGCCGTTCTTGACCTGCGGGTAGATCTTGGCGACCTTCGCCCGATAGGTCTTGCCGCCCATTTCGACCGTGGCGGTCTGGCCCGGCTGGACCCTTCCGAGATAATATTCGTCGACGCTCGCGACCAGCTTGTTGCGGCCGGCGCTGTCGACCTGGCCGAGTCGCTCGCCGCGGTTCAGCGACTGCCCGACCTGGATCGAGAAGGCGGTGAGCTGCCCGGACACCGGCGCGCGCAGGTTGAGCGCGTCGAGCGTCGAGCGGGCGATGTCGAGGCTTCCGCTGAGCGAGGCGTTGGAGGCGCGAAGCTGCGCCAGCTGGCTGGTCTGAAGCCTCTGGTTGACCGCCCGCGCGCGCCTCAGCACCTCCGCCCGGCGGCTGGCGGAGAGATATTCGTCGCGGCTGTCGTTGAACACCTTGGCGGGCACGTAGCCCTGTTCCATCAGCGGCTTCTGCATCTCGTACTGGCGCCTGGCCTTGTCGGCGGCGAGCTGGGCCTCGATGACGGCGCGCTCGTCGCCGATGCTGGTCTGGGCGAGCGCCAGCTCCTGGCTGCGCATCGAGTTGACTTCGCGCGACACGTCCGACTGCCGGGCGAGCAGGTTCAGCGCGAGGTCGGAATTGGAGAGGACGGCGAGCAGCTGGCCCTGCTGGACGATGGCGCCATCCTCGACCAGCACCTTCTCGACCCGGCCGCCCTCGACCGCGTCGAGATAGACGGTGACCAGAGGCTCGACCCGGGAGCGCAGCGGCAGGAAGTCGTCGAACGTCCCCTTGCTGACCGTCGAAATGGTGAGCCGCTCCGCCGCCACGGTCTGGCTGCCGGCGCTCGGCGCGAACCACCAGAACAGCAAGGCGAGGACGAGCAGGGCCGCCGCTCCGATGGCGATCTTGGTGCGCTGCGACAGGCCGGTGGCGACCACCGCCTTGTCCATGCCGGTGCCGCTTTCCGCCCGTGGCGGAGCTTCGGAAGATTTGATCTTGATCACGCTCATCCCAACCTCATGCCGTCCGATTCCGGACACACCCTTGTACGCAGACGGACAGGATCACAGCAGGATGCTCGCGCAACCCATCGCCAGATGCGCGCTTCCGTCGTCGCAGGCGCCCATCGCGACCGCGGCGCGCGCCAGCCGGACCGGCTCCAGCGCCGCCATCGGCAGAAGCAAGGCGATTGCCAGCAGGAGCAGGCCGGTCAGCCAGGTTTCGAAATTGCGCATTGGCGAAAACTCCCCGATTCGCGTCCGGTCATTCCAAAGCATGAGGCGTGCCAAATGCGGAAAAGCGCGATTCCCGGCGATTATTGGCGATTATCCGTCCGCTTCCGGACGGAGCGGAGTCCGTCCTCGGACGCCGCGGTCACGCTCCGCGGCACCATTGGCACGATTATTGTTTGTCCGTTCCCGGACGCAGCTGTAGGAGGACCGACGTGGCTGGGGAGGGAAAGCCGTTCTGGCGGTGCATCGTCATCGATGACGATCCCGATATCCTGCTGTCCGCGCGGCTCCTGCTTCGCGACATGTTCGAGGAGGTGGCAACCTTCCAGGCCCCCGAGGACGCGATGGCGGCGATCGACGGCGACGCCTCCGACGTGGTCCTGCTCGACGCCAATTTCGGCCGCGGCGCGACCAACGCCGCGGAGGGCTTTCACTGGCTCGGCGAGATACTGGCGAGCGATCCGCAGGCGGTGGTGGTGATGATCACCGCCCATGGCGGGATCAACATCGCGGTCGAGGCGATGAAGCGCGGCGCCACCGACTTCGTCTCCAAGCCGTGGTCCAACGAGCGGCTGCTCGCCACCGTCCGAACCGCCGCGGCGCTGCGCACGTCGCGCCAGGCCGTCGCCACCGAGCGCAAGCGGGCCGTCGCCATCTCCGCCCCGGCGGCGGGCGGCGAGACTCCCCTGCTGGGCGCTTCGCCGCCGATGCGCCGGGTCTATTCGCTGATCGAACGCGCCGCCCCCACCGAGGCGAACGTGCTGATCCTCGGCGAGAACGGCACCGGCAAGGAGCTGGTCGCGCGCGAGCTCCACGGCAAGTCGCGGCGGGCCGGGAACGTGTTCGTCTCGGTCGATCTGGGGGCGGTCGCCGAGAATCTGTTCGAATCGGAGCTGTTCGGCCACGTCAAAGGCGCCTTCACCGATGCCCGCGGCGATCGCGTCGGGCGGCTGCAGGCGGCGGACGGGGGCACACTGTTCCTCGACGAGGTCGGCAATCTGCCGCTCCACCTCCAGCCCAAGCTTCTGACCGCGCTCGAGCAGCGCCAGGTCACCCCGGTCGGCGCCAACAAGCCCGTGCCGATCGACGTCCGGGTCGTCGCGGCCACCAACCTCCCGCCCGAGCGGCTCGCCGACGAGAGCCTGTTCCGCCAGGACCTGCTGTTCCGGCTCAACACGGTCGAGATCGAGCTGCCGCCGCTTCGCGAGCGGCGCGAGGACATCCCGCTTCTCGTCGAGCATTATGTCGCCCTCTACGCGAAGAAATATGCCAAGCCGGCGCGCGCGCTTCCGCCCGACGTGATGGCCGCCCTGGTCGACTATGACTGGCCCGGCAATGTCCGGGCGCTCCGCCACGCCGCCGAGCGCGCCGTCATCCTCGCCGGCAACGGCGCCTTCACCTTCGAGGATTTCTCCCTCTCCCGCTCAACCGCGCCGCGGCAGGCCACGAGCACGCCGCCGAGCCTCACCGCCGATCTCAACCTGGAGCGGGCAGAGAAGCAGATGGTCGAGCAGGCGCTCAAGCGGCACGCCTACAATATCTCGCTCGCCGCCCAGGAGCTCGGCCTGACCCGGGCCTCGCTCTACCGGCGCATGGACAAGCATGGGCTTTAGAAGCCGCTTCATCGCCGGCCTCGGCTGGCGGGCGGGCGCGCTTCTCGGAACGCTCTTCCTGTTCGTCGCCGCGCTCGACGTGGAGGGCCTCGGAGTCGCCCGCCTGGTCGCCGCCGCTTTGTGCCTCTGGGCGCTGTTCGAGCTTTGGCGCTACATCCAGCGCACCAACATGGAGCTCGCCCGCTTCCTCGAGGCGGTGCGCCTGGGCGACCTCTCCCAGAGTTTCGCCCACCGGGCGGACGGCAGCGGCTTCACCGATATCGGCGAGGCGCTGGACGAGGGCATTCGAAGCCTGCGCGACGAGCGCCTGCGCCTCACCGAGGCGAACCGATTCTGCGAGGCGGTGCTCGACGACGCGCCGGCGCCGCTGCTGACCGTCGATACGGACGGCCGGGTGGAGCTCGCCAACAAGGCGGCGAGGCGCCTGTTCGTTCGCCACCACGGCGTCAGGATCGAGGATTACCGTGTCTATGGCGAGACCTTCGCCGCCGCTCTGAGCGAGGAGGCGGTGGGCAAGCCGCGCCTCGTCCCGCTGATGCTCGACGAGCTGCCGCAGACGGCGATGGTGAGCACCGCCTCGGTTCACCGGCTCGGCGGCATGGTCCGGGTCGTCGCGGTGCAGCCGATCCAGGGCGAGCTCAACGCGGTCGAGATCGCCGCCCAGAGCGATCTGGTCCGGGTCCTCACCCACGAGATCATGAACTCGATGACTCCCGTCACCTCGCTCGCCCAGAGCGCCGCCAGCCTGATGGGCGAAGTCGACAAGGGCGACAATCCGCTCGTCGCCGACGCCCGCGCCGCCGTCGAGACCCTCGCCCGCCGGGCCGACGGTGTCATGCATTTCGTCGAGAGCTACCGCCAGATCAGCCGGACTCCGGTCGTCCGCCGCCGCCATTTCGACGTTCTGCCCTGGGCGCGCGAGCTGGAGTCGCTGTTCCGGGCCGGCGACGGCGCCGACGGCGTCGCCCTGTCGCTCGAGGTCAACCCGGACCGGCTGACCCTCGACGCCGATCCGGACCTGATGTGCCAGGTTCTGATCAACCTGCTGCGCAACGCCGCCGAAGCCGCCTGCGACCATGCCCAGGCCCCGGCGGTATCGCTGTCCTTCACCGCCGTCGCCGGCGCGCGGGTGCAGATCGAGATCGCCGACAACGGCGCGGGCGTGCCGGAAGCCATGCGCCAGGACGTCTTCCTGCCCTTCTTCACCACCAAGGCGAAAGGGACCGGGGTCGGCCTCAGCCTCGCCCGCCAGGTCGTCCTCGCCCATCGCGGCTCGATCGGAGTCGGCCGGAGCGACAGCGGCGGGGCGCTGTTCAGGATTTTGCTTTAGGCACGGTCATCCCGTCCTTCGATACGCCTTTCGTCAGGCTCAACGGCTACTCAGGATGGGCGGCTAAGATTTCCGCTCATCCTGAGTAGGGGCTGAGCTTTGGCGAAGACCGGTATCGAAGGACCGCTCATTCTGAGTAGGGGCTGAGCCCCGGCGAAGACCCGTATCGAAGGCCCCGTCGGCAAAGGCATCTTCCGGAATCGCGTCCGCCAGGCTCAGCCCGTCGAGTATCCGAGCGGTCTCGTCGCGGACCATCAGCATCACTCGGTGGAGCCGGCACTGGTCCTCGCTGATGCAGTTCTTGCAGGTTTCGTGGCGGTAGCGGCTCGCGCAGGGAAGCAGGCCCAGCGAGCCGCGGGTGAGGCGGACGATAGAGCCGTAGCTTATCTCGGCGGGCGGCCTGGCGAGCCAATAGCCGCCGTCGCGGCCGCGGCGGCTGGCGACCAGCTTCTCCCGGATCATCTGCGACAGCATCACGGTCAGGAACTTGGGGGGGATGTTCTGGCGGGCGGCGATCTCGCTCAGCTGGACCGGCCCTTCCCCGTAGCGGTCGGCGAGGTGGAGGAGCGCGCGGATTGTATAGCGCGTTCGTTGAGAAAGCATGGGAGCCTCATGAACGCTCTGATTGGCAATGGCAATAAGCGGGCGGAGAACGCGCCGAAGCCCGGCGCAGGAACGGCTTGCGCGCCGAAAGGCGGCGCCGTAGCTCATCCCGATGGAGATCATCGGCAGCTACGACAAGGATGGCTTTGCGCATCTGAAGTCGCTGATCGACCCGTCCTTGGCCCGCGCGTTCCTTCGCAACCTCGCCAGGGATCTCGGCCGCACGGTCCTTCCGATGACCGGCAAGGAGAGCCGGCCGGGAGTGCTCAAGGGTCCGGCTTTGCAGGTCCATGGCGAGAATTATCCGCCGATGAAGTTCTTCCTCTGGGGGCTGACGCCGCTCGTAAGCCAGTTGGTCGGACGCGAGCTCGTGCCGACTTACGACCTGTTCCGCGTCTACCGCGCCGGCGACGTGTGCCGGGTGCATTCCGACCGGGAGGCGTGCGAGCACAGCGTCTCGCTCACGCTCGATTACAGCGACGGGAAGGTCTGGCCGCTCCAGATCGGCCGCCTTCCCCTTCCCGGGCGCCAGAAGCGCCTGAGCGAAGACTTCGAGGGCGAGGAGCATGTCTCGGTCGCGATGGAGCCGGGGGACGCCGTCCTCTATCGCGGCATCCATCGCCGGCACGGCCGCACCGCCCCCAATCCGAACCGCTGGTCCGCCCATGTCTTTCTGCACTGGGTGGAGCGCGACGGCGCCTACCGGGATCAGGCTCCGGCCGAGAGCGGGGAGCCGGCGCCCGTCAATTTCGGTTGATGCGGGGGGGGCGCGCCGGCTTATTCGTTGGAGCCGACGGCCTTGCGGATGAAGTGTCCCGCCGAAACCCCCCGGAGCAGCGCCAGGCGGTATTTCTGGGTCGTGTCGGGCTGGTTCCACCCTCCGGAGGGCATGTTCGCTACGAGGTCGCGCATCATCGCCGGGTTGAGCGTTGCGCCGGCGTCGCCGCAGGCCTCGATCCGCCCCAGCTCCCCTCGCAGGTCGTCGCGCGCGGCGACGAGGCCTTCATGCCAGTCGGGGGCCTGATAGCCTTTGAGGCGCTCGTTCACGACGGCGGCCGGCAGGCGGTCGGCGAAGGCGGTGCGGGCCAGGGCGCGGCGGACTCCGCCGCGCAGATACTGGTCGGGCGGCACCGCCAGGCAGAACTCGACGAGCCGGCGGTCCGACGTCGGATCGCGCACGTCGACCCCCCAGCCGGCGAGATGGCCCTTGTGGTAATTGCCGGCGTCGACCCGCCGCAGCGTCCACAGCCGGGCCTCGACCGGATCGCGGCGGGGGCGGTAGCTGAAGTCGAGCCCGCGCTCGGCGGCGCGCTCGAGGAGCCGGAATTCGTCGACCGCCTCGGCGCTGATCGCCGTATAGTCGGTGAGCTTGCGGCCCCTTCCGCGCATCCGGCCGATCGCCCGCCACAAGGGCACCGGAAGAAATGGACCGAGTGTCTGCGCCGCCACCGTCCCCACCCGCGTCCCGTTCCGCACGAGAGCGAGGGATTCCCGCGCCAGCCTGAGCAGCCGTCCGCTCGACAGCAACCGGGTGAGCAGCGCCATGCCGTCATAGCTGAAGCTCATATTGCCGCGCGCGCCGCTGAGCAGGATGGGAAGCCCGCGCTCGCGCGCGAGGTCCATGATCCTGTGCATCCAGACCCCGTTGCACAGGTTGAGGACGGGCCGCTCGTAGACGAAGAAGTAGCGGTCGAGGCCGGCAAAGGGCGAACCCCCGTTGGGGACCAGCACATGGTCCATGTTGGGATACATCGCGGCGACCTCGGCCGCATGCGGTCCTTCGTCGCCGAAGGCGTTCCTGACGCCGCTGGCATCATAGCCTTCGCGCGGGACTCCGGTGAAGGCGGTAACCCGCCCGCCTCGCGCCGCCATCAGACGCGCCGCCGTGGCCGCCACGGCGCCGCTGTCGAGACCGCCGCTGAGATGGGCGGCGACGGCCGAGCCGGTGCCGCGGAGGCGGGCGGTGACGGCGCGGTCGAAATGCTCGCGCAGCGCCTCGGCATAATCCTCGGGCCGCTTCAGCCCGAGCGGCTTCAGCTCCGGCTGCCACCAGCGCGTCGCCCGCAGGCCGTCCCGGGTGACGGCGACCATCTCCCCCGCGAGCACCTTCTCGATGCCGGCGAAGAAGGTCTCCGACCCGTCCTCCGGGATCAAGGCGAGGAAGCTCGCGACCGCTTCCCGGTTGGGGGCCGACGGGATTTCGGGCAGAGCGTGCAGGCCCTTGGCCATGGAGGCAAAGGCGAAGAAGCCCTCGCGGCGGGCATAATGGAGCGGCCTCTGGCCCATGAAATCGCGTGCCAGCAGCAGGCGCTGACGGCGCGAATCCCAGAAGGCGAAGGCGAAGTCTCCCTGCAGCCGCTCTACCGCCGACTCTTCCCACCGCTCGAGCGCGCGCAGCATGATCGCAGGATCGGACAGGCCTGCTCCCTCCGCCGCAGAGATTCCGAGCGCCTCGAAAAGCTCCTCGCGATTGTCGAGCCGGGCGTCGGCGACGAGCAGGGTCGCGCCGCCGTCGCCGGCGGCCACGCGCTGCCTGCGCCGTTCCTCCGGAAGCAGGCCGAACAGCCGCTGTCCGAGCGAGATCGGACCGTCGCTCGCGACCGCCGGCGGCTGCGGGCCGTAAATTTGCAGCGACTTGAGCATCCGCTCGCATTGCGCCGCGGCATCGGGACGTTGGTCGAGGCTCCAAAAGCCCGCGATCGCGGTCATGCAGGCCGGATTTCAACCAGACCGTCGGCGGCAAGTTCGTCGAGCAGCTCCCTGAGCTGAGTCTCGCAGGTCTCGGCGTCGACGTCGAACTCGCGCATCAGTCCCTCGGTCAGCTCGGAAACGCGCTTGGGCTGCTCGATCATCGCCCAGATCCGGGTGGCGGTGCTGTTGAAGCCGTAGCAGGTGCCGTTGTCGATATGCAGGGCGACCAGCTCCCCGTCGACCTCGGTCTCGATCATCTCTCCGCGCCGTTTCACCAGCAAATCTTCGCCCACCATGGCCTCCTTGTTGCGTGTGGCCGCTCGCCTTACGGGTGGCGCGGGCTTGCGCGCAACCTCGCCGGCGGCCTCATTGTACGTGTGGCGCCCCCTTACCGGGGAAGCGGGGCGAGGCGCAACCTCACTCACCTGGATTTGTTTTGCAGCCGAACGGTTTGACAGCCCCGCCCGTTGCCGGTACCCATGCGGTTCTCCGATTTAAGTGACAGGGTGACACAATGACCGTTTCGCGTGAGAATGTTGAAGTGGCCGTCGAGGCGACCGCAGGCCAGCGCGAGTGGATCCGGCCGGCGATTCAACTGCTTTCGGCGGGCAGCGCGGAGGATTCCTCCGGTCCGGCCATCGACGCCGTCATCAACCCGTCCTGATCGAGTCAGCGCGGAAGGCCGCCGCGACTAGTCGCGGCGGCATTTTTGCGCCCTTTTGCGCGCGCCGCGGCAGTGGCTCGGAAGGGAAGGGCGCGCTTCCTCCCGCCAGTTTCGGCTCGCCCGCCCGGCCGCGAAGGCCGCTCCCCTAGGCGCCCGGCCGTTCAATCTGCACTATGCCCTTGGTGACGAGCTGGTCGAGGCCGGCACGGGCTTCGTCCGGACCTACCTCGCGGCCGGCTTCGTGCAGAACCTCCCGGACAATTCGAGGGCCTTCCTTCAGGGCCGATGCGACGGCGACCGCGCCGGTGCCGGGCTGGAAGTCTATGCCGCCCATCTTCCAGCGGCGGCCAGGCCGTTCCGGCGGGATCATCGTCACCGTGAGCGCCGCCATCCCCTCGGCCGAACCGGGGTCCGAAACCCCCCGGAGATCGAGCGCGGTCACTCGGGCCCGGGAAACGTTGCGCTCCGCCAGCCACTCGGCGACGTCGGCCTGATCGAACCGGGATATGAGCTCCGATCTGAGCGCCGCGGCCTGCCGCGCCACCGATTCGCTGCCCAGCAACGGCCGTAGCGGCCGGTTCAGCGAGGGATGGTCGCGGACCAGATCGTTCAGGAAGTCGAGCAGGACCTCATGCTTGATGACGATCCCGACATGCAGCGAGATCCCTTCGGCCTCGCATTGATGATGGAGTCCCGCCGGTACGAACAATATGTCTCCCGGCCGCATCGTCACCGTCGCGGACACGTCTTCCGGCACCTTCACCCGCGGGTGATTGGCCACTCCGCAATCGGCGGGCTCGCCGAAGAAACGCCACACCTTGCTTCCTTCGACCTGCACGATGATCAGGTCTTGCGGGTCGTAATGCGCCGGCAGCGCGGGAAGCTTGCTGAACGACGCGATCGCGGCGATCGCGACGCGGTCCTGCAGAACGCGCTCGGCGTCGTCGGCGAGGGCCGAGAATTTGGAGTCGTAGCGGTGGAGATCGTTGACGATGATGCTCGCGCCCTGCCGCGCCAGCTGGCGCAGGACGAGCGGCCGAAGCCGCTGGTCCTTGACCAGGCCGAGCATCTCCAGATTGGGGATACGGCCGTTGACGGTGACCCGGAAATCCTTCCGGTCCATGCCGTCCCGGAGCACGAGCTGCTCCAGATCCTCCAGCGAGAAGAGCGCCTCGGGCCGGACGCCGCAGGCTTCGGGCCGGTGGATGAGGCGGCGTTCCGCCATGCCTTCCGCGATCGCGGCGGTGTCGAAGCTCCCGAGGACGTCCCGAAACGTGAATGGCATTGCCGGGCAACTATCACGGGCCGCCCGGAATTGTAAGGCGAGGCCGCTGCGGCGCCTTAGCGCCTCCCCTCGGCCGCGGAGTCCCGCAGCGCCCCGGCGGGTCGTCCGGACCCGCCGGAAAGCGGCGCCGGACTAGAGGATGAAGTCGCTGCTCGTGATCGGGTCCGGCGGGTTGATGACCAGGACCAGCTCGAAGTCGGACTGGCCGTTGCCGTCCGTGTCGCCCTGGACCAGCCAGACCGGCCCGCCCAGCGAGATGTTCTCGAAGCGCAG
>DASPJA010000052.1:0-3788 GCA_035628835.1 Allosphingosinicella sp.
CGTCTTGAGCCTGCCGTCGTCGAAACCGAAGGATTCGGAGACGGTATATTGAAGGTAAAGCTCGCCGTCGTCGCACGCGTTGAGCGCGTCGGCGGTGAGGCGAAGCGCGGCATCGGGGTCGAGGGCATCGCTGCGGTAGAGGAAGCGGCGGGGATCGGTGTAGGTCATCGACGGGATATAGGGGCTGCCACCCCTCCCGTCATCCCGGCGCCTCGCCGCGGGATCTGAACCAGTTCGGCACGACGGCTCGCGGGGAACTCACTCCGGCTTTGGAAGCTTCCGGTCGGCCTGGCATTGCTTGAGCGGCTTGGGCTGGGCGTCGGCGATCCGAATTACCTTGCCGTCGGCATCGGCGGTGATCGTCATGCAGGCGCAGCCATAGCCGTAATGGCCGTTCGTCTCCACCCAGCCGGCCGCGCTCATGTCGGGCATCTCGTCCATGCCCGGAGCCTGCTCGGCGCCCTGGCTGCCGAGGATCCACTCGCCCTCGGCGTCGGCCAGCCACCAATTGGCGGGAGTCGGATTGGAGAGCCAGCCGCACCGGCGCTTCCCCTCCGGCGCGGCGGCGATCCGCACCGGCGCGGGCGAGGCCGGCGGCGGCTCGACCCTTTCGGCCACCGGAGCCACCGCGGCTTCCGCTCGAGCCTGCTGCCCATTGCCTGGCGGCGCGGCCTCGGGCGAGCAGGCGGAGAGGGCGCACAGGGCCGCCAGCGCGGCGGGCAAGCCGGGCCCTCTCATCCTAGCGGAACACGCAAGTGTCGCCGCCCCACAGCGCCGTGACCTTCGCGTCCGGCGCTTTCGAGGCGAGGATTCCGCTCAGGCCGCCGGAGCGGAATTCCGTGCCGAGCGTGCTTTCCTCGACCTCGAAGCCGGGGAGCGCCGCGACATCCGCCCGGCTGGAGCCGATGCCGATCCCGCCGTTCGTCTTCAGCTTGCCGTCATTGTTCCATCCGACGAAGCGCCCGCCATCGAAATAGAGCGTGATCTCGTCCTTCCACTTCGCATATTCGAGGCTGCCGCTTCCGCCGCATCCCTCATTCTCGCCGAGCTCCGTCGGCTGACGGCCCAACGCCTTCGCGACCGCTTCGATCGTCGCCGCCTTCGGCGTGTCGAAAGACAGGATGCGCGGGGGCGAAGCGTCGGGGATTCCCAGCCCCGCCCCCTCGAGCACCAGCGGCGACCGGGCCGCCGGCGGCGCCGGGGCGGCCGCCGCCTGGTTCGCGGCCGCGGCATTGCCGCCGGCGGCGTTCGCCGAGACGTTGCCGGCTGAGCCGCTCTCGCCCGGCTCCGGAGTGCAGGCCGCGAGGCCGAGGAAGAGCAGGCCGGCGAAGCCGGAGCCGGTAATTAGCCTGTGCAAGATGAGTTTCCCCCGTGGTCAGTAACGTGATTGAACCCAGTCGGGCCCGATGGCAATCGCCGCCGTCTCCGGGACGACGGCTATTCGGTGCCGCCCGCGTCGGCCGCGCCGCCCTTCAGGACGAACCGCTTGTCGCAATAGCCGCAGTCGACGAAGCCCTTCTCGTCGATCTGCAGGTAGACGCGGGGATGGCCCAGAGCCGGATGAGTCTCGCCGGCCCCGTCGCAGGCGACGCGAGGCGTCGTGACGTAGCTGATCTCCGGCGTGAAGCGGTCCGTCTGCATGGCGCGGGCCTGTAGCAAGGGGACCGGGGCGGAGCAACGCACCTTGTCCTCCCCGTCCGCTTCGCACGCAGGGCGACTAAGCCGTCTCCGCCATGAAATCGCGGATCGCGCTGGTCACCGTCCCCGGCTCCTCCCAGGTGATGAAATGGCTCGCGGTGGTCGAGGTCACCAGCCGCAGATCCTCGATCAGGTCGGGCAGCCCCTCGAGCTGGACCGGGAGCAGGGCGACGTCCTTCAGCCCCCACACCACCAGGGTCGGCATCCTCAGCTTCGGGAAAGGCGCGTGAGTCCACAAGGGCGCCCTGGCCTCCTCGCCCGGCGCCGGAACGAATATCTTCGAGGCGCGGTACCAGTTGAGCATGGTGGTGAGCACGCCCGGCTGCGACCAGTCGTCGAGATAATGCTGCCGCTCCTCGGCGGTCAGCTTGGTCGCATCGGCATGGGCGAGCAGCACCCGGTCGAGGAACCCCTCCAGCCCCATGGCGGTGATCGCCGCCTCCGCGGCCGGCGAGCGGAAGAAATTGATATATTGCGAGGCTTCGCGCTGGGCCTCGTCGTCGATCAGGCTCTTCTGGAAGACGAGCGGATGGGGGGCGTTGACGATGACCAGCCGCTTGACCCGGAACGGGTGGGTCAAAGCCGCCGTCCACGCCACCGCCCCGCCCCAGTCGTGGCCGGCGAGGGTGAAATGGTCGAGGCCGAGCGCATCGGCCAGCGCCATCACGTCCGCGACGATCCTGTCGGTCTCGTAATTCTCAACGCCGGCCGGCCTGTCCGACGCCGCGAAGCCGCGCTGATCGGGAGCGTGGACGCGGTAGCGATCGGAAAGCCCGTCCAGCTGGTGCCGCCAGGTGCGGTGCGATTCCGGGAAGCCGTGAAGGAAGATGATCGGCTCGCCGTCCCCGGGGCCGGCGGAGGCGAGGTTGAGGGTGACGCCGGTGGCGAGAGGGATGCGCTGGTAGGTGAGTTCGGTCATTCGTGAGGCCCTACACCGTCATTGCGGGCGAAGCGAAGCAATCCATTGCCGCGCCGCCGCCCGCTGGATTGCTTCGTCGCTACACTCCTCGCAATGACGGCCTAGGGGTAGCTCACCGTCTTCGGCGGAACCGTCGGCAGCGGGATGAACTCGTCATGGTCGTCCGGCGGAAGCACGAACCTGCCCGCCCGCCAGTCCTCCTTCGCCTGGTGGATCCGCTCTCGGCTCGACGAGACGAAATTCCACCAGACGTGGCGCGGCCCGTCGAGCGGAGCGCCGCCGCATAGCATGACATGGGCGCCGGTTGCCGAGCGCAAGGTCGCCGCCACGCCCGGCGCCAGCACGTAGAGGACGCTGAGCTCGAGCGGCAGCCCGTCGAGGCTCGCTTCGCCCTCGGCGACGTAGACGGCCCGCTCGTCCGCCCCCGCATCGACCGGCATGGCGCCGCCGGCTTCGAGCATGATGTCGGCGTAGATCGTCTCGCTGTGGCAGGTGACCGGGGACGAGGCGCCCCACAGCGAACCCATCACCACCCGGGCGCGGGCGCCGCCGCCGTCGACCACCGGGAGCCGGTCCCTCGGGACGTGCTCGAACGCCGGATCGATCTCCTCCCTGGCCCTGGGAAGCGCGATCCAGGTCTGGATTCCGCTCAGCTCCGGCCCGTCCGGCCGGAGCCGCGCCGGCGAGCGCTCCGAATGGGCGATGCCCCGGCCCGCCGTCATCAGATTGACCGCGCCGGGCTCGATGGTCGCGAAGGTGCCGAGCGAATCGCGATGGTCGATCGCTCCGGCGAACAGATAGGTGACGGTGGCGAGGTTGATGTGCGGGTGCGGCCTGACGTCGATGCCGCCGCCCGGCGGGAGATGCGCCGGACCCATCTGGTCGAAGAAGATGAACGGCCCGATCGTCGTCCGCTCCCGGTGCGGAAGGGTCCGGTGGACCTTGAAGCCGCCGAGATCGTGGGTGGCGGGGTGGAGGGTCTGGAGGATGAGGTCGGTCATGGCGAATCCATACGGAGCCGGAAGGGAAGCGTCATCCTCGTGGTAGCGAAAAGGTGTATTCTTCCTTGGCTGCATGAGCAGTGCCGGACCCCGGGTGGCCACCCGGGGTCCGGCGTCGGCTGTCGGATCGTTCGTCACCCTATCCCTTGGGGATGAGGTTCAGCTTGATC
>DASPJA010000053.1:0-61082 GCA_035628835.1 Allosphingosinicella sp.
CTGCGCTTCGAGAACATCTCGCTGGGCGGGCCGGTCTGGCTGGTCCAGGGCGACACGGACGGCAACGGCCAGTCCGACTTCGAGCTGGTCCTGGTCATCAACCCGCCGGACCCGATCACGAGCAGCGACTTCATCCTCTAGGGCCCGTTCCGATGCAGGTTCCTCCCCGCCAGTCGCGGGGAGGAGCTTACGCCGCCGCGGACTCGCCCTTGAATGCCCGCCTGAGCTCGGCCAGGTCGAGCTTCACCATCCCCATCATCGCCTCGAACGCGCGGCGGGCGGCCGCGCGGTCGTCGGAGGCGAGCATGTCGAGCATCTCCTCGGGGCAGATCTGCCAGCGCAGGCCGAAGCGGTCCTTGAGCCAGCCGCACTGGACCGGCTCGCCGCCGTCGGCGGTGAGGGCGTCCCAGAGCCGGTCGACCTCCGCCTGGTCCTTGCAATGGATCATGAAGGAGACAGCCTCGGTGAACGGGAATTGGGGACCGCCGTTCAGCACCTGATATTGCCGGCCGGCCAGGGTGAAATCGACGGTGATGACGTCGCCTTCCGAGCCGTTCGGATAGTCGGCGGGGGAGCGGGTGACCCGGTCGATCCGGCTGTCGGGGAGCAGCGAGACGTAGAAATTGGCCGCCTCCTCGCCGTTACGGTCGAACCAGAGGACGGGGGTGATCTTGTCCATCACGCCGCCTCCCGCTCGCGAGCGGCCTTGTCGAGGATGATGTCGAAGCCGCCCCAGAACATGCGCTTGCCGTCGAAGGGCATGGCCCCGTCGGGCTGCATGTCGGGATCGGCCATGATCTTCGGCCAGGCGGCGTCGCGGGCCGCCTTGTCGGGCCATTCGATCCAGGAGAAGATGACCTTCTCCCCTTCCTCGGCCTTCACCGCGCGCCGGAAGTCCGTGAGCTTGCCGTCGGGCACGTCGTCGCCCCAGGCCTCGACCACGCGCACAGCGCCCTGCTCGAGGAACTTCGCGGCCGCCTTTTCGGCCATGGCGAGATAGGCTTCCCGGTTGCCTTCCGGCACGGGCGCGACGAAGCCGTCGACATAGGCGCCGCGGCCGGAGCCGCGCTCGAGGATCGCTCCGAATCCGCCGAAGATCATCCGCTTGGCGTCGAACGGCATGGACGCGCCCATCTGCTCCATGCGCGGGTCGGCCATCATCTTCGCGTTAAAGGCGTCGCGAGCCTCGCGCGAGCGGTGCTCGAACCAGGCGAAGACGACGTCCTCGTCCTCCTTCGCCTGAACGGCCTTGCGGAAGTCGGTGACCTCCCCTTCGGGAACGTCGCTGGCCCAGGCTTCGATGTGGCGCCTCACGCCCAGCTCCTCGAAGATCGGGAAGGCGTCCGCGGCATGGCTGCGATACGCCTCGCGACTGGCGGTCGGAACCGCGAGGATAAAGCCTTCGACATAGGTCATGACGTCTCTCCTTTGGGAAATGCGGTGGTTCAGGCGGCGACGGTCTCGCGCGCCTCCTCCTCGGCCAGCTCGGCGAGCTGAGCCGCGACCATCGACCAGCCCTGCTCGAACCCCATGGCCTCGTGCGCCTTCAGCGCCGCCTCCGTCCAGTGCCGCACCGTCGCGGTGTAGCGGGTGCCGGAGCCTTCGGGCTCGAAGGTGATGATGGTGACGTTCGGGAAATCGCAGTCGCTGTCCATCCTCGTGCGCGGTTTCCAGCCGGCGGCGAAGGCGTTGGTGGCGACGAAGCGCTCGTCCGGCACCGCCTCCAGGACAACGCCCTCGCCCGGATGGCGCTCGCCCTCGGGGCCTTCCATCTCGAAGTCGAAGCGTCCGCCGGGGCGAAGCTCGAGCGCGGCGATCCGGGTCTTCCACGGCCTGGGCGCCCACCATTCCTCGGTCCGCTCCGTATAGACGCGGTAGACCGTCTCGGGCGGTGCGTCGATGAAGCGGGTGATCGAAAGTTCGTGCTCGGATTTGCTCATCGTCTCTCTCCTTGTTCGAAAGCTCTAGTTGCGGGGGCCGACGGCCATGAAGGCGGCGCCCTGCGGATCGCTCGCCATCACCACCCAGTCGCCGCCCGGAACCTCGACCGGGCCGTGGCGGATGCCGCCGCCGCCGGCGGCGATCTTCCGCGCGGCCTCCTCGATGTCGCGGACCCCGAAGGCGAAGTTCCAGCCGGGCGGGCGCCCCGGCGGGGCGGTCATGATCGCTCCGATCATCCCGCCGCCATGATGGATGAACTGGTAGCCGCCCATCTCGCCCATCGGCATCACCTCCCCTTTCTCCCAGCCGAAGCGGCCGGTGTAGAAAGCGAGTGCGCCCTCCGGGTCGGGAGTCGAAAGCTCGTTCCAGTGGCAATAGCCCGCCTTCGTCGGCGTGAAGGAGGGGCTCGCCTCGTCGCTCTCGCCGCGCATGACGTAGAAGGGCACGCCCTGCGGGTCGGCCACCATCGCCATCCGGCCGACTCCCTCCAGGTCCATCGCCGGCATGTGGACCTTGCCGCCCGCGCCTTCGATGTCCGCCACCGCCGCATCGACGTCGTCGACACCGATATACCCAAGCCAGCCCGGCCTCATGCCCGCCTCCCTGGCGCCGTGGGGCAGCTTCATGTGTCCGGCGACCCGGCCGCCGTCCGCCGAGAAGATATGATAGTCGATGCCCGGCTGGCCGGCGCTCGCGGCGCTCCAGCCGATTACCTCGCCGTAGAAAGCGGCGGCGGCGTGGGGATCGGCGGTCAGCAGCTCGTACCAGATGAAGCTGCCGTGCGGATTGCGGCTGTCAGCCATGAGTGTGCTCCTGGTTCGGGCACCGTGCGACGGCCGCCCCTATAATCCAAGTCAAGAGCGGCGACGATCCAGTCCGCCGCAAGCGTGCCACGCCTCAGGCGTCGGCCGGAGTGGAGGCGTGGGCCCGAGTCGCCGCCTCGACGTCCATCCAGGCGGGCTCCCAGGTGTGGCCGTCCGGGTCCTCGAAGGCGCGGCCGTACATCCAGCCATGATCCTCCTTGTTTCGCGCTTCGCGGCCGCCGGCGGCGACCGCCCTCTCGGTGATCGAGTCGACTCCGGCCCGGCCGTCGCAGGAGAGGGCGAGCAACACCTGGACCGTCTCGTGAGCGTCGGCGATGCGCTTCGCCCCGATGAACTGGCGGAACTTGTCGTGGGTGAGCAGCATCACATGGATGGCGTCGGAGAAGACCATCATCGCGGCGGTCTCGTCGGTGAACTGCTGATTCTGCTCGGCCCCGATCGCTTTGTAGAAAGCCACCGACCGGTCGAGATCGGCGACGGGCAGGTTCACGAAGATCATCCGGGGCATCTTTCTCTCCTGGTGCGAATCACTGTTTGACGCTGATGCGCGTTCAAGTTATAAAAAGCAACTGTGAAGTTAGAAAACGTAACCAACTCGAAGCGGAGCGCCTCAAGAAGGCGCTACGACGACGCCTGCGGCACCGCCCATGCGCTCGACCTGATCGGCGAGCGCTGGGCGTTGCTGGTGATGCGCGAGCTGATGCTGGGCCCGAAGCGCTTCGGTGACCTCCGCAACGATCTGCCGGGGATCAGCGCCAACGTGCTGACCCAGCGGCTGGAGGGGCTGGAAGCGGCCGGTTTGCTGCTACGGCGCCGGTTGCCGCCGCCCGCCTCGGCGCAGGTCTACGAGCTGACGCCCTGGGGCTACGAGGCGGAGCCCATCGTCCAGTCGCTCGGCAAGTGGGCCGCCCGCTCGCCGGCCCACGATCCGACCCTTCCGATCAGCGCGACGTCGGTCATGCTGTCGTTCCGGACGATGTTCGATCCGGCGCGGGCGGGGGACTTCAAGGCTAGGATCGGCTTCCGGCTGGGGGCGGAGAGCTTCCTGGCGAGGGTGGAGGATGGGCGGTTCGAGAATGGCAGGGCTGAAATCGAAGGGGCGGACGTGGTGTTCACGGGCACTCCGACAGGCTTGGCGGCCTTCGTTTATGGCGGCCAGCCGATCGAGCTTCTGGAGCAGGCGGGAATGTTGAAGGTGGAGGGGAATCAGGCGGTCGCTTCAAGGTTCGCGACTCTCTTCCCGCTGCCGCCGAAGGTTGGAGGGGGCCCTCGGGCCTAGTCGCTTTTCGCCGGGGCGAAGGCTGGTGGAGCTGAGGGGAATCGAACCCCTGACCTCTGCAGTGCGATTGCAGCGCTCTCCCATCTGAGCTACAGCCCCGCGCCTTTTCGGCGGCCAGGATTTCCCCGCAAGGCGGGGCTGGGAGGCGCCCAGATAGCGACCCGCAAGCGCTTGCGCAATGCCGCGATTCGGTTCGGCGGGGACCGCCCACGGGCTGCCTCTTGACATGGAACAGTCTCCCCCAGGCGCCGTTCCCATTGCATCCCGCGGCGCGCGGACGCTTCGCGCCGGTATGGCCGCGGGCCCCGAACATAAGGAGTCTATCATGGGATACGGCAGCGACGATCGCGATGACAATCGATGGCGCGACCGCGACGACCGCAACCGCGGCGGCGGCGGCTGGCGCGGTGAAGGACGCTATGGATACGGGCGCGGCGACGACCGCGGCTTCTTCGACCGGGCGGGCGACGAGGTCCGCTCCTGGTTCGGCGACGACGATGCCCAGCGCCGCCGCGAGATGGACGAGCGCCGCTGGGAGCAGGAGCAGAGGATGAGCGGCGGCCGCGGCAACGATCCGCGCTCCGGCGGCTCCGGCTGGATGGGCAGCGGCTGGGGCAACCAGCCGGGCGAGAGCTGGCACCGGGATCGCCCGGGCGTGCCCGGCGGCTGGGACCGCGACCGGGAACGGTCCGGCGAGCGCGAGGGCTGGTTCTCAAGCTCGGTCGGCGGCGAGCGCGGCGAGCGTTGGGGCGGCTCCGGCGGGCGCGAGGGCTCGGGCCGGCGAGAGAGCTTCGGCAATGACCGGGTGGCGGGCGGAAGCTCCGGCTTCGGCGGCTCCCCGGACGAGGGCCGGCGATGGGACCGCGACGACCCCGGGCGGATCGGCACGTCGGGGCCGATGGGACAGCGCTTCGCCAGTTACGGCGGCCGCGAGGAAGTGACCCGCGGCGGCTTCGGCGGCGACATCCACGATCCGCATTATTCGGAGTGGCGGCGGCGGCAGATCGAGGATCTCGACCGCGACTATGACGAATATCGCCGCGAGCATCAGTCCAAGTTCGAGCAGGAGTTCGGCGGCTGGCGGCAGAAGCGCCAGACCCAGCGCCAGATGCTCGGCAAGGTGACCGAGCATATGGAGGTGGTCGGCTCCGACGGCACCCATGTCGGCAAGGTCGACAAGGTACGCGGCGACCGCATCATCCTCGCCAAGTCCGATCCCAATGCCGGCGGGATGCACCATTCGGTGCCCTGCGGATGGGTTGAGAGCGTCGGGGAGAAGGTCGTTCTCAACCGCACCGCTTCCTCGGCCATGGACGCCTGGCGCAACGAGGATACCGGCCGCGCCCTGTTCGAGCGCCCGGACCAGGGCAGCGAGGGTCCGCACGCCCTCGACCGAAGCTTCTCCGGAACCTACGGCGGCAAGAACGACGACTGACGCGTCCAGCGGCACGAGGAAGGCCCGGCCCCGGAAAGGGAGCCGGGCCTTTTTCGTCATTGCGAGGAGCGAAGCGACGCGGCAATCCAGCGAGCGGAGGCGCGGCACTGGATTGCTTCGCTTGGCTCGCAATGACGGGAGAGAGCGATGAGCACCGACACCACCCGCGCCTGGCATCTGAGGTCGCGCCCGCAGGGCATGCCGACGATGGACAATTTCGAGCTGAGGGAGGCGCCGCTCGGGGAGCTCCAGGACGGCTGGATCCGGGTCGAGAATAAGTGGCTCTCGGTCGACCCCTACATGCGCGGCCGGATGAACGACGTGAAGAGCTACGTGCCCTCCTTCGAGATCGGCGCGCCCATGGACGGCGGCGCGGTCGGCAAGGTGGTCGAGAGCCGCTCGCCCCATTTCGCGGTGGGCGAGACGGTGTTCCACATGATGGGCTGGCGCGAGGCCGCGGCCGGGCCGGCGGAGCGGTTCAACAAGGTGCCGCCGCTGCCGGTCGAGGACCATCAATGGCTGGGCAATCTCGGTCTTACCGGCGGCACCGCCTATTTCGGCCTGCTGCGGGCGGCGCAGGCGAAGGAGGGCGACATCGTCTTCGTCTCGGCGGCGGCGGGCGGAGTCGGCTCGGCGGTGGTCCAGATCGCCAAGGCGAGGGGCATGACGGTGATCGGCTCGGCCGGCGGGCCGGAGAAATGCGCCTGGGTGAAGGCGCTCGGGGCCGACGCGGTGATCGACTACAAGGCCGAGCCGATCGTTCCGGCGCTGGCCAAGGCGGCTCCGAAGGGCATCGACGTCTATTTCGACAATGTCGGCGGCGAGCATCTCGACGCCGCCTTCGCGGCGGCGCGCCAGAACGCCAGGTTCGCCATTTGCGGCATGATCGACGACTACAATACCGGCTCGAACCACGCCTTCCGCTACATAATGCGGATCATCGCGGCCCGAATCATGCTGAAGGGCTTCATCTACACCGACTATCTGGCGGAAATGGGCGACTTCTACCGTGACATGGGCGGGTGGATCGCGTCGGGCCAAGTGACGAGCCGGGAGACGGTGAGGGACGGGATCGAGGCGATGCCGGAGGCCTTCCTCGACCTGTTCCGGGGGGCGAATATCGGCAAGATGCTGGTCAGGCTTTGACTGTTCCCCTCCCTGCAAGGGAGGGGTTGGGGGTGGGTCCGCCGGAGGCGGGCCTCCGACCAGGTGAAGGACGAAGCGGGCATCGAGCCCGCTCCGTCCTACCCACCCCTCGCCCCTCCCTTTCAGGGAGGGGGGGTCAGGCGAGCGCCTTGGCTCTCTCCCCGATGACCCGCAGATCCTTCACGAACTTCGCATATTCCGCTTCCTTGTCGTCCCTCACCCTCAGCAGGAAGCTCGGGTGGACCGTGACCCAGGCCTCGCCGCCTTCGGGCAGAGCGTGGGCCCGGCCGCGCATCGCGGTGATGGTCACCGCCTTGCCGAAGACCGAGCGGGCGGCGGTGGCGCCGAGGGCGACGGTGAGGGGCGGGCGGATCAGCAGGCGCTCCTGCTCGATCCACCAGCGGCACGCCTCGATCTCGCCGGCGTCGGGCCTAGAATGGATCCGGCGCTTGCCGCGCTGCTCGAACTTGAAATGCTTGACGGCGTTGGTGACGTAGGTGGCGCCGCGGTCCACTCCGGCGTCGCCGAGGGCGCGGTCGAAGAGCTGGCCGGCGGGGCCGACGAAGGGGCGGCCGGCAAGGTCCTCCTGATCGCCGGGCTGCTCGCCGACGAACACTATCCTGGCATCCAGCGGACCTTCGCCGAACACGGTCTGGGTCGCGCATTTGTAGAGGTGGCAGCGGGTGCAGCCCATCGCCTCGTCGCGAACCGCCTCCCAGGCGGTGCGAAGATTGTCTCCGACCTGTCCGCGTCCTGCCTCGACCATCCTCGCCTCGCGCGCCTGCGCCCCCGCCACCAGCTCCCCCACCAACGCCGTCTCGGGCATGTTTTTCCAGTATTTCTTCGGCATCTCCTTCAGCATCGCGCCGGTCTTGAGGCGGGCCGGGTTGAAGATGGAGGCGTAATAGGTTTTCCAGACCGACTCGATCGGATCGCCGCCGGGCGCGTCCGAGCGGGCGGCGCCGGGTCCCTCGATCAGGGTCTCGCCGTCCCAATGGAGCGACAAGGAAGGGGTCAGGATCGACCAGCGCATGTTGGCGAAGCGGCGGACGAAGAAGCCGGCATTGGTCCGGACGATATGATGCTCGGGCTCGAACCAGGCGACGAAGCGGGGGCCCTCGTCGGTCTCGACCTCGCGGAAGCGCAGGAAGGCGCGCATCTTGTGGATATCGCGCCGCACCGCCCTGGCCATTCGCTCGAGCCGCTGGACGAGGGGGTCGGCGCCGTCGGACAGCAGGCCCGGCCGCTCACGCAGGCGCAGGAGGAGCGCGTAGAGCAGGGCGAAGCGTTCCGGATCGGAGTGGCAGATCGCCGTTTCGGCCAGGGTGATGAAGGCGCGGGGGACGGAGAAGGCCGGCGAGCCCGTGGGAAGTGCCGCGGAAGCCGCGAAGAGATCGCCGCCGGCATCGCCGACCTGCCAGCCGATCTCGGCCGGGGGCACGCCCGCTCCCGCCAGCCCGCGGGCCGCCTCCCGCCAGCCGTCGAGATCGTCGGCCGAGCTCAGCCTGACCGCGTACATGGCCGTTCGCCTCTCACAGCGCCGGATCCGGCGTGATCCGGTCCGGGTCGCACTTGCCGGACCCTCGGCCGTGCAGATCCTCGCAGGTCTTCGCGCCGAGAGCGATCATGGCCTTGCCCGCTTCGCCTCCGCGCTTGCCTTCCGGCAGGGATTCGAGGGGGGTGTTTCCGGAGTAATCGAGATCGTTGATTCCGATGCCTCGGACGGTCGCGGCGAAGCCGACGAACTCGGCGGAATCGCAGCCGGCGGC
Source organism: Allosphingosinicella sp. (assembly GCA_035628835.1). Taxonomy (GTDB): domain Bacteria; phylum Pseudomonadota; class Alphaproteobacteria; order Sphingomonadales; family Sphingomonadaceae; genus Allosphingosinicella. The sequence continues at coordinate 8,395 of DASPJA010000053.1, forward strand.
GCGGGCGAAGAGATTGCCCTCCTCGGTGTCCCGCCAGGCGGAGAGGTCGACTCCCCGATCGCGGAGGAAACGGAAATGGTCGGTCCGGCAGTCGTCCGCCGGACCGTAGCCGACGTGGAGGGCGTGGCGCACCTCGTCGGCGCCGGAGGGCGTATATCCGGCCAGGATGGCGAGCGCGGCGGGGGTGTCGTTCTTCTCGAGGACGTCGCTCAAGACCGAAGCCAAGGCGGTCCTGTCTCCCCCCGCGGCGAGGGCGGCCAGCCTGGTGAGAAGGGGAAGGCGGCCGGCGCGGGCCGGCGAGCGGGCGACGAGCTGGTTGACGGCCTCCAGCGCCGCTTCGGGACGGGCGCCCGGCAAGAGGAGCTCGACCGTCGCGGGGTCGCCGGCTCGGACCGCGGTGGCGAGGGCGTGCTCGCCGAATTCGCCCTCCGGCCGGGGCCTGGGCCCGCGCGACTGCTGCTCGTCGCACAAGGCGTCGAAGGCCGCGCGCTGCTCCCGGCCGAGCTTCCTTTCGTCGGCATCGTCCCTGCTCCCGCAGCCGAGACTCAACTCCCGCTCCCCGAACGTGTCGGCGCGGGCGCCGTGCGCGAGCATCCAGCGGACGGCGGCGGAATCCCTGGCCGCGGCCCGGCTGAGCGCGGTGTCGCCCCGCCGCTCGGCGAAATCGACTCCCGCGGCCGCCAGCGCGTCCAGGGCGGCGATGTCGCCGGCGAGCACCGAATCCCAGGTCCGTTCCCGGGCTTCGGCGGCCTGGACCAGGAAGGGCCGAAGCCCGTCGGGGGTCAGGCCGGGCAAGGCCGCTTCGAGCCGGGCGCGGTCGGCCGAGGTCAGATAGTTGAGATCGAACCCGTACCAGACGAGCAAGGCCAGCGGCTCCGGCCGCGACAGCTTCGCGGCCGCCAGCCAAAGGCGCTCCTCGGCGGGGGTCCGCGCCGCGTTGCCCCCGCCGAGCGAGAGGAGCGTGCGAAGCATGGCGAGGTCGCGCCGGTAGGCGGCCGTCTTCATCACCGGGCGCCGCAGGTAGCGGTCGCGCGACGGGCCGGCGGCATCGACGAAGGCTCGGACGAGGTCGTCGCGGCCGAGGTCCGCCGCCCTGTACAGAGCGAGGCCCAATTCCCGACGCTGGTGATAGGCGCCGCGAGCGAGGATAGCCTTGACCAAAGGCGCGACCGGCGCCGCGAAGCCCCGGTCGATCGCCTGCTGCAGGGGGCAGAGGAACAGGCCGCCCCCCACCGAATTGCCCGAGGACGACCGGACGTCGATCCTTCCGCAGTCGAAGGGCGAGGCGCCGGCGGCCAGCAGCCGCTCGACGGCGCCGCCGCGACCGGCATCCGCCGCCAGCAGAACGGGCGAGGCGGGTTCCCGGGCTTCCGTCCTCGCCCCGGCCGCGAGGAGGATGTCGAGCGTCGCGAGGTCGCCGCGGCGAGCCGCCCAGTGAAGCGGCCGGCGGTACCAGCGGTCCCAGGAATCGAAGGGCCGGCCCGAGGCGATCTGGGCGCGAACCAGATCGGGCCTGGCCGCGCGCGCCGCGCGGTTGACGCTGGTCTCCGGGTGGAGCGGCCGGCCGTGCGACTTGGAGAAGTCGGGCCAGCGGGCATCGGCGTCGGCCCGGGGATATTCGCTCCCCTCCAGGTCCACCGGCACGCAGACGTCGCGGTCGGGGTAGCGGGGATGGGCGAGCAGCAGGGCGTTATAGGCGCCGGCGAAGCGCCTTTCTTCCTTGCCCCAGTGGACGTCCCGCGCCGCCGCCCCGCCGAGCTGGCCGTCGCAGGCGACTCCGGGCGTCGCCTCGCCGTAGGCGAGATGCCCGATATCGTCCATGTGGCTGTAGACCGTTCGAACCACCCGGAAATCGCCGCGCCGGATGGCCGAGCGCGCCTGCGCTTCCGGGCCTGGCTTCATGTCGAGCCTGGCCTCTTCATCCTCGCCCCGGGCGGCGGCGGGCGGGGCGAGGGAAAGCAGGGCGAAGGCCGCCGCCAGCGTGATCCGGTGCGAGCGTCGCATCACCATCCTCCTGCCTCGGGCGGAGCCTAGCATCAGGCGGCGAACAGCTCCAACTGCGCCTCCCTGGGCCGGACCCAGGCCGAGAGGTCGGCGCGGTCGGCCAGCAGGGTCGGCCGCCAGCCCTCGGCGATGACGAACGGCCTCACCTTGGCGATGGAGGCGGTGAGGCGGGCGACGTCCTCGAGCCGGAGGCGGCGCCAGCGGCGGCTCCCGAGCAGCTTGTCGACCGCCTTGACGCCGAGGCCGGGGACGCGGAGCAGGGCCTCGCGAGGAGCGCGGTTGACGTCGACCGGGAAGCTGTCGCGAAACTTGAGCGCCCAGGCGAGCTTGGGGTCGATGTCGAGCGGAAGCATGCCGGCCGGATCGGCGGCGGCGGCGACCTCGGCGGGCGCGAAGCCGTAGAAGCGCATCAGCCAGTCCGACTGGTAGAGCCGGTGTTCGCGCATCAGCGGCGGGCGGCGCAGCGGCAGCACCGCGGAGGCGTCCGGAATGGGCGAGAAGGCGGAATAATAGACCCGGCGAAGGCGGAAGCGGTCGTAGAGATTGCCGGCGCGGCCGACGATGTCGGCGTCGGTGGCGGAATCGGCGCCGACGATCATCTGCGTCGACTGGCCGGCGGGGGCGAAGCCGGGAGCCGATTTGTAGCGCCTGCCGGCGTCGGCGCCGTCCTCGATGGCGCTCCGCATGTCCTTCATGGCGCCCTCGATGCGGGCCCCGTCCTTCTCCGGCGCGAGCCGGGCGAGGCCGGCGGCGGTGGGCAGCTCGACGTTGATCGACACCCGGTCGGCATGGACTCCGGCGAGGCGGACCAGCTCCGGATCGGCGTCGGGGATGGTCTTCAGATGGATGTAGCCGCGGAAATCATGGTCCTCGCGAAGGCTCCGCGCCACCTCGACCATCTGCTCCATCGTGTAGTTGGAGGAGCGGATGATGCCGGAGGAGAGGAACAGGCCCTCGATATAGTTGCGGCGGTAGAAAGAGAGGGTGAGCCGGACCACCTCCTCGGCCGTGAAGCGGGCGCGCCGGACGTTCGAGCTCTTGCGGTTGATGCAATAATGGCAGTCGAAGATGCAGCTGTTGGTGAGCAGGATCTTGAGCAGGGAGATGCAGCGCCCGTCCGGCGCGTAGGCGTGGCAGATGCCCATCCGCTCGGTCGAGCCGATGCCCTTGCCGCCGCGGCTGTCGCGCTTGCTCGTTCCGGAGGAGGCGCAGGAGGCGTCGTATTTGGCCGCGTCGGCGAGGATGGCGAGCTTCTGCTGGAGGTCGAGCTGGGGCATTCATTCCTCTCAGAGGCGCCGAAGTTTCGGCCCAAGTTCACAAAGATCACGCGAATCGCGGCCGAAAATCGTTTGGATCGCCCGGACGCTCCGCCCGTTCCGGGTCGATTTCGTCGAGCAGGCGGCGGAGCGTACCGGCCGGGTCCGGATCGTAGGCCATGGGCGGGAACCGGTTGAGCGCCGCGATCACCAGCCGATTGTCGTGCCGGACATATTCGCCGACCTTGCGGCCGCGATAATGGACTTCGCGTTTCTCCCCGTAAATGGCCCGCTCGGTGCCCAGATCGGCGGCCCGCCCGCGTCCCCAGCCCTGCGCCTTGTCCCAGGCGGCGGCGAAGCTCGCCGCGCCGGATGGCCGCGCAGCCGGTAGGCGCTCTCGCGGCTCATCCCCACCGCCTTTGCCGCCGCGGCGACGCCTCCGAGCAATGCCAGGCGAAGGATGAAGGCGAGCTGCCGCGCGGGAGTCCAGCCGTCGCTCCGAGGCTTCACCGGAACGGGCACGAAAGCGAGCTCCTCCAGCGGCAGATCCTCCAGGATCGCGGCCAGGCGCGGCGGGAGGCGGAGCGATTCGTCCATCGGCGATTTTATCGCTCAAATCAGCGATGTAGGAAAGTGTTTTCTTTTTGTTCCGAAGCGAGCTAGTCGCCGCCGCAACCCCCTCCGCAGCCCCCTCCGCAGGACGCGCCGCAACCGCTTCCGCCGTCGGTGTCGGAGGCGTAGCCGCCGCCGCAGCCTCCGGCGCGGCCGCTGAGGCCGGGCCCGGGCAGAAGCATCGACAGCAGGACTCCGGCGACGAAGACGACGATGAAGAAGTCGATCAGGGTCGGGGTCCAGATCGTCGCGACGGCTCCAGCGACCGCCACGGCCCCTTCGACGGCCTGCCTTCGGCGGCGGGAGCGCCGCCGAAGGGTCCACTTCTCCTGTTCCTCCTCCTCTTCCGCCGTGAGCCGGGGCCAGATGTCGAAGGGGGCGGGCTCGCCGAAGAGGCGCTCGTACAAGGCGAGGGTCTGCCGATATTGGCGGTCGCAGCGGGCATCGTCGTCGGGAGTGCCGGTGCCGGGCCGATGCTCGAGCGGGCGGCCGAGAATCCTGCCGCACAGGATTTCGCGATAATGGGGAAGGGTAAGGTGGAGGTGCCAGGCCTCGTCGACCAGTTGCGAGGGGGTGACCTCGACTCCGGCGACCGCCGCCAGGTAGAGGAAGCGGCGATATTCGCCGGCGATCCGCTGGGCGAAGCGGAGGTTCCAGCCCTGCCGGGCGGCGAGAGCCGCCTCGAAGGAGGTATGGTCTTCAGGGGGATCGATCCGCAAGTCGGCAAGGGCGGCCCGGAGGGCGGGGCGGTCCTGGACTGGCGGGGCGCCTGTCATCGAGTCGGGTCTATGACATTCGGGTGACCGTTTCGTGACAGCTTTCTGCCTCCCCATGCCGCGCATGGGGAGGCAAATTCCGCCCGCTTTGGCGGAATGGGGAGGATCACCTCAAGGGATCGGCCGGCTCGGCGTCGGCGAAGTGCCTTCCGGCGAACAGCTTGAAGAGGACGAACACCGCTCCCGATCCCGCGGCGAAGGCAGCGTGGAGGAGCCAGAACTGGGTCGTCGCCATGGTCGAATAATAGCCTCCGACCCAGCCGACCAGCGAGTTGCCGGCGAAGAAGGCGAGGTAATAGAGTCCGATGACGGTGGCGTTGATCGCCTTGGGCGCGAGCTTGGCGAAGAGCGCCAGGCTGACCGGAAGCATGTGCGCGAAGCCGATCGAGTTGATGACGTGGAACATGACCGGCCAGAACAGGCCGATCTTTTCGTCCGGCCCCTGGGTCCAGGCGGCGAGGAACAGGCAGAGCATCCCGCCGACCGAGAAGGCCGAGCCGATGATGATCTTGGTGAGCTCGTCCGGTTCCTTCCAGCGCTTGCCGTACCAGCGGTAGAAGAGCGCGACTCCGGCCAGGAAGCTGACGCTGACGATCGCGTCGAGGGTCACCAGCCAGGTGGTGGGAAGCTTCTCGCCCCGGAAGACGAGGTCGAACTGCTGGTCGCCCCAGACCAGGTAGGCGTTGAAGATCTGGTTGTTGGGGACGATCGCCACCGCCATTACCGGGATGAGAAGGATGAGGGCGAGGGTGGCGAGCCAGTCCTTGCGCTCGAGCTTCGGCCTCGCCTCCCGGGTGGCTCGGCCGGGAACGTCGAAATGCTCCCTGGGCAGATGCTTCTGGCCGGCGAGGTAGATGGCGAGCGCGATCAGCATCCCGACCCCGGCCGAGCCGAAGCCCCAGTGCCAGCCGATCTTCTCGCCCAGCGTGCCGACGACGAGGGGCGCGGCGATCACCCCGGCGTTGATGCCGAGATAGAAGATCTGGAAGGCGTCGGCGCGCCTCAGATCCTCGGGCTTGTAGAGGGAGCCGACCTGGCTCGCGATATTGCCCTTGAACATGCCCGAGCCGAGGATGAGGCAGAGCAGGGCGAAGAGGAAGCTCGCCTCGAACGCCATCAGGAAGTGGCCCGTCGCCATGGTGATCGCGCCGAGAAGGACGGTACGGCGCTTGCCGAGCACCCGGTCGGCGATGAAGCCGCCGATGATGGGGGTGAGGTAGACGCAGGCGAAATAGGTGCCGACGATGGCCGAGGCGAGCGGCTGGCCGTCGATTCCGCCGTAGAATGAGCGCAGCGGCTCGAACAGGGCGACGTTGCGGATATTCTCGGGCTTGAGCAGGTAGTTGACGAGGTAGAGGACGAGCAGGGCCTGCATTCCGTAATAGGAGAAACGCTCCCAGGCCTCGGTAAAGGCGAGATAGGCCAGGCCCTTGGGGTGGCCGAGGAAGGCGCGGTCGTTGCGGTCGGCGGCGATGTCGAGCTCGGGCGTGGCTTCGGCGGCGGTCATGCGCTTTCCTTTGGCGAAATCGCGCGGAAGCTAGCGAATCGTTTCGGCCGCGCCAGCCTTTTTCGACGGATTTGCGTCTCCGCCGGCGAAGCTGGTAGCTGTCGCGGCGTCGGGAGGTTCGCGCATGATCCTCGAAGGCCTGCGCCTCGTCACCCCTCCACCACCTTCGGTGGTCCCCCTCCCCATCTTCGATGGGGAGGCAAATCAGTCCCTCAGCGTGAAGCCGATCTTGAGGGTCACCTGGTAGTGCGCCACCCTGCCGCCTTCGACATGGCCGCGGGTCTCGACCACCTCGAACCAGCCGATATCGTGGAGGGTGGAGGAGGCGCGGGCGACGGCGCCCTGGATCGCGTCCTCGATGCTGGTCGCCGAGCTGCCGACGATCTCGATTACCTTGTAGACATTGTCGCTCATTGCTGACCTCCGCTGGCGGTCCAACACCCGGTGGACGGGATCGTTTCCCTCCCGCTAGGGTAAGCCGCGAGGACGAGGAGAGCTTCATGCGGATTTGGCTTCTGGCCGGCGCGGCGCTGCTTGCGGCGGGCCCCGCCGCGGCGGCGCCGGCGGACGATTTCAGGCGGCTGCTGGACGAGCATTATGCCTGGCTTCTGCGCGAGAGCCCGACCTATGCGACCGCGCTCGGAGTGCGCGACCATGACGACCGGATCGAGGATCTCAGCCTCGCCGCGCGCGACCGGCGGGCGCGGGAGGCGGCGGCCTTCCTGGCGCGGCTCGAGCGGATCCCGGCGGAGGCGCTGTCGCCGGCCGACCGCGTCAACCGGGCGATCCTGAAGCGCGGGCTCGAGGAAGGGATCGAAGCCGAGCGCTACCGCCAGCGGGTGATGCTGTTCACCACTTATGCCGGCTGGCACCAGAGCTTCGCCGGCCTGGCCGACAATCTGCCTTTCCGGACGAGGGCGGATTACGAGAGCTACCTGACCCGGCTCGCCCTCTATCCGAAGCAGAATGACGACGCTCTCGCCATTACCCGGGAGGCCGTGAAGGGCGGCTTCACTCTGCCCTGCTCGGTGCTCGGCAATTACGAGAAGGGCATCGCCGGAGTCATCGCCGAGGACCCGGCGAAATCGCGCTTCTACGAGCCCTTCACCCGGACCCGTCCGGCCGACATCGGCGAGAGCGAGTGGACGGCGATGCAGGCCCGGGCGCGGCGGCTGGTCGCCGACGTGCTGAACCCGGCCTACGCCAGGCATCTCGCTTTCTACCGGACGACCTACCTTCCCAAATGCGCCAGGTCCGACAGCATCTCGGCCCAGCCGGGCGGGCGCGAATATTACGCCTTCCGGGTTCGGCAGGAGACGACCACCTCGCTCACGCCCGACCAGATCCACGAGATCGGGCTTCGGGAATCGGCCCGCATCCGGGCGGAGATGGACAAGGTGGCGAAATCGGCGGGCTTCATCGGCCGCGACGCGTTCATCCGCGAGCTCCGGACGAATCCGAAATATTATGCGACGACCCCCGCCCAGCTGATGCAGGCGGCGGCGACGACGGCGAAGACGATCGACGGCAAGATGCCCGGCTATTTCGCGACCCTGCCGCGGCTTCCCTACGGCGTTCGCGAGATCCCGGCCGAGATCGCGGAGGGGACGACGACCGCCTATTACGGCCAGGGCTCGCTCGCCAGCGGGCTTGCCGGAACCTATTATGTCAACACCTCGAAGCTCGACCAGAGGCCGCTCTGGGAGCTTCCGGCCCTGACCCTTCACGAGGCGGTGCCCGGGCATCACCACCAGATATCGCTCCAGCAGGAGGTCGAGCTTCCGCCCTTCCGCCGCCACTTCACCTTCTTCACCGCCTTCACCGAGGGGTGGGGCCTCTACGCCGAGAGCCTGGGCGAGGAGATGGGGCTGTACGACACGCCCGAGAAGAAGATGGGCCAGCTTTCCTACCAGGCGTGGCGCGCGTCGAGGCTGGTGGTGGATACCGGAATCCATTCGAAAGGCTGGGACAAGGCCCGGGCGGTCGCCTTCATGCGCGAGAATACGGCTCTGACCGACGCCAATATCGACGCCGAGGTCAACCGCTACATCAGCTGGCCGGGGCAGGCGCTCGGCTACAAGATCGGCGAATTGCGGATCAAGGCGCTTCGGGCGAAGGCGCAGGAGGCGCTGGGCGCCAGGTTCGATCTGAGGCGGTTCCACGACGCCGTGCTTCTGCAGGGATCGGTGCCGCTCGACGTGCTCGAGGCGCAGGTGGATGAATGGGTGGAGGGGGAGAAGTCGAGGTAACTCCCCTCCCTGCAAGGGAGGGGAGGGTTTATCGGCCCGGCTCGCCGTCCGCCTGGCGGCGGTCGCGGCGCCAGGCGCGGACCATCTCGTTCCAGCAGCCGCTGACCCCGGCCGAGCCGACGGTCGAGCAGCTCTCGATGCCGGTTCGGCCGACATATTCGAGGGATTCGGCGCGGGCGGCCCAGCTCGTGCTTTCGGGATCGTCCGCGGTGGCGGTGTCACGAAGCTCGCGCGGGATCCGGTAGCGCTCGGTCTCGGGCCGGCGGGCGCAGACGATGACCTCGTCCGGTTCGGCCGAGCGCGGGCAGGGATCGGTGCCGTAGACGACGAGGCGGCGGACCTTTTCCTGCTGCGCGGCGGCCGGCGCGGGGAGCAGGGCGACGGCCGCGGCCGAGGCGGCGGCGAGGGCGGCGATGGACAGACCGGCTTTCATGGGCGGCCTCCTTTCGGTTCGAGGAAAGAAGGCGCGGAGGGGCGATGGGTTCCCGATCAGCGGGGATTGCCCTCGGCGGCTCTGGCGTCGGCTTCCTCGGCCTCGGCCTGCTCGTCGATCTTGCCGAGCCGCTCGCGGCGGGCTTCCTCGACGAGAGCGTTCCAGTTCACGCCGGGATCGCCGGCGCGCTCGGCGCGGGCCTCGCGAACGATCTGGTTGAAGCAGCCGCTGGCGCCGCCGGGGCCGACCGGCGAGCAGCTGCCGATGCCCGAGCGGCCGGCATATTCGAGCGCGGTCGCGCGCTGCGCCCAGGACTGGCTGGCGGGATCGTTGGGATCGCCGCGAAGCGCCTCGGGAATCCGGTAGCGCTCCTTGTCGGGCTTGCGGGCGCACACGACGATGGTGTCGTCGGTGCTCGGCGGGCACGGGTCGTCGCCATAGACGATCATCGTGCTGATCTTCGGCTCGGCCGCGGGCGCGGCCCCTTGGGCGGCGGCGGGCGCGGCCGCGAGCAGGGCGCCGGCGGCGCCGGCGGCGAGGAGAAGGGCTTTCATCACTTTAGATCCTTTTCGACAGCGCGATGGCGATACGACAGCCGGCGCGGATGAGGGAAGACAATATGGGATAGCCGAACGCGTCCTCGGCGCCGGCGGCGATGGCGGTGTCGCGATGCTCGAGCTCCTCGTCGCGGAAGCGGCGGATGGTGTCGGCGAGATCGGGCTCCTCATGGCCGAGCGCCCGCAGCTGATCGGAATAATGGCGGTCGATCTCGGTCTCGACGGCGGCGGTGCAGGCCATCGCGGCGCTGGGGCTCATCAGCGCGGTCGCCGCGCCGAGGGCGTGACCGGCCACGTTCCAGACCGGCTGAAGCAGGGTCGGACGCACGCCGCGCTCGACCATCATCTCGTCGAAGGTCCTGAGGTGACGTTCCTCCTGCGACTGCATGCGGGCGATCGGGCGGCTGGCGGGATGCGCGCCCAGCACGGCGAGCTGGCCGCAATAGATTCGGGTCGCGCCATATTCCCCGGCCTGGTCGACCCGCACCATCGAGTCGATGTCGGGCCGCTCGTCGCCGGGGCGCCAGCGGGGGAGGGAAGGGGCCTGGGCGTTCACGCGCCCGCCCGCGGTCGTCTGAGGCTCAGCCATAGGATGGACAACGCGGCAAGGATCGAAAGGATCGCATTCCATCCGGCCATCGAGATGCCGAGGAAGCTGAACTGGATCTCGTCGCAGCGGACGATCGGGGCGGCCATGATCTGCTTAAGCAGCTCCTCGCTGCTGAGACCGGCGCCCGCGGTCGAGGTGCAGGTGGTGAAGCCCTCGAATATCCCGGCCTCGACCCCGGCATGGTAGGCGCCGATTCCGCCGCTCACCAGGATGGCGAGGGCGGCGAGCCAGACGAAGCTCCGGCCGCGATCCGGCGCGCGGCGAAGCGCCAGCGAGAGCAGCGCCAAGGCGAGCGCGGCGAAATGGGCGTAACGCTGCCACCAGCACATCTCGCAGGGGTAGAGCCCGCCCCAGATCTCCGAGCCGTAGGCGCCGGCGAGCAGAGCCGCCGGAACCGCGATGGCGAGGGCGCGCGCCTTGTCGAGGGAGGTCATGTCTCATCCCCTCCCTGCAAGGGAGGGGGTAGGGGGTGGGTCCGCCGAAGGCGGTTGAAGCTCCGACTCAGCAGGAAGTCTCGCTTCGCTCGACTACCCACCCCTAGCCCCTCCCTTTCAGGGAGGGGATGCCCGTGAAACCCATCAGCGCTTTCCGGTCGGCCGGGCACCGCCGCCGGCGGCGGGCGCCACGGCGGCGTTGCGGCCTAGGCGGGAAATGGTCTGCAGCGCGTAATTGAGCTGGAAGTCCTCGATGCCCTTGGCCTTCAGCTGCTCGGGCGTGGCGGCGAAGCGCGGATCGGGCTTGCCGTCGTCCTCGATCACGTCGTTGTCGACCGTCACCTCGTTGATCAGGTGGCGCCTCAGATCGGCCTCGCGCAGCTTCGGCCGGGTCTTGTAGTCCGGGTCGGAAAGCTGCGGCACCTCGATATCCGGCTTGATTCCGCCTTCCTGCACCGACCGGCCGGACGGGGTGTAATAGCGCGCCGTGGTGAGGCGCAGGCCGGTCTTCTGGCTGAGCGGAACGAGAGTCTGGACCGAGCCCTTGCCGAAGCTGCGCTCGCCCATGACGAGGCCGCGATGATGGTCCTGGAGAGCGGCGGCGACGATCTCGGCCGCCGAGGCGCTGCCGGCGTCGACGAGAACGACGATGGGGAGGCCGCGGGCGGCGTCGCCCGGCTTGGCGAAATAGCGCTCGATGTCGCTCTTCCGGCGGCCGCGCTGCGAGACGATCTCGCCGCGCTCGAGGAAGACGTCGGAGAGCCCCACCGCCTGGTCGAGCAGGCCGCCCGGATTGGACCTGAGGTCGACGATATAGCCGAGCGGCGGCCGGCCGAGCTGCTTCTCGATGCTGGCGATGGCGGCGAGAGTCTCGTCGGTGGTGGTGCGGCTGAAGGTGTTGACGTTGATGATCCCGACATTGTCCTTCACCGACCATTTGACGGCGGGAAGCTCGATGGTGGCGCGGGTCAGGGTGACGTCGAACGGCTTGTCGCGGCCCGGCCTGACGATGGTGACCTTGATCGAGCTGCCCGGCGGTCCGCGCATCGAATCCACCGCCTCGTCGAGCGAGCCGCCGTAGATCAGCTTGCCGTTCAGGTGGGTGATGTAGTCGCCGGCCTTGATTCCGGCCTTGAAGCCGGGGCTGTCCTCGATCGGAGCGACCACCTTGACCGCGCCGTCCTCCATCGTGACGTTGAGGCCGAGGCCGCCATAATTGCCGTCGGTGGTGGTCATCAGCGCCTGGTAGCCGCGTTCGTCCATATAGGCGCTGTGCGGATCGAGGCTGGCGAGCATTCCGTCGATGGCGCCCCGGATCAGGGTCTTGTCGTCGACCTGCTCGACATATTCGGAGCGGACGCGCTCGAAGACGCTCATGAACTGGTCGAGCTCGCGGTAGGTGTCGACGTCGACCGCGGCGAGGGAGGCGCTCGCGGCGGGGATGATCGCCACCGCGCTGACGAGAGCGAGGGAGCGGAAGAGATTGTTGGGCATGGGGGAATCCTGTTCGGGCCGTTCGAGACGCGTGTACCGCGTTTTTTAGCGGGCGAAAAGCAACGGCAGGTGAACGAGCAATCCTTGATCCTAGGCTTCCCGATGCGGAGCATTGGGAGGGGGACCACGAAGGTGGTGGAGGGGTGATCTGGAGCCGGCCTTCGCGCGGTCACCCCTCCACCATGCCGCGCATGGTCCCCCTCCCCATCGCGATGGGGAGGAAAGATCAAAGCAGCAAGGTGATCGGGAAGGGCCTTCCGTCCTTGCGCAGCTCGACCGTGACCTCGCCGGCGCCGGTGCGGCCGAGCGGCTGGCGGGCGCGGACCTGGTCGCCGCGCCTGACGGCGAGACCGGCGAGGTTGGTCAGAGTCGTCGTCCAGCCGCCGCCATGGTCGATGATCACCACCTCGCCATAGCCGCGATAGGGGGCGGCATAGGCGATCCGGCCCGATCGGGGCGCGATCGCCTGAGCTCCGGCCCGGGCGGCGAAGGTGAGGCCGCGGGCATGGACCCCCGCGTCGGAGATCTCGCCGGTGCCGGTGAGGAGCCGGCCCTCCACGGGGAGGAGGTAATAAGGCGGCCGGCGGCGGGCCGGGGGATCGCCGGGGCGGAGCTCGGGACCGGGAAGCTCGGCGAGGCGGCGGGCGAGCTGCGCCTGGAAGGCCCGGGTGCCGGCGAGAGCGGCGAGATCGCGCGCCTCCTCGCCGAAGGCCAGAGCGCGATCGGATTCATGCAGGGCGGACTGCATCAGGCTCGCCGAGCGGCGGCGCTGGTCCTGCTCGAAGCGGGCGAGGGCGACCCGGCGCTGCTGCAGGTCGCGGCGGCTCGCGCCGAGTTGAAGGACCGCATCCCGCGCCTGGCGGCGAAGCGCCTCGCCGCGCGCCATTTCCGAGCGCACGCCGGCGGTGCGGGCGCGGATGGCGGGGAGCGAGGAGGCGAGCAAGGCGCGGACGTGGACGACCTCGTCCAGCGAGCCGGGCTGGATCAGCGCCAGAGCGGGCGGCCTGCGGGCCATGGTCTGGAGCGCCGCGGTGAGCCGGATCAGCGAGCCCTGGCTGGCGGCGAGGCGGGCGCGCTGCTCGGCGCTCAGGCGCTCGACCAGGGCGATCCGCGCCTGGGCCGCGGTGATGTCCGCCTCGGCGGCCTCGATCCGGGACGCGAGGGCCGCCGCCGCGGCATTGGCGCGCTCGGCCTCGCCGGTGGCGCGCCGAGCCTCGCCTTCGAGCAGTTCCGAGCGGCGCCGGGCCTCCGCCGCTTCCTGCCGCGCCTCGGCTAGGGTCGGCCCGCCGGGCGCCTGGGCGACGGCGAGGTCGCCGGCGAGGAGGGCCGCGAGGAGGAGCAGGATCCCCCTCCCTGGAAGGGAGGGGTGAGGGGTGGGTAGGCGAGCGAAGCGAGGCTTTTCGCTGACTCGGTGTTTCGGCCGCCTTCGGCGGACCCACCCCCAGCCCCTCCCTTGCAGGGAGGGGAGTCTGTTCGCCTTCCACTCCATTCCCTATCCTTCCCTGTGATAGGGGTGGTTGGCAAGGATGGAGGTGGCGCGCCAGAGCTGCTCGGCCAGCATCGCCCGGGCGAGGAGGTGGGGCCAGGTCGCCCGGCCGAACGAGAGGAGCAGGTCCGCCGAAGCGCGGTCTGGGTCCGAGAAGCCGTCGGCGCCGCCGACCAGGAAGCGCGCCTCGCGGCGGCCCTCGTCGCGCCAGCGCTCGAGCCGCCTGGCGAGCTCCAGCGAGCCGAGCGTCTCCCCTTTCTCGTCGAGGAGGATGGTGACCAAGTTGTCGGCCGGCGGCGGAGAGCGGCCGCCGCTCTCCGGCAGCTCGGTGACCCTGGTCGGCCAGGCGACCCGCTTCAGGTAGCGCTCGACCAGCTCCGACTCGGGCCCGCGGCCGATGCGCCCGCGCGCGACGATGTGAAGGAGCATGAAGGGCGTCAGTCGGTCAGGCGGCAGAGATCGTCGCGGTGGCGCCTGATGAAGTCGCCGACGAAGATCCTCGAGGCCGCCTTGGTCTCGTCGCGGTAGAACCAGTCGTCGAACGCCTCCGCCGCCTCGGCGGGCGGCTCGGCACCCGAATTCCAGTCCCAGCCGTCGGACACGAGCCGCGGGTTCCGCGGGTCGCCCGCCTGCTCGCGGAACGCCCGGTCGAAGCGCTCGAAGAGCTCGGGCCATTCGAGCCTGGCGATGAGCCGATAGGCGAGCGGGAGGCTCTTCTCGAAATTTTCGACAAACTGGGAGAAGCCGCCGTTCGAGGTCTGGCCGACCAGGTCAGACCACATCATCAGGACTCGCTGCGGCTCGGTCAGCCGCGCGTTGCCCGGGTGCCCGTACAGGTTCCAGCCTTCGACGTTCATCACCGCCGGGACATGAAGGAAATGCTCCTCGCCGGTCAGCCACCAGGCATCGCTATCGGCGTAGGCGGCGGCCTCGGCGAATTGGGCGCGAGTCATCGCCGGGCGCGAATCGGTCATCGACCGGCCCTAGGGGCCCGCGGCCGCCGCCGGCCGGGCGCCTTCCTCGAAGGCCCACATCCGCTCCAGATTGTAGAAGCTTCGAACCTCGGGACGGAACAGGTGGACGATGACGTCGTCGGCGTCGATCAGCACCCAGTCGGCCACCGGCAGGCCCTCGACCCGGACGCTTCGGCCGAGCTCCTGCTTGATCCGCTCGCCGAGCTTTTGCGCCATGGACGCGACCTGGCGGGTCGAGCGGCCGGAGGCGATCACCATATGATCGGCAATGGCTGACTTGCCCGCCAAAGGGATGGAGACGACGTCCTGGGCCTGGTCATCGTCAAGCGACCGAAGCACGAGGCTGTGCAGGGCTTCGATCTTCTCATTTGCGCCGCCCGTGGGCGGAGCCGGTGCGTTAGCGGGCAAACTGCCTCCTCAAGTCACGAGCCGCCGCGTTACGCCGTCGCGCAGGGCCCTGGGGTTGAACGAATAAGCTTCCGATTGGTGCCAGTTCGGATCGGCGGCACGAATGCCTGTGGCGGAGGTCGGATCGAGCGGCTGTCTCAGGAACACGAGCGCCGGGGGACTCCACTCCGTCCAGTGCCGAGCCTGGTCCGCGGGTTGGACGAAGCGCCGCAGCCAGCCCATCGCGCGAGCCGCGTGGGCGGCGCCATCATATCCCGGACGCGAAACGACCGCAATCGGAACTGTTCCGGCGATCTTGCGCCAGTGCCGCCAGCGGTGGAACTGGGCGAGATTGTCCTCGCCCATCAGCCAGATGAAGCGGCGATCGGGGTAGCGGGGGAGCAGCGCCGCGAGCGTGTCGACGGTGTAGCGGGTGCCGAGCTCGGCCTCGATCGCGGTCGCCCGGATGGGCAGGCCGCGGGCCAGCCGACGCGCCGAAGCCAGGCGCGCGGGAAGGGGCGCCATCCCCTCAACCGGCTTCAACGGATTGCCGGGCGACACCAGCCACCACAATTGATCGAGGCCGAGGGCGCGGATCGCCGCGGCGCTCACCCGGCGGTGGCCGCGATGGGCGGGGTTGAACGAGCCGCCGAGAAGGCCGGTGGGGATCACCGGCCCGTCGATAGCATGCAGTCGCCGCTTGCCAAGCGCTTCCGCCCTGTGGTGTTCTCCCAGGCCGTGGCCGACGACAGCAAGAAGGGCTCCCTTCCGGAGCAGGACGTTCGCGCATTCATCCGCGAGACTTTCGGATGCAGCGACGAGATTGCGGGCTATGTCTTCGTTCGCGGAGCGGTTCGCGTCTATCCGGCCCACGCCGTCATCATCCGTCAGGGCGAGAAAGCCGCCGCCGCCTTTCTGCTGACCCAGGGCCGCGCCCACGCGCTTCTGTACAGCGTCGAGGGCCAGCTCGTCCTGCTTTGCGAATATCGTGCGGGCGACCTGTTCGGCGCCCTGGGCGAGCTCGATCCGTCGCCCGAGGAGGCCGAGATCGTCGCCGTGGAGGCGGCGCGCAGCTTCATCCTCAAGAGCCGCGACCTGGTGGCGCTGGCCGAGGCCTATGGCAGCATCGGCCTCGCCCTGTCGCGGCTTCTGCTTCGGCAGCTGAGGCGGGCGACGACCCGGATCTACGAGCGCGCGGCGGTGTCGGCGGTGGGGCGGGTCTATGCCGAGCTGCTGCGGCTGGCGCGCGCCTCGCCGGGCCTCGTCATCCGGCCGGCGCCGGTCATCTCCGAGCTTGCGGTCCGGGTCTCGACAACGCGGGAGACCGCCTCCCGGGCGGTGAGCGCGCTCGAGCGGCGCGGCCTCATCCGCCGCGATCCGGAATCACTGACCGTCGTCGCTCCACAGCGGCTGGAAGAGCTGATCATATGATTTGAGCGCGTAGAGCCCGACCGGAGGACCGCCGTCGGGAGGGTCGAGCTCGCCGATATATTCGCTGGCCGGCCGTCGCGGCCCGGCTGCGGCGAGCGCAGCGGCGAAATCGTCGGTCACGCAGGCCGTGCCCGGCGGCGCCGAGGCGAGTGCGCCCGCGGATGCGGCGGCGGCGGCGGGCTCGATCCGCATGGCGCCGGAGAAGGGATCGCGGAAGAGAGGCGCCGGGCCGTACTGGCCGCCGACCCGAAGGTCAGGCGCGTCCGAAGCCGACCGGACCAGGCGAACCGCCGCCTCCGCCGCCTCGCCCGGGCTTCGATAGGCGAGGATCAGCCGGTCCTCGGTCAGATAGGCGGGCAATGCCGGCTCGGGGAGCCTTGCGGCCAAGGCCTGCAGCCCGGCGAGAGCCGGTCCGAGCTGAAGGCCGGAATCGACGCCGACCGCGAGCACCGCCAGCGGCTGCGCCGCCTGCGCGACCGGCCCGGCCGGATCGTTCCGGGTCTCGCGCGGCGCGGTCAGGATCCGCTGACGGCGTCCGCCCGCCGCCCATATCTCGCGCGACCGCCCCGACGCGCCGTTTGCGTTCTCGGCCGCCGAATCGAGCACGAGCAGCTGCACCGCGGAGCTCTCCAGGCGCCGCCCGTTCATCACCGCCGCGCCCATCGCGATCTCGTCGGCCAGACCGATCATCGCCGGATCGGGCGCCGCTCCGAGCGGCCGGACCGGCCGAACCGTCTCGGCCATGGCGAGCACCGCGTCGAACCGCCGCCGCCAGGCCTTGCCGAACGGATCGACCGAGACCGCGGCGAAGGCCTCCGCCCCGCCTGGAAGAACCGCGTGAACCTCGGCGCCCCGCTTCTGCAACGCCTCGGCGACGATGATGTCCGCCCCGGCGGCCAGAGCGCCATAGCCGAAGCCGACATTTTCCTCCTCCAGCACCGCCGCGATCTTCTCGTCGAGATGCTCGCGCCGGACGACCTTCGGGTCGAACGACATGTGGCCGCCGAAATGGAGCGAGCGGGGCGGGCGGTGGGCGTCGAGCCAGGCGGAGTCGCGACCCTGGGCGGCGACGATCAGGGCGAACTGGCGGAGGGTCGAGGCGTGGTCCTCCCAGGCCCGGGGAGCGAGGGCTATAGCCTCGGCGAGGGCGGCCCGCGCCTCGTCGTGGCGGTCGAGCAGGACGAGGGCCTCGGCGCGGGTGGCGGCGAGGTAGTAGGGGGTTTCGGGTTCGTCGGGGTGGCGCTCGATCTGAAACAGCACGGCCTGACCCTCGGCCCTCGCCGAAGTGTCGTCACCCGCGAGCAGGGATAAGGTCGCAGCGTTGATCAGGGCGTAGCTCGAAGGCCGCACGGATGCGGATGCGCGATAGGCGGCCGCCGCTTCGCGCAACAAACGCCGTTGACGATAAGCAGAGCAGCGCAGGGCCTCGTCCTTGAGCAGGCGCCCCTTGAGGTTCAGAACCGCCGGATCCTCGCTCCGAGCATCGAGGCCGGCTGAACGAAAGATGGCCCACGCATGGTCCAGCGCTCCCGCGCGGGCATTGGCGATCACCGCGATGATCGCCGTCGCTGGTTCCTCCATCATCGATCAGCCTGTGCGCTCGCCTCAACCATTATTCTCGATTTTTGGATCGATAAATAGGGGCATCTGCCAAGTACCTCCATCGACCATCAGGCCCAGGTTGTAGGACAGGTACTGAGCCCCGTCGTATCTCTGAACATAAAATATCGCCTCTCGCGGCTTGCCGGAGGTCGGGTGGGCGGGATCTCTTCTGAGATAATTTTGAGAGATAGTATCGCCGGCCGTAATATATAGCTGGTCCGTGCGGAAATATATCCATTGATCCGCAAATGTAATCTGTATTTTAGCTCCATTCCAGTTCGGGCGCTTTAGCACCTTAGCATTTATGTCGAATGGCGTTGCTGCGGTATTACCTATCTGTCCATTAGCTTGATCTGGGTTAAAATCCGGAAATGGCTGTGCTAAATCAAATCTCCTAAAAATAATTGTAATGGGCGGTCCATGAATAGCAAAATCATTATTATAGACTTCAACTGGCAAGACCTGTCCGCTGAGAGCCGTAATATCTGTCATAAATTATCTCCTCGGTTCAGGCTACTGTAAGATCAAAATATAATGATGTTCTCGAAAGTATTTGCAGAAAACGCAGTCATGCTCGGGACATTTTCCGGATCGCTAATGCGTAACCTATTGAAAGGCCTTTAACCGTTATTTTCGATCTTCGGGTCGACATAAAAGTCGAGGTTGGTCGCCAGCGCCCGCATGCCGATGTTGAATGAAACCTCGTCCCGTCCGCGGAGCACGAAGAACTCCGCCTCGCGCCCATTGCCCCACCCGCGGTTCAAATGCGGGTGTCCCTCATTGTCGCCGGCGGTGATCGAATATTCGCCCTGGATGAGCTCGAACCGATTATCGAGCAGGACGATGCGGATCCGGGTCGTCGGGCCGAGACCAGCGACATCGATGTCGAATGGGGTCGACGTCGCCGGAAGATTCGCCGGCTGCGGATCGATTTCCACGTCGGGGTTGAGGAGGTCGAAGGTCCGTATGGTGACCGTCACCTCGCTGTCGTGAACGGGCGTATGCTCTCGGATTGGCCGCACGATCGGGCCAAACGGCCTTGCCGAAATTGGGCTCTGTGCCTGACCCTCGTCAGCCCGGCTGCGAATCGTATCGATCACGTCGGTCATCGTCCTTCTCCTGTTCAGGGGGTTGCTGCACGCTCGGCTACAAAATCGATGCCCCAGCGGGGGGACAATCGGCTCCGCGGGGCGGCGCCCGATCGAGGCGGTGGCGGCGGTCGCCGCGCGTATTTCGCCGTGAGGACGGAGCAGAATTCGGCGATTTCGGCGTCGGTCCGAGCCGGAGCCGCAGCACAATTGGCGAGCAATGGAGGGACAGAGGCAATATCTGAGCGGCCGCTCGCAGATGCCAGCAGCTTCGCCTTGGCGAGGAACAGGCCGGTGGCGATGCGCTGCTTTTCCAGTTCCTCATTCTCCGGATCTTCGCGCGCCATCCGGGCCGCGCTCTCGTAGGTCGCGGCCAGCCTTGCCGCGGCGGCACCGGCCTTCCCCGAATCCATCTCGATCTGGGCCAGGCCCAGCGCGTTGGCGAGCAAACCCCGGGCATATCGCTTGTTCCGGGGATCGCGCTTCAAAAGAAGCTGGATGAGCGCCGCCTGTCGTTCCCGCTCGGCGGTCGCCTCGGCAAATCGGCGCTGGTGGCGATAGGAGTCAGCCACCCAGCCGTATCCGTCGGCGACGTCCCACAATATGTCGAGATCATCCGGCTTGCCGCGGCTGGCGGCCAGGAAATGACGGATCGACGCCTTGAACCGGGGTTCGGCGGCGCGCGCGTCGCCTCGGCCGCGAAGCAGGACGGTGGCGAGGTTGCTTTCGGCATAACCCGCCTCCATCAGCGCATCGACGTTGGCGGGATCGGTCTCGGCCAGCCGCCGGGTCAGCCTGGCATAGGTTTCGAAAGCCGCCTGTGCCTGGTCCACCTTCTGGGTCCGCCACGCGATGAAGCCGACCCAATATTCGCTTTGCGACTGAGCGAAGATGCGTTCGGGATCGTCCGGTCGCTCGGCCAGCAGCGCGGCGGTCGTGCGGCGCGCCTCCTCGAACTGGGCGAGAGCGCGAGGAAGATTGCCCCTCTTCTCGTCGTCCTCGCCCATGGCATGAAGGATTCGCGCGCGCCGCTCCAGCGACCCGGCGGGCAACCCTTCCAGATCCTGCTTCTGATAATATGCCAGAGCGCGACGGTTGACGGCGGTGAGGACGTCCAGTCGTCCCACCCCCTTCAGCCTGTCGCGCAGATCGGTCAGCATGAATTCCACGAGTCCTTCGGCTTCGGCGCGCTGCCTTTCGGCCTCGGCGCGGGCGTTGAGGGCGACGGCCGTCAACAGGACCATGGCTAGCATCGCAGTCACCGCCGCCGCCGTGACGTAGGTCACGCGGCGCACTCGTCTTGCCGCATCGCGCTGAACGAGCGCGTCGAGGCCGACCCCGGCCAGGCCGGCCACCAGCTTCAGCAGCCCCAGCCGCCGCCCGTCGCCCTCCTTGCGCAGGTCGGCGGCGAGCGGCTCGGCGCCGCCCTGAAGCAAGGCGGGGGAAAAGCACTGGTCCGGCTCCCCCTCGGCGATCGCGGTGAAAATCGGCCGGTCCGGGTGGAGCTCCCGGAACGTCGCGATCTCCCTCGCCACCCATGGCGAGGCGGCGCTGTGGGGCGAGCAGACGACGATCAGGTTGCGGGACGCCGCGAGCGCCGCCCGCACCTTTTCGCTGAGGTCTCCGGCCGCCGGCAGCTCATCCCGGTCGCGGAAGATCGGAGTCAGGCGGGCCGGTACCTCCCCGTGCTCGCCCTGAGTGCCGGCGAGGCGCGCGGGCAGGCGATAGCCTTCGAGCTTGCGATGCAGCCAGCGGCCCGTCCCCGCATCCTTGTGGCTGTAGCTGATGAACGCGACATAGCTCCCGGCCTCGCCGGGTCCCGCTTCGGCCATGATGATCCCCCCAACGGGCGCGGCACGGCTTCGCCGGCCCGTCGTCAAGGTGCCAGAGCGGGCATGAGCCCACAATATATCAAATACTTAGATTTGGACTCGGCAAATCGGAAACTCGGATGCGGGCGTCCCGCCGCGGCTCAGCCCAGCCTCTGCGCGAGGAAGCTCGGCACGGGGCCGTTCCAGTCGGCATCCTCCGCCAGCACCTCCGGCTCCGGCCGCCGCTGCGGAGGCTCGCGGCGCGCGCGCGGCTCGCGCCCGGGCGGTTCCTGCCGCTCGCTGCGTTGCGGGCGGGAACGCTCCGGCCGCGGCTCCGGCTCGCGCCGGCTCTCCTCCGGCTCGGGCTCCGGCCGGGGCTCGGGCGGAGCCTTGCCGCGGGGCGCGCGGGCGCCGCTCTCGGGCTCGTCCCGCCGCGCGCGACCGCGCGGCGGCCGCGCTTCGCGCTCCCGGCGCGGACGCTCCCGGGTCTCTTCCTCCTCGCCTGCGGGCGCCGCCTCCGGCGCCGCCGGCCCTTCGACCGGCCGGATCTTTGCCCCGGTCAGCTTCTCGATAGCCTCGATCGCCTCGGCGTCCGCCGCGGTGGCGAGGGTGATGGCGATCCCGGTCTTTCCCGCCCGGCCGGTGCGGCCGATGCGGTGGATATAGTCGTCCGGGTGCCACGGCACGTCGTAATTGAAGACGTGGCTGACGTCCTTGATGTCGAGCCCGCGGGCGGCGACGTCGGAGGCGACGAGGATGTTGATCTCGCCGGCCTTGAAGCGCTCGAGCTCGCGGATCCGCTCGGGCTGCTCCATGTCGCCGTGAATCTCGCTGGCGTTGAGGCCCGAGCGCTTGAGGCTCTGGGCGAGCTCGCGCACCGTCGTCTTGCGGTTGCAGAAGATGATCGCGGTTCGGACGTCGTTGCCCTTGAGGCGGTCGGTCAGGACCTGCTTCTTCCTTCGCGAATCGACCTTGAGAACGCGCTGGTCGATCGAGACGTTGGCGGTGGCCGGCCGGGCGACCTCGATCGTCTTGGGGCCGGTCAGGAACTTGTCGGCGAGCTTCTTGATCGGGCCGGGCATGGTCGCGGAGAAGAGCAGGGTCTGGCGCACCGACGGAAGCTTGGAGCAGATCTCCTCGATGTCCGGGATGAAGCCCATGTCGAGCATCCGGTCCGCCTCGTCGATGACGAGCAGTCCGCAGCCGTTGAGCATGATCTTGCCGCGGCCGAACAGGTCCATCAGCCGGCCGGGAGTCGCGATCAGAACGTCGACTCCCTTTTCCAGCTTCTTGATCTGGTCGGCCATGTTCGTGCCGCCGATCAGCAAAGCCATGTTGAGCTTGTGATACTTGCCGTATTTCTCGAAATTCTCGGAAACCTGCATCGCCAGCTCGCGGGTCGGCTCGAGGATGAGCGAGCGGGGCATTCGGGCTCGGCTGCGGCCTTCGCCGAGAATGTCTATCATCGGCAGGACAAAGGCGGCGGTCTTGCCGGTGCCCGTCTGGGCGATCCCGATCAGGTCGCGGCCCATCAGGACGGAGGGGACCGCCTGCTTCTGGATCGGGGTGGGATCGGTGTAGCCGGATTCCTCCACGGCGCGGAGCAATTCGTCGGAAAGGCCGAGGTCGGCAAAACTCATAAGGGTTCCGGGTGGTTGAGGGGCTTCGTCGCGAGCCGCTTCAGACCAAGCGCTTGGGGGATGCGGGCGCTCAAGTCAAGAAAGCTCAGCGGCGAGCGACCGGTTCGAGGCTTCGAAAGTCGTCGATCTCGCAGGCTCCGCCCATGCGCGAGCGGATATTGTCGCGATCCTCGCAGACCATGCCGTCGGGATTGGGGGTGATGTAGAAGCCGTAATAGTAATCGAGCGCCGGGCAGCTGCTCTCCAGCTTCGCGCGCACCCGCTGGCGGTTGCGCAGGATCAGGTCGACGCTGCTCTTGCCGACCAGGGTGGCGCCGGCGATGGCCCGGGCGGGGACGCATTTCGGGCCCTTGCCTTCCTTCCATTCCACCCGCGTCGGCGGCGTCTGCCGGAAGCGGATGATGACCTGCTCGCGCACCACGGACTGGCCATATTGGACGGGACGCGCGCGCTGGCCGGCCGCCGGCGCCGAAAGCGCGAGCAGCAGCAGCAGGGCGGCCGTGCCCGCGCGGATCAAGAGGTGCCCTCCATCGGCTCGACCCTTCCCCGCAAACGCTTGAACATGCGATTAATCCCCGGCTGGCTTAGGCGCTTGCGAAAGCTGCGATTGGGCCATAGTAACGCCGCCACATTCAGGCGGCCCGCACGCGGCCGCCTCCAACGCTAGCGGAGACACGAACATGGCGACCCAGCCGCCGTCAACCGGCCTGCCGATTTTCTATGGCGGTCTCGAGCCGCTGTCGAGCAGCGTCCATTCCGGCTATCGCAGCCGCCCCTCGGATCGCGCGCCCTTTCTCGCCGGCAACCATGCCGTGCCGATCACGATCGACGAGTTCGTGGCCGTCCAGCGCTACTTCCCGATCGTCTTCTCGAGCGGCGACAATCCGGTTCCGCTGGCGCTGATGGGGCTGAACGAGGGCGTCAACGTGTTCGTCGACGGCGAAGGCAAGGTGCTCGGCGAGGTCTACATGCCCGCTTACGTGCGGCGCTATCCGTTCATGCTCGCCCGGCTGCAGCCGGACGCCCAGGAGCTGTCGCTCTGCTTCGATCCGACCAGCGGACTGGTCGGCGCCTTCGAGGAGGGCGAGGCCCTGTTCGACGACGGCAAGCCGAGCGAGACGACCAACAGCATCCTCAAATTCTGCGAGGAGTTCGAGCTTTCGGCGCAGCGCACCGTCGCCTTCATGAAGGAGATGAAGGACGGCGACCTGCTGATGGACGGCGAAGTCTCGATCCAGCCGACCGGAGTCGAGCAGCCCTTCGTCTATCGCGGCTTCCAGATGGTCAACGAGGAGAAGCTGCGCGGCCTCGAAGGCGACGAGCTGAAGCGGATGAACCAGAACGGCATGCTGCCGCTGATCCTCGCCCACCTCTTCTCGCTGTCGCTGATTCGCGAGATTTTCGGCAAGCAGCTCCAGCAGGGCAAGGGGCCGAATTTCGAGGGGATCGCGGCTCCGGCGGGCAACGCCTGAGCTCGCGGGATCGCGACCCTGAACCTGCTTCAGGGTAGTATTCTCCACCCGCACCGCGGCTCGTCGCGGGACCCCGGCGGGTTCGGGGGACGGCCGGTGGGCGGCGGATCCTTCACTCCTCCGCCACCAGCTCCGCGACGACGGCCGCGGCGTCGACGCCGAGAACCCGGGCGATGACGATGAACTCGGAAACTTCGAGCCGCCGTTCGCCGCGTTCGTAATTGGAAACGAAGGATTGGGGGCGGCCGAGGCGGTCGGCGAGGTCCGACTGCCTCAGGCCCCGCGCCCGCCGCGCCTCGAGCAGGCGCCTGCGCAGCCGGTCGGCGGGCCGCTCGCCGCTCCGCGCCGGCGGCGGGGCCTCCGGCTCCTTCTCGCCGCCGAGGCGGACGAGCTCGTCCGCCAGCCGCTCGAGCTCGGCGCCGAGCCGCGCCAGACTTGTCCGTTCCCTGCTTCCCACGCCCGCTTCCCCACGTTAAGCGAAATTGATCGTCGCTGAGTAATTGCTTTACGATGGGTTGTCGAGGCCGCTCGCGTACCAGGCGCGAGGTCGCGGCGGCCGGCGCCCGGCCGTCGCGATCCGGCATGGCCACCCTCGCCATCGCGCCTGGGTCGCGGCAGCGGTGAAGCACCCTGCGGAAGGCCCTTGCCACCTGATCGGAAGGACGGTGCGCGTGGGGCCGGCGAGGCGACTGGCGCCCTTGAAACCTTTCAACTCTATCATACATTTAGTTGGACGCGCCGGCGTATCTCCCCCTTTGCGGCGGTGCGTTGCGCCCCTCGGGGCGCTCCTCCCTGAACCTGGCCACCCCGCGCTATCCGCGGGGTGGTCTTTTTGTATCGGAGGCGGGCGCTGGCGGGGCCGTCAATGCACGGTCGGCGGGTTGATCGTATAGGCCTCGCTGAACAAGAGCGTGAACAGGTGCCTGTGCTCCGAATCCTCGACCTCGATGAACGAGGCCGGGTTGAGCTGGCCGGACCGCATCTCCTCCGCCATGATGTCGCGAGCGCCGGTGATGGCGGCGGCGCGGGCGGCGGCCTCGTCCGGCAGCTCGCGACCCTCCTCGTCCTCGACAAAGCCGTTGCCGTTGCAGACGTGGAAAAAATAACGAGGCATCTGGTGCCGCCTAGTCCTTGGCCGGGGGGCGCTCCGTCTCCGCTTCCCTGACGCGCCGGCCGTGCGCCTCGGTCGCGCCGTCCAGAAGGCGATCCGAGGTTTCGAGCGCGGCGGCGGGAGTCAGCATCACCTCCACGCCGTCCGGTCCGTCCACGGCGACGTTGCCGTCCCTGACCGTCACCTCGCTTGGGGTGTCGTAAACCTTTCCCATGCCCGTCATAGCGCCCTGGCGGGGCCGGTGGTTCCGTTCTGGAGCTTGTGGCCGCCGCCGCGCGTCGAGCTTTTTCAGCTTAGGAGCCGAACAGCCCTAACTTTCGGTCCGAAATGGAGGTTTCGCCCCCGGTCGAACGAGCGACCAACAGCAGCGACGACACATGGGGAAGATAGAGGAGACTCAGGCCGCGCTTCGCGACAGTATCGAAAGAGCCGGATCTGGCTCTCAATCGGAGCGGCTGATCCGCAAGCAGCGTCCCGAGGCCCGCCCCGCACCGGGCCCGGGCCCGCCAACCCGACATAGCGGATTCAGGTGCGGCTCAGCGACCGCAGAAAATGGGGAGTGCCCAGGCCGTCGACGATCTTGACGGCGGTCGCTCCGAAGCGGCTTTGCATCTCTGGAAGCTGACCGGTCGCATATTGGGTTGCCGTGCCGAGGTCGTCGAAGGCCTCGCTGCCCATCGTCAGCGGCCCCCTCATCCACATGACTTTGAAACTCATAGATCGTCTCTGCCGCTGTAACGCCCCGGCTTACCGAAAAGGCCTTAACAAGCCCTTCAGGCGGCGGCTTCCGGCGGGGCGCCGTCCACTCGGGGCGCCGCTTCGCCCGCCGGCTCCTCCGACGCCTCCACCACCCGGGCGGCGATCAGATTGGGATCGCGTGCCCCCATCGCCGCGGGGGCGTCGATGCCGACGAAGTGCAGGCAGAACAAGGTCAGCCCCTCCGCGTTGGCGGCGGTCAGCTTCCACTCCTGCCGGTCCCAGAAGCTTCCCGCCGAATCGCAGATCATCTGGCCGGCAAGTTTGACCGCCTCGCCTTTGGCCACCGTGACATTTTCAAGCACGGTGCCTTCCTCGTCGTGAGTGGTGCTGCCGTCTTCGATATGAAAAAAGTAACGAGGCATGCCGAAGCTCCTTCCGTAGGCGGGAGCGCGGGGGTCTCTCAGCCGCCGAGGCCTGAGGGGGTGAGCTCGGCGATGCGGCCAGTTTACGCTCTTTGGGCGCTGCCGCCAGCCGGTTGCGGCGGATGGAGACGGATTTCTTTCGACTGATTGAAGGTGCTTGGACCGGCGTCTATTCCGCGGCGATGGCCTCGGGCGGTTCGAGGGCGGCGGCGGCCAGCGCCCGCGCGATTGCGGCGATGAGACGGGCTACCGGGTCGAAACCCGGGCCGGTGGTGCGCAGATCGGGCGCCAGATAGAGGGAACGGTCGAGCTCGAGCTGGAGGGCGTGGATGCCGCGCTCCGGCCGGCCGTGGCGCTCGGTGATATGACCGCCGGCATAAGGCGCGTTGCGGGCGACCCGGAAGCCGGCGCCGCGCGCGGCGCGTTCCGCGGCCGCGACCAGAGCCTCCGCCATGCTGCCGCCGTGGCGGTCGCCGAGCACGACCGGAGCCTCGCCCTCGACTCCGCGCGGCGGCATCGAGTGGCAGTCGAGCAGGACGGCGATTCCGAAGCGGGCCTTGGCCGCCTGCAATTCCGCTTCGAGCGCGGCGTGATAGGGGCGGTGGATGCGCTCGATCCGGCGCGCCACCTCGGCGGCGGAGATGCGCTGCCGCCAGATCGCCCCCGAGCCCGCGATCCGCGCCGGGATCAGGCCGAGGCCGCCGCGCGTGCGGGGCGATTCCACCGTCGCGCCAGCCGCCGGCCGGGGCTGCACCATGGCGGGATCGAGCTCGCGCTCGTCCCGGTTGAGATCGATTTCCGCGCGCGGCGCATCGGCGATCAGCGCCACCGCGCCGCCTTCGACCGCCCGCCAGACGAGGCGGTCGACCAGGCGGTCCTCGAGGGTCTCGAGCCGGGCGCGCGACACGCGGGCGGAGGCGAGCAGATTTTCCGAATAGGCGCGCCCGGCATGGGGCACCGAAACGACGACCGGGGAACCCGGTATTCGAGGCCCCAGGCGGCGGAAGGGAGGCGGGGAGTCGGGCATTTGCACCTGCAAGGTAAGTAGTCCGGATTTGGCACGCAATCGTCTTCCGCCGCTCCGCTGCCGCGATACGGCGCGGGCGCGCTGGAAAAGCGCTCTTCCTTCGGGCATAGAAAGGCGCTGCGGGTGCGCATCGGGCGCGGCCGGTTCCCAGGGGCGTGCATGGTCAGGATCCTGCTGGCTGAGGACGATGCGTCGATGCGGACCTATCTGGGCCGGGCGCTCGAGCGCGCCGGCTACGAAGTGATTCCGGTCGACCGCGGCACCGCCGCCTTGCCGCTGATCGAGGCGGAAAGCTTCGACCTGCTGCTGACCGACATCGTCATGCCCGAGATGGACGGAATCGAGCTCGCCCAGAAGGCGGCGGTGATCGCGCCGGACATGCGGGTGATGTTCATCACCGGCTTCGCCGCGGTGGCGCTGAAGGCGGGCAAGGCGGCGCCGAGCGCGAAAGTGCTCTCCAAGCCCTTCCACCTGCGCGACCTCGTCGCAGAGGTCGACCGCCTGTTCCAGACCGAGGACCAGCACGGGCGGCTTTAGGCCGGCCGGTGGACGCCCGAATGGACCTGCTGCCGCCAGAGCCTCCCGATTACTGGAAGTTCAAGCTCGTCGCCGGCGCCGCGGCCTTCGCGGGTGTCACCGGTGGCCTTTGGGTCCTGGAGTCCGATCTTGCGACGGCCGGCGGGATCGCCTGGGCGGTGATTGGCGCGCTGATGGTCCTCGCGAGCCTTGCCGCCTTCATTTACTATTGGCGAAGCGTCTAACCGCTTCAGCCCCCCGGCTCGATCGGAATGCCCTTCGCTTCGCGCCATGCGCTCGAGGTGATCGGGCCAAGCCAATAGGCTTCCAGCCATCGCCGGGCCCAGGCGCTGTCGCCGGCGAAAAGACGGACCTGGTCCGAATAATCGATCTTCGAACGCACGTCCTCTTGGGATACGCCCTGAGCGGCGAGCGGGGCGACGCGGGCGCGCACGTCGCGGAGGCTTGCGATCAGCCTGCCGACATAGGCCGTGTCGGCCTGAACCGCGCCGTGGCCGGGGATGAGACGGTCGAAGCCGAGCGCCCTGATCTTCTCCAGGACCGCGATCCAGTCGGCCGGATAGGAATTGAAGCCGTAGGGCGTCGGAGCGACGACGGCGTCGCCCGTGGCCACCACCTTCTGCCTCGGCATCCAGGCGACGAGATCGCCGTCGGTATTGGCGCGGCCGAGGACGAGCAATTCGACGGGTGCCTTCGAGTCGCCGATCGCCAGCCGGTCCCGGAACGTCTCGGTGGGAAGGACGACGAAGGATCCCATCTGCTCGGCGAGTCGCTCCTTCATGTAGCGGGCGTCGGCGGCGAACTCGCGCCTCTCCTCCTCGCTCAGCTTCGGGTCGCGGGAACTGGCCTCATATTCGGCGATCCGGGCATGGCCGCTGTTCAGTCGAGCGGTGTCGAGCTTCGGATCGTTGCGGCCGATTCCGACATTCCTGCCCATCACCTCGATCATCCGCTTCCTGGCCGCCTCGGTGGCGATGATCCGGGCCCGAGGCCATTCGGCGAGGATTCCGCGGACGCCGAGCGGATGATCGTTATGCCAGTGGGTGATCGCCACCGCCTTGACCGGCCTCGAGGTAAGGGAACGCACCGCCGCCGCCACCTGCCGGCCGTCGGCGAGGGTTCCGCCGCTGTCGATCAGGACCACTCCGTCGCTCTGCTCGACGATGGTGACGTTGCCGATCACCGCCGACCAGATCCGGTCCGGCTGGCGCATGACGTGGATCCGGTCGGTCACCCGTTCGGGGGCCATGAGGTGCCCCGGCGCCGGCTGCGCGCAGGCCGCGAGGGGCGGCGGCAGGAGCGAGACGGCGCCGAGGACGGCGAGGAAGCGGAGGCGGTTCATGGCGCCGGCCTGCGCGACGGCGCCGGCGGGGCTCAACTAAAGAAAGGCTAAAGAAAGTCTGCGCCGGCCGACGGAGCTTGCTGCTATGGGTGCGGCGGGGATAGCGGAGCGGGCCATGGCATCGCAGCATTACCGGATCGGCGGCTGGACCTTCCGGGCCGGCGAGAACGAGCTGCTTCAGGGCGGCGAGCGGCGCCGGCTCGAGGACCGCGCCGCCCGGACCCTCGAGCTGCTGTGCCGCCGCGCCGGCGAGGCGGTCGGCCAGGACGAGATGATCGCCGAGGTGTGGAACGGCCGAAGCCAGAGCCCCAACTCGATTCCGGTCGTCATCGGCCAGCTTCGGCGCGCGCTCGGCGACGACGCCCGGAGCCCCCGTTTCATCGAGACGGTGCCGAAGCGGGGCTACCGGCTGGTCGCCGGGCCGGAGGCCGAGACGCCGTTGCGGTCCCGGCGCCCGACCGCGGCCGCCCTCCTCATGCTGCTGCTGCTCGTTCTGGCCGGCGGCGCCTGGCTTGCGCTGCGGCCGGCGGCGCCGGCGCTGGCGGTGAGCGACGTCGTCAACGCCACCGGCGATCCCTCCCACGAGCCGCTCGCCCGGGCGACCAGCGAGCTGATCGCGGCGGGGCTGAGCCGGCGCGGGCTGGTCTTCCGGCGCGGAGCCGCCCGGGAGGGCGAGGCGCAGCTCTCCGCCCGGCTGACCTTATGGACGGGGGAGCCGACGATCGGCCTCACCGCCACCGGGCCTGACGGCAATGTGCGCTGGTCGGCGATGGCCCGGGGCCCGGCGGAAAAGCTGCCGTCGAGCGTCAACCGAGCCCTCGACGCCCTGGCGGAGACGTGGGTTGCGCGGCGGGCGGCCCTTCACTAGATAGCCCGCAGTGGGCGTGTAGCTCAGTGGTAGAGCACTGTGTTGACATCGCAGGGGTCGCAAGTTCAATCCTTGCCACGCCCACCATTTTCCTCCCTTCGGACGATGCTCCACGGCCTGGTCCCCCTCCCTGGAAGGAAGGGTTAGGCGGTGGGTAGGCGAGCGCAGCGAGCCTGCCTGCCGACTTCCGAGTTTCGCCGCCTTCGGCGGACCCGCCCCCGGCCCCTCCCTTCCAGGGACCGGAGGATCAGGGCTCGATCGGCCCTATCTCGACCACCTCCAGCGCTTCGGGCCGGCCGGCGAAATCGACGAGGTCGCCGACGCGGGCGCCGATCAGCGCGCGGGCGAGCGGCGCCGAGAAGGCGATCCGGCCGGCGGCGGGATCGGCCTCGTCGTCGCCGACGATGTCGATCCGGCGCAGGGCGCCGTCGTGGCGGAAGACGACCCGGGAGCCGAACGCGACTTCGCCGTCCGGCGGCGGCGGGGCGAGCTGGGCGGTGGCGAGCCGGGTGCGCCAGTAGCGAAGCTCCCGCTTCGACCGCTCGAGCCTCGCTTCGTCCCGCTCGTCGGCGACCGAGGCTTCCAGCGCCGCGACCCGCCGCTCGGCCTGAGCAAGTCCGTTCGCGGTCACCAGGTTCGGGCCGGGCGGGATCGGCAGCTCGAACCTCGGCTCCTTATGCTCTTCATCGCTTTCGCGGCGGAACGCGACGCTCAAGGCTCGAACCTTCCGGTGACTCATTTCATCAACGCCGGTTTCGGCGCCTTCGTTGCTCTTGTCCAGGGATCGGTCCAAGGCGCGGCGATGATCCCGCGCGTGCTCCTCGATACGGCCCCGATTCCGGGCGGCGGCGAGCTCCGGCTCGTCCGGCGGGGCGACGACTTCTGGATCATGCTCGGCGCCAACGCGCTGATGAGCACCCGGCTTCGCGGATCGGAGGAGGCGCTCGCCACCCTCGCCTGCGAGCGCATGGCGGGGCGGCCGCGGCCGGCGATCCTGATCGGCGGGCTGGGCATGGGGTTCACCTTGCGAGCGGCGCTCGGCGCGCTCCCCCGCGACTCGAAGGTGGTCGTGTCGGAGCTGGTGCCGGCGATCGTCGAATGGGCGCGGGGACCGATGGCCCATGTCCACGGCACGAGCCTCGACGATCCCCGGGTACGGATCGTCGAGAGCGATGTCGGCGACCTGATCGCGGCGGCGCGCTCGGACTATGATTCGATCCTGCTCGACGTCGACAACGGCCCCGACGCCCTCAGCCGCGACACCAACGACCGGCTCTACGACCTGGAGGGGCTGGCTCGGGCGCGGACGGCGCTTCGACCGCGCGGGCTGCTCGCAATCTGGTCGGCGGCGCCCGATCCGGCCTTCGCACGTCGGCTCGGCAAGGCGGACTTCGCCGTGGAGGAGGTCACCGTCCGCGCCCATGCCGGGCGCAAGGGCGCGAAGCACATGATCTGGCTGGCGACCCGGCGGTAGCCGTCATTGCGAGGAGCGCAGCGACGAAGCAATCCGGCTGAGGGCGCCTGAGCCGCTGGATTGCCTCGCTTCGCGCGCAACGACGGTAGGTGTCACCAGATCCGGACGCGGTTCTCCGGGGCGATGTAATGTCTGTCGCCGGGCTGGACGTTGAACGCCTTGTACCATTCGTCCTGGTTGCGGAGCGGCGCGAAGGCGCGGATCTGGCCGGGGCTGTGGGGGCCGTTGACGATCTGCTGCCTCAGCGCATCGTCGCGCCAGAGCGTCCGCCATACCTGCGCCCAGGCCATGAACACGCGCTGCTCGGGCGTGAAGCCGTCGAGCACCGGGCCGGGCTTGCCACCGAGGAAGTTGCGATAGGCTTCGAGGCCGAGATGGACTCCGCCGAGATCGGCGATGTTCTCGCCCATCGCGACCCGCGGGTTGATGTGCATTCCGGGCAGGGTCGGGAATTCGTAGGCGGCATATTGCTCGCCGAGGCGGGTCGCCTGGGCCTCGAACTTGGCCGCATCCTCCGGCTTCCACCAGTCGCGCAGCACGCCCGCCCAGTCGGACTTGCGGCCCTGATCGTCGAAGCCGTGGGTGATCTCATGGCCGATCACTCCGCCGATGGCGCCGTAATTGACCGCCGGATCGGCGTCGGGATCGAAGAAGGGCGGCTGAAGGATCGCGGCCGGGAAGACGATCTCGTTCTTCACCGAGGAATAATAAGCGTTCACCGTCTGCGGGGTCATGCTCCATTCCGCCTTGTCGACCGGCTGCTCGACCCGGTTGCGGCGATAATCCCATTCGAAGCGGAAGGCGCGCTCGGCGTTGCCGACGAGGTCGCCTGGGACGACTTGAAGCGCCGAATAGTCGCGCCACTTCTCCGGATAGCCGATCTTGAGGCCGAAATTCTCGAGCTTCCTGAACGCTTCGACCTTGGTCTCGGCGCCCATCCACTGCAGCCGCTCGATCCTCGCCTTCATGGCGGCTCGAAGGTCGGTCACCAGCCGGTCCATCTTCGCCTTGGCGTCGGGCTTGAAATAGAGCGCCACGTAATCGCGGCCGATCGCCTCGCCCATGGCATTCTCGGCGAAGGCGATGCCGCGCTTCCAGCGCTCGCGCTGCTCGGGCTGGCCCTGAAGGAATTTGGAGCGGAACTCGAACTGGGCGTCGACGAAGCGCTTCGAGAGCAAGGGCGACATGTCGTCGGCGGTGTGGAACATCTGCCAGGCCTTCAGGGTCTGCAGGTCCGTTTCCGCGAAGATCGCCGCGAGCCTGGGAATGGCGGTGACCTGGCTGACGACGGCGCGCTCGGTGCGCTCGAGGCCCGCGGCCTCCCAGAAGGTCTGCCAGGGGAAGCCGGGCGCCTGGCTCTGGAGCTGCGCCAGGGTCATGGGATTGTAGGTCTTGTCGCGGTTGCGGCTTTCGGCGCGGGTCCAGTGCGCCTCCGCGATCCGAGTCTCGAGCGCGACGATCTTCGCGGCCGATTCCTTAGCAGCCGGCCAGCCGGCCATCTCCAGCATCTGCCGCACGTAGAGGAGGTAGCGGTCCTTCTGCGGCTTGAACTTGGCGTCGAGATAGAGGTCGCGGTCGCCGAGGCCGAGGCCCGACTGGCCCATGTAGAGCGCATATTGCTCCGGATTCTTGGCGTCGTCGGTGACTCCCGGGCCGAAGAAGGTGCTTCCGAAGCCTCCGATCGAGCGGCCCATCAGCCGGGCGAGGTCCTCGCGGGTCTTGGCCTGATAGATGGGCGCGATGCGGGTGAGGAGCGGGACGGCGTCCTGACGCTCGGCCGCCGCCTCGTCCATGAAGCCGCGATAGAGCGCGGCCACCTTGGCCTGGTCGCCGCCGGTGGCGGGGTCGCCCGCCGGATAGGCCTCGACCAGCTGGCGAAGCCGGGCCTCGGAGAGATCGCGCAGGATGACGAAGGCGCCATAGGAGGAGCGATCGGCGGGGATGGGCGTGGTCTTCGCCCAATTCCCGTTCACATAAGCGAAGAAGTCGTCGCCCGGCTTCACCGAGCGGTCCATTCCCGCAAGGTCGATGCCCCAGCCGCCGAAACGCTGCGCGTCCACCGCGGCGGCGGAGCCGCCTCCGGCCTGATCCAGATCGGCGTCGATCAGCGACACCATCGTGCAGGCTTCGTCGATACATTCGTGGCGGTCCCCCGCGAGGGCGGGAGCGGCGGCGATCGCCAGCATCGAGACGGCGAATGAAAGGCTCTTCTTCAACACGCGCGGGCTCCGGATTCTTCGCGAAATGAGGCGCTTGGGCGCAGCGTCCCCCAAATAGTACGCGGCGCGGCGGAGCGCAAACCCGGGCCGAAGGTTCGACGGAAGTTTCATAAGGTTCGGCTTCATGGAAGCGGAAAAAAGCGGGCTGAACCTTTCGCCGGAGTGCGCCCCCAGTTCCCGCCGCCGTGCAATCCGCGCGCCATCGAAAACCCCGTCTCCTCCAGCTCGTTAAAGAACATAGGAAGAACATCTGCTCCTTCAACCCATTGCGCGGCGGCTTGGGCCGGTCCTATCCTTCGAGCTCGACATGCGGGAGGGCATCGTGGGGAAATCGTTGCGTGCCGCCGGGCTGCTCGCCGCCCTGGCGCTGTCCATGCCGGCCGCCGCCGGGCGCGAACCCGCGACTCGGGTCGCGCACACGCAATGGCTGGGGATCCGGATCGTCCAGGACGGAAAGCCCGTGCCGCTGGTCAGGACGGACCTGCGCACGACCGAGGTCCGGCTCGAGCCGCGGCCGTTCCGGATCCTTTTTCCCAAGGGCAGGGCGGACGCCGCCTGGCAGCTCTGCGCGTGGACGGAGAAGTCCGTGTTCCGGCGGATTCGGCCGCGCTCGGTGCCCGGCGACCCCAATGCCGGCGGCGAGCATCCCTGCTTCCTTCCGGGCACCGGGATGGCCGACACGGAGGCGGGCTCGGGCGTGCTGATGCTGAGCGACAGCGGGCATAATTACCTGATCGACCTCAGGCTCGGGCCGGATCCGGAGCGGCCGGCGGTTTATTATTCCGCCTTGTGGACGAGGGCCGGGGGCCAGACGCCGATCGCGACGGCCCGTCGGCCGATTTACGTCATCGCCTTCCACGATCGCGACGGGGACGGATATCTCGGCAATGGGGAATATGATCACCTGGTGCTGAGGTTCGGGCGTTGATCATCCTCCCCATCCCAAGATGGGAGGGGACCATGCGGAGCATGGTGGAGGGGTAATTGTCGAGAAGCCGGGATGTCGCGCGTGAACCGCTCCGACCTGCGCCAGTTAACTCTCCACCACCCTTCGGGTGGTCCCCCTCCCCACCGCTTCGCGGCAGGGAGGATAAGGGTCAGTCGTAGACGATCCTCACCTCGGCGGCCGCGCGGGTCGCCAGCGCCCGCGCTTCGTCCGCCGTCGCGCCGGTGGCCAGCGCCACGCCCATTCTGCGGCCCGGCCTCGTCACCGGCTTGCCGAAGATGCGCAGGTCGACCTCCGCGCTTTCGCTCCCCAGCGCCAGCGCCCCGGCGACGCCTTCGAAGCGGAAGCTCTCCGAGTCGCGGTCCGCCAGGATCACGGCCGAGGCGGCGGCGGGGGCGGTGAGGGCGAGATGCGGGATCGGCAGCCCCATGATCGCGCGGGCGTGGAGGTCGAATTCGGAGAGGTTCTGGGAGATCAGGGTGACCATTCCGGTGTCGTGCGGGCGGGGCGACAATTCGGAGAAGATCACCTCGTCGCCGGCGACGAAGAACTCGACCCCGAACAGGCCGTAGCCGCCCAGATCGTCGACCACCGCGCGGGCCATCGCCCGAGCGTCGGCGAGGGCCGCGGCGGACATGGGAGTCGGCTGCCAGCTTTCCCGATAGTCGCCCCGCTCCTGGCGGTGGCCGACGGGAGGGCAGAAGAGCACGCCGTCGCGCGTCCGGACGGTGAGCAGGGTGATCTCATAGTCGAAGCGGACGAACTCCTCGACGATCAACCGCGCCCGGTCGCCGCGCATGTTGGCGACCGCATAGTCCCAGGCCGCGCTCAGGTCAGCGGCCGATTCGACGGTGCGCTGGCCCTTGCCCGACGAGGACATGACCGGCTTGACCACGCAGGGGAAGCCGGTGTGGGCGGCGGCCTCCTCGACCTCCCCCAGGCTCTCGGCGAAGCGGTAGCGCGAGGTGCGCAGGCCGAGGGTTCCGGCGGCCAGCTCGCGGATCGAATCGCGGTTCATCGTCATCATCGTCGCCCGGGCCGAAGGCACGACATGAGTGCCCGCCGCCTCCATCTCCGCCAGGATCTCGGTCCGGATCGCCTCGACCTCGGGAACGACATGGTCCGGCCGGTGGCGCCCGATCGCCTCGCGAAGCCGCTCCCCGTCCAGCATCGAGAAGACTTCCGCCGCGTCGGCGACCTGCATTGCCGGGGCGCCGGCATAGGAGTCGCAGGCGATGACGAAGGCGCCGAGCCGCTTGGCGGAAATGGCGAACTCCTTGCCGAGCTCGCCGGAGCCGAGCAGCAGGATCCTGGCGGTGAAGCTCACGAGGCGCCGCCGAGCCGGGTCCGGCAGCGGGCCTCCTGGTCCGGCCCCGCCGTCAGCGCCACGCGCTGCACCTCATGCTCGCCCTTGCCCTCGGGGAGGAAGGCGATCACCCGCTCGCCCGACTCGTCCGCGACCCGGTAGGAAAGCTCGACCGTTGAATCGCCGATCTTGCCGCTCTCGCGGCGGATGAGGCGCATGCCGTCGCGAAGGCCCGCGGCGTGAGCGGGCCCGTCGGGCACGACGCCCGTGATGATCCCGCCCGCCTTGCGGGTCGCCTCGGCGTCGTAGCCGCGGTGGAATTCCTTGCGGCGCTCGGTGACGAGGCCGGCGCAGTCGCCGAACAGGTCGGCGGGCAGAAGCAGGGCCTCGCCGCGGCGGGCATAGCGCTCGACATCGGCGTCGAGATCGATCCCGGTCTGCTCGCGCAAGGTCTTGCGGAACAGGGCGACGGCCAGCTCCGAGCTGGTTTCCGCCGCCCGGCGCTGGACCCGAAGCACGCCTTCCAGGCTCTGCCGGCCGGAGGTGCGGGCGGCGATCTCGGCGTCGAGCTTGGCGGCGAGCAGGTGCCCGCGGTCGTAGCTCACCTGCTGGACCGACGGATCGTCCCAGAAGCGGGCGGCGATGTCGGCGCCGCCGACGGTCTTGGCCGGGGAGGTGCCGTAGCGGAGCAGGGTCTCGTTCTTGTCGGCCGCCCATTCCGCCAGGGTCCAGATGCCGGCGCGGAG
Source organism: Allosphingosinicella sp. (assembly GCA_035628835.1). Lineage (GTDB taxonomy): Bacteria > Pseudomonadota > Alphaproteobacteria > Sphingomonadales > Sphingomonadaceae > Allosphingosinicella. Next base: position 44,915 of record DASPJA010000053.1, read on the forward strand.
CAGCACCTTGGCGGCGAGATAGTCGTTGAAGCCCTCGCTGAACCAATAATCCTTCGCCTCGTCCTCCTCCGGCATCCCGCCGAGCGCGATCGGGACCCAGCTGTGGCCGTATTCGTGGGCGAGGAAGCGGACGGCCTGCCTGATCTCGAACGCGCTGGTCGAGGCGATGGAGAAAGCGTCGGCGCGCCCGGTGCCGGTGTAGGAAAGGCCGGCGGGCAGGTCGCCGAGCGGCGCCATCGCGACCAGGAACGGCGCGCTCCGGTCGCCCCAGAAAGCGTCTTCGGCGGCGATGATCGGGGTGACGGTATCGGCGAGCTGGTCGGGCGTGAAGCTCCATTCGCCCAGGATCGCCACCCGCAGCGGAGCTCCGCGCAGGTCGCGCCGGACGATCCGGAGCCTGGCGCCGCCGATGGCGACGCTGTTGATCAGATTGGCGACGGTCGTCGGCTTGCCCTTGAGATGGTCGAGGTCGGAGGCGACGGTCCAGCCCCTGGGCAGCTTGCCCCATTTGAACTTCGCGGCCCGGGCGTCGCCTCCGCCGGGGCTGGCGAAGACCGACTCGCCATGGACGAAGAACCAGTCGGGCCGGACCATCGGCCGCGCCTTCTCGTAGGCGAAGCCGGGATCCTCCGTATAGGCCGAGACGATCCGGTAGCGCACGTCGAGGCGGGCGCCCGGGCGGTGGCGGACGACGGGGCTGTCATAGCTGCCGCCGATGCTCCTGCCGCCGCCGATCCGGAGCTTCGTGGCATGGCGCCACAGCTCGCTCGATCCGGCCCAGACGCTGGGCAGGAACAAAGCCGTCTCGCCGTCCTTGTCGCCCCGAAACCGCATCCGGACGTCGAGGGCGCGGCTGCCGTCCGGCTGGAGGACGGGCGTGATCCGGTAGGCGACCGGCTTTTGCTCCGGGGCCTTCGCGGCCGCGAGCAGCAGGGCGGCGGCGGCGAGCAGGGGGTAAGCGACAGGTTTCAAAGGCGGACTCCCGGATTCGGGAGCGACTATAGGGGCATTGGTTCCTCCCCGGAACGGGGAGGCGCTAGAGGGGGAAATAGTCCTTCAGGCGCTCGAGCGTGTCCGCGACGTTCCTGTGGTGGATGAACACGCCGCCCGCTTCCTCCCAGAGGTGAGCATGCCTGAGCTGGTCGTCGACCAGCACGTCGCCTTCCCTGGCATGGTCGCGCTTGTCGCGCGCCCTTGTGGTGATGATCCGGGTGCCGGGGAAATGCCTGGCCGCCCAGCGCACCTTCTGGTCCGCCGCCCAATTGCCCTGCGGAAGGCCGGTGAGGATGATCGGATCGAGATGCCGGACCGCCTCGAACAAGTCGGTGGCGCCGTCGAGGAGGGGGAGGCCGAAATAGAAATCGGGGGCCTTGGCCAGCTTCGCCCAGAAGCGGCCGATGCCGAAGCGTTTCTCATATGCCCTGGGGTGCATTCCGAGCGCCGCGGCGGCGCCTTTCTCGAAGTCGGCGAGGACCCCGTCGCAGTCGAGATAGAGCTGCCGCCTCACGAGCCCCGGGGCCAGCGCTCGGGTGTGAGCCTGACCGGCATCGGCAGGTCGAAGGCGGTCCATTCCCGCCTGGCGAGCACGTCGTTCGATTCCCGCGCCTCGCGCCCCGGCTCGAGCGACCAGGTGATGTGGTAGGTGCTGCCGTCGGGCCGGTCGGTGGTGCCGCCGATGGCGACCACCATCGCCTCGACGCCGCGGCCGTCGTCGACCCGGCCGACAATCTCGCCCAGATCCTCCTCCGGGAGCGCGGCATCGTCCGCCGCCCCGCTTCGAAGCGTGACGTGATCGGCGTCGACCTCGCGGTAGCGGGGCGGGAATTGCTGGAGCAGCTCCTTCCTCTGCTCGCGGTCGAGCTTCCAGCCGATGACGGTCTCGCCATTGCCCGCTTGGGCGGACGCTTCGGGTGCCGAAGGTGCCATGACGCGGTCAAAGCGCGGGGCGCGGAGCGGGTTCCCGGCTCGGGCGTTCACCGGGCGAAGGAGTATCCGACATGGGCGGCGAGAAGCAGGACCTTCCCTCGGACGACGAGGCGATCGAGGAAAAGGCGCGGGAGAGCAAGCGGGAGCTGGACGAGGTGCCGGAGCACGGCACCGACCCGCTGCACGAGGGCCCCTAGCCTAGCCTTTCTCCCCGGTCCCGCCGGAGCGTTTGCGGCCGATGGCGACCCAGTAAGGCGGGCCGTCGGCGATCCGCACCTCGCCCAGCCCGCAGCGATCCATCATCGACCGGACGGCGGCGCGGGAGAAGCGCCGCTCGACTCCGCTGCCGAAGCGGTCGAGCGCGGCGATCCGCATGTTGTCGAGGCGCGCGCCGCGATAGGAGCTGAGCGGGAGGCCGTCCACCGCCAGGCCCGCTTTGGCGGCGACTGCGGCGGCCCGGGCCAGCGGCCAGTAGGCGGTCAAGGCGATAAGGTCGCACATCGCCTTGCGCGCCCGGAAAGGCAATTTGCAGATCAGCCGCCGGCCCCAGTCCGAGGCTTTCCATAGCGCCCGGAACCAGCGCGGGCGGTTTTCGAAATCATAATAGACGTAGAGGAGGAAGGGCGCGCCGGGCTTCAGCTTGGCGGTGCATGCCGCGAGCGCGGCCTCGCTGTCGGGAATGTGATGAAGGACGCCCATCGAATAACCGAAATCCTGGCTTCCGTCCTCGATCGGCATCTCGTCCACCGCGGCGAGGTGGAATTCGACATTGCCTTGCCCGGCCATCACCCGGCGGGCGGCGTCGAGGCCGTTGGGCGAGGGGTCGATGCAGTGCAGCCGCCCGACCCGCGGCGCGAGCAGCATCGCCAGACGGCCGGCGCCGCAGCCGAGCTCGAACCCTTCCGCCCGCTCGAGCCCGGCGAAGGGAAAGAGCGCGAAATAGGTATCGAAGATTTGCCGGTTCCGCTCGGGATTATGGGCCCGCTTCAAGCGGACACCCCATTTGTCGTCGAAGGCCCGGGCCGTGGCTTCGTCGATGTTGCTCATCCCCGGCACGGGGCCGGGCCGCGATCGGCATGTCTTTCAACCGGTATCCGTCCCACGGCCGTCCCTGCCCCTACGCCCCCGCCGAGGCCTCAGGCGAAGGCCGGTTGCGCGTCCACGACAGTCTAGTCGCAAGGCTTCCCGCGGACTAGGGGGCGCGGCCGTCCGGATCGAGCGCGGACGGGACGATCATCCACGCCTCCACCGCCGCAGCCTCCTCCTTGCCCATCACCAGCCCCAACTTGGTCCTCCGCCAGAGCACGTCCCCGCCGGTGCGGGCGAATTCGCGCTCCTTGAGCCAGCGCAGCTCGGCCTCGTAAAGGCCGGCGCCGAAATGGCGGCCCAGCGCCCCAAGGCTCCGGGCGTCGCCGAGCAGGTCCGCGAGGCGGGTGCCGTAGGCCGCGGAGAGCCGGGCGAGGAGGGGCCGGGGCATCCAGGCGGCGACGGTGTCGAGCCACTCCAGGAAATCGGGATAGATGTCGCCGCCGGGGAGGAAGGCATGGGAGGTGGAACGCCGCCCCTCGATTCCAAGCCGGTCGAGCGCCTCCTCGGCGAGCGCCCGGGCGGTGGTGATCTTGCCGCCGAAGACGGAGAGCAGCTTCGGCCCCGGATCCGGGTCGAGCTCCAGGCGGTAGTCGCGGGTCACCGCTTTAGCCTCGGCGGCGCCGTCGTCCCACAGCGCGCGCACTCCGGAATAGCTCCACACGACGTCGGCGGGGACGACCTGGCGGGTGAAGTAGCGGTCGGCGGCCTGGCAGAGATAGCGGATCTCGTCCGGCGTGACGGCGGCGTCCTCCGGCCGCTCGACCGGGATGTCGGTGGTGCCGACGAGGGTGAACCTTCCCTGGAAGGGAAGGGCGAAGACGACCCGGCCGTCGGCCTGCTGGAGGATATAGGCCTGCTCGCCCTCCCACAGAGAGGGGACGACGATGTGGCTGCCCTTGACCAGCCGGACGCGGCTCTGGCTGGTCTCGGCGAGACGGGCGTTCAGGACCTCGGCGACCCAGGGGCCGGCGGCGTTGACGATCACCCCGGCGGCGACGGCGCGGCCGCCGGACAGCTCCGCGCGCCAGACGTCGCCGTCGCGGCGGGCGGAGAGGAGCTCGGTGCGGGTGGCGATCTCGGCGCCATGCTCGGCGGCGGCGACGGCGTTGAGCACCGTCAGCCGGCTGTCGTCGACCCACGCGTCCCAATAGCTGAGCACCTTGCGCCGCTCCCGGAGCGGGGCGTGAAGCGCGGAGTCGCGGCGGCCGACCCTGCGCGAGCGAGGGAGGCTGCCGCGGATCGAGAAGAGATCGTAGAGGAGGAGTCCGGCCCGGATCATCCAGCTCGGCCTGAGCGCCGGGCAGTGCGGCAGCACGAAGCGCAGCGGTCGGACGATGTGGGGCGCGGTGCGAAGCATGATCTCGCGCTCGGCGAGCGCCTCGCGGACCAGCCGGAACTGGTAATATTCGAGATAGCGAAGGCCGCCGTGGATCAGCTTGGAGGAGGCGGAGCTGGTGTGGGCGGCGAGATCGTCCCGCTCGACCAGCAGCACCTTCGCGCCGCGCATCGCCGCGTCCCGGGCGATCGCCGCCCCGTTGATCCCGCCGCCGACGATGAGCAGGTCGAAACGCTCCATGCGACCCTTATCGTCATTGCGAGCGGAGCGAAGCAATCCAGTACGGCGCTTGTCGAATGGATTGCTTGGTCGCTACGCTCCTCGCAATGACGGGGAGGGCCGATGGGCGACAGGCTGCTGGTAATCGACGAGGGCACGACCAGCGCACGGGCGATGCTGTTCGCCGCCGACGGCTCGTGCCTCGCCACCGAGCAGAGGGAGCTGACTCAATCCTATCCGCGACCGGGGTGGGTCGAGCATGACGCGGAGGAGATCTGGACCTCGAGCCTCGCCTGCGCTCGCGCGGCGGTCGCCGCGGGCGGAGGGGCGGAACGGGTCGCGGCGCTCGGGATCACCAACCAGCGCGAGACGATCGTCTTCTGGAGCCGCCGCACCGGCCGGGCGCTGGCGCCGGCGATCGTCTGGCAGGACCGGCGCACCGCCGGGCTTTGCGCCGGGCTCAAGGCGCAGGGGCATGAGGAGGCGGTGCGGGCGAAGACCGGGCTTCTGCTCGACCCCTATTTCAGCGCCTCCAAGATCGCCTGGGCGCTCGAGCATTGGCCCCGGCTTCGGGAGGCGGGGCGCGATCTGCGCGTCGGCACGGTCGAGAGCTGGCTGGTCTTCCGGCTGACCGGAGGGCTCCATGTCTCCGACGCGACCAACGCTTCGCGCACGGCGCTGATGGATATCGGAACCGGCCGCTGGGACGAAGGCCTGCTCGATCTTTGGGGGGTGCCCGCCGGGGTGCTGCCGGAGATCGTCGACTGCGCCGGGCGGCTCGGCGAGACGCTGCCGGAGCATTTCGGAGCTCCCATCCCGATCGCGGGCATGGCCGGCGACCAGCAGGCGGCCTCGATCGGCCAAGCCTGCCTCGCCCCCGGCAACAGCAAGGCGACCTACGGCACCGGCGCCTTCATCCTCACCCATAGCGGCGAGGAGTTCCGCCGAAGCCGGCACCGGCTGCTGTCGACCATCGCCTGCCAGATCGGAGGGCGGCGAAGCTACGCGCTGGAAGGCTCGGTGTTCGTCGCCGGAAGCCTGGTCAAATGGCTTCGCGACGATCTGGGGCTGCTCGGCAGCGCGGCCGAGACGGAGGCGCTGGCCCGCTCGGTGCCGGACAGCGGCGGGGTGCAGATCGTGCCGGCGCATAGCGGGCTCGGCGCGCCTTATTGGCGGCCGGACGCGCGCGGCGCCATTTCCGGACTGAGCTTCGCCACCGGCCGCGCCCATATCGCCCGAGCCGCATTGGAGGCGATGGCGCACCAGACCCACGATCTGATGGGGGCATTCGCCGCCGACGGGGCGCCGTGGGAGGTGCTCAAGGTCGATGGCGGAATGGCGTCGAACGGGTGGCTGGCGCAGGATCTGGCGGACATGCTCGGGCTTACCGTGGAGCGGCCGCGCTTCGTCGAGACGACGGCGCTCGGCGCGGCGATGCTGGCCGGCGTCGGGTGCGGGATGTTCGCCTCGCTGGAGGCGGCGGCGGCGATGCGCGGGCAGGTGGAAAGGTTCGAGCCGGCGATGGCGGCGGAGGTGCGGGAGGCAAGGCTGGCCGGGTGGAAAAAGGCGGTGGAGGCGGTGCTTCGCTGATTCTTCCCCTCCCTGGAAGGGAGGGGCGGGGGTGGGTAGTCGAGCGAAGCGAGACTTCTTGCTGACTCGGAGTTTCGGCCGCCTTCGGCGGACCCACCCCCAGCCCCTCCCTTCCAGGGAGGGGAGACGGGAGGGGAGCGGGCCAACCCTATCTTTACCCTTTGCGGCTACCCCGGCCTGATGGTCCAGCGCATCCATCTGATCGCCGCCGCGCGCCCGAATTTCATGAAGGTGGCGCCGCTCTGGCACGCCCTCGCCGGGACGCACGGATTCGAGCCGGTGCTGGTCCATACCGGCCAGCATTACGACGTGAACATGTCGGACGCCTTCTTCGCCGATCTGCGCCTGCCGGAGCCGGACCATCATCTCGGTGTGGGCTCGGGAAGCCATGCCGAGCAGACCGGCGGAGTGATGATCGCTTACGAGAAGGTCGCTCAGAAGGACCGCCCCGACTGGATCGTCGTCGTCGGCGACGTCAACTCGACCGCCGCCTGCGCGATGGTCGGCGGCAAGCTTGGAATTCCCGTTGTCCACCTCGAGGCGGGGCTGCGCAGCCGCGACCGGACCATGCCGGAGGAGCTGAACCGGCTCGTCACCGACGTGCTCGCCGACGTGCTGTGGACGCCCTCGGCGGACGGCGACGAGAATCTGCTGGCGGAAGGCATTCCGGAGGCCCGAATCAGCCGGGTCGGCAACATCATGCTCGACAGCTTCGAGCTGGTCCGTCCGGCGATCGAGGCCGCCGACGTTCCGGCCGAGCTCGGGCTGGAGCGTGGCGGCTACGGGATCGTCACCCTCCACCGGCCCTCCAACGTCGACGATCCGGCCCAGCTGATCCGGCTCGTCGACTCGCTGGTCGAAGTGCAGCGGCGGCTGCCGCTCGTCTTCCCGGTCCACCCGCGCACGGCGAAGCGGCTGTCCGGAGCCCTGTTCGACAGCCGGCTCGCCCGCGCCGGGATCAGGCTCATCGAGCCGTTGCCCTATGTCCGCTTCATGAGCCTGGTGACCGGCGCGGCGGCGGCGATCACCGATTCGGGCGGGATCCAGGAGGAGACCACCTATCTCGGCATCCCCTGCCTGACGCTCAGGGAGAATACCGAGCGGCCGGTGACGATCGTCGAGGGCACCAACCGGCTAGTGAAGCCCGAAACCCTCCTGCTCGAGCTTGAGCGCGCCCTGACCGGGCCGCGGCCGGTGCGCTGCCCCGAGCTTTGGGACGGCAAGACCGCGGCACGCTGCGTCGAGGATCTGCGCCGCCGATCGGCGATCGTGAAGCTGCCGGTGGCGGAGCCGAGCCCCGCCGAGCTGGCCGCGCGCTACGGCGGCGGCGAGCGGCGAAGGGTGGGCGGCACGGGGTACAGGCGGGCGACCTAGGATATCCTCCCTGCCGCGAAGCGGTGGGGAGGGGGACCATGCGAAGCATGGTGGAGGAGTAATTGGCTACCCCTCCACCACACTTCGTGTGGTCCCCCTCCCCATCTCACGATGGCGAGGATTTCCAGCTGTCGTCGATCATCTTGATGATCCCGGAAAAGTCCTTCGCGCCTCCGCCCAGCGCCTCGGCGAAGCGGGCGTAGAGCTCCTCGGCATGGGATCCCATCGGCGTATAGGCGTCGACGCTCTGCGCCGCTTCCATGGCGAGGCGCAGGTCCTTCAGCATCAGGGCGGCGGCGAAGCCGCCCTCATAGCCGCGGTCGGCCGGGGTGACCGGACCGACTCCGGGAACAGGGCAATAGCTGGTCATCGACCAGCATTGGCCCGAGGCCTTGGAGGCGATGTCGAAGAAGGTCTGCGGATCGAGGCCGAGCTTCCGCGCCAGAACGAAGGTCTCGCAGGTCGCGACCATCGAGGCGCCGAGCAGCATGTTGTTGCAGATCTTCGCCGCCTGGCCGGAGCCGGGGCCGCCGGCATGGATCACCGCCTTGCCCATTTTCTCGAGGATCTCGCGCGCCCGTTCGAACGCCTCGTCGCCGCCGCCGACCATGAAGGTGAGAGTGCCGGCGTCGGCGGCGGCGATTCCGCCCGAGACCGGCGCGTCCACCATCGCATAGCCGGCCGCCGCCGCTTTCCCGCTCTCCTCGCGGGCGGTGGCGACGTCGATGGTCGAGCAGTCGATCAGGATCGCGCCGGTCGGGGCGGCGCCGATCACGCTCGTCTCGTAGACCTGGCGGACATGCTTGCCGGCCGGGAGCATGGTCACCACCGCGTCCACATCCTCGACCGCCTCCCCGGCCGAGCCCATGGGCAGGCAGCCGCTCCGCTCCGCCTTTTCGAGCGCCTCGGCCGAAAGGTCGAAGGCCCGCACCTCGTGCCCCGCCCTGACCAGGTTCGCGGCCATGCCGCCGCCCATGTTGCCGAGCCCGATGAATGCGATCCGCGCCATTATTGTCTCCGAAGGAGGGGCGCTGGAAAACCGTTCGCCCCGAGCTTGTCGAAGGGCTTCCTTCTCTTGCGGGCGGGAGAAATCAAGGGGAGGGCTTCGACAGGCTCAGCCCGAACGGGTGGAGGCGCTCCCTTCCATTCTCCCCTGTCCTAGCGCCCCTTCCACTCAGCCTTACGCTTGTCGACGAAGGCGGCCATGCCTTCCTTCTGGTCCTCGGTTCCGAACAGGCCGTGGAACAGGCGGCGCTCGAAGACGATGCCCTGCGCCAGGCCGGTCTCGAAGGCGGCGTTGACCATCTCCTTGGTGGCGATGGCGGCGAGCGGGGCCATTCCGGCGATCTTTTCCGCCGTGGCCAGGGCCTCGTCGACCAGCCGGTCCGCCGGGACGACCCTGGCGACGAGGCCGGCGCGCTCCGCTTCCTCGGCGCCCATGTTGCGCCCGGTCAGGCACATCTCCATCGCCTTGGCCTTGCCGACGGCCCGGGTCAGGCGCTGCGAACCGCCCATTCCGGGGGTGACCCCCAGCTTGATCTCCGGCTGGCCGAACTGGGCGGTGTCGGCGGCGATGATGAAATCGGCCATCATCGCCACCTCGCAGCCGCCGCCCAGCGCATAGCCGGCGACCGCGGCGATCCACGGCTTGCGGGTGGCGGTGACCTGCTCCCATCCCTGGAAGAAGTTGGAGCCGTACATCGAGGCGAAGCCCTGGTCGGACATCTCCTTGATGTCGGCGCCGGCGGCGAAGGCGCGCTCGCTGCCGGTGAGCACGGCGCAGCGCTGCGAATCGTCGAAATCGTAGGCGGCGAAGGCGCGGATCAGCTCGTCGAGGACGGCGGTGTTGAGGGCGTTGAGCGCCTTGGGGCGGTTCAAGGTGATCAGGGTGACCGCCCCGCGCTGCTCGACCAGGATATTCTCGTAGTTCATGTCAGTCTCCAGGTACCATGGCCGTCATTGCGAGGAGCGAAGCGACGAAGCAATCCAGCTTCGAGCCGCAGAGCCGCTGGATTGCTTCGCTTCGCTCGCAATGACGGCTAGAGCGGCGTCCATTCCTCGCCTTCCGGCATCGGCGCGAAGATGGTGTCGATCAAATGATCGCTGACGCCCTCGGGGGTCGACGGCTCCCAGCGCGGCTTGTTGTCCTTGTCGACCAGCAGGGCGCGCACGCCTTCGACGAAATCGTGGCGCTGCACCACCCGGGTGGCGACCGCATATTCCTGCTTCATCTCGTGCCCGAAATCCTGGACCCGGGCGCCGTCGTAGAGGAGCCGGAGCGAGACCTTGCACGCCTGCGGGCTCTTGGCGCGCAGGGTCTCGAGCTGCGTCCTCGCCCAGTCGGAGCCGTCTTGCTCGAGCGCGGCCAGTATCTCCTCGTAATCGTCGGACGCGAACAGGCGGTCGACGAACGGCAGGCTCGCCTCGATCGAGGCGGGAGGAGGGGGCGTGCTGCTCTCGTCGAGCAGCGCCTCGATCCGTTCGGGCCGGGCGAGGATGCGGGCCTTGAGGTCGTCGAGCGCGAGCGACTGCATATAATGGGTGGCGAGGCCGAGGCGAAGGCATTCGGCGCCGTCAAGCCGGGCGCCCGTCAGCGCCAGGAACTGGCCAACCCGCCCCGGCAGGCGCGGCAGGTACCAGCCGCCGCCGACGTCGGGGAACAGGCCGATCGCCGTCTCGGGCATGGCGAAGCGGGTATTCTCGGTGGCGACCCGGTAGCGGCACGGCTGCGAGATTCCGACTCCGCCGCCCATGGTGATCCCGTCCATGAAGGCGATTGTCGGCTTGGCATAGGTGAAGAGCAGGTGGTTGAGGCGATATTCCTCGTGGAAGAAGGCGCGCGCCTCCGCCCCGTCGCCGGCGCCGCTCCGAGCCAGCATGACGACGTCGCCGCCGGCGCAGAACCCCCGGCCCTCGGCATGGTCGATCATCACCGCCTGCACCGCCGGGTCCTCGCGCCAGGGCAGGAGCGCCGCGATCATCGCGCCGCACATGTCACGAGTGAGGGCGTGGATCGCCTTGGGCCGGTTGAGGCGGATCCGGCCGACCTTGCCCTCTGTGCGGGTGAGAATGTCCGAGGTCACCTCTCGCCCCTAACCGTTCGCCCCGAGCGAAGTCGAGGGGCCCACCCGAGCGAAGCCGAGGGACTTTTGTCGGCCTGGCTCGACGGGGTGTCTCGACTTCGCTCGACACGAACGGATTTTCCGCCCTTCCGTGCTCGTCACTGCCTCAGCATGTCCCGGGCCACGATCACCCGCATGATCTGGTTGGTGCCCTCGAGGATCGAATGGACGCGGAGATCGCGCCAGAAGCGCTCGACCGGATAGTCCATCAGATAGCCGTAGCCGCCGTGGAGCTGAAGCGCGCGGTCGACGACGGAGGAGCCGGTGTCGGTGGCGAGGCGCTTGGCCATGGCGGCGAAGCGGGACTTGTCGGGCGCGTTCTCGGTCACCTTCACCGCCGCCGCATAGAGCAGCATCCGCGCCGCCTGAAGCTCCGTCTCCATGTCGGCGAGCGTGAACTGGGTGGCCTGGAAGTCGGCGATGGGGGTTCCGAACTGCTTCCTCTCCCTGGTGTAGGAGATCGCCTCGTCGAGGCAGCGCTGCGCCCCGCCCAGCGAGCAGGCGCCGATGTTGAGGCGGCCTCCGTCCAGCCCCATCATAGCGATCCGGAAGCCCTCGCCCTCGCCGCCGACGAGATTTTCCGCCGGCACCCTGACCTCGTCGAAATTGACCTGGGCGGTCGGCTGCGAATGCCAGCCCAGCTTCCTCTCCTGGGCGCCGAAGCTGACCCCGGGCATGTCCTTCTCGATCACCAGGCACGAAATCCCCTTCGGCCCCTCGACCCCGGTGCGGGCCATGGTGACGTAGACCTCGTTCTCGCCGCCGCCCGAGATGAAGGCCTTGGAGCCGGAGACGACATAGGAATCGCCGTCCTTCACCGCCCTCGTCTTGAGCGCCGCCGCGTCGGACCCGGAGCCGGGCTCGGTCAGGCAATAGGAGCCCATCCGCTCCATCGTCACCATCGAGGGGAGATATTTCTCCTTCACGGCCGCGGAGCCGAAGCGGTCGATCATCCAGCTCGCCATGTTGTGGATCGAGATGAAGGCGGAGGTGGAGGGGCAGCCATAGGCCATCGCTTCCATGATCAAGGCCGCCTCGAGCCGGCCGAGCCCGATCCCGCCGCTCTCCTCGGAGACGTAGATCGACCCGAAGCCGAGCGCCGCCGCCTCGCGGATCGTGTCGCGCGGGAAGATGTGCTTCTCGTCCCACTCGCCGGCATTGGGCGTGATCGCGTCGGCGGTGAAGGCTCGCGCCATCTCCTGGATCTGGCGCTGCTCGTCGGTGAGGTCGAACTGGCTCATGGGGCGGGCTTTTCCTTGAGGACGCGCTCGGCGAACAAGGCGTTCGCGAGGCGGGTGTCGTTGCGCTCGTACCAACGCGGGGCCGGCAGGCCTTTCTCCCAGGCCAGCGCCTCGATGAGCGTGCCCTGCGCCGAGGGGACGTCGGGCGCAAGCCGCGCGAGGGGATCGGCATAAGCCTTGTCGGCCGTGACGATCCGCCAGCCTCGCCGCCGGAGCGCCGCCACCAGATCGCCGACGAAGAGGGCGGCGAGATCGGTCTCGTGGAGAAGCAGCACGTGCGCGGGCGAGCGGCCGAGCGTCCGGCGGGCGAGCGAGTCGTAAAATTCCGCGGCCTCGACATGGGATTCGACGTAGAGGTCGCGAAGCGCGTCGACGTCCATCTTCTTCCCGCGCCCGGCGGCCTGGCTGGCAAGCGCCTCCATGTTCCAGTCGGAGGCTTCGGCCGTCACATAGCCGTTGCGCAGGCCGCGCGCCTTCAGGCCCGACCGGACGGCATCGCGCTTCGCCTTGTCGTTTCGGCCTTCGTCCAGGAATGGAAAGCGGAACCAGGGCCGCCGCCCCTTACGTCCCTCGAGCCAGCGCTCGGCGCGGTCGATGTCGGCGAGATACTCGGCCGCCGGAGTGGTGGACAGCCGGGTATGCGCGAACGAATGGTTGGCGATCACATGTCCGGCGGCGACATAGGCGGCGATCCGGGCCTCGCCGCCCTCGCCCCCGGGCTGGGCGAGATTGCCGGGCGTGACGAAGAAGGCCGCCTGCCGAACCCCGGTCCGCTTCAGCTCCGCGATCAGCCGCTCGGTCCGGGCGTCGGGCGTGAAGAAGGCGCCTGGCCCGCGGGGGACATCGTCAAATGTCAGAGCGATCCGCTTCTGCTCAGCCCGCGCGCCGCTGGCGGCGAAGCTTAGGATAAGGAGTGCGACGAGCAGCCGGATCATGCGCGCGCTCTAGCGGACGCGGCGGGAATCGCAATTGCCGTGTCAGAAGACGCTGGTGGCCGTTCCGATAATTGCGGCCGCCGCGGCGATCATGGCACCCAAGCGGGCGGTCAAGCTGTTCGTCAGCCGAAGCTCCAGCTGCTTCATCTCGGACCGAAGCTCGGAGCTCAGCTGCTTCATCTCCGACCGGAGCTCGGAACGCAGTTGCGCCATCTCGGCCCGGAGCTCGGAACGCAGTTGCGCCATCTCGGACCGGAGCTCCGAGCCCAATTGCGCCATCTCGGACCGGAGGCTGAGCTCGACTTCCTCGAGGCCCGATTTGGTCGCCAGCGTGTCGAACACCATCTCGTCAAGCGCCTCGGCCAGGACCTCGGCGAGCCGAGCATCCATGCCTGCGGCGGAGAGCCGCTTCACGAAAGCAAGCTTGTCGAAACTGAGTTGCGCGACCACGCATCGGCCTTAGCACCTTTTCGTTTTCAATCAAACGAACAAAAATATCATTGGTTTCCGCGATTACCCCATCGTGGGAATCACGAACGCATTCTCCCCCGTGACGCTCCCGTCCGGCCAGCGCTGGGTGACCGTCTTGGTCTTGGTCCAGAAGCGGACGCCCTCCATGCCGTGCTGGTTGATGTCGCCGAAGCCCGAGCGCTTCCACCCGCCGAACGTGTGGTAGGCGACCGGCACCGGGATCGGCACGTTGATCCCGACCATCCCGACATTGACCCGCGCGGCGAACTCGCGCGCGGCGTGTCCGTTGCGGGTGAAGATCGCGACCCCGTTGCCATATTGATGCTCGGAGGGGAGGCGCAGCGCCTCCTCGAAGCTGTCGGCGCGGACCATCTGCAGGACGGGGCCGAAAATCTCCTCCTGGTAGGAGCGGAAATTCGGCTTCACATGGTCGAAGAAGGTCGGCCCGATGAAGAAGCCCTCCTCGTGGCCCTGCAGCGAAAAGCCGCGGCCGTCGACGACCAGCTCGCCGCCCTCGTCGGCGCACATCTGGATGTAATTCTCGATGCGCTGGCGGTGCGCGGCGTTGACCACCGGCCCGTAATGCGCCTCGGCATCGGTCGAGACCCCGACCCGGAGCCCCTCGATCGCCGGGATCAGCTTCTCGCGCAGGTTGGCCGCGGTGTTGTCGCCGACCGGCACCACCACCGGAAGCGCCATGCAGCGCTCGCCCGCGGAGCCGAAGGCGGCTCCGGCGAGGTCGTTCACGACCATGTCGAGATCGGCGTCGGGCATGACGATGCCGTGATTCTTGGCGCCGCCGAAGGCCTGGACGCGCTTCCCGTTCGCGGTGCCGCGCGAGTAGATGTACTGGGCGATGTCGCTGCTTCCGACGAAGCTGATCGCCTTGATCTCGTCATGGTCGAGGATGGCGTCGACCATCTCCTTGTCGCCGTGGACGACCTGGAGGATTCCGTCCGGAAGCCCCGCCGCCTTCATCAGCTCCGCGAGGCGGACGGGAACCGAGGGGTCGCGCTCCGAGGGCTTGAGGATGAAGGCGTTGCCGCAGGCGATCGCCACCCCGAACATCCACATCGGGATCATCGCCGGGAAGTTGAACGGGGTGATCCCGGCGACCAGGCCGAGAGGCTGGCGCATCGAATAGACGTCGATCCCCGGCCCCGCGCCCTGGGTATATTCGCCCTTCAAGGCGTGCGGGATACCGCAGGCGAACTCGATCACCTCGAGCCCGCGCTGGATGTCGCCCCTGGCGTCGGCCAGCACCTTGCCGTGCTCCGACGAGAGCAGGAGGGCGAGGTCCTCCATATTCTCCTCGACCAGAGCCTTGAAGTTGAACATCACCCGCGCGCGGCGCTGAGGATTGGTCGCCGCCCAGGCGGGCATCGCCTCGCGGGCCGCGGCCACCGCGCGCTCGAGGTCGGAGGCGGTGCCGAGACGCACCCTGGCCTGGACGCCGCCATTGTTCGGGTCGAACACGTCGCCGTGCCGCTCGCCGGACGCGTGGGCCGCGCCGCCGATGAAATGATCGATGTTACGCATGGATGTTCTCGAATGAGTCTGGAGGGAATGCGGAGCCCCTAGCCAAGGCGGAGCCCGATTGCCAGCCACGGCGGTCGCCCACGACCGTCATGCCGGGCTTGATCCGGCATCCATGAACACCGAAAGGGGCAAGCTCGAACGGCGGTGTTCATGGATTCTGGCTTTCGCCGGAATGACGGGAGAGGCGAATGAAGCTTGGGAGTCTCAAAGGCGGCCGCGACGGGCGGCTGGTGGTGGTGAGCAACGACCTCGCCTGGTGCGCCGATGCGACTCACCTCGCGCCGACCCTGCAGGCCGCGCTCGACGACTGGGACCGGATCGCGCCGCAGCTCGAATTGCTCTCCACCGACCTCGAGCACGGAGTCATCCCCAAGGAGCGCTTCCACGAGCGCGAGGCGCTGGCGCCGCTGCCGCGCGCCTATCAGTGGGCGGACGGCTCGGCCTATGTGAACCATGTCGCCCTCGTCCGTCAGGCGCGCGCGGCCGAGATGCCGGAAAGCTTCTGGACCGATCCGCTCATGTATCAGGGCGGCTCCGACGAGATGCTCCCGCCGCGCGGCCCGATCCCGCTCGCCGACGAGGGCTGGGGCTGCGACTGCGAGGCCGAGGTGGTGGTGGTGACCGACGACGTCCCCCAGGGAATCACTCCGGAGGAGGCCAGGGCTCACATCCTGCTCGTCGGCCTCGTCAACGACGTCAGCTTGCGCAACCTCATCCCGGCCGAGCTCGGCAAGGGCTTCGGCTTCCTCCAGTCCAAGCCCGCCTCGGCCTTGTCGCCGGTCTTCGTCACGCCCGAGCAACTCGGCGACCGGTTCCGCGACGGCAAACTCCACGGCGCGGTGAAGGTGGACCTGAACGGCAAGCCCTTCGGCCGAGCCGATGCGGGCGTCGACATGACCTTCGACTTCGGCACCCTGATCGCCCACCTCGCCAAGACCCGCAACATCGGCGCCGGCTCGATCATCGGCTCCGGCACCGTCTCCAACCGCGACGAGGGCGGCGGCCCCGGAAAGCCGGTCGACCAGGGCGGGCTGGGCTATTCCTGCATCGCCGAGATCCGAACGGTGGAGACCATCCTCGAGGGCCAGGCCAAGACCGAGTTCCTCAAGCGCGGCGATACGGTGCGGATCTGGATGGACGACGAAGCCGGCCACCCGATCTTCGGGGTGATCGAGCAGACGGTAGCCTAGAGCATGATCGCGCTTGAGTGAATCGGAAGGGATTCACATTGGGCTGATTTTCTGATTCAACCTGTTGGCTGGGGCTGGAGGCCAGCAGGGATGAGCCGAGCCTATTCGATCGATCTTCGGGAGCGGGTGGTGGCGG
>DASPJA010000054.1:0-35491 GCA_035628835.1 Allosphingosinicella sp.
ATCGGAGCAATCCGCTCCCACTGACCGTGGCTTACCTCGTAGCGCTTGATGCCCATCGCCGCCTCCGCCTCAAATGACGGAGTCCTATGAATCAGACATCAGTCCTTCAGGGAATCCCCTGAATGGCGATACAGCCTAGCACCAACAGAGACTGCCCGGGGTGCACACCGGGCCGTCGTTCGTGCTACCGGCGCACGCTGTTCTCAGGAGACCGCATTGACCGATCCTTACGCTTACATCCTTCGCGAGACCGGCGGCCCCGAAGTCCTCGAGGCCGAGCATATCGACATTCCGCGTCCCGGGCCCGGCGAGGTGCTGGTCCGGAACGAGGCGGTCGGGCTCAACTTCATCGACACCTATCACCGCTCGGGCCTGTACAAGCTGCCTTTGCCTTCGGGATTGGGCGGCGAGGGGGCGGGCGTGGTCGAGGCGGTGGGCGAGGAGGTGACCGGCTTCCGCGAGGGCAACCGGGTCGGCTATTTCACCGGTCCGCTGGGATCCTATGCCAGCCACAGGACGATCGCGGCCGACCGGCTGGTCAGGCTGCCCGACAATCTGAGCTCCGAGCAGGCGGCGGCCTCGATGCTCAAGGGCTGCACCGCGGAATATCTGGTCGAGCGCTGCGCGCGAGTGGAAGCGGGGCAGACGGTGCTCGTCCACGCCGCCGCGGGCGGCATGGGCTCGATCCTGGTGCAGTGGCTGAAGGCGATAGGCGCGAGAGTGATCGCCCATAGCGGGGACAGCCGCAAGGCGGCCCTGGCGAAGGAGCTCGGCGCCGACCACAGCCTGTGCGGCCCGATGGACTCGCTCGCCGCCGAGATCCGGGCGCTGACCGGCGGCAAGGGCGTTCCGGTCGTTCTGGACGGGGTCGGAGCGGCGAGCTGGACCGCGTCGCTCGGGTCCGTCGCCCGCCGCGGCCTCGTCGTCACCTACGGCAACGCCTCCGGGCCGGTGCCGCCCTTCACCGCCATCGACCTGCTCAGCGCCGGCTCGGTCTTCGTGACCCGGCCGACCCTGGCCGATTATTGCAAGACCGCCGACGAGATGAGCGCGTCGGCCGCGCGGCTGTTCGAGATGGTGGAGAAAGGCGCGGTCGCCATCCGGATCGGCGCCACCTTCCCGCTGCTCAAGGCCGCCGAGGCGCACCGGGCCATCGAGGCCCGGGCGACGACGGGATCGACAGTGCTGGTTCCGTAGGGGCGGCACCGTTCGGCCTGAGCTTGTCGAAGGCCTTCTCTTGCCAGCGATCGCTTCAGAAAGGGAGGGCTTCGACAGGCTCAGCCCGAACGGGGGGAGGTAGTTTCACCGCCCCTACTGGTTCATCGAAGCGAAGAAATCCTCATTCGACTTGGCGTCCTTCATCTTGTCGAGAAGGAACTGCATCGCGTCGACCGTGCCCATCTGCATCAGGATTCGCCTCAGGACCCACATCTTGGAGAGCGTCGCCTGGTCGACGAGCAGTTCCTCCTTGCGGGTGCCGGACTTGCCGACGTCGAGCGAGGGGAAGATGCGCTTGTCGGAGACCTTGCGGTCGAGCACGATCTCGGAGTTGCCGGTGCCCTTGAACTCCTCGAAGATGACCTCGTCCATCTTGGATCCGGTGTCGATCAGCGCGGTGGCGATGATCGAGAGCGAGCCGCCTTCCTCGATGTTGCGGGCGGCGCCGAAGAAGCGCTTCGGACGCTGCAGGGCGTTGGCGTCGACGCCTCCGGTCAGCACCTTGCCCGACGACGGCACCACCGTGTTGTAGGCGCGGCCCAGGCGGGTGATGGAATCGAGAAGGATGACGACGTCCTTCTTGTGCTCGACGAGGCGCTTGGCCTTCTCGATCACCATCTCGGCGACCTGGACGTGGCGGCTGGCCGGCTCGTCGAAGGTCGAGCTGATCACCTCGCCCTTCACCGAGCGCTGCATGTCGGTCACCTCCTCGGGGCGCTCGTCGATGAGCAGGACGATGAGGAAGACCTCGGGATGGTTGTCGGTGATCGCCCGGGCGATGTTCTGGAGGAGCACGGTCTTGCCGGTCCTTGGCGGCGCCACGATCAGAGCGCGCTGGCCCTTGCCCTGCGGCGAGATGATATCGATGACCCGCGCCGATTTGTCCTTCAGCGTCGGATCGGCGCTGTCGAGGGTGAGCTTCTCGTCCGGATAGAGCGGAGTCAAATTGTCGAAATTGACCCGGTGGCGGACCGCCTCGGGATCGTCGTAATTGACCTGGGCGAGGCGGACGAGGGCGAAATAGCGCTCGCCGTCCTTGGGTCCGCGAATCTCGCCCTCGACCGTATCACCGGTCCTCAAGCCGAATTTGCGCACCTGGTTGGGCGAGACGTAGATGTCGTCGGGGCCGGCGAGGTAATTGGCCTCGGGCGAGCGCAGGAAGCCGAAGCCGTCGGGGAGCACCTCGATCGTGCCCTGACCCATGATCTCCTCGCCATTTTCGGCCTGGACCTTGAGGATCGAGAACATCAGCTCCTGCTTGCGCAGGGTCGAGGCGCCCTCGATGCCCAGGGCTTCGGCCATGGCGACGAGATCGGCGGGGGATTTTTGCTTGAGGTCTTTGAGGTGCATGGGGGTACTCAGAATAGGAAGGGTCGACAGGCCGCGCGGGTGCTGGATTTTCGGCGGCTTGGAATGCCTACGCGGACGGCAGGCGAACGACTGTAGGGGCGTTAGGCTCCGGGATTTTTCAAGTCAACCGTCATGGCGGGGATGGAAGTGAGAGATGCAGTCGTCACCCTGAACTTGTTTCAGGGTCCAGTCCTCCGCCCGCGAGGCGGCTCGTTGCCGGATGCTGAAACAAGTTCAGCATGACGGCGTAGCTCAGAAGGGCTTCACGATCACCAGCACCACGATCAGCACCACCGCCAGCCCGGGCACCTCGTTCATCATCCTCAGGCCCCGCCCGCTCAGCGCCCGCTCGCCGCGGGCGAGCTTGCGGCCGTAGCCGACCATCCAGCCGTGATAGGCGGAGAGAGCGACGACCAGGACGAACTTGGCCTGGAACCAGCCCATCACCCAGGCCTGAGTCGTCCAGGCGAGGGAGAGGCCGAAAATCCAGACCAGGATCATCGCCGGGGTGATGATGATGTTGCGGAGCTTGCGCTCGCGCTCGATCCACCGCTGCTCCTCGGCCGAGCCCGGCGCCGATTCCTGGTGATAGACATAGAATCGAGGAAGCATGAACAGGCCCGCGATCCAGAAGATCACGAAGATGACGTGGCCGGCCTTGATCCAGGCGTAGGTCAAGCTGAGGGCGCTCGCGAGGGCATCACTCACGCGCGCACCAGCTCGATGAGCTTCTCGACGTGCGGGATCGGCGTGTCCGGCAAGATGCCATGCCCCAGGTTGAAGACGTGCGGTCGCTCCGCCAGACTAGATAGGATGCGCGCCACCGCGGTTTCAAGCGCCTCGCCGCCGGCGATCAGCGCCAGCGGGTCGAGATTGCCCTGGACGGGCATTCCCGGCGGCAGCGCGGAATCGGCCCAGACGGGGTCGACGGTCTCGTCGAGGCCGATCGCGTCGACCCCGGTCTCGCGCGCATAGGCCGCGAGCTTGCCGCCCGCGCCCTTGGGAAAGCCGATCACCGGAGTCCCGGGATGCCGGGTCTTGAAGGCCGCGACGAGCGAAGCGGTCGGAGCGATCACCCAATGCTCGAACTGCGCCGGCGACAGGCTTCCGGCCCAGCTGTCGAACAATTGCACCGCCTCGACCCCGGTCTCGACCTGGCGGGAGAGATAGTCGACGGTGAGCCCGGAAATGGCGTCGATGATCGCCTGGAAGGCCTCGGGATCGCCGTAAGCGAGCCTCCGTGCCTCGCCCTGATCCTTGCTGCCCTGGCCCGCGACCATATAGGTGGCGACCGTCCACGGGCTGCCCGCGAAACCGAGGAAAGTCGTAGCTTCCGGGAGACACTTCGCGACTTTCTCCACAGTTGCGTAGACGGGCTCCAGACGCTCCGGAGCCGAGTCGAGCCGGGCAAGCGCCGAGTCGACCAGAGGCGGCGACAGCCGCGGCCCCTCGCCCGCCTCGAAGCGCAGCTCCTGGCCCAGGGCGAAGGGTATCATGAGGATGTCCGAGAACAGGATGGCGCCGTCGAAGCCGAAGCGGCGGATGGGCTGAAGGGTGACTTCCGCGGCGGCGTCCGGGTCCTGGACGAGATCGAGGAAGCCGCCTTTCTCGGCCCTCAAGGCACGGTATTCGGGCAGGTAGCGTCCCGCCTGGCGCATCAGCCAAAGCGGAGTTTTCTCAGCTTTTCCGCCCTTTAGCACGCGGAGCAAAGGCTTGTCGGCGACGGCCATGACCGGGAAGGGCTCCGCTCTACTCTCTATAAGAATCTTATTTAAAGAGAGTCTGTAGTAGGTTGTAGGAAGGCGCGTCGCGGGGTTTATTGGCTTCACCCGATTTTGCAAACAGCTTGACTCTCAGGCGTTGGCGGAAGCCCGCGGATTCGCGTCGTTCATCCCCGCTTTCCACAGGCTGTCCTTAGGAACTTTTTCACGTTTGCGACTCTGTGGACGAAAAGCGGATTGCGGGGGCAAAGCGTTCGCTTGCAACGCTCCCGAGGCTTAAGCTAGCGATTCCCACATGCTTATCCACAGCCGGATCTAAGGGTTGACCCTGCTCCATCTCCACCTCCTGTCGGATTCGACGGGTGAGACGCTGGAGGTCATCGCCAATGCCTGCCTCGCCCAGTTCGAGGGCGTCGACGTCCGCCGTCACCTGTGGCCGATGGTTCGCTCCGAAGGGCATCTCGACCGGGTTCTCGACGATGTCGAGCGGAGGCCCGGCCTCGTCCTCTATACGCTCGTGAACAACACGCTGAGGCGGGACCTGGAGCAGAAGACCCGCCGCCGCGGCATCCATGCCGTCGCCGCGCTCGACCCGGTGACCCACGCGCTTTCGGTCGTGCTGGGCCGCGAGGCGGCGGGCCGGCCGGGCCGTCAGCACGCGCTCGACGCCGCCTATTTCGCGCGGGTCGACGCGATCCAGTTCACCATCGCCCATGACGACGGCATCGGCTCGGAAAATTGGGAGGAGGCGGACATCGTTCTCGCCGGAGTCTCCCGCACGTCCAAGACCCCGACCTCCATCTATCTGGCCAATCGCGGCTACAAGGTCGCCAACATCCCGCTTGTCCCGGAAGCGCCGCCGCCGCCCTCGCTCTTCGCCCTCGAGCACCCGCTCGTCGTCGGCCTCACCACCAATCCCGACCGTTTGGTCCAGATCCGCCGAAACCGCCTGCTCGCCCTCAACCAGGCGCCCGAGACCGACTATGTCGATATCGAGGCGGTCAATGCCGAGCTCGCTTTCGCCCGCCGCCTGTTCGCCGACAATGACTGGCCGGTGATCGACGTCACCCGGCGCTCGATCGAGGAGACGGCCTTCGCCATCGTGAAGCTGTGCAACGAGCGGATGGACGCCGCCGCTGCGGCGGTCGGCGACGACCATCGGTGAGGCTTCTCCTCGCCTCGAAAAGCGCCGCCCGGCGTCACATGCTGGAAGCCGCCGGAGTGCCGTTCGAGACGGTGGAAGCTGAGCTCGACGAGGCGGCGGCGAAAGGGGGCCTGGAAGCCGCCGGTTTCGACGCCCGCGGCATCGCCGAGGAGCTGGCGCAACTGAAAGCGCTCTCCGTCCAGGCTCCCGCCGACGCGCTCGTGCTCGGATCGGACCAGACGCTGGAGCTGGACGACGGCGCCATGCTGAGCAAGCCCAGGTCGCGCGAAGAAGCCTTCGCTCAGCTCGCCGCCCTCAGCGGCCGCACCCATTTGCTCCATTCCTCCGCCGTGGTCGCCGAGGGCGGCGAGGCGGTCTGGTGGCACAGCGAGACCGTCGAGCTGACCATGCGCCACCTCGGCGAGGCCTTCCTCCAGGACTATCTCGACCGCGAATATGAGCAGATCCGCTGGAGCGTCGGCGGCTACCGGATCGAAGGGCCGGGGGCGCAATTGTTCGAGCGCATCGAGGGCAGCCACTTCGCCATTCTCGGAATGCCGCTCCTCCCGCTGCTGGGCTACCTGCGCGAGCGCGGGCTTCTGAAGAGCTGATGGGCGTCCCTTATGCCGAGGTGATCGGCGATCCCGTCGAGCATTCGAAGTCGCCGCGGATACACCGCTTCTGGCTGAAGAAACTGGACCTCGCCGGAGATTATCGTGCGGTGCGGGTCACGGCCGGCGAGCTCGCCGGCTATCTGCGGCAGCGCCGCGGCGACCCGGACTGGCGCGGGTGCAACGTCACAATGCCTCTGAAGCCGGCGATCGTCCCCTTGCTCGACGAGGTCGAGGGCGGGGTGCCGTCCCTCAATTGCGTGATCCCCCGCGGCGGCAGTCTCGTCGGATTCGACACCGACTCGGCCGGTATCGCCGAAGCCACCGGCAATTGGGTGTTCGATCGGACCGAAAGCGCGCTCTGCCTGATCGGTGCCGGGGGCGCGGCGAGGGCGTTCATCGCTTCCCTTCCCGTCCAGTGCGCGTTCGATCTGCGGGTGATGGCACGAGACCCGCGCAAGGGGGCGAGGTTGCTCGAGAGCTTCGGCGCGGGCGGTTCGGCGTTCTGGCTCGACGAGGCGGAGCGAGCGCTCGTCGGCTGCACCGCCGTGATCAACGCCAGTCCGCTTGGAATGACCGGCTTTCCGCCCATGCCCGAGGCCCTGCTCGACAGCCTTTGCGGCCTCCGGCGGGGAGGCTATGTCCTCGACATGGTGACCTCGCCGGTGGAAACCGCTCTGCTTCGGCGCGCCCGCGAAGCCGGCCTGACGATCGCGGACGGGCTGGCGGTGCTGATCGGCCAGGCGCGTCGCGCCTTCGAGCGCTTCTACGGACTGCTGCCGACCCGCGCCTGCGATCCGGACCTGAGAGCCTTGCTCGCGCCATGATCGTCCTCGGCCTCACCGGCTCGATCGGCATGGGCAAGTCCACCGTCGCGAAGATGTTCGCGGACCAGGGCGTCCCCGTGTTCGACGCTGACTCGGCCGTTCACCGTCTGCAGGGACCGGAGGGCGCGCTGGTCGAGGAGATCGAGGCCCATTTCCCCGGCACCACCGGGCCGGAAGGCGTGAATCGCGGCGCCCTGGCCGAGCGTGTGCTGGGCGAGCCCGAGGCTCTGCGGCGGCTCGAGGCGCTGGTCCATCCGGCCGTGGCGCGGGAGCGGGAGGATTTCCTGGCCGCCAACGCCTCGGCCCCCGTGGTCGTCCTCGACATCCCCCTTCTCTTCGAGGCCGGCGGCTCGGAGAAGGTCGACAGGATCGCCGTCGTCTCCGCGCCCGCCGAGGTGCAGCGCGAGCGCGTCCTCGCCCGACCCGGGATGACCCAGGAGAAATTCGAACGGATCCTCGCCCGCCAGCTCCCCGACCCGGAGAAGCGCGCCCGCGCCGACTTCGTCATCCCCACCGGAGGGTCCAGGGACGAGACGCGACGAGCGGTTCGCCGCATCCTCGCTTGCCTCGCCGAGCCCTCCGATTCATAGTCGAAGCCATGCGGGAAATCGTCTTCGACACCGAAACCACGGGCCTCAGCCCGCTCTCCGGCGACCGAGTCGTCGAGATCGGCTGCGTCGAGCTCTGGAACCGGGTCGAGACCGGCCGCACCTTCCACGCCTATTTCAATCCGGAGCGTCCGATGCCGAGCGGCGCCGAGGCCGTCCACGGGCTCAGCGACGCCTTCCTCGCCGACAAGCCGCGCTTCCGTGACTTGGCCGCGGACCTGCTCGAATTCCTCGGCGATTGTCCGCTGGTCGCGCACAATGCCAGCTTCGACTTCGGCTTCCTCAACCACGAGCTCAACAATTGCGGCCATCCGCTCATCTGCCTGTCGCGGATGGTCGACACGCTTCAGATCGCGCGCTCCAGGCATCCCGGGGCCAAGCACAGCCTGGACGCGCTGTGCACGCGCTTCGGGGTCGACAGGAGCCTACGGGTCAAGCACGGGGCGCTGATCGACGCGCAGCTCCTCGCCCAATGCTATGTCGAGCTGACCGGCGGCCGCCAGATCGGCCTTACCCTGACCGATATCGTCGCCGAGCGGATCGGGGAGGCGGCCGAGGCCGCCGCCGCCGGCCACTCGACGATCGTCATCGAAGTTCGCCCGCCGCGCGCGCATGCGCCGAGCGAGGAAGAGCTTCAGGCGCACGCCTCCTTCCTTGCGACGCTCACCGACCCCATATGGCATCGGCTGGACGGGCGCGGTTGACGTTAAGCCGCGGCGGCGCCTAATCCCCGCCGCCCCTTGCTGGAGAAAGCCATTGGATATCCGCGTCTCCGGTCATCAGCTCGACACGGGTGAAGCTTTGCGGGAGCGGGTGGCCACCCGTCTCACCGCCGCCGCCGACAAATATTCCTCGCGAATCGTCTCGGCCCAGGTGACCTTCGGCAAGGGCCCGCACGATCACGGCTTCACTTGCGAGATCGTGGCTTATGCGCCGCAGGGCGTGGTGCTGAAGGCGACCGATCGCGCCGCCGCCGCCCCGGCGGCGTTCGACGCGGCGGCGGAGAAGGTCGAGAAGCAGCTTCGCCGCCATAGCCGCCGCCTCAAGGACCATCATCCCGAGCGGGCGGCCGAGCTGGCGGAGGCGGGCGGCTCCGGCTACCGACGAGGCGGGGCGGAGCCGCGGGGCGAATAAGTCATCCGGCGGGAGATCCTCGCCTTTCCTTCACTTTCAAAGAGCGGCCGGGGGCGACCGCATCCGGTGAACCGATGAACGACATAACCGACATCCTCACGGTCGACTGCGTCGACGGCGGGATGAATGTTCCGAACAAGAAGGGCCTGTTCCAGCTGCTGTCCGTCGCGGCCGCTCGGCGCACCGGGCTCGACGCCAAGACGATCGCGGCCGCGCTCAACGAGCGGGAGAAGATCGGCTCGACAGGGTTCGGCGGAGGAGTGGCGATCCCCCACGGCCGAATCGACGGGCTGAAGGGCGTGTTCGGCTATTTCGTCCGGCTGACGGCACCGATCGATTTCCAGTCGGTGGACAATCTGCCGGTCGACCTCGTTTTCCTGATCCTGTCGCCGCCGGACGCCGGCGCCGATCATCTCAAGGCGCTGGCTTCGGTCAGCCGGGTCCTGCGCGACCGCGCCACCGTGGCCAAGCTGCGCGGCGCCCGCTCCCGCGACGCTCTGTTCGCCCTGCTCTCCGCCGTCGAAAGCCGCGATGCGGCCTGAGCCGGACGCCGGAGCGGCCGCCCATTTCCGGGCGCTCGAGTCGCTCTACCGCCACGCTCCGGTCAACGGCCTGTTCGATTCGCGCCTGGAGATCGTCGAGAAGGGTTTCGCCCGGATCCGGTTCGAGGTGCGCGAGCAGCTTTTCCACGCCGCCGGCGCCGCTCACGGCACGCTTTATTTCAAGATGATGGACGATGCGGCCTTCTACGCCTGCAACAGCCTCGTCACCGATCGCTTCCTGCTCACCACCGCCTTCAACCTGCTCTTCACCCGTCCGCTTCGGGCCGGGCCCGTGGTCGCGGAGGGCCGTTGGGCGAGCGGTCGGCGGCGGGTGCTGGTCGGCGAGGCGCGGCTGATCGATTCCGAGGGCGAGCTCGCCGCCAGCGGCACCGGTACCTTCATGCGCTCGCACATCGCTCTGAGCGGCCTCCCCGGCTACGTGGCGAGCTGATGGAGCCGCGACTCGCCGCGTCGGTGCTGGCGGGAGCTCTGATTCGCAAGGCGGAGGGCGAAGGCGGGTTCGGCGCGGTGCTCGCCAAAGGCGATCCCACGGCCGGCTCGATCCTCGTCATCCTGCTGGAAAAAGGCGTTAATCCGCGGCTCTTCGAACGTCTCCTGCAGCCCGACGGGCGCTATGCCTGGCAGGAGAGCGGAAGCCAACGTATTGAAAACTCAGCGCAAGTTCCGGCGTTTATCGCTCGATTGAGGCGCTTCGACCCGGATTCATGGCTAATTGAACTGGATATCCCATCTGCCGAACGGTTCGCCGCTGAAATGAACTCGCTCGATTGACTCTGCTGCGGCGCACAAACTAGCCGGGGTCCCGTCCTTCGAGAGCGGGGGGCCGTCACGAACCCGGGGTATTTGGGAGGGGGCGGCCACGCGAGACGGAAGGCGGTCCGGGATGCGCTTTTTTCGACAAGCATCCGGCGTGGGACTGCTCGCCGCACTGATTTGAGATTTAATGATCCGTCTGTTTCGCGCCGCGTCCTTCGCGGCTGCCGCCTTCATATTCGCCTTCGGCGCCCCCTCCCTCGCCTGGGAGCTGACCGGGTCGCCGCTTACCCCCGAAATTCCCGAGCAGATCGGCGCTCCGCCGCCAGCGGCCTCCGCGCCGCCCGTCGCCGCGGTCGAGCCGGAACCCGTCGTCGAAGCCGGCAAGCCGGTCCGCCGCGATCTCGCCGAACTGGTCGCCGAGCATGCCGCCACCCAGACCCCCGACGCTCAGCTCGAATGCCTCGCCGGCGCCGTCTATTTCGAATCCAAGGGGGAGCCGCTGCACGGCCAGCTCAGCGTCGCCGAGGTCATCCTCAACCGCGCCCGCTCCGGCCGCTTCCCCGCCTCGGTCTGCGGCGTGGTCAAGCAGCGCGGCCAGTTCTCCTTCATCCGCGGCGGCCGTTTCCCGGCCATCGCGCGGACCTCGCTCGCCTGGAAGCGGGCGGTCGCGATCGCCCATATCGCGGTCAAGGACCTGGCCGACGGACCGGCGCCGCGCGCCCTCTTCTTCCACGCCAAAAGGGTCTCGCCGCGCTGGAAGCTGACCCGGGTGGCTGCGGTGGGCAATCACATCTTCTACCGCTGAGCGTCTCGGATCGATCGGATCACCAACATCCGTTCGCCCCGGGCCTGTCGAAGGGCCTTCTTCCTGCCTTTGGAGTCAGAGAAGGGCTTCGACAGGCTCAGCCCAAACGTAAAGGGCCGCGTCATTTCTTCCGAGTCGCGCGCTTCCCACCGTTCCTGATTCATTCTAGCTTGGCCGGATGGCCGTCCGTCCGAGTCTTCAGCCGCAGCTTTGCTTCGCCGACGCCCCGCTCGCCGCTCAGGATGTGGCGCGGGGCGTCACGCGCCTGCTTTTCAACCAGGACATGTTCGCCTTGTGCGAGGTGCCGCTGCCCAACGGCCGCCGCGCCGACATGATGGCGATCGATTCGGCGGGCCTGATCACCATCGTCGAGATCAAGGTGTCGCGCGCCGATCTGATGGGCGATTCGAAGTGGATCGAATATCTGGGCTATTGCGACCGTTTCTTCTGGGCGGTGCCCGCCCGGTTCGACCTCAGGCCTTTCGATGAGCCGGGGTTCCAGCCGGAGCTTTGCGGGCTTCTGGTCGCCGATCGCTACGACGCCGCGGTGGTGCGCGAGGCGCCGCTGCGCAGGCTTCCGGCGGCGCGCCGCAAGGCGGAGACGTTGCGCTTCGCCCGCCGCGCCGCCCGGCGGCTGGTCGGGGACCTGGACCCGGGACTGGCCGGATTCGCCTAGAGCATGATCGGTTTTCACTGAACCGCTCATCCTGAGCAGGGACTGAGCGAAGGCGAAGGCCCGTATCGAAGGACTTATCGAGGTCTTATTTCGCCGGACCCGCCGCCGGCCTCGCCGGCGCGACCTTCGCCTCGAGCAGCTTCAGCACCGCTCCGGCGCGCGGATCCTGCCTGGCGTAATCCAGCGCCGACATGCCCGCGACCCGATCGGTGCGATTGGGATCGGCGCGGCGGGCCAGGAGCATTCGCACCATCGGCACGTCGCGGCGCTGCGTGGCCAGGATGAGGGCGGTCTCGCCGCGGCCGTTGGGAACGTCCACCCCCGCCCGGCGGGCGAGGAGCTGCTCGGCTCCGTCCAGCCAGCCGATCTGCGCCGCAAGGGTCAGCGGCGTGTCGCCGCGATTGCTCTGGATGTCGGGCCGCGCGCCCTTGCCGAGAAGGAAGGTGAGCCAGGTGAGATCGCGGCCGCGGACGACGATGTGCAGCGCACCCTCGCCATTGCTCCGGTCGCGGGTGTTGATGACGACGGAGCCGGGCTCGGCGACCAGATCGCTGACCTTGTCGCCGTCGCGCTCCTTCACCGCCTTGAGGAAGGTGTAGCTATCGGAAAATTGCTGCTGCCCGGAGGCGGGCACGGCAAGCACCAGGACCATCGAGGCCGCCAGCGCGCGGCCGAACTTGTTGAACACTCTCACTTCCCCGTCTCGACTTGAGCCCCCACCTATAGCAAGGCATGCCTGCCTCCGCCATGAACGAAACCCGCGCTTTTCGCCTCCGGCCGCTCTTTTGCCTGTTCCTCGGGCTGGTTCTGGCCGCCTGCTCCGGCGCGCCCGAGGAGCCGCCGCTCAAGGGCGCGACGATCGGCGGGCCGTTCTCGCTGACCAACCAGGACGGCCGGCCGGTGACGGAGCGGGACTTCGCCGGGCGATACCGGATCATGTATTTCGGATTCACCCACTGCCCGAGCATCTGCCCGACCGACCTCGCGGTCATCGGCCACGCGCTGCGCCGCTTCGAGGAGAGCGATCCGGCACGCGCGGCGCGGGTGACGCCGGTCTTCGTCAGCGTCGATCCCGAGCGTGACACGCCGGCGGTGCTCAAGGAATATGTCGCCGCCTTCCATCCCCGCCTGACCGGCCTCACCGGCACCCCGAAGCAGGTCGCCGAGATGGTCCGGCGCTACGGCGCCTATAGCGCCAAAGGGGAGACGACCGCCGGAGGCGGCTATAATGTCGACCACATCCGAATCGCCCAGCTGATCGGGCCGGACGGCGAGCCGATCACCCTCCTTCCCTATGACAAAGGCGCCGAGGCGGTGGCGGACGAGCTCGACCGGTGGGTGCGGTGAACTTCTGGGAAAAGCCCCTTGCGGCCCTCGACCGCGATGAATGGGAAGCCCTGTGCGACGGCTGCGGCAAATGCTGCCTGCACAAGCTGGAGGATGACGAGACGGGCGAAATCCACCCCACCAACGTCGCCTGCCGCCTTCTCGACCGCCACACCGCCCGCTGCACCAACTATCGGGGCCGCAAGGCCTATGTGCCGGATTGCGTCCGGCTGACCTCCTCCAGGGTGGGAGCGCTCGCCTGGCTCCCCTCGACCTGCGCCTACCGCCTCCGCTCGGAGGGCAAGCCGCTCCCCCAATGGCATTATCTGGTCTGCGGCGATCGCGAGGCCGTGCACCGCGCCGGAATGTCGATCCGCGGCTGGACGGTCGCCGAGGACGAAGCGGGCGATCTCGAGCATCATCTGGTGGAACGTGAGCTTTGAGGTGAAGCTGAGCGTCTCGCCGACGGCGCGGGCGATGCGGCTTCGGGTCGACCGGCGCACCGGCGAGGTCGTGCTGACAATTCCGCGACGGGCGTCGCGCCGCAAGGCGCTGGTCTGGGCCGACGGCCATCGCGACTGGATCGAGGCCCGGCTCGCCGAGGTGGCGCCGGCCATTCCGCTCGCGCCGGGCGGCGAGCTGCCCCTTTACGGCCGGCCGCACCGGATCGACTGGAGCCCGGAGCGGCCGCGCACGCCGCGCCTGGAGGACGGACGTCTGGTCGCCGGCGGCCCGGAGGAGGGGCTCGAGGCCCGGCTGCTGCGCTGGCTGCGGCGGCACGCCCTCGATGTCCTCGCCGCCGAGACGGCCGAGTTCGCCGCCAGGGCCGGCGTCAGGGTGACCCGGGTTGGAATCGGCGACCCCGTTTCGCGTTGGGGCAGCTGCTCCCCGGCGGGCGGGATCCGCTACAGCTGGCGCCTCATCCTCGCGCCCGACTGGGTACGGCGGGCGACCGTCGCCCATGAGGTGGCCCACCGCGTCCACATGAACCATGGACCCGATTTCCATCGCCTGGTGGAAAGGATTCTCGGGGCGGATCCGAAGCCGGCGCGGTCATGGCTGCGCGGTCACGGCCCTTCACTCCACAGGGTCGGCCGGGCGGTCTGACCGGCGCTCGACCGGCGGAGCCAGATCGGGATCCCGCCGCCGCTCGCGGCGCTCGTCCCGCTCCCGACGGCGCTCCAGCCGCTCCAGGTCGCGATCGCGGTCGATGGCGCGGTCGATAAAGTCCTGGTCGAGCCGGTCCTCCGGCTCCGGCGACGGCTCTTCCGCCGGGTCGCGCTGCGGCAGCGGCTGGAACGGCGCCGCCGGGCCGCTGCCGTCGGGATTGACGAACACGCCGTTGTCGGGCGCCTCGAACCAGGTCTCCTCGTCCGGCTCGGTGACCGCCCATTCCGGCATCTCGACCGCGATCTCGAAATTCTCCGCCGGCCGGTTGGCGACCGCGCGCTGCATGAAATCGTGAAAGGCCCGGGCCGGCGCCCGCCCGCCCTGAAGGCCGGGGATCGCCTTGTTGTCGTCCCGCCCCATCCAGACGCCGGTGGTGAGCCCGCTCGAGAAGCCGAGGAACCAGCCGTCCTTGTTGGAGCTGGTGGTTCCGGTCTTGCCCGCCACCGGCCGGCCGATCTGGGCGGCGCGGCCGGTTCCGGTCAGCACCGCCGCCTGCAGCAAATCGGTCATCTGCGCCGCCACCCAGGGCGCGACCAGAACCCGGTTCTCGTCCGGCTGGTGCTGGTAGAGTATCTGCCCGTCCATGGCCGTCACCCGCTTGATCCCGTAGGGGACGACCGCATTTCCCTTCGCCGCCACCGAGGCGAAGGCCCGGGTCATGTCGAGCAGCCGGACCTCCGAGCTGCCCAGAGCCATCGAGGGGTGGGTCACCACCGGAGTCGTGATCCCGAAACGCTGCGCCATGTCGGCGACGGTCCGGAAGCCGACTTCCTGGGCGAGGCGCACCGAGACGGTGTTGATCGACTGGGCGAAGGCCTGGCGGACGGTGACGTCGCCGGCGAAGTTGCGGCTGTTGTTGCGCGGGCTCCAGCCGTTGATCGTGATCGGCTCGTCCGGGACCATCGAATCGGGCCGGTAGCCGGCCTCGATCGCGGCGAGATAGACGAACAATTTGAACGCCGATCCGGGCTGGCGGGTGGCCTGGGTGCCGCGATTGTAGAGCGACCGCACGTAATCCCGGCCGCCGATCATGGCCCGGATCGAGCCGTCCCGGTCGAGCGCGATCAGCGCGCCCTGGGCTCCGGCCGGGGTCGTCGCGTTGATCACCTGGTCGCCGAGCCGCTGCATGTTGGGATCGAGCGTCGTCCAGACCTCGATAGGCTCGACGGTTTCGTCGATCAGGGTATCGAGCTGCGGCAGCACCCAGTCGGTGAAGTAGCGGACGCTGTTCTGCTTTGCGGTCGGCACCATCTGCACCTCCGCCGGCTCGGCGT
Organism: Allosphingosinicella sp.; assembly: GCA_035628835.1. Taxonomy (GTDB): domain Bacteria; phylum Pseudomonadota; class Alphaproteobacteria; order Sphingomonadales; family Sphingomonadaceae; genus Allosphingosinicella. The sequence goes on from DASPJA010000054.1 coordinate 15,184, forward strand.
CGGCGGCGGTGGCGGCGGAGATGTCGCCATTCTCCCGCATCAGCCGGATCACGACCTCGGCCCGGTCGCGCGCGGCTTCGGCGTCCGCGGTCGGAGCATAGTTGGAAGGCGCCTTGACCAGGCCGGCGATGATCGCCGCTTCCCCAAGGGTCAGAGACTTGGCCGAATGGCCGAAGAAGCGGCGCGAGGCGGCGTCGATGCCGTAGGCGCCGCCGCCGAAATAGACTCGGTTCAGATAGAGTTCGAGGATCTGGTTCTTGGAGAAGCGCCGCTCCAGCGCCAGCGCCAGCACGCCTTCGCGCGCCTTTCGGCCGAAGGTGCGGCTGTTGGTCAGGAAGATGTTGCGGGCGAGCTGCTGGGTGATGGTCGAGCCGCCCTGGGTCCAGCGGCCTTTCGACACCCTCACCCGGGCGGCCCGGGCGAGGCCGATCGGATCGATCCCGATATGCGAGCGGAAGCGCTTGTCCTCCACCGCGACCATCGCGTCCTTCATGATCTCGGGTATCTCGTCGTAGCTCAGCCACTCGCCGAAGCTGGGCCCGAGCGCGACCAGCACCGATCCGTCGGCGGCGCGGACCCGGATCATCTGGCCGAGATCGTCGCGCTTGACCAGCTCCTGGTAGCTGGGCAGCGAGCTCATCGCGACGCCCACCGCGACGACCAGGGCGACAAGGGCGAGAAGTACGCCATACAGTCCGACCTTGAGCGAAACGATCAACGTCCGGCGCAGGCGGGACGGCGGAGGAGAAGCTTCACTGGCCATCGGGGGCGCAGCCTAGGGCCGGATGAGTCGGGGGACAAGGGACGGGGTTTGCGTCGGAATCCCCCTCCCTGGAAGGGAGGGTCGAGGGGTGGGTGGGCGAGCGCAGCGAGCCTTTTGCCGACTTGGAGTTTCGGCCGCCTTCGGCGGACCCACCCCCGGCCCCTCCCTTGCAGGGAGGGGAGTCAAGATCACTTCCGCGCCTTGAAATCCAGCGAGGCGCTGTTGATGCAATAGCGCAGCCCGGTCGGCGCCGGCCCGTCCGGGAAGAGATGGCCGAGATGGCCGTCGCAGCGGGCGCAGCGCACTTCCACCCGGCGCATGCCGTGGCTCATGTCGGCATGCTCGCTCACCGTCGGCGCCGCCGGCTCGGTGAAGCTCGGCCACCCGCTGCCGCTGTCGAACTTGGCCTCGCTGTCGAACAGCAACTCGCCGCAGCCGGCGCAGCGATATTCGCCCGCCTCGTGATTGTCGACGTAGCGGCCGGCGAAGGGCGGCTCGGTGCCCGCCTCGCGAAGCACCCGATATTGCTCCGGGCTGAGCTTCTCGCGCCACTCCCGCTCCGATAAAATCGCACGATCCTTTCCCGGGTTCGCCATCCGGACCTCAATCCTCGCCTGCCGATGAAGCCCCCCCAACGATTCGGCTGCGCAACAGGTTTCGCCGCATGATCAGATAGACGGGAACGCCGCTCAGAAGCAGGGCGAGGCCCCATCCGGTGGCCTCCAGCCCGGCCCCGTAGAAGGTCCACAAGGCGAACAGGGTTCCGCCGGTCGCGGTCGCCACCACAGGCGCGCCGCTCAGCGTGCCCCGGCGGCGAAGCACCAGCGCCGAGAGCGCCGCGAGCAAATAGAGAACGAGGGTCGCCGCCGTCGCGAGGAGGATCATGAACTCGAACAGCGCCGCCATGCCCCGGCTCAGGTTGCTCGCGATCAGGGCGCAGCTGAGCGCGCAGCCGAGAGCGTGGCCGACGATCGGCGTACCCGCTCGGTTGAGCCTGGCGAACGCCGCCGGGAACACTCCGCCGCGGGCCAGCGCCAGCGGCACCTCTCCCTGCAGGAACACCCAGCCGTTGAGGGCGCCGAGGGCGCTGATCGCCGCGAACAGGGCGATCAGATGGGCGAATCCCGAGCCCCAGTAGCGGCCGATCAGGTCGGCGAGCGGCGCGGAGGATTTGGCCGCTTCGTCCGCCGGCAGCAGCAGGAACACCGCCCAGGTGACCAGCAGATAGACGATTCCGACCAGGAAGGTGCCCGCCAGAGTCGCCCGCGGCACCGTCCGCCGCGGGTCGCGGACCCGCCCGGCCGGCACCGTCGCCGATTCGAAGCCGAGCATCGCCCACAAGGTGAGGGTCGCGGCGGCCGCGACCGAGGAGGGCTGGAGCGGCGCCGGCGCCAGGCCGCCCGCCGCCTCGCCGCCCCCGCCCCACACGATCGCGGCGAGCGCGACCACCGCGATCAGCGGCAGCAGCTTCAGGATCGTCGTCGCCACCTGGACCTCGCCCGACGCCCTCGCGCCGCGGGTGGCGATGACGGTGAAGAGGATGACGAAGGCGGCCGCCGTCAGCGGGCCGGCATAGAAGGGCGCGAAGAAGGCGGGCGCCAGCGAGGAGAGATAGCTCACCGCGCCGACCGCGACCGCCGCATTCGTCACCCAGGTCGAGATCCAGTAGCTCCACATGACGAAGAAGGCGGCGGGCGCGCCGAGCGCGGGGCGGATATAATCGTACGGCCCGTTCGCCTCCGGAAGCGCCCGCGCCAGCGCCGCGAAGACCTGGGCGAGGCACAGGCAGCCCGCGATCGTCACCAGCCATCCGGCGACCGCGTTCGCGCCGTAAGGAGCGAGGGACGCCGGCAGCAGGAATATTCCCGTACCGATGACGTTGCCCATGACCAGCGCGAGGCAGATCCAGAAGCCGAAGGCGCGCGGCGCCGGCGACGAAGGCAGCGGGGTCATAGCCGGCGGTTGTGGCCCATCGCCTTGGTCGGGGCAAATGGGCGCTGCCGGCGGACTTCGGCGCCGCGGCGCGTGCCTCTGCTCTCCTGATCGCCTTCATTCGAGGCGCTCGCCGGCGAAATCGGCGAACGCTTCCGGCTCGATGTCGAGCGGGAGGCGGAGCAGCGCGCATGACTGTCTCGACAAACCCGCCGCATCTTTTACCATGAGGTCTTCCGGGGAGGGGGTCATCTCCATCACGATGGGATCGTCGGCCTCGGCCGCCACCCCGGCCAGCCTGCACATTCCCTCGAAGGTCCTCAGATCGCAGGGGATGGGGCGCTTCCCGGGCGCTTCGGACAGGAAGACCAGCCTCGGAAGATCAAGTTCGCGCCGGAGCCGTTCCGCGGCGTGCATAGCCTCGATCGGGCAAGGTTCCAGCGGCCGCGACTTGCGCAGCCGCCATTGCCGGCAGGAGATGACGAGTCCGCCGTCGCAGAGGAGGCGGGGAGCGTAATCACGACCGGGAAAGGCATCGAGGAGCCGATGGAGCTGCCGGGGGCCCCAACGCATCTGGGCGGGCGCCGCGTTGAGGAAGAGGTGCGTCAGAACCGTCCAGGGCGGAATCGGCAGTCTCGTCGCATGGTAGAGCGGGAAGACGGTCTCGCCGTCGACCGCCAGCCTCATGCCTTTGGGGGTGCGACGAAGCTGGAAGCGCTCCAGCGGCAGATATTCAAGGTCCTGGAAGGCCGAGGTGAAATAGGCGGCGGCGCCGGTATCGCCGGTCCACGCCCGCAGATAAGGCGGCCGCCGGACGGCGTTGGCGGCGCCGACCGAGAGCGGCGGGAAGAGCAGCTCGACGAAGCGCTTCCCGCCCCGATCCTGAAGCCTGTCGAGGAAGCGCGAATACCAGTCGTGATAGCCCGTCGCCAGGCCGAGCGAGCGCATCGCGCTCACGAATCGCGCATCCATCGACCCTGCCGGAAAGGCTTCGTCGAACAGGCCGTTGAAGGCGCCGCCGCCGGAGGCAAGGCGGATCATGGCGTCGCACGGCCAGCTAGGCTCCCATCGCGCCGCTCCGATTCCGTCGAGATCCTCCGATCCGATCGAAATGCAGTCGCGTGTCTCCAGCCGTGGCCCCAGCAGCTCGATCAGCTTCGCATAGACGGTGGAGCCGGAGGCCGGCGGAGCCCACCCTCCGGAGGGGCGGCGCCTCTCTTGGGATCCGGCGGCCCGTTGGCCATCGCTTGCGGCCGGCCCGGCCTCGCCGGGCCGGTCTTCCGCCAGCGCGGCCGCGGCCTCGAGGTGAGCGCAGACGATGTCGAGCAGGTTCCCGCCGGCCTCGGCCGGGGCGATCGACTCCGTGGAGCTCGCGAGAGCACCCGAATGGCTGTCCTGAGCGATCGCTCGCGCGATCCGGGCAACCGACTGGAAGCCGGCCTGCAGCTCGAGGGCCCTGGAACGGGGCAGCCCGCCGCGGCAGTTGGCGTAGACGTCGAGATAGCCGAGGCTCTGAGGCCCCGCTGGAGGCGCCGCTTCGGGCGAGGCAGCCACGGGCGCCCAGGTCCCGCGAGCGATCCGGGGAGCCCGGGTCATCTGAAGGATGCCGAGCCCGACGAGATGGTGGACAAAGCCGTCGAGCAGCTCGAGCTCATCCTGCCTGAGCGCGAGATCGGCGCCGAGAGCTTCGAAGGTCAGCGGACGCAGGTGCAGTGCGGCCAGGATCGCGTTCAGATAGCCGGTCCTTCGGACTTCGATAGAGCGCAGCCGGGGCTGCTCGGATCGTTCCGCGGCGTAGAAGCTGATTCGATCCCCGGCCGAGCGGTAGAGGGCGGCCATGGCGATCAGCGCGTCCGGGCTGAGCGAAGGCGCCCGCGCGCCCAACGTCTTTTGCATCGTGTCGATATTTTCGATCCACACCTCCGCTGCGTCCCCGCCGAGCGTCAGATGCCCGGCCGCGGCGGCCGAGTCGGCGATGGCGACGCTCGTCACCACCGTGTGCCAGTCCCTCGGCACGGTCCGGAACGCGGCCCGCCTGATGATCTCGTTGAAGCGTTTGATCCGTCGCCGCTCGCTTTTCCCCGGCGCGTCGGGCCCGGAAGCCGAGTCCCGCTCCAGCCTTGCCAGCAACTCGCCGTCGCGATGGCGGAGCAAGGCGAGCACGTCCGCCTGCCCGCGGCCCGCTTCCAGGACGGCCCGGGCGGCCCTTCGCGGTTCGAGCTCGACTTCGGCGGAGATCCGGCATCGCTCCTCCGCCAGTATCGCGCGGTCCCGCACATAGGTCTCGACGGCGGCCGTCAGCCCCGGCAATTGGGTCCGGACCAAGGTGCGGACGGTCAGCTGATCCTGCTCGCGGAGCGGCAAACCCTTTCCGAGACGGCCGGCGAGGGCGCCCAGCCGCTTGGAATCGTTGCGGCTCGTTCGGCGTTCGTTGACGTAGCGCTGGAGCGAGTCCGCGAGCCGCTGTCCCGCCTCCCCCATCGCACGTTCCGCCTCCACGAGCCGATAGGACCGCTCGCCCAGCTCCGGATTGGCGCCCGCGAGCGCCACCTCGACCGGAACGGTGCAAACCCGCAACAGGGTGGCCGAGCTCAAGGCGGCACCTCAGTCGACCGTGCTTCGCGACGCCAGCGCATCCGCCACGAGCCGCTGTCGCTCGATCGAGATGTCGGCGCGGTTCAGGAAGAAGATCGTGTAGAGAGCGGCCGCCGCTCGCGGCGACGGATAGGGCTGGTCGCGCTGCAGGCATGACCGCCACCCGGGCCCGAGTTTGGCGAACCGCTCCGACAGGGTCGCGACATCGGAGCGAATCGCCGGGTCCATGGTCGCGCAGGCGCGGTCCGGGGCGGCCCAGGCCTCGACGAAGGAGTCATAGACGGATCGCTTGACCCCGGCGTCGAGCCGAGCCTCGTCAGGGACCGCGCGTCCGGTGCGGTCCCGGACCTTCTCCCAGACGTCGATATCTTCCCAATCGATGATTCCGAGCGAGACATAGAGACGCCGCAGGAGCGCGAGCGCGGCCATGAGCCGTTCGGTGGGGCTCACCCGCCGCGAATGTTGCGCCAGCCAGAAACGCGAATCCGCCGTGAAAAGCCGATGCACGTGGGCCATGGCGGCGCGGCCGCCGAACAGGCCCTGTTCGGGCTCGTAGGTTTCGAAACCGGCGGCGGCGATGAAGCCGGCCTTCGTCCATCTCCCGGCCGCCGCCGAGAGGAGGCCGCGACAGGCTTCGCCGCCGATCGAGTTCGACTGAAGCCGGAGCCTCAGGCCCGGCGGTTTGTGCATGAAGAATGCCTCCGCCGCGTCTCCCGTTTCCAGCGCATGATCGAAGAGCGAGCCGATTTCCTCGTAGAGCGCGGCCGCCGCCATACCCTGTGGAGAGATGCTGAGCTGGAGCCACCCGGCGCCGTCCGCCATCGCCCGGAGCGAGTCTCGACCGGCACGAAGGAAGCGCGACCGGATCGCGTCAAGCGCCGCCTGGGGTATGGCGTCGGGCAGGCCGTCCCGGCTGCCGGTCGCGCAATGTGCAGCCAGCGCCTCGAAGTCGACGTCGAAGCCGGCGACCCGGACGGATTCCGCCTCCCGGTCGGAAAAGGGAGTTTTGGACCCCGCCATCTTCCCGGGCGCCACGCCGGCCCGCTAGCGCAGCGCGAGGAGGGGCAGCCAGCGCCGGTCCCCGCCCGCCCTCGTCAGGAGAGTCGCGAGGATGCCCATGGCTCCGCTTTGCAGTGACGAGTCGCTCGCCGCGATCCTCGTCACCTCGGCCAGGCGGGCGTGCAGATATTCCTCGAGCCTCGCGGCCAGTCGCGCCGCGGCGGTCAGGCCGCAATGCCTCTCGAAGCCATCCGCGATCTGCAGGATCCCCGCGGCGCCATGGCAAACCGCCAGCTGCTCCCTCGGATCGCCGGTGAGGTGAAACTCCGGGTCGAACGCCTTTTCGTAGCGCTCGAAGGCTTCGGCTCCAGCCGAGCGCAGGCGCTCGTCCGAGACCGCCTGCCCGGCGTCCCACAGGACCCAGGCGGTGGCGGGCGCACCGTAGCACCACGCCTCCCGGCGGCTCGCCTTCAGCGGTCCGCCGCTTCCGTCCGGGCGCCTCGGGCCCCAGGTCAACAGTCCCAGCTCGTCCTCATGCGCCTGCTCGATCAGCCATGTCCCCGCCTGCGCGATGGCGCGGGCCGCCGGCTCGGCGAAAGCCCCACCCCGCCGGATGTAGGCGGTCAAAGCGGCTATCGGTCCCGGGACCCCGTGAGCGAGGCCAAGGTTTATGTGGCGGGCATTCCATCGGCGCCGCTCATCCCGGATCGAATCCGGCAACCGGAACGACTCCATCTCCCGGGAGGCGAGAAGCGCGATCAGGTGCGATGCCAGCGGCGCCAGCGCGGACGGGTCCGCGTCCGCGTCGGCGCAGAGCACGAGCATGAGGCCCGCAGGTCCGAATACGAGATCGTAATCCTGCCAGTCGGCCGCCGGGTTCGACCACAGGCCGCCCGGCTCGATGGCATCGAGGAGGCCCTGGCGGACCCGCTCGTGGAACGGCCGCAGGGCTGGGCAGCGCCAGCTGGCGCTCCCGAGGCCATGCAGCAGCGCCCCCGCTCCGGCAAAGGCGGAAAGGAGGCCGGGGGCGGCCGGGGCCCGATCCAGCCACTCGAAGAAGATCCCCTCGGCGTCGAAGCCGGCCGAAGCCGGATGCTCGTCCCACGCCGCCGCGAGGACGGCCGGCCCGGCATCGACCATGCCGACGGAAGCGGATGAGGACTCCGTCCCTTCTGCGAGATAGAGGTCGAAGGTCTCGCGAATGGATTCGGCGAGCGGCCGGGGCTGCGCCCGGCCGGCCGCGTCAGCCTGCAGGCCCGCGATCATCTCGCCCGCCTTCGCCATGCCTCAGGCGATTCTCCGGTCCGCCCGGGACGAGAGACGGCCCCCTCCGAATATCACGGCCGGCGGCGTCCGCGCGGGCGGGCCGGCGGCGCCGCGGGCTCCGGAGCCTGGGCAGGCATAGCCTTCTCGACCGGCACGGCGAGCTCGGCCTCCCCGCACCCGTTGGTGCAGCCATAGGTGCAGCCATAGGTGCAATTGCTGGTGGGATCCGGACAGTCGCCGGTGCAGCTGTGCGTGCAGCCGTGCGTGCGCTCCGTGTCCATCATCAGCCCGAGAAGCCCGATCGTCCTCAGCTGGATCTCGAGCTCGGCCAGCTTGCTTTCCAGGGCCTCAAATTTGGCCACGAACCCTCGTCCCCCTAGAGCAGGCCGGACATGCGGCGCCGCCCCGCGAGCCTTCAGGCCTGGAAAGCCGGTCGATCACGATCTTGGACTATTGGCCGCCGGCCAGCTTCCGGAAGAGCTCCGCTCCCGCGATTCCGCCCGCGGGGGCGCCCTGAGCCGCCTGCGCGATCCCTGCGGCTTCGACCTGGGGCTGGGAAGCGATATCTTCGATGGATTCGGTAAGGCACGATCCCGTGCAGCCATTCGTGCAGCCGTTGGTGCAGGCCCCGGTGCAAGTATTGGTGCAGTCACCGGAGCTGAACGCGACACGCCCCGCCAGGCCGCCTATGCCTCGAACCGGATTTATGTGCCGAATTTGAGACTCCAATTCGGCGATCTTCTGCTGCAGAACCGCCATCCTGTCCTCGGCCATCTAATCCTCCCTTGCGTCTGCACAAGGCGCCGGCGAAATCCAGCTGCCTTGCTTGGGCCAATAGGAAAAAAGCCTTCTGGACGGGCCAGAAAGCGGCACAGTAGAGATGTTCAAAAGTTCCGAGTCGAGCCGGAATTATACTAAAATCGCCGGAAGTAGCCAAGTCTTTCGGAACGACTGCCAGCGTGCTGAACCTCGCGCTCAACACAGTCGATAAGTGCAAAGTATCGGGCCAACTAAGCTCCGCGGGAACAGGACTGCACGTTCCCGGGGGAGGCGGAGCCTCGCTTCCGCTGGACAGCTCTGCGGGAACTCGCTGCCCGTCGGGCCACGCCGCCGTGGCGGCCGCGCCCCGGCACAATCAAGGAGAATGAATTGGTGCGGTCGAGAAGACTCGAACTTCCACGGCCTTTCGGCCACAGCGACCTCAACGCTGCGCGTCTACCAGTTCCGCCACGACCGCACGTCACTGCCCCCCGGAAGCTTCCGGGGCCGGTAGGAGCGGGGCCTCTAGCAAAGGGCAGGGAGCGAGGCAATGGTATGGTTGTCGGAGGAGTCCTCCCCTGCAAAAGAGGGGAGGATCTAGGGCTCACCCCTTCTTCCGCGCCTTCCCCTTCGCCGGGAGCGGCCGCATCACCCTGGCCAGCGCCATCTGCGCGACCTTGCGGCCCATCTCCTCGCCCGCCTCGTTCGAGAAACGATAATGGACCCCGCCATAGGTGCGCGAGACCGAGACCTCCTTCACCCATTCGTCCCAGCTCGGAAGAACCTGGATGATGCTGTTGGGGATGGAGCGCGAATGGACCCGCACGCCGCCCGGAGGCGCGGCGCCGACCTCGGCCTTGAGCACTTCGGCGATGGCGGCGGTGCCGCTGCAATGGGCGCAGGGATATTCGGGATGGTTGGGGGTCCCGATCAGCGGCTCCCAGGCCGGATCCTCGGCGGTGGCGTCGTTGCCGTCGTCCGAGGCGTTGCGGATGGCGGTGATCGGCCGCCAGAAATTGTAGTGGAGCTTGGCGTCGCCGGTGGCGATCCCGACATCGTCGCCGACCATCGCGACGAGAGCGAACATCCGGGCATTCTCCACCGCCGATCGCCCCTTGGCGTCGGCGATCAGGCGCAGGCTCGGGGTCATGTTGGGGGTGATGCGGTAGCGCGCCATCAGCGACTGCTGAGCGGTCCGCTCCGTGCTGGTCTTTCCGCCGAGCCGCTTGATCTCGTCGAAATCGCGCGCCCACCGCTCGCTGGTCAAGGCGGGCGGCGGGGCCGGCCGGACCGAATCGTAGCTGGGCAGGATCCAGGGTTTGAAGGTGAAGCTGTAGGGCTGGTAGACCGGCAGCGCCGTCGCGGTCCACATCCCGGCCGAGGTGCGCGGCCGATAGGGAACCGGCTTCCTGGCCGGATCGAAGCCGCCGGCGGCGAGCGCCAGCTTGGCCGCCGCCTCGCCCACCGCCTTGCCGCGCTCGCGGGCGGCGGCGTCGGCGATTCCGAGCATGGTGACGTTGTAGCTGTCGTCGAGCCCCGCTTTCTGGCCGGGATAATGGGCGATCAGCACCTGATAGGCGGCCGTCGCGGCGGCGGCGTCCTGCGATGCGCCGGGCGCGGCCGCGGCCATTCCGAGATAGGATTCGTAGCGCCGGTCGATCGCGTTCAGCGCCTCGAACATGGCGATCGCCACCTGGGTCTGGGCGCGGTCATGCTCTCCGGTGCGCGGTGCGTCGGGCGGCGGTGCCGCCGCGGTGCCGACGGTCTGGGCATAGTCGATCCATTCGCAGACCGTGTCCGCCGACGCCGGCGTCGCGGCGGCGACAGCGGCGCCCACCGCCAGAAGCAGATATTTGCGCATCCGTGACTCCCCCGAGTTCCTCACTCCCGGGCGGGAGCTTAGCAAAGAATCAGTAGAGGAACATCGGCATTCCCTCGATCCGCATCAAACGCGCACGATAGGTGAAGGGATCGTAGAGGCCGTTGACGTCCACCGACTTGCGGCCGCTGAGCAGGGTGTCGATCGGCACATGGCCGTAATTACCGTCGGCGAGGGTCACCATCCGCGCCGCCTCGCCGCGCTGCAGGAGCTGGACGGCGAGGCCGCCGAAGGCGAAGCCGACCATACGGTCCATCGCGTCGGGCTCGCCCGCCCGCATCAGGTAGGCGAGCTCCTGGATGACGGTGCCGAAGCCGAGCCGCGCCTTAATCGCCCGGCCGAGCTGCTGGCCGATGCCGATCTCGCCCCGTTCGCTGGCCGGCTTCGAGAGCTCGGAATCGTCGTCCGCCTCGCCCTTCAGCGCCGCCCCTTCCGACACCACGCACATCGCATAGCCTGCAGGATTGGACGCCTTATCCTCGGCCAGCAGCGGAAGGAGGATGTCGAGATCGGCCGGAACCTCGGCGATGACGGTCCGGTCGACCTGGGCGAGGAAGCCGGCGAGCAGAGCGGTCTCGCCGCTGCGCCGCCCGAACAGTTCGACGACTCCGATCCGCTCGTGGCTTTCCACCGTGGTCCGGAGCGCGTTGATCGCCTCGACCGAGCGGCTGACAGCGGTCGAGAAGCCGATGCAATAGTCGGTGCCGAAGACGTCATTGTCCATCGTCTTGGGAATGGAGATGACCGCCACGCCCTGCGCCGCCAGATGCGCTGAGAAGCGAAGGGTGCCGTCGCCGCCCAGGGTGATCATCGCGTCGATGCCGAGCTTCGCCAGCACGTCGAGCACGCGCCGGGTCTGGTCGCCGGCCGCCAGCGTGCGCGGGTCGGTTCGGGAGGTGTGAAGGATGGTTCCGCCCATCCGGTCGATGCCGCGCACCCCTTCGCGGGTGAGCGGCAGGCTGTTGGCCGCGATGCTGGCGGGATCGGACGGGTCGATCGCCAGCACCCCCTCCCAACCGCGGCGGAAGCCGGTCACCTCCCAGCCCAGCGCGTCGGCCGACAGGGTGATCGAGCGGATGCACGGGTTGAGCCCGGGCACGTCGCCGCCGCCGGTCAGCAGGCCGATGCGCATTGCGGCCTCGCGCTCAGGCCGCGGACGGGAAGGCGACGCGCAGCTTGCGGCCCTCCCCGGTCGGCACGTCCATCTCCGCGCTGTTGAAGGTCGCGCTCTGGCCCGGCTGAAGCTCCGAGACGGGCGGCGAGATCGACCAGCTGTAGACCGCCCGGCCCGAAGGGTCGCGGACTTCGGCGCGAAGCTGCGGCACGCGCTGGACGGACTGGGTCGGATTGATGATCCGTCCGGTGACGGTGAGCAGGGCGTTGCCGCTCGCCAGGGTGCGGTTCTCCGCCTGATATTCGAGCTTGAGCGGGGTCGTTCCTCGGCCCGGCAGGGCGATGTCGACTCCGAGCTCGGGCAGGCCGAACGAATAGACGGCCGCCGTCGCCGCCACCATCAGCAAGGCGGCGGCGATGGCGACGATCGTCCACAGCCGCGCCGGGTTGCGCCGGGGGCGGAAGGGCGGTTCGTGGGCGAAGGCGTCGTAATTCTCCGGCTCCGGCGCGGGGGCCGGACCGAGCATTGAGGCGGCGGGACGCGCCGGCTCCGGCTTGCGCAGGGGAGGCGGCGGCGGCGGGGGCGGAGCCTGGGCCGAAGCCGCGCGCTCCTGCCACTCGCCCGAGGTACGCGGCGACGGCGGCGGCTGCAGCCAGCTGTGACGGCAGGAAGCGCAACGCACCTGCCTTCCGCCCGGGCCGACCGCGCTGTCCGGCACCACATAGCGCGTCTTACAGGCGGGACAGCTCAGGATCATCGTCTACTGGAGGCCCCAAAGGCTGGTGCTCGTGCGATTCCAAGCACGGTGCGGCGCCCCATGCAAGCCATTGCGCCGTTTATGCCCTCATTCCGGCGAAAGCCGGAAACCATGGACGCGTCTGCGCGAAAAGCTCTCGCCGCGCCATTCAGGGATCCCGGGTCGCGCCGGGATGACGGAGGCGGTGGCCCATTGAATGGTTTACGGCCCCGCGCGGTGCATGCCATTGAAGCATTCGGGGCGCGGCCCCTAGCGGAGGCGGGTCTGAGCAACGGTACCAGCATCGTCCAATTCGACAATGTCGGGCTGCGCTATGGGACGGGGGCGGAGACGCTGTCGGACCTCAGCTTCTCGCTGCGCCACGGCGGCTTCTATTTCCTCACCGGCCCATCGGGCGCCGGAAAGACGTCGCTTCTGCGGCTCCTCTACCTCGCCCAGCGGCCGAGCCGGGGCCTCATCAAATTGTTCGGCGAGGACATCGTCACCATGCCGAGGAAGCGCTTGCCCGGCTTCCGGCGCAGGATCGGCGTCGTCTTCCAGGATTTCCGCCTCGTCAGCCACCTCTCCGCCTTCGACAATGTCGCGCTCCCGCTCCGGGTCGCGGGCGTCGACGAGAAGGATCTGCAGGGGCCGGTCAGCGAGATGCTGGCCTGGGTCGGCCTCGGCCACCGCGCCAGCGCCCGCCCCGCCACCCTCTCCGGCGGCGAGCAGCAGCGCGTCGCCATCGCCCGCGCCGTCATCGCCCGCCCGGAGCTGCTCGTCGCCGACGAGCCGACGGGCAATGTCGATCCGGAAATGGCCAAGCGGCTGCTTCACCTGTTCGATTCCTTGAACAAGCTCGGCACCACCGTCGTCGTCGCCACCCACGACCTCCACCTTATCTCGAGCATCGGCCGCTCCGAGATGCTCCGCCTCGACCGCGGCACCCTGCTGGATCCCACCGGCGCGCTTCGCCATCCGCCGCGGCGGGCCGACGCATGAGCGCCGCGCCACGCAATCTCGGCGCCGCCGATCGCCGGCTGCTGCCCGAGGGCCGGCTGGCCGGGCCGATGCCCTGGGTGATCGCGATCATGATGTTCCTGACCGTGCTTGCCGCCGCCGCCGGCCTCGGCCTCGCCGGCGCCGCCGCAAGCCTCGGCGCCGGCCTCGGCAACCGGGTCACGGTCCAGATCCTGGAGCCCAATCCCGACCGCCGCGAGGCCGAGGCCGCGCGCGCCGCCGATCGCCTGCGGAGGCTGCCGGAAGTCGAAAGCGTCCGCCGCCTTTCTCCGGACGAGATGGCCGAGCTGCTCGAGCCGTGGCTGGGCTCGGGCGGCCTCGAGGGCGATCTGCCGATCCCGGCGATGATCGACGCCAAACTCATTCCCGGCGCCCGCGCCGATGCGGTGCGCGGCGCGGTGACGGCGGCCGCGCCCTCGGCCCGGATCGACGACAACGCCCAGTGGCTGGCGCCATTGGGCCGGCTGATCTCGGCTCTGAAATGGCTCGCTCTCGGCCTCGTCGCGCTGATGATCGCGGCCACCGCCGCCACCGTCGTCCTCGCCGCCCGGGCGGCGCTCGACACCCATCGCGGCACCATCGAGGTGCTTCACCTGATGGGTGCGACCGACGTCCAGGTCGCTCGCCTGTTCCAGCGCCGGATCGCGCTCGACGCCCTGTTCGGCGGCCTCGTCGGCTTCGGAGCCGCGGCCCTCGCCCTGATCCTGATCGGCCGGCGCATCGGCGAGCTCGGCTCGGATCTGCTCGGCTCCGCCAACCTGCCGGCGACGAGCTGGCTCGCTCTCGCTCTGCTTCCGGTGCTCGGAGTCGGCCTCGCCATGCTGGTCGCGCGCGCCACCATCCTCAGGGCCTTGGGGAGGATGCTGTGATCCGGCGCGCGATCTCCGCGATAATCCTCATCTATCTTCTCGGCTACGCCATGTTCGCCGTGGCCCTGCCGAGGCCGGCGGACGAGCGGGCCACCGACGCGATCGTCGTCCTCACCGGCGGCGCCAAGCGGATCGAGCGCGGCCTCGACCTGATGGCCCGCGGCAAGGCGAAAAGGATGCTCGTCTCGGGCGTCGCCCGGACCGTCCGGCCGGAAGAGCTGGCGGCGCAATATCGGGCCGACGAGTCCCTGTTCGCCTGCTGCGTCGATCTCGGCCGCGAATCGGTCGACACCCGCTCCAACGCCGAGGAGGTCGCGCGCTGGATGGAGAAGCACCGGTTCCGCTCGATGCGCCTCGTCACCACCGACTGGCACATGCCGCGCGCCCGCTTCGAGATCTCGCGCCGGCTCGGCGGCGGCATCGCCGTCACCGGCGACGCGGTCGAGAGCAATCCCAGCTTCGCCCAGCTCTTCACCGAGTATAACAAATATCTGCTGCGCCGCTCGGCGGTGCTCGTCGGCATCTGATGAACCTCGTCCGCTCGCTGCTCTACGCTTCGGTCTTCTATCCCGGCAGCGTCCTCTACGTGCTTGCGGGGATCGCCGTCCTGCCGCTCGGCAAGGGCCCGGTGCGCGCCGTCGCCGACGCCTGGACCGGCTTCAACCGCTTCTGCGCGCGCTTCCTCCTCGGCATCCGAACCCGAATCGAGGGCCGGGTGCCGAACGGCGCCGTCATCGTCGCCGCCAAGCACCAGTCGATGTTCGAGACCACCGAGATGCAGCTCATACTCGACACGCCGGCGACGGTGATGAAGAGCGAGCTCGGCCGGATCCCGCTCTGGGGTCGGCTGACCCGCGCCTACGGAATCATCCCGGTCGACCGCGACGGCGGCGCGGCCTCGCTGCGCCGGCTGCTTCGCGCCGCCGGCGAGGCGGTCGCGGAAGGCCGGCCGATCGTCATCTTCCCCGAAGGCACCCGGGTCGCTCCCGGCGAGCGGCCGCCGCTCGAGCCCGGCTTCGCCGGCCTCTACCGCGCCCTCGACCTGCCCGTCGTCCCGGTCGCCCTCGACAGCGGCCGGATCTGGCCCCGCCGGAGCTTCGTCAAGAAGCCGGGGACGGTGACGATGCGCTTCGGCGAACCCATCCCCCCCGGTCTCCCCCGCAAGGAAGCCGAGGCCAGGGTCCACGCCGCCATCAACGCACTGGAGGTCTCTCCTCCCTGAAAGGGTGGGGAATCATCCGAGCCATTCCACCTTGCTTCCGTGCGGGTGGCAATAAGCCAGCAGCCTTTCCTCGCCCCTCGGCCAGGCCCTCAGCCTCAGGCTGATCGCCTCGCCGCCCTCATGCTCGTAGCGCAGCCAGGCCAGAGGCGCGGCGAAGCTCGCCGCCGAGCCCGCCCGCTCCATCGCCGCCGCGATCCGCGCCTTCGTCTCCGGCGCGAAATACTGAAAGGCGATCGAGTGGAGGACGACCCGGGTCGCCCCCGCCTCGCGAGGCCCGGCCAGCCTCGCCTCGATCCACTCCGCGGCGTCGCCCGCGTCCACCTCGGGCGGGTCCCCGGCGGCGATCGCGAGGGCCGCCTCGAGCTGAGCCAGCCGACGCCGCTGATCGGGCCAGACATAGGCGAGCAGCCGGTCGCCGTCGCGCCGGACGTCGAGCGGGTGGAGGTCGACGCCGCGGCGGGCGCGCACCCGCACCGGCGCATCCGGCGGCGGCGCTCCGGTCCATTCCGGCCGGAGCTGAAGGGGAGACCCCGGGTCCCCCGCTTTCACTCCGCCGAGATCGTAGCCGTAAAGGTCCGGCATCAGGTTGAGCCCGGCGCTGGCGCCCAGCTCGAGCAGCTCCATCGGCTGCCCGAACTGGTCGGCGACGACCAGAAGCCCGCTCATCAGCACCGCCGAGCGCCCGACCTCGTTGGTCTGCGGCGCGCCGTCGAGCCAGGGCAGCAGGTCCGGCTCCGCCAGCGCCGGCCGGAGCGCGGACCACAAGGCCTCCTCGCCGGGCAGCGCATTGGGCGGATAGCAGTCGGCGAGGTCGGGAGCGCCGCCGCGGCGGACGAGCGCGTGCAGCCCGCCGGCCACCCGCAGCGGCAGGGCATCGGTGAAGGGATCCGCCCGTCCCGGCCAGTCGAGCACCCGCCGGCCGAGGTCGGTCGACCGGTCGAGGCGCTCCCCGAGCAGCCGGCACAGCAACGCCATGAAGGGGGAATCGAGCTTCACCGCCCATTCCGCCTGCCGGGCGAAGGCCGCCCGGACGGCGGCCTCAGTCGCGGAGCCGGGCACCGGCCCTGGCCGCCGCGGCGACGATCCGGCCCGAAATCGCCTTCAGCTCCTCTTCGGTGAAGCTCTTCTCGCCCGGCTGCAGGACCACTTCGACCGCCAGCGACTTCTGCCCCTCCGGAACGCCGCCGCCGGTGAAGACGTCGAACAGGGAGACTCCGGCGATCGCCTGCCGGTCCGCGCTCCGGACCGCCCTGAGCAGGGCATCGGCGGCCATGTCCGCCGGCACCAGGAAGGCGAAGTCGCGCTTCACCGCCTGCAGCGCCGGCGGCGCATAGGCTTCGCGCATCCGCCCGCCCCGCTTCTGCGGAACCGAGTCGAGGAAGATCTCGGCGGCGACGAGCGGCCCGTCGAGGTCGAAGGCGCGCAGGGTCGACGGATGGAGCTCGCCATATTCCGCGAGCACGTTCTTCGGCCCCAGCGCCAGCCGGGCCGAGCGGCCGGGATGATAGACTCCCGACGCGCCGGGCAGCGACTGCAGATTGTCGGCCGGCGCTCCCGCCGCGGCGAGCAGGGCCAGGGCTTCCGCCTTGGCGTCATAGGCATCGAAGCCCTGCGCCTTGCCGCTTCGCCAGTGGCGCGGCGCCCGCTCACCGGCGAGGATCAGTCCGAGAGTCGGCCGCTCGCCCTCGGCCAGGTAGCGCCGGCCGATCTCGAACAGCCGAACGCTCTCGGCGCCGCGGGCGAAATTGCGCCGCGCCGCCGCCAGCAGCCCCGGCAGAAGCGAGGGCCGCATCGCCTTCAGCTCCTCGCTGATCGGATTGTCGAGCAGCCAGGCCGAGCCTCCGAACGGAGCGGCCTCCTCTTCCGCCACGAAGCTCCAGGTCACCGCCTCGTTGAGGCCGCGCGCCGCGCCGGCGCGGCGGACCCGGCGCTCGACCAGCTGAAGCGCCGTCGCCGTCGGCCGGGCCACGCCGGCCGCGCGCGGCAGCGGAGTCGCGGCGACATTGTCATAGCCGTGGATCCGGGCGACCTCCTCGACGATATCGGCCTCGCCGTCGATGTCCCGCCGCCAGCTCGGCACCGCGATCCGCCAGGGCTCCCCGGTCTCGACTCCGAAGCCGAGCCGGCCCAGTATCGCCGCCTGCCGGACCTCGTCGACCTCGACCCCGCCGAGCTCCCGCGCCCTCGCCGGCCGGTAATCGACCGTCTTGACGTCAAGCGGCGGCTCGCCGGCATGGACCGGTCGGGAGGCCTCGCCGCCCGCCAGCTCGATCGCCATCCGGGTCGCCAGCTTGAGGCCGGTATCGACGAAGGCGGGATCGACGCCGCGCTCGAAGCGGGTGCGCGCGTCGGACGCAAGAGCCAGCTTCTGGCCGGTCCGCGAGATTCTCCCCGGATCGAAATAGGCGCATTCTATGAGGATGTCGGTGGTCGCCTCGGAGACGCCCGAATGCTCGCCGCCCATGATCCCGCCAATGTCGTGAACCCCCGAATCGTCCGCGATGACGGTCATCGAGCCGTCCAGCCGGTAGGTCTTGCCGTTGAGCGCCAGCACCTCCTCGCCGTCACGGGCGCGGCGGGCGACGACGGGCCCTTGCAGCCGGGCGAGGTCGTAGACGTGAAGCGGCCGTCCGTAGCTCAGCATGATGTAATTGGTCATGTCGACGAGCGCGCTGATCGGCCTTTGACCGACCGCCTTTAGCCTTTGCTGCAGCCACGCCGGGGAGGGTCCGTTGCGCACGCCCCGGACGACCCGGCCGTAGAAAGCGGGGCAGCCCTCCGGGTCGTCGGTCCGGATCTCGACCGGGCAGGGGAAGGCGCCGGCGATTTCCTCCGCCTCGACCGGCTTCAGGGTCCCGAGCCCGGCGGCGGCGAGATCGCGGGCGATGCCGTGGACGCCCATGCAATCCTGGCGGTTGGGGGTGACGTTGACGTCGATCACCGGATCGTCGAGCCCGGCCCATAAGGCATAGGAGGCCCCGACCGGGGCGTCGCCCGGCAGCTCGATGATGCCGTCATGCTCGTCGCCCAGCTCGAGCTCGCGAACCGAGCACATCATCCCCCGGCTCTCGACTCCGCGGATCGCCGCCACCTTGAGCGTCTGGTCGCTGCCCGGCACATAGGCGCCCGGCGCCCCGAACACGCCGAGCATTCCCGCCCGGGCATTGGGCGCCCCGCACACCACCTGCACCGCCTCGCCGGTTCCGGCGTCGACGGTGAGGACCTGGAGCTTGTCGGCCTGCGGGTGACGCTCGGCGGTCAGGATCTTCGCGACGGTGAAGGGCGCCAGCTTCTCCGCCGCATTCTCGACCCCCTCGACCTCGAGGCCGATGGCGGTGAGCGTGTCGGTGATCGTCCGGAGGTCCGCGTCCGTCTCCAGATGCTCCTTCAGCCAGCTCAGAGTGAATTTCATCGTCCCCTCCCTGAAAGGGAGGGGTCAGGGGTGGGTAGTCGAGCGTAGCGAGACTTATCGGCGTTGGAGTTTCGGCCGCCCCCGGCGGACCCACCATCGAGCAGGTCGCGCCGTCCCCCGGACGGCGCTGCGAATGTCCGGGGGACATTCGCACCTGTTCGATCCCCTCCCTCGCAGGGAGGGGAGTTCCAGCGATCCTTCCTCATGCCCCCACTCCCCCGCTCAGCGTCGGCACGTCGAGCGCGGCGAAGCCGTAATGCCTCAGCCACCTGAGATCGCCGTCGAAGAAGGCGCGCAGATCGTCCATTCCGTATTTGAGCATGGCGAGCCGGTCGATCCCGCAGCCGAAGGCGAAGCCCTGCCATTCGTCCGGGTCGAGCCCGCAATTGGCGATGACCCGGGGATGGACCATTCCGGAGCCGAGCAGCTCCATCCACCCTTCCGTCCCGCCGAGCACCCGCCGCCCCTTCACCCGGGTGAAGCCGACATCGACCTCCGCCGACGGCTCGGTGAACGGGAAATAGGAGGGCCGAAGCCGAAGCACGATGTCCTCGCGCTCGAAAAAGGCCTTGAGGAAGGTCTCCAGCGTCCATTTCAGATGGCCGAGATGGATTCCGCGGTCGATGACCAGCCCTTCCACCTGATGGAACATCGGCGTGTGGGTGGCGTCATTGTCCGACCGGTAGGTGCGGCCCGGAGCGATGATGTAGATGGGCGGCTCGCGCGACTGCATGGCCCGGATCTGCACCGGCGAGGTGTGGGTGCGAAGCAGCATCGGCTCGCCGCCACCCTCGTCGTTCCGGCGAAGGCCGGAATCCATGGACACGGAGGCCGCAGTATTTCCGCCGGGGCCCGTGTTCATGGATCCCGGATCGGGTCCGGGATGACTGTGTGCCTGACGCAAATAGAAAGTGTCGTGCATCGCCCGCGCCGGATGGCCGGGCGGGAAATTGAGCGCCGTGAAATTGTGCCAGTCGTCCTCGATCTCCGGCCCCTCGGCGACGGAGAAGCCCATGTCAGCGAAGATTTCGGCGAGCTCGTCCATCACCTGGCTGACCGGATGGACGCTGCCCTGCGCCGCCGGCGCGACCGGCAGGGTCATGTCGAGCCCCTCGGTCGCCAGCCGCCGCTCCAGCGCCTCGGCCTCCAAAGCCGCCTTGCGCGCCGCGATCGCCTCGGTGACCGCCTCGCGCAAAGCGTGGATTCGAGGCCCCTCCGACTGCCTTTGCTCTGGCGTCATGCCGCCAAGCGACTTCAGCAGCTGGGTGATCGCCCCCTGCTTGCCGAGCGCGGAGACCCGCTCGCCCTCGAGCGCGGCGAGGTCGGAGGCGGAAGAGATGCGCGGCAGCAGCTCAGCGGAAAGTCGGTCGAGATCGGCCATGGCCCGGGGCTCTAGAGAAGTTTTCCCGCCCTTTGAACCCCGACACCTCACACGATCCCGCGCGATGTTTCACCCAAAGCACCAACGAGGCCGCGGCTTACCGAACTCGAGGCTAGGCGGCCGATCTTCGATTCGAGCGACTCAGTCGCTCCGAAGATCGAGCCCCTTGGCGAGCGCCCTACATCGTCCACCGCTCCGGCCCTTTGGTGCTTTGGGTGATACAAGTTCAGCAACCATTAGCTGGGCGAGGTTTGTTTTTGCCAGGCTGATCCTCTGGCGAGGACGGTGTTGACGAAGATGAGGAGCTTGCGGGCGCAGGCGACGAGGGCTTGTTTGTGGGGGCGGCCTTTGTCGCGTAGGC